>NZ_JASIST010000009.1:0-153465 GCF_030063265.1 Pseudarthrobacter sp. PH31-O2 | reverse complement strand
CTGGTCGCCGCGAAACTGAACCGCCGGCCCCGACCCACCCTCAACCTCGAGACACCGGCCAACCGGCTGAACCAGCTGCTGCACGCAGCCTAAAACCCCGGCGTTGCTAGGACCATATGACTTTGCCGCACACACACTGCCACGAGGTGTCAACTCGCGCAGCTGGCGTGGTCCGGGCCCTACCGCTGCGCGTCCCGACGTCGTAGTTTCATTCCATGACACTCAACATTCAGATCGCAGTCGACTGCCGGAACCCGCATGAGCTGGCCGGCTGGTGGGCCGAGACCCTCGCGTGGGCGGTGGAGCCGCAGGACGAGGGCTTCATCCGCTCCATGATCGAGCAGGGCTTCGCCACCGAGGCGGAGACCAAGGTCCACCACGGCAAGCTCGTTTGGCGTGACGGTGCCGCCATCCGCCCGACTGAGGAACTCGACGCCACAGCCCCTGCCCGCCGCATCCTCTTCCAGACGGCCCCGGAGGAAAAGACAGTTAAAAACCGGATCCACTGGGACGTTAACCTGGCCGGCGCCGACAAGGACACGTTCCGCACCGCATTGGAAGCCCGCGGCGCCAGCTTCCTTTGGACCGCCAGCGAAGGACCGCATTCCTGGCACACCATGGCGGACCCTGAAGGCAACGAGTTCTGCATCAGCTGAGGCGATTACTAGACTCTGACTGTGAGCAACCAAATCCCCGCCAAGGTATCCGACGTCTTTGACCCCACCCGCTGGCGCACCGTGTCCGGCTTCGACGATTTCCAGGACATGACCTACCACCGGCAGGTGGAGCGCTCCGCGGACGGTGCCGTGGTCCGGGACCTGCCGACGGTGCGTATCGCGTTCAACCGGCCCGAGGTCCGTAACGCCTTCCGCCCCGGCACTGTCGATGAGCTCTACCGCGCCATGGACCACGCCCGGATGAGCCCGGATGTGGCCACTGTGCTGCTGACCGGCAACGGCCCCTCCGCCAAAGACGGCGGCCACTCGTTCTGCTCCGGCGGTGACCAGCGGATCCGCGGCCGCGACGGCTACCGGTACGCAGACGGCGAGACCACCGAAACCATCGACCCGGCGCGCGCCGGCCGGCTGCACATCCTTGAGGTCCAGCGGCTCATGCGCACCATGCCCAAGGTTGTCATTGCCGTTGTCAACGGCTGGGCCGCCGGCGGCGGGCATTCCCTGCATGTCGTTTCAGACCTGACCATCGCTTCCCGCGAACACGGCAAATTCAAGCAGACCGATGCCACGGTCGGCAGCTTCGACGCCGGCTACGGCTCCGCGCTGCTGGCCCGCCAGATCGGCCAGAAGGCCGCCCGCGAAATCTTCTTCCTGGCCCGCGAATATTCCGCAGAGGACATGGTCCGGATGGGCGCGGTGAACGAGGCCGTGGATCACGCACGGCTTGAGGATGTGGCGCTGGAATACGCCGCCGACATTGCCAGGCAGTCGCCGCAGGCCCTCCGGATGCTCAAGTTTGCCTTCAATCTGGCCGACGATGGCCTCGCAGGCCAGCAGGTCTTCGCCGGCGAGGCGACGCGGCTTGCCTACATGACCGACGAGGCCGTGGAGGGCAAGGAAGCCTTCCTGCAAAAGCGCGATCCGGACTGGTCCAGCTTCCCCTACTACTTCTAAGGCGGCCGTCGTGACTTCCGGAGCTGTCAACATCGAAGCCGCCCTCGCGGCGCTGGCCGCGGCCCTCCACGGGGAGGGACCCGCCGTCGAGCTCGCCGACGGGCCCGACGGGTCCCCGGTGCTGGCCTTCCCCGAAACGCCCGGCATCGAAGACGCCGCCGTTGTGGTGCGAACCTCCGGATCCACCGGCGTGCCGAAGGCTACAGTGCTGACCGTTGACGCGCTGGCTGCCTCCTCGATGGCCACCGCGTTGGCGCTCAAGGGCGAAGGCCAGTGGCTGCTCGCCCTGCCCGTGCAATATGTGGCCGGCGTGCAGGTGCTGGTCCGTTCGCTCTTTGCCGGAACCCGGCCGTGGGCGATGGACCTCAGCGGAGGTTTTACACCGGAGGCCTTCACAGCCGCAGCGGCCGAGCTCACCGATCAGAAGCGGTTCACCTCGCTGGTGCCGACCCAGCTGCAGCGGCTGCTGGACGCGCCGTCGGCTGACACCCTCGCAGCGCTCCGCCGGTTCAACGGGATCCTGCTCGGCGGCGGACCGGTGCCCCCGGCGCTGCTTGCCGCAGCCCGTAACGCCGGCCTGCAGGTGGTGACCACCTACGGTTCGGCCGAGACCTGCGGCGGCTGCGTGTACGACGGCGTCCCGCTGGAAGGCGTCTTGGTCCGCGTTGCGGAGGACGGGCGGGTCCTGCTCGGCGGGGCAACCATTGCAGCCGGCTACCTGGGCGCCCCTGAACTCGATGCGGCGGCATTCGTGGCGGACAACGGCGTCCGCTGGTACCGGACCAACGATCTTGGCGAGCTGGACGGCGACGGGAAGCTGCGGATCCTGGGGCGGGCCGACGACGTTGTTATCACCGGCGGGGTGAAGGTTTCCGCCGCCCATGTGCAGGCGGAACTGGAGAAACTCGACGGCGTGCGGGCCGCGTTTGTGGCCGGGGTCCCCTCGGCCGAGTGGGGCCAGGCCCTCGCCGCCTTCGTGGCGGTGGCGGACACCAGCCCGCAGGGCTTCGCCAACTTCGCCGCAGGATCCCGATGGGCCGCGGCGCTGGGCACGCTGGCGCCAAAAACCGTCCTTGCCGCCGCTGAACTGCTGATGCTGCCCAACGGGAAACCTGACCGTCTTGCCATGTCGGTTCGGCTCTCGGAGCTGCATCAGGGAAAATAGACAAGCCGGGCACTCCCGGCACCGCCAAACCAACACGAGGTACTGACACGTGGCTACAGCCGCTCAATGGATCCAAGGCGCCCGACTGCGCACCCTGCCGGCCGCTATTGCGCCTGTCCTGATCGGGACCGCTGCCGCGTACGCCTTGAACGCGTTTCGTCCCGTCAACGCCGTCCTGGCGGCGCTGGTGGCCCTGCTGCTGCAAATCGGCGTGAACTATGCCAACGACTATTCGGACGGCATCCGCGGCACTGACGAGGACCGGGTGGGCCCGCTTCGGCTGGTCGGCTCCGGCGCCGCGATGCCCGCGCACGTCAAGTACGCCGCGTTCGCCGCCTTCGGGCTGGCGATGGTGTTCGGGCTGGCCCTGGTCATCCTCTCGCAGGCGTGGTGGCTGATCCTGGTCGGTGTGGGTTGCGTCCTGGCAGCGTGGGGCTACACCGGCGGGAAGAACCCGTACGGCTACCTCGGACTGGGGGATTTGTTCGTCTTTGTGTTCTTCGGCCTCGTCGCCACGCTGGGCACCACCTACACGCAGGCCGCGCAGATCAGCTTGCCCGCGGTCATCGGTGCGATTGGCACCGGACTCATCGCCGTCGCGCTGCTGATGGCCAACAACGTCCGCGACATCCCCACGGACCGGAAAGCCGGGAAGAAAACCCTCGCCGTGCGGCTGGGCGACAAGCATGCCCGCGAAAGCTACGTGCTGATGCTCGCCGTCGCCATCCTGCTGCCGATTGTGCTGGCCCCGGCCCGGCCGTGGATGCTGATCGTGCTGCTGCTGATCCCGGCAAGCCTGATGCCGTCCTGGCTGATGATCGCCGGCCGGCGCCGCAAGAGCCTGATTCCGGTGCTCAAGCAGACGGGCCTGATCAACCTCGGCTATGCGGTGCTGTTCTCGTTGGGCCTGATCCTCAGCCGCGGGTTCTAAGCCACCGTCCACGGCCGGGACCTGACCGGCGGTGTCGGCAGCCGCCAGGGGCCTAGGAGTCCTTGGGCCGGCTGTCCGTACGCACCGTTACGTCCGGGTGTTCGTCGACGAGCCGGTCTTCGGCGTCGGCGTCCGCCACTTCGCCGGCGCTGCGCAGCGGCTTCGCCTTTCCGGAGAAGCGGCTGTGGAGCGAGGCGGTGGCGGCAGCGCGCTGCTTCTGGAAAAACAGGTAGCTCACCGCGAAGGCCATCATGCCGGCGCACAGGGCCGCGAGCAGCACACCAAGCCGCAGGTAGAGGAACAGGGCGAACAACGGTGCGAACAGCACCAGACGGATCAGGGAGTATTTCAGGAAGGCCACGGTCCCAGTTTAGCCGCCGGAAGCGGCCCCGCCCCACCGGGGCCGCAGCCGGCGTTCTGTGGTGTGGGCCGGGAAGCGCCGGGAGCGCCGGCGGCGACTAGACTGTTTACATGCTCCGTGTAGTGGTCGTTGTCGCTGTTCTCGTCGTATTCGTCTATGGACTTGTCGATGTGATCCGCACTGATCCCCGCCAGACCAAAGGCATCTCGAAGCCGGCCTGGGTTGTGGTGCAGATCGTCCTCCCGGTCATTGGCGCCATCCTGTGGTTCCTCATCGGCCGGCCCCGCGGCACCGCCCCCGTGCGCGCCGCCTACAGCCACACCAGCGCGCCCGACGACGACCCGGATTTTCTGCGCAACCTCGAGCTCCGCCGCCGCAGCCAGGCCGAAGCAGAGCGGCTCAGGAAGCTAAAAGCCGAACTGGACGCCAAAGAGCGCACCGACGATGACGGCAAGGGCGCACGCGGCTCCGGGTCCGGCGAGGCCCACGGCAGCAGCGACCCGCAGGGTACCGACGAAGTCAAATAGTCCGGGCCCAACGAGACCGGGCCCAGGCTGCTTCTAATCCGTCACGGCCACTCCAATCCGGCGCCGGCGTGACAACTTCCGCCGCTGCCAGGGTGCGGGCGGCGCTGACAAAGATGGCCGCCATGCCGGTTGGCACAGCGGCCATCCCTGGCACATCCGTAAAGCCCTGGCCCGGCACCATTTGGTCCGGCGGGCGGGCCGGCGGGCGGGCCGGCGGGCGGGCCGGCGGGCGGGCTAGAGCCCGGAGTAGGAGTGCAGGCCGTTGAAGAACTGGTTCACGATCGTGAAGTTGAAGACCACACACAGGTAACCGACAATCGACAGCCAGGCCGCGCGCGTGCCGGTCCAGCCACGGGTGGCACGGGCGTGCAAGTAGCCGGCGTAGACCACCCAGATCACGAAGGTCCAAACTTCCTTGGTGTCCCAGCCCCAGAACCGGCCCCAGGCCTTCTCGGCCCAAATGGCCCCGAACATCAGCGTAAAGGTCCAGCCGACGAAGGCGATGGCGTTGATCCGGTAGGAGAGGTTTTCAAGGCTCAGCGCCGAGGGCACCAGGCGCATAAACCCCAGCTTGTCCCGGCCGCCTGCGGCAATGGACTTTTGCCGGTGCGTCTGGACCAGCTGGAGTGCCGACATCGCGAACGTCAGCGTGAACAGCGCCGAGGACATCACCGCGATGGACACGTGGATAAGCAGCCAGTAGCTCTGCAGTGCCGGAACGAGGTGCCCCACCGGCGTCCAGTAGGCCACGGAGGCAGCCACGAGCATAATGATCGCCAGGCCCACCACGAAGGTGCCCAGGAAGCGCAGGTCGCGGCGGATCAGGACCACCAGGAACACGGCGACGGCCACGAATGCGCCCGTGGTCAGGAACTCATACATGTTGCCCCATGGCACCCGGCCGGAACCGAGCGCCCTCGTGAGGACACCGGCGGCGTGAATGGCGACGCCCAACACGGTCAAGGCGACGGCGACCCGGGCAGGTGCCCGGCGTTCGGCAGAATAGCGCATCGCCCCGTCCGCGGTTCCGCCGATGCCCGCCGCGTTCCCGGCTGCAGCACCGGAGACGTTCGAGGTCGGGCGCTCAGCCCGGCCGATCGGCCCGGCCACGTCGGCATCTGCCCGGTCCACGCCGGCGCTGGAGGCGCCTACGCCGGCGGCAACGGGTACGCGCGCCGCTTCGGCGGCCGAGAGTTCAGCGGCCTTCAGGTCCACCGCGCGAAGTGTTTTGCTGCTCTTGGCCAGGTCCCACGCGAAGGCGATAAATGCCACCGTGTACGTGCCGGCTGCGAGGAGCATAAACAGCTCGCTGTACTGGCCCATGGTTTCGTTGATGGGGAACATTACTGATCCTTCTTTGACTCAGGCGAGCCTGCTGTGGACTGGATGACGTCGGTTGCGGGTTGTTCCGTAAAGGTCTGTGTGTCAGCGTCGGCGCCCGCGCCGGTGGCCGCCCGGCCATTATCCGCCGTTGCGCTGGGAACAGGCTGGGAATCTGCCCCGTCGCCGCCGAGATCCCAGGCCCCGGCGAGCAGCTTGCGGATCGCGGCGGCTTCCCCGGCCAGCCGGTGGTCTTCGCCCCGGGCCAGGAGGCCGTATTCGACCATGGTGCGGCCGTCCTCGTGCGAACCAACCCGGACCCAGACGCGGCGGCGGTTCACGTAAAGCGACGTCACCAGGCCCGCCACTGCCAGGAGCGCGAAGATCAGGGCGTACAGCTGGCCGGGATTATGGTGAATGTCGACGCCGACATAGCGCTTCACGCCGTCGAAGCTGATGGTGCCCTTGCCGTCCGGCAGGGTGTGCGTGGTTCCCGGGGTGAGGACGATGCCCTTTGTCGGCAGATTCCGGGCGTTGAGCGGAGTCAGCTTTTTGACATCGAGTTCGAAGACGTTTTGCGGCGCTCCGTCGTTGAGTCCCAGGTCGCCGAAGTAGGAGTTCAGGGTCAGCTGCGGGTTGATCAGCTCGGGATCGCCGCTGAAGGAGACGCCCGCATCGGTCACGAAGGCCGTGGGCAGGAAAAAGCCGGCGAAAGCCAGCTGATCCGGCTTGGCATCGGGGACCTTGATCACCACCGATGAGTAGTAATTTTCGCCCTGCAGCTTGGCCACCACCGGGCCCTGCATCGCGACGTTCCCGGCGCCGTCGCGGACAGTCACCACCGGGGCGTAACCATTGCCCGTCAGGTACATGCTGGTGCCGCCCAGGCTCAGCGGGTCATTGACCTTCAGCACCTCTTTCTTGGCGGGTGCATCGGGGGTCTCCTTGGTGGTCACGTCGGCCGTGAAGTCGATCGGCTGGCCGAACTTGCCCTTGGATTCGCGGTCAAAAGTGATCTGGAATTTATCCAACTGCACCGAGTAGGGCTGCAGCTGGCCGCTCTGGAAGTTGGTGCCGGGGGTGAACTGGTCGTAGCCGACAAGGGTGTTCACGAAGGTGTCTCCCTCCACCAGGATCCGCTGGCCGCTGTAGCCGAACAGCCCGCCAATCGCAACGGAAACCAGCACGCCGATCAGCGAGGTGTGGAACAGCAGGTTCCCGACTTCGCGCAGGAAGCCGCGCTCGGCCCCCAGCGAGGGACGGGCGCCGTCGCGGTCGCGCACATCGACGCGGTAGCCGCGTTTCGCCAGCAGCCCGGCGGCGTCGGATATTGCGCCCGACGCCGGGATCCCGGCGTCGGCGGGAATCACGAGCGTGCCGTACTCCGGCAGCCGGGACAGCCGTGCGGGCGTCCGCGGCGGCTGGGACCGCATGGCCTTGTAGTGCGCGATGGCGCGCGGGACGACGCAACCGATCAGGGAAACGAAGAGCAGGATATAGATCGCGGAGAACCATGCCGAGGAGTACACGTCGTACAGCTGCAACGTATCGAGGACCTTGCCGTAATCCGGGTGGTCCTTGATGTACTGGGTCACGGTCGAAGGGTTGGCGGGCCGCTGCGGGAAGAGCGAACCGGGAACGGCCGCC
This sequence comes from Pseudarthrobacter sp. PH31-O2, assembly GCF_030063265.1. Taxonomy (NCBI): domain Bacteria; kingdom Bacillati; phylum Actinomycetota; class Actinomycetes; order Micrococcales; family Micrococcaceae; genus Pseudarthrobacter; species Pseudarthrobacter sp. PH31-O2. The sequence continues at coordinate 145,883 of NZ_JASIST010000009.1, read as the reverse complement.
ACTGCCAGCATCAGCAGCAGGAACAACGCCGTGCGCATGCTGGTCAGCTGGGTCCAGGCCCAGCGGAGCATGCCCAACGCGCCCAGCGTGGGCAGGACTGCTTCGGTCTTGGCGCTCGCCACCGGACCGCCGGTGCCGGAAGCACCGCGCTTTCCCGGCTTCCCGCCCGCGGCGGCATCGGGTTCGGGGCCCTCGGGCGTGGTGCCGGGGGGCGGGGACTTCTTCTCTACGTTCACTCGCTCGCTCATCAGATCGGCAATTTCACATCGGTTTGGAACCAGTACTGCAACTCGGAAACCCAGTGCCCCCATACGCCGCTTGCCATCAGCAGGCCAAGGCCCACCAGGATTGCGCCGCCGATGCGCTGGATGGCGAGCCGGTGCCTGCGGAAGAAGGACATCACGCCAACGCCCCGGCGCACCGCCAGCGCGATCAGCAGGAAGGGGATCCCCAGGCCCAGGCTGTAGACGAACGCCAGGAAGGCTCCCTTGGCCGCCGAGGAACCACCGGAGAGGCTCAGCAGCTGGACCGCGGAGTAGGTGGGGCCGATGCACGGTGCCCAGCCGAGGCCGAAGGTGATGCCCAGCAGCGGCGCGCCCCACAGCCCGGCCGGCGGTTTCGATTGGATCTTGGCGTCGCGTTGGAGCCAGCCGAAGCCACCCATAAACACCACACCCATAACGACCACTAGGAGGCCCAGCACCTGGGTGATCCAGGCATTCTGGGTTCCGGTGATCAGCGTCCCCAGCTGGCCGAACGCCCCGCCGAGCAGGACAAAGACCACCGAGAAACCCAGGACAAAGAGCCCGATCCCCGCCAGCATGCGGCCGCGCCTCTGCTTCTGCAGGTCAACGCCGGTCAGTCCCGTGACGTAGCCCAGATAACCGGGGACCAGCGGAAGCACACACGGGGAAAGGAAAGAGACAAAGCCGGCCAGCAGCGCCACCGGGATGGCAAGCAGCAGTGAACCGCTCAGGATGGCTTCAGCGAAGGGGCTGTTCACAGTGCTCCTGCCCGCTACTCGGCCACGGCAGCGGCGATAAGGGACTTGAGGGTGCCCTTTTGGATCTCGCCAAGCACACGGGACGCCACGCGGCCCTGTTTGTCGAGCACAAGAGTGGTGGGCACGGCTCCCGGGGGGACCAGACCGGACACGGCCAGGAGCACAGCGCCGTCTTTGTCATTAAAACTCGGGTAGCTCAGGCTAAACGTCTTGTCGAAGGCGTCCGCGGTGGCCTTCTCGTCCCGGAGGTTGACCCCGAAGAACTGAACGCCCTGGCTCTTGAACTCCTGATGCAGCTCTTCGAGCGCGGGCGCCTCCACCCGGCACGGAGCGCAGGCCGCGAACCAGAAGTTGAGCACGGTGACCTGCCCGGGGAAGGCCTCTGCCGTTACCTCGGTACCGTCGAAGAGTGTGCCCTTGATGGCAACGGGGTTCTTGCGGTCGGCGGCCGCGAATTCCGTGACCGACCCGTCGCCGGCCACGTAGTTCTTGTTGTCGCCCGCCCTGGCCTGCTGGGCCAGGGCGTCCTCCTGCGCGCAGCCGGAGAGTCCCAGCACGACGGCGAGCGCCGCGCCGCCGGCCGTCAGGACGTTGCGGCGGCTCACGGGCGACGCGGCCGTGTGGTTTCGGTTCATGCTCAAGCTCCAGGGGTGCTGGAGGCACCGGGAAGAAGGGCTGCCGCGGGTTCGCTGTACTCGACCCGCAGGAGGTTCCCGGCGTCGCCGAACACCAACGAGGTGACCGAAGTCAGGGTGCATTCACGTTTGCGCGGATCATGCCAGAGCGGTTTACCCTCGGCGCTGAGCCGGGTGGCCCAGATGGGCAGCTGGTGGCTGACGAGGATGGCCTCTGCGCCCGTTCCACCGAGTTCGATGGCGCGGAGCCGGGCGTCCTGTACTGCGGCCATAACCCGGGCCGCCTGGTCCTTATAGGACTCGCCCCAGGAGGGCCGGAACGGGTTGCGCAGCATCGGCCAGTGCTTCGGCTTGAGGATCTCCGCCTTGTCGACGTGGAGGCCCTCGAAATAATTGGCCGCCTCGATAATCCGCGCCTCGGTGGTGATGTCGAGGTTTAGCGCCTCGGCGATGGGCTGCGCCGTTTCCTGGGCGCGGGTCAGCGGCGAGGCGGCGAGGTGGACGATCTTTGCCCCCTGGGCAGAGCTGGCACGGAAGTGGTCAGCGAGCGTCCGGGCCATCTCCCGGCCAAGATCGGAGAGGTGGAATTCGGGCAGCCTGCCGTACAGGACGCCCTCGGGGTTGTAGACCTCGCCGTGGCGGAGCAAATGGACAGTGGCTTGGGGCATGTGTACCAGTTTCTCAAAGGGCAGGGCTAATGACGAAATCTTCTACAAGAAGTAGAACTCAAGAGTTTTCAGAAATGTTCCCCGGGGTTGGAATAAAAGATGCAAATGCATGTTTATACTGGGTGCAGCGCTTAGTTGAGACTTCAACCAATGAAGTTTCAGCTGACGATCAGACCTACCGTACGACCCACCCGACTCAAGGAGAAACACCATGGCACTTCCCACTAACGTCACCACCGGCACCTGGACCCTTGACAACTCGCACAGCGAGATTGCCTTCACCGTCCGCCACGCCGGCATCAGCAAGGTCCGCGGCCAGTTCAAGGATGCGGAGGCCACCCTTGGCCTCGCCGAGAACGTGGCCGAGTCCACGGTCCACGCCACGATCAAGACCGCCAGCTTCGACTCCGGCGACGCAAACCGCGACGGCCACGTGCGCGGCGAAGACTTCTTCGACGTCGAGAAGTTCCCGGAAATCTCCTTCGTTTCCACCGGCATCGTGCCCAAGGGCGACAGCTATGAACTCCAGGGCGAGCTCACCATCAAGGGTGTCACCCGCCCCGTGGCCCTGGCGACCGAGTTCAACGGCGTTGCCGTCGACCCCTTCGGCATGACCCGCGCCGGCCTGTCCGCAGAAACCACAATCAGCCGCAAGGACTTCGGCCTGACCTGGAACGCGGTCCTCGAAGCCGGCGGTGTCCTCGTCAGTGACAAGGTGGCCGTCAACCTCGAACTGGCCTTCATCGCCCCCGCAGCCTAGCCGGCAGCTAACCACCGGCCGGCCGGCTCCGGCGCCGGCCGCTTACACCCCGCTTCATCCCCGTGACGGAGCGGGGTGTTGCGTTAAGTCGGCGGCCGGGGCTTTGTCGAATCGGCCGCGTTTGGGCGGCACCCACCCCATGGCCTCCGGGTCGGGACTGCTAGCCGGAGCTTCCCGGGTTCGCCATGCCGGAGAGCCCCGGTGATGGCCCGTTGACGGCCAGGTGACGGCCCGGCCACGCGCAGAGAATACGCCTCGAGAATGATCCGCGCGGGCACCGGCCCGCGGTACGGTGGGAGGAATCCAGGCTGGGGGCAGGGCAGGAATCTGTTTCCGGTATCCGAACCAGAGTGCCATGCAAAGGAACGCCCATGAGTATCCCGCCCGTCCCGCCGTCAAACCCGGACTCCCCCGCCCCCGGCGAACAGCCGGCGCCCCACTACGGCCAGAACGATCCCCAGCACGGCCAGCAGCCGCCCTCCGCCCCGCAGTACGGCCAGGTGTCGCCTGCCGCTCCGGAGTATGGCCAGGCGCCCTCGGCACCGCCCTACGGCCAGCAGGCTGCCCCGCAGTACGGCCAAAACTCCCCGCAGGCCCCGCAGTACGGCCAGAACCCGCCGCCGTATGGACAGCCGCAGTACAACCAGCCGCAGTACAACCAGTCCCCCTATGCCCAGTACCCCTCCGGGCAGCTGCAGGCCAAACCCGCCATGCCGCAGCTGGTCAACACCGCTTTCTGGCTCATCGTCGCATCGGGCGCGGTGTGGATCATCTCCCTGCTGCTGGCGGTCGGCACCCTGGACACTCCCGGAACGCGGGCCATGTTTGAACAGCAGATGTCTGCCAGCGGGGCTGATATCCGGTTCGAAGACCTCAGGGGTGCCCTGGTGGGCAGCATCGTGGTCTTCGCAGTGATCAGCGCCGGGCTCTATGCCCTCGTGGCCTTGAACGTGCGCAAAGGCAAAAACTGGGCCAGGATCCTGGGCACCGTCTTCGCTGCCCTCTCCCTGTTCAGCCTCTTCCCGCTCAGCATCGGCACCCTGGCAGTCCTGCTGGGCATCGCCGGCATCGTGATGTTGTACCTGCCGGCAACGGCCCCGTACTTCAGCAAGCAGCAGCCGTTCGCCAACCCCTATGGGCAGCCGGGCAAACCGAACTAGCGCGCACCAGCTACTAGCCGGGCAACGGCGCAAGGGGCGCGGGAGCCGGACGGGCTGACTTTAACTAGCCAGCAACCTCCGGGTCCTGCGCCCTTTGTGCGTGGTAGGCGAGGATCTGCAGTTCGGTGGCCATATCCACTTTTCTCAGGTTGACCCCCGGCGGAACCTGCAGCATCACCGGGGCAAAACTGAGAATGCTTCGCACCCCGGCGGCAATCACCCGCTCGCAGACGTCCTGTGCAACGGCGGCCGGCAGGGCCAGCACTACCATGTTCGCGCCCGTGCGTTGCAGTACCGGCTCCAGGTCGGCGGCGTCGCTGACCCGCAGCCAGCCCACTTCGCTGCCCACCACCATCTGGTCCGCATCGAAGATCGCCACAATATCGAAGCCCCGGGATTCGAAGCCACCGTACCGGGCCAGCGCCTTACCCAGGTTTCCGGCGCCGACGATGGCCACTTTCCAGTCGTGCGTCAGGCCCAGGGCCGCTGCTATATGCCTGTTGAGGAACTGCACTTCGTAGCCCACGCCGCGGGTCCCGTAGGACCCGACGTAGGAAAGGTCTTTGCGGAGGGTGGAGGAGCTGACGCCCGAGGCCTCGGCCAGCGACTCGGACGAGACGCGGTCAACCCCCTCCGCAAGCAAGGTGGTCAGGGCGCGCAGATAGATGGTCAGCCGGGACACGGCCGCGGGCGGAATCTGCTTGGCGGCAGTCCCTGATCCCCCCGGCACGGCCTCAGGGGATGAATCCAGCGAAGTCACTATCTGCTCCATTGAGTCGCGTTGTGACTTCCACTCTAGGGCCCCCGCAGTTCGGCGAACAAAGCGCCCGGCTCCGGCGACGGGTCAGGGCTGCTGGCCCAGCGCCCGCCGCAGCGTCCGGTCCAGCCGGACTTCGTCGATCTTCCAGAAGTCCCGCTGGACACCATCCACCAGCACCACGGGAATCTCCTCGGCAAAGCGCTCCCGCAGTTCGGCGTCGTCGTCCACCAGCTGTTCGCGCCATCCGATTCCCAGGCTCTTTGTGACGCGGTCGACGGCGGCGCGCGCCGCCGAGCACAGGTGGCAGTCAGCTTTGGTGATGAGGACGACGTCGGGGCTTGGCATGGCTCCACGGTAGCCCGGCGGCCCGTCCGGCGTCGACGCCGCCGCGGAGCCAAGCCACTCCGCGGTGAGCCGCCGGGACAAAACCGGACCCGTCGGTGACTAGACTCGTGGCATGTCCGAAGAGAAGTACGCCGCCGCGGCCGCAGAACCTGCTGCCGCGGCGCAGCACGGCGAAGCCGCGTTCTTCGACGTCGACAACACCCTGATGCGCGGGGCCAGCCTGTTCCATGTGGCCCGCAAAATGCACCAGCGCGGGGCATTCACCCTCCGCGAGGCGGCCGGGATCGGCTGGAAGCAACTGATGTTTGTGCTCCGCGGCGAGAAAATGGATGACGTCCACGCCGTCCGGGATACCGCCCTGGCGCTCGCCGCCGGTATCACCGTTGCGGACATCGAGGCACTCGGCGAAGAAGTCTATGACGAAATGATTGAATCCCGGATCTGGCCGGGCGCCAAGGCGCTGGCGGAGCAGCACCTCCGGGTAGGCCGCCGGGTCTGGCTTGTCACGGCGACGCCGATCGAGGTGGCCACGGTGATCTCCACCAGGCTGGGCCTCACCGGAGCCCTCGGCACCGTGGGCGAAATCGTGGACGGGTCCTACACCGGGCGGCTGGTCGGCGAAATCCTGCATGGTCCCGCCAAAGCGGTGGCCGTCAGGGCGGTAGCCGATGCCGAGGGCCTGGACCTGGCCCGGTGCTGGGCCTACAGCGATTCGCACAACGACATCCCGCTGCTGAGCATGGTGGGCCACCCCGTGGCCATCAACCCGGATTCCCGGCTCCGCCGTCACGCCCGCGAACACAACTGGCCGGTCTACGACTTCCGTTCCGGCCGCCGCGCCGCCACCCTGGGGCTCAAGGCCGCCACGGTTGGCGGCGCCGTCTACGGCCTCTGGCGGGGGTTCTCCCGCTTCCGCGGCCCCTCTATCTGACCGCGGACATCCCTGCCACGCCGCTTTCCGACGCGCTTCTACCCGGGCGGTGCACTTCGGGCCGAGCGCTACGCGAATCCGTACGTCGCTCGCGTTTCCTTGCGGCGCCTGCGCCAGCGCGCGTCCGGCGTCGCCAGCTGGCGCGACAAGCCAAAGAAAATGCCCGCTGCCGGGAAGGCAACGGGCATTGACATAGTGCGAAGTATTTCTACTTCTTATTGCGACGCTGGTGGCGCGTCTTGCGAAGCAGCTTGCGGTGCTTCTTCTTGGCCATACGCTTGCGACGCTTCTTAATAACTGAACCCACGAAAGTTCCTTACCGGCTAGATGCAGTACCTGCCTGTTGGAAAGGATCCGCGGGCTAAGCAGCAGACTGTACAACTGACAGGTTCTTACAATGACGTAAAACGTTCCTTAACAGGGTACCGCCTATCGGGGGCAGACTACGACCGCAGACCGGCCCGGGCGGCCGGACGCTGTGATTTCCGGTGAAAAGAACGCAGGGAATCAGGCCGTTTCCGTGTGTCCGTCGACGACAGCGCCCTTGAGGTACTGCTCCACGGCGGTTTCCGGCACCCGGTAGGAGCGCCCGAACCGGACTGCCGGCATCTCGCCGGAATGAACAAGCCGGTACACGGTCATTTTGGACACCCGCATCACGTCCGCGACTTCAGCCACGGTCAAGAAGCGGGCGTTGGAGAAGTTAGCCTCCGAAGACATTTCCCTGTTTCCTTTACTCAAGCGAACGGCAGCCGCATCTGAACGACATGGCGGTGTGCCGATGCTGAGCCATCAAACAACCATGTGTTAGATACTCTAGGGGCTGATGGTGCCAATGTGAAAGAGTTACCGCTAAGCTGCCGGCGCTCGGACTGATTTCCCCTGGCTGTCCGGGCGCGCCAATGTTTAGGCGCGGGTCCGGCGCACACGAGCGGAATCCGCCAGCGACGCCAACACCGATTCCGTAACATCCCAGTCCATGCAGGCGTCCGTCACGCTCTGGCCGTAGACCAACTTGTCCGTTCCGGCGGCATGCTCGGCAACGTCAAGGCTTTGCGCCCCGCCGACCAGGAAGCTCTCCAGCATCACGCCGGCAATGGCTCCCCCCATGCTGCCGCCGCCCGCCAGCCGGGCGCCGATTTCCAGGGCAACTTCAGCCTGCCGGCGGTGATCCTTGCCGCTGTTGGCATGGCTCGCATCAACGATCAGCCGGGGGTTCAGCCGCGTGGCGGCCAATTTGGCGGTGGCGACCTCGATGTCCACGACGGAGTAGTTCGGTCCTCCGCGTCCGCCGCGGAGGATGATGTGGGTGTCCGGGTTGCCGGCGGTGGCGACCAGTGCGGCCCGGCCTGCACCGTCGATCCCGAGGAACGCCTGGGCGGCTGCCGCGGCACTGCACGCGTCGAGCGCCACCTGCAGGTCGCCGTCGGTCCCGTTCTTGAAGCCGATCGGCATCGACAGCCCGGACGCCAGCTGGCGGTGGATCTGGCTCTCCGTGGTGCGGGCACCGATCGCGCCCCAGGCGACGAGGTCCGCCATGTACTGCGGGCTGATGGGTTCCAGGAACTCCGTGGCGGCGGGGAGACCGAGCCCGGTGACCTGGCGCAGGAAAGACCGGGCCGCTCGCAGGCCTGCGGCGATGTCGTGGCTGCCGTCCAGCCGGGGGTCATTGATTAGGCCCTTCCACCCCACAGTGGTGCGGGGCTTCTCGAAGTAGGTGCGCATTACGATCAGCAGGTCTTCGCGGTGCCTCTCGGCCTGGCTGACCAGCCGGCGGGCGTATTCCAGGCCAGCCTCGGGGTCGTGGATGGAGCAGGGGCCAACAATAACCAGCAGGCGGTCGTCGACGCCGTCCATCACGGCGCGGACCTCGTCCCGGCCGCGGGCCACGACGTCGGCCAGTCGGGCATCCAGCGGCAAATCAGCAGCGATCTCCTGCGGGGTGGGGAGCGGGGTGAACTCGCTCACGCGCAGGTTCGAGGTGGATTGGTGGGACTCTGGGGCTGCTTCGATACTCATGGGGCGGGTCCTGTTCCGAGGTGCGGAGCGGGCCCTGATCAGAACCCGCCGGGAAATGGCGAAGGGCAGAGAATAATCTCTGCCCTGTTGGCTCTGAAGGAAGGTTGCTTGCGTGTTAGCTAGACGCGGGCCCCTCCAGAGCCAACGAAAAATACGCATACCAACGATTAGTCATGGCCCGACAATAGCCCGGCGCTTGCCGTGACGGAAAAACGGGCGCGTAACATTGCCGCCTTCGCAGCAGACCACACGCCGGATCACACGCCGAATCACACCCCGGATCCCACACTGGGTCCCACACTGGGTCGCACCCCGGGCCGCACCCCGGCTTCCGCGTAGTAACCCTCGATATGGTCCGCCACCAGCCGGGCCGCCCGGCCGCCGTCGCGGCCGGTGATGGCGGAAAGTATGCTTCGGTGTTCCACGCGAAGCCGTGCAGCCGTGGCGTTCCAGTCCGGAAGGTTGCCGGTTAACCCGCCGGCGTAGTCCTGGATGGCTTCGCGGAGGGAGCCCATCATCGCGCTGACCACGGCGTTGCCCGCGGCATCCGCCAGCGCCAGGTGGAATTGCACATCCAGCGCCAGGAACGTCTCTGTCCCGGCACAGTCCTCCATTTTTTCCAGCAGGCTTGCCGCCTCCGCGAGTGCCGGCGAATCCGGACGGGCGCGGGCTGCGGCCCAGGACTCCAGCAGCACACGCGTCTCCACGATGTCCTTAACCGGCAGGTGGGAGGTGGCCACGTGCAGCCGGAGGGCGGCGCCCAGGGCTGCTGTGGGGTCTGCGATGACAATAGTGCCCGCCTCCGGGCCCGACCCGACCCCGGCCCTGAGCACTCCCATGGCTTCCAGAACCCGGATGGCCTCACGGACGGAGGTACGGGAGACCTTGAGTTGCTCGGCCAGGGCGCGTTCGGGCGGCAGGCGTCCGCCCAGGGCGAGCCGACCGCTGGAGAGCTGGCCCTCAATCCAGGTCAGGACAAGCTGGTGGGTGCGCATATCACCAGCCTACTTGATGTGGTTGGACCATAGACTTAGAATGTGGTCGGACCACATTCCCCGCCGGCATATTCTTTGTGGGGACCCGACACCCAGGACGACGAGACCTGCCCGGAGGCAGCAATGACGCAGACCATCGAGCCCGGCAACCCCGAGGCTCCCACCCAGCCAACAGACACCGGCGCTGACCGCCGTCCCGCCGTGGCCACCCCGGGCAGCGTTCCCGCGGCCCTCAAGCGCCGCGTCCCGAAGTACTCGGACCTCGCCCCGCTGATGCAGTTCAAGAAGCCCGGGTTCGGCCGTGCCGCCAGGCTGGGCCGGGCCAGCACCATCTGGGATCTCCGGGACATGGCCAAGCGCCGCACCCCGCAGGCCCCGTTCGACTACACGGACGGCGCGGCCGAAGCCGAGATCACCCTGCGCCGTGCCCGCCAGGCGTTCCTGGATATTGAGTTCAGGCCAGGCATCCTGCGCGACGTCTCCCAGGTGGACCTTGGCACGCAGATCCTCGGTAAGCCATCCCGACTGCCGGTGGGTATCGCGCCAACTGGCTTCACCCGGATGATGCAGTCCGAGGGCGAGTACGCCGGCTCCCAGGCCGCCGCTGCGGCCGGAATCCCCTACACACTCTCCACTATGGGCACTGCCTCGATCGAGGACGTGGCCGCTGCCGCACCGGGAGGCCGGAACTGGTTCCAGCTCTACCTGTGGACGGACCGGGACCGCTCGCTGGAGCTGATCGAACGCGCGGCCAGGGCCGGAAACGACACCCTGATGGTTACCGTGGACACCGCCGTCGCGGGCGCCCGCCTCCGGGACGTCCGCAACGGCATGACGATCCCGCCGGCCCTGACGCTGAAGACGGTTGCAGATGCCTCCTACCGGCCGGCGTGGTGGTTCAATTTCCTGACCCATGAGCCGCTGACATTTGCCTCGCTCTCGCGCTATACCGGCACCGTCGCGGACCTGATCAATTCGATGTTTGATCCCACACTGACGTTCGAGGACCTGGACTGGCTGCGCGCAACCTGGAAGGGCAAGCTTGTGGTCAAGGGCATCCAAACGGTCGAGGATGCCCGCAAGGTGGTTGACCACGGCGCCGACGGCGTCGTGATCTCCAACCACGGCGGCCGGCAGCTGGACCGGGCTCCGGTCCCGTTCCATCTTCTTCCGGAGGTCGCAACTGCCTTCCAGGCGGACCACAGCGACGCAGCGATCATTCTGGATACCGGCATCATGAGCGGGGCGGACATCATCGCTGCCCTGGCCCTGGGCGCCGATTTCACCCTGATCGGCCGCGCCTACCTCTACGGACTGATGGCGGGCGGCCGGGCCGGTGTGGACCGGGCCATCGCGATCCTGGAGACGGATATGCTCCGGACCATGGCCTTGCTGGGCGTCAGCCGGATCTCGGAGCTGACCCCGGACCACGTGCGGCTGCTCGCCAAGTAGCCCGCCCGCCCAGCTATTTCCTGCGGCCGAACTTCGGCAGGTTCGCCAGCAGGTCAGCGGCTCGGGTGGCGGCGCGGCCAACAGAGCGGCCGATCTGCTGCGGCCGCTTGTCGTCCCCGGCGGTGCCGACGGGGAGGACGACGGCGGGGCTCAGTGCGCTGCCAGCCGGGAGTTCCGACAGCGCAGGGGCAGCCGGCACCGAGGCAGGCACTGCAGCGGCAAGGGCGGACGTTTCAGCGTCGGCGGGACGGCCGACGTCGAACGTCTCCAGCCAGCTGGCGACACCGGCCAGCGGTTTGGGGTTCAACGCGTAGTAACGCTTCTGGCCCTGGGCACGCATGCTCACCAGGTCCGCCTCGCGGAGCACTTTCAGATGTTTGGAAATGGTGGGCTGGCTGGCCTCGAGTTCCTGGACCAGTTCCCCCACTGCCTTGTCCCCCTCGCGGAGGGAAACCAGAATGTCACGCCGGGTTGCCTCAGCAATGACGGCAAATACGTCGTCTGTCACCATTCCTCCACACTAGCGACATATACGCCGGATGGCATCCACTAAATCGCGGGCCCGGTGGCGCCGGCAGGCCGCGCACCGGTCCCGCTTCGGGAACTGCCCTAGTCGAACCAGGGATCCAGGCCATAGAGCGGGAAGACTTCCTTGCGGGTGGCCATCACGGTCCGGTCCACGTCGTCGTTCGGGTCGAAGCCGACTTCCCAGGAGCGCCACCAGAGGTCGACGCCGTCGCCCATGATTTCCGGTGCGGCGACACCATATTTGGCGCCGTACTTGTCCAAGACGTAGCGGCGCCAGTCCTCCGGTACCGGGGTATGTAGCGAGACAGGCCGCCCGGCCGCGATGGCGATCAGGTGGCTCCAGGACCGAGGCACCACAGTAATAACGTTGTAGCCGCCTCCGCCGGTGGAAATCCAGCGGTTCTCGCAATAGCGGGCCGCGAGATTGCCGATCGCGGTGGCGGCCTCCCGCTGGCCGTCGACGCTGATGTTGAGATGCGTCAGCGGGTCCAACCGGTGCGAGTCGCAGCCGTGCTGGCTGACGATGGCCTCCGGTTGGAAGGCGCCCACCAGCTGCGGCACAACGGCGTGGAAGGCCCGCAGCCAGCCGCCGTCACCTGTTCCGGCCGGCAGGGCGACGTTCACGGCGCTGCCCTGCGCGTTGGGTCCGCCGATTTCATTGGCGAAACCCGTGCCCGGGAACAGGGTCAGCCCGGTCTCGTGCAGGGAAATAGTCAGGACACGCGGATCGTTCCAGAAAATGCTCTGCGTACCGTCGCCGTGGTGGGCGTCGATGTCGATGTACACCACACGCTGCATCCCGCCGTCGAGCAGCCGCTGGATGGCGAGGGCCGCATCGTTGTAGATGCAGAAACCGCTCGCACGGTTGCGGGCAGCATGGTGCATGCCCCCGCCGAAGTTCACCGCCCGCACGGCGCTGCCGTCGAGGATCGCGGCGGCGGCCAGGAGTGAGGCGCCGGCCAGCCGGGCGCTGGCCTCGTGCATGCCGGCAAAGGCCGGGTCATCCTCGGTCCCGAGCCCGCGTTCGATGTCCGGGGTCCCGGGATCCGCACTTACGCGCCGCACGGCGGCGACGAATTCCGGGCTGTGGACGGTGCACAGTTCGGCATCGCTTGCGACTTCCGGAGCCGCTACGGTGACGTGGTCCAAGTCCAAAAGTCCGAGGCTTTGGGCGAGCCTGGCGGTAAGTTCCATCCGCTCCGGGGCCATCGGGTGGCTGTGGCCGAAGTTGTAGGCGGTCATGGCAGGATCCCACACCACCGTCGTCGGCAGTGCGGACTGCGCGAGCCCCGGCAGATATGTCATCAGTCACAGGCTACCCGAGCGTGGAGGCCTGCCCACCGTCATTGCGCGGGGTTTAGTGGTTTACTACTCAAGGAAGCAGTTTCAAGCGAGGATAAGCCACCCATGACGCAAAGCCAGTCGAGGTCCACGAGCCCGGCCAACTGGCACCCCGGCACTCCGGAGCGGGAAGGCCTGTGGATCTTCACCCGCGTTCGCGACTTCATCGACAACATCGCCAACACCTCCCCGGCACGGCTGGCCCTGTCGGCGTTCGGCATGGTCATACTGGTATTTACTACGCTGCTCTCCCTCCCGGTGTCCTCAGCGACCGGGGACCCCACCGCCCTGCACCAGGCGATGTTCACCGCCGTGTCGGCCGTCTGCGTCACCGGCCTGACAGTGGTGTCCACCGCCGTGCACTGGTCCTTCTTCGGCCAGCTTGTGATCCTGGTCGGTATTTTCGTCGGCGGCCTCGGCACCCTGACGCTCGCCTCGCTCTTGGCCCTGATGGTCAGCAAGAAACTCGGCGTCCGCGGCAAGCTCATCGCTCAGGAGGCCATGAACAACGCCGGCCGGCTCGGGGAGGTCGGCACCCTGCTACGGATCGTCATTGTCACTTCAGTGTCCATCGAAGGCGTCCTGGCGCTGGCTCTCATCCCCCGATTCCTGGCCCTCGGCGAAAGCTTCGGCCAGTCTGTCTGGCACGGTGTGTTCTACGCTATTTCCTCGTTCAACAACGCCGGGTTTACGCCCCATTCGGACGGCATCGTGCCGTACGAAACGGATTTGTGGATCCTCGTTCCGTTGATGATTGGTGTCTTCCTCGGCAGCCTGGGCTTCCCTGTGGTGATGGTGCTCCAGCAGAACGGCCTGAACTGGAAGAAATGGAACCTGCACACCAAACTAACCATCCAGGTATCCGTGATCCTGCTGGTCGGCGGCACCCTCCTGTGGGGCCTGATGGAATGGCAGAACCTGAGGACCATCGGAGGAATGAACGTCGGGGACAAGGTCATTCATTCGCTGTTCGCATCCGTGATGACCCGTTCCGGTGGCTTCAACCTGGTGGACCAGAACCAGATGGATTCCACCACCATGCTGCTGACCGATGCGCTGATGTTCGCCGGCGGCGGCTCGGCATCCACGGCCGGCGGCATCAAGGTGACCACCATCGCCGTAATGTTCCTGGCAATCGTCGCCGAGGCCCGCGGCGATTCGGATGTGAAGGTGTACGGCCGCACCATCCCGCAGGGAACCATGCGCGTGGCCATCTCGGTCATCGTCGCGGGGGCCACACTCGTTGCGGTGTCCGCCATGCTGCTGCTTCAGATCAGCGGCGCGTCCCTGGACCGGGTGCTTTTTGAGACGATTTCCGCTTTCGCCACGGTGGGCCTCAGCACGAATCTCAGTGCCGAACTTCCCCCGTCCGGCGTCTACGTCCTCACCGTCCTGATGTTTGCGGGTCGCGTCGGGACGGTTACCCTTGCGGCTGCACTGGCGCTGCGCCAGCGCAGCCAGCTGTTCCACTACCCGGAAGAGAGACCGATCATTGGCTAGTTCCTCAAGCGCCGCCAACCGTCCCGCCCACAATGCACCCGTGCTGGTGATCGGGCTGGGCCGTTTCGGCGCCTCCACCGCAGAACAACTGGTCAAGCAGGGCCGTGAGGTGCTGGCGATCGAACGCGACCGGAACCTCGTACAGAAATGGTCCGGCGTCCTGACCCACGTCGTCGAAGCCGACGCCACCAACATTGACGCCCTCCGCCAGCTTGGCGCGCAGGAATTCAGCTCCGCCGTGGTGGGAGTGGGCACCTCGATCGAATCGTCGGTGCTGATCACGGTGAACCTGGTGGACCTGGGCATCGAGCACCTGTGGGTCAAGGCCATCACGCCCTCGCACGGCAAGATCCTGACCCGGATCGGCGCCAACCACGTGATCTACCCGGAGGCCGATGCGGGTGTCCGGGCGGCGCACCTGGTCTCCGGGCGGATGCTGGACTTCATCGAGTTCGACGACGACTTCGCGATCGTGAAGATGTACCCGCCGCGTGAGACCGTGGGCTTTACCCTGGACGAATCGAAGGTTCGGTCAAAGTACGGGGTCACGATTGTAGGGGTGAAGTCCCCGGGCGAGGACTTCACCTACGCCCGTCCGGAGACGAAGGTTTCTTCACGGGACATGCTCATCGTTTCCGGCCACGTGGACCTGCTGGAGCGGTTCGCGGCCCGGCCGTAGGGCAGCTCAAGCCGCGTCCGGCGCCGGGCCCACCTCAGCCACGGATTACGGATGCCACGCAAGGTATCGCGAAGGATCAGTTCCCGCCGGTCTTCGCAGCCTTGGCGGCGGCTTTGGCGGCCTGTTTGCTGGAGCGCACCTTGCTCAGCGACTCCGGATCAACAATGTCGGCGACGGACAGGAAGGCGTCTTTTTGGCCGTAATGGCCGGCAGCCTCGCGCCAGCCCTTGGCCTGGAGGCCGCACTGCTTTCCCAGCAGCGCCAGGAAGATCTTGGCTTTTTGCTCGCCGAACCCTGGCAATGCCCTGAGCCGGCGCAGCACTTCCGGCCCGTCGGGGTCTCCCTGGGTCCAGATGGCGGTGGCGTCCCCGTTCCAGTCACTGTGCACCGTTTCGGCCAGGGCCTGGACGCGGCCGGCCATTGATCCGGGAAAACGGTGGACGGCCGGGCGCTCCTTGAACACCTCAACGAACTCCTGCGGAGCGTACCGGGCGATCGCCGCGGGGTCCATCGACCCGATGCGCGTCCGGATCTTTTCGGGACCGGCAAAGGCCGACTCCATTGTCACCTGTTGGTCCAGCAGCATGCCGGTGAGCAGCGCGAACGCGTCGTCGCTGAGGAGTTTGTCCGCTGCGGGATCCCCTGTGATGTGCAGTTCCATGGGTCCTATCCTGCCATCAGGTCCGGTTTCCGTCATTGGCTTGCGCCGGCGTCGCAGCTAGGCCAGCTGTTTGGTGATTTCCCCGGCCCGTTCGGCGGCTGCCCGCGCGCCGTCGGCAATGATCCCGGGCAGGCCGCGCGCGTCAAAAGTGGCGATGGCCCGCTCGGTAGTGCCGTTGGGGCTGGTGACGGCCTTGCGCAGCGCCGACGGATCTGCGTCCGGCTCGGCCAGCATAAAGCCTGCCCCGGCGACGGTTTCCCGGGCAATGAGCAGCGAGAGCTCACGGTCAAGTCCCAGTTCGACGCCGGCGTCGGCCATGGCTTCGGCCAGATAGAACGCGTACGCCGGGCCGGAGCCGCTGATCGCGGACAGCGCGTCCACCTGGTGTTCGGGGATCTCGACGACGGTGCCGGCGGCGGCCAGGACGTCCTTGGCCAGTTGCAGCTGGGCCGGGGAGCAGTGGGTGCCCGGCGACACGGACACCACCCCGCGGCCCAGCTTCGCAGGGGTGTTGGGCATGGTCCGGATCACTGGTTGGCCAGCCGGCAGCGCGGCTTCCAGCTGCTCCAGTGACACGGCCGCCGCGACGCTGATGACAACCGTGTCCGGTGCCAGCGCCTCGCCGATCTCGCGGGCAAGGTCCGCGATCCCCACCGGCTTGACGCCCAGGATCACGACGTCGGCCCCGGTGGCAGCCTGTTTGTTGTTGTCCGGCTCTTCCGCCCCGGCGATGGCTGTAATGCCGTGATGCCGTTCCGCGAGTTCGGCGGCGCGGTCAGCGCGGCGGACGGTGGCGACGATGTCCGCCGGGTCAGCACCGCCCGCGATCAGTCCGCCAAGGATGGCCTCGTTCATTGATCCACAGCCCAGGAATGCGATTCGGTTACTCATGCACCCATCATGGCAGTCGGGCCCGATTCACAGCCAGTTCTCACCCTTGCGCCAGCGTCTTCACAACATCCGTGACTAACGTCGTAGTTACCTCATTGAGGGTGCGAGTGATGCAGCAGGCATGCGGATGCCTGCCGGGCACCGGTCGTCTGCAGCGGGTTTCCCCCCATTTTCCCGCAGCGGACGGCCGGTGCCTTCGTTCGTTAAACGACGTCGTCATTCACCGCGGGGGATACCCCCTCCCCCGGTACCGCGGCCCGGACGCGGCAGCCGCAATTACCCGGGCAATATCCGCCTCCGCCGCCGGCGTCCCAGCGGACTCAGGCGGTGGTTCGGGCTCGGGGTCGCAGGCCATTGCCGGTGGTGCCTAGTGCTGGATCGGTCGTACTTCGATGGGGAGGGTCGTGGCGCGGGCCAGTTTGCCTGCCCAAACCAGCGCGGCGTCGAGATCCTCTGCGTCGATGACGGTGAACCCACCGAGATGTTCCTTGGCTTCGGCGAAGGGACCGTCCGTGATGAGCACCTCGGTGCCCTGCTGCCGCACGACCGTGGCGGTATCGGTGGGATGAAGGCCAGCGGCGAACAACCAGACTCCGGCCGCCCTCATTTCGCGGTTCAGGGCCGCAAGGTCAGCCATGATGGGCCCAAGGACTTCCGGGGCCGGGGCCGGGCCTACGGGCTGGTAGAGGCTGAGCAGGTACTGTGCCATGGTGCTGTCCTCCCTGGCGAATCGGCCGGCTCCCTGCCGGCCTCTCAACTTCTAGACGAACGGCCGGCGGCCGGATCGACAACCCGCGGCCAGGAAATCGTTCACCGGACGACCGCGGGCCGGGACTTGTTTACCTCCGCCGGCTCCGGCTCGGGCAACTGCGGCTCAGCAGGGTGGCCGGACTGGGTCACATGGGGCGCCGGCTGCAGCGGACCTTCGAAGACCAGCTGATCCAACCGGCGGAGGATGAGGCCTTCGCGAAGAGCCCACGGGCAGATCTCCAGGCTGCGAAACTCAAACATTTCGAGGGCGGCCTCCGCCACCAGGGCCCCAGCCAGCAGCTGGGGAGCGCGCGCTTCGGAAACACCCGGAAGGTTTAGCCGGTCCTCAACCTCCATGGCCGAGATACGCTGCGCCCACAAGCCCAGATCCGTCGCGAAGAGCTCACGCTTAACGTATGGCCCGGCGCCACTGGGCGCCGCCCCGGCGATCCGGGCCAGCGAGCGGAACGTCTTGGAGGTGCCAGCGACATGGTTGGCCTTGCCCAGCTTTGCGAAGTCGCGCACCACCGGCTTGAGTGTGGCCCGGATGTAGCGGCGAAGCTCCTTCACGCTCTTGGCCGAGGGCGGGTCCTGTTCCAGCCAGTCCCGGGTCAGTCGGCTCGCACCAAGCGGGACCGACGTCGCATATTCTGGGAGCTCGTCCTCGCCGTAGGCCATCTCGAAAGAACCGCCGCCGATGTCCAGGTTCAGCACGGGTCCGGCGCCCCAGCCGTACCAGCGGCGCACGGCGAAGAAAGTCATGGAGGCCTCTTCGCTGCCGGTCAGTTCCCGCAGCGTCACGGTGGTCTCATGCTTGACCCGGGCCAGCACTGCGGACCCGTTGGCAGCCTCGCGGATGGCGGAGGTACAGAACGCCAGCAAGTCTTCGGCCTTGTGCTTGGCCGCGAATTCCCACGCCTCGAGGACGAACTCGATCAGCTCACGCTGGCCGGCGTCGTTGATACTGCCGTCGGGCTCGAGAAACTGCACGAGGGACAGGGGGCGCTTATGCGAGGCGAACGGCACCGGACGCGCCCCCGGGTGGGCATCCACAAGCAGGAGGTGGACAGTGTTTGAGCCAATATCGAGGACGCCTAGACGCATAGGGCCATTATTCCCCGGGGAGCGCCGCCCGCCTAACGGGCCGGCAGCGGCCGGGCCCTGGTTACGGCTGGTGGTCCCGGCCGGTGGCCTCGTCCGGCTCGTCGGCGGGCTTGAAGTCGCGTCGGATGTTGGCTACGCCTTCCGGGTCGATCTCAAAGCCGAAGGCAGCACCGGGGTTTATGACCATCCCAAGATCCTCGCCAAGGTTTCCGAGGATCGCGGCGCCTTGGGTGCCAAGGACGTTGGGTGCGGCAGTCAGGTACTGCTCGGAGACGCGGCTGGGGTGCGAGAACACCGCCAGGACGGGGCTTCCGGCGGAGTTGGCAAGCACCAGCGGCTCAACCTTGGCGTCGGCCCCTTCGAGCGCCTCGGAGCTGACGATGTAGACCTCGTTGTTGAGGAAAGCCAGAATGACGTCAACGGGGTTGGCGTCCGGCTGTTCGCCCCGGGCAAGCTTCTCTTCGAGGTCGTTGAGCGGCTGGAGGTCCAAGTGATCGGGCTGTTCAGTCATACTCCTACTCGATCACGTTGCGCCCCGGTCCGCAAACGCGAGTGTGACTCGCGGGTTCCGTCCGCCGTCGACGTTTTGACACCGCGAGCACGGACTGAACCCGCGAGCACTTCACGAGTCCAGGGCCCGGAGCAGCCTGGTTTTGAACTCGCTTTCGCGGAACAGGTCCCGCCACTCGACCCGGACCACCTTCCACCCGAGTTCCATCAAGGCCTTTTCTCGGCGCCGCTCCTGGAAGACTGCCTCCGCCGTGGGCGCGTAATCAAAGTATTTCCGCCGGCCATCAAATTCCAGTGCCACCCGCCGGTCCGGCCATGCACAATCCGTCCGGAACAGACCCAACCTGGTCCGGACGTCGAACTGCAGCACGGGTGCGGGCAACCGCAGCCGTCGAATCAGGTCCCGGGTGAGGGTCTCACCGGGCGACTCGGACCGGGCGTCCGCACAAGCGAGCACCTTCCGAAGCGAACCGATCCCGGGGACCCGGCGGAGCTGGCCCGCCTGGCGCTCCAGCTCCCCGGGGTCGAGACCAAGCCGAAGGGCATGATCCATAAGAATCAGGCCCTGGCGGAAGTTGAGGATCAGGCAGCACTCGAGTGCGGTGCGCGCGAGGGATGTCACCCGGTAGCCTTGGATTTCCGTGACATCTTCTGCCGGCACCGGACGAGTGTGCGCAATGACGTCGCCCGCGTGGCCACCGGACGAAGGCAGGAACGGCACCGTGAGGTGGATCGTATCGTCCACCTGCCAGAGAAACAGGCCGTGGAGCCTGGCTGCCGTCGTATGGCTGAAAACAAAGCTGCCGGTGGAGGTTGTCAGCGTCCTGTGTGCGTAGGCGTCGATCCTGGTCCGGGAAATCCCGTCCCGGTCCAGGGAGGACCAGAAGCTGCCCAGGACATAGCACCCCCGACGGACCCGGAGAATGGCACCCTGCTCCAATAACTGCCGCACCCGGCGGGCAGAAATTCCATGGTCCCGCAGTTCCTCGGTGCGCCACAGCCTGCCCACCGGCAGTACCCCGGCCCGCAGGGCGGGCGCGCCCGCCGGTGCTGGTGGTCCGGTGGGCGCTGGCCGGCCTGGGCCTGCGTTAGGTGCCCGCTGGCCCATAGCCACGGCAAGCTGGTCGGTCGGGTATGGCTCGGAGGGTCCCATGCCGCCCAGCATTTCGCGGTTACCAGGGCCCGGGCACCCCTCCCGCCGGCCATGTGGACAACCGCTCGCGGCCCCCGTCCGCCGCCGACGTTTTGACACGTCGAGCCGGGACGGAACCCGCGAGGCAGGCTACTTCTTGGCTGCGGCTTTGCGGGCCGGAGCCTTGCGAGCCGCCGTCGTGCGCTTGACCGGCCCCCTGGCCCGCTTGTCCGCGAGCAGTTCGACAGCCTGTTCGCGGGTAAGCTCCTCCACCGAGGTGGAGCGGGGAACTGTGATATTGGTGACTCCGTCGGTGATGTAGGGGCCGAAGCGGCCTTCCTTCACCACGATGTTCTTCTCCGAGACCGGGTCCGGACCGAACTCTGCCAGCGGCGGCACGGCTGCCCGGGCGCCTCGCTGCTTCGGCTGGGAGTAGATCTCCAGGGCCTGCTCGAGGGTGATGGTGAAGATTTCCTCCTCCGAGCCGATGGACCGGGAGTCTGTGCCCTTTTTCAAATACGGGCCAAAGCGGCCGTTCTGCACCGTGATCGGGTTGCCTTCGGCGTCCTGTCCGAGGACCCGGGGCAAGCTCATAAGCTCCAGGGCGTCGGCCAGGCTGATGGATTCGACGCTCATCGATGCGAACAGCGACCCGGTGCGGGGTTTGGCCTTTACGGGCTTCTTCGCGGGCTTCGGCTTTCCGTTTTTGTAATACTCGACCGGCTGGTTGGCGAGCTGCTCCTCGGTCATCTCCGGGATGATCTCGGTGACGTAGGCGCCGTAGCGGCCATTTTTCGCGACGACGGTGTGTCCGGTATGCGGGTCCGCGCCGAGCACCCGCTCTTCGGGGGCAGCGGTTTCCATCAGCTCGACCGCCTTGGCCGCGGTGAGCTCGTCCGGTGCCAGGTCCTCGGGGACGTTGGCGCGGGCCGCATCAACCACTTCGCCGGTCTTCGGATCGACCATTGGAACGGAGCTTTCCAAATACGGGCCGAATTTTCCGACCCGGAGCGTGATGGCGTCGGTGATCGGAATCGAGTTGATGTCCCTCGCGTCAATCTCGCCAAGGTTGTTGACGATGCTCAGCAGGCCGGGATCGGAATCCTCGCCGAAATAGAAGTGCTTGAGCCAGGCCGGACCCGCCGCCTGGCCGTTGGCAATCTTGTCCAAGTCCGCTTCCATGTCGGCGGTGAATTCGTAGTCCACGTAGTCGTGGAAGTGCTGCTCGAGCAGCCGGACCACGGAGAACGCGATCCAGCTCGGGACCAGCGCGGACCCCTGCTTCCGGACGTAGCCGCGGTCCTGGATGGTGGAGATCGTCGAGGCGTAGGTGGACGGGCGGCCAATGCCCTTCTTTTCCAGCTCGGCGGTCAGGGACGCTTCAGTAAAGCGGGGCGGCGGCGACGTCTCATGTCCGACGGCGACGATATCCGATGCCGTGAGCGCGTCGTCCTTGGCCACGTTGGGCAACCGTCGGGCTTCCTCGGAGTCCTCGTCGCCCCGGCTTTCATCCTTGCCTTCTTCGTACGCGGCAAGGAAACCGGGGAAGGTGATCACGGTGCCGGAGGCCGAGAACTCGGCGTCGCGGCGTTCGGCTGCACCACCGGAGGTCACCGCACCAAGGCGGATCGTGGCGGTGGAGCCCTTGGCATCGGCCATCTGCGAGGCGACGGTGCGCTTCCAGATCAGTTCGTAGAGGCGGAATTCGTCGCCGGAAAGCTGCTTGGCCACCTGGGCCGGCGTACGGAAGGAGTCACCGGCGGGCCGGATGGCCTCGTGGGCTTCCTGCGCGTTGGCCGCCTTGCCGCTGTAGACGCGCGGCGAAGCCGGGACGTATTCAGCACCGTACAGTTCGGAGGCCTGGCGCCTTGCGGCCGTGACGGCCTCGTTGCTCAGCGCGGAGGAGTCCGTGCGCATATAGGTGATGTAGCCGTTTTCGTAGAGCCGCTGGGCCACCTGCATGGTGCTTTTCGAGGAGAAGCGCAGCTTGCGGCCCGCCTCCTGCTGCAATGTGGACGTGGTGAACGGCGCGGCCGGCCGGCGGGTGTACGGCTTGGTATCGACGGAGCGGACGCGGAAGTCGGCGCCCTGCAGTCCCGCGGCCAGGGATCTGGCCAGCTCCTCATTGAGGTGCACGGCGTTGCGGGAGGTGAGCTCGCCGCTGTCGTTGAAGTCGCGGCCGCTGGCGACCTTGGCGCCGTCGACGAGGGCCAGTTTGGCTTTGAACGAACCGGACCCTGCGCCGAACTGGCCGGTCAGGTCCCAGTACGAGGCGGCTGTAAAAGCCATCCGCTCACGCTCCCGCGCCACCACCATGCGGGTTACAACCGACTGCACCCGGCCGGCGGAGAGCCCGCGGGCCACTTTGCGCCAGAGCACCGGGGAGATCTCATAGCCGTAGAGACGGTCCAGCACACGCCGGGTCTCCTGCGCGTCCACGAGGTCCTGGTCGACATCGCGCAGGTTGTCCATCGCCCGGTGGATGGCTTCCTTGGTAATTTCGCCGAAGGTCATGCGGTAGACCGGAACCTTGGGCTTGAGGACCTCCAGCAGGTGCCACGCGATGGCCTCGCCCTCGCGGTCCCCGTCGGTTGCGAGGTAAAGAGCGTCGGCGTCCTTAAGCTGGGCCTTGAGTTCCGCGACTTTCTTCTTCTTGTCCGGGGAGACCACGTAGTACGGCTTGAAGTCGTTATCAATGTCGACGGCGAACTTCCCCACCGAGGTCTTCTTCAGTTCCGCGGGCAATTCCGAGGGCTGCGGGAGGTCCCGGATGTGACCAACGGAGGCCTCGACGATGAAGCCCTCGCCGAGGTACTTGGCGATGGTCTTGCTCTTGGCGGGAGACTCCACAATCACGAGTTTCTTGCCGGTTTTGGCCTTGCTTGGCACTGTGCTCCTACAGAAAAAGGTTGCTCGGGCAGATGCGCCCATACCCGCCTAGTTCACCATATTTTGCGGATTCCCGCGCATTCGGCCCGAAATGGCGGGCATGCCGGCACGACTTCCGGGCGTCATGAACCTGGGCCCGGCAACGCGCGGCGGGGCGCAGCAGCCCCGGCCCGGCAACGCGCGGCGGGGCGCAGCAGCCCCGGCCCGGCAACGCCTTCAGCCAGGACTCTGCGTGGCCCGTTGCGGAGGCCGGCCCCGGTCATCCGGGATCATCGACCACATGGTCGCCATCCGTTCCGCCCCTTCGGGGACCTGGTCCGGGTCCTCAAGCTCATAGTCGCGCAGCAGCTGAAAAAGCCGGCTGTTAAGCTCCGCACGCTGGTCAGTCGTCAGGTAGAGCAGATTGCTGGCCAGCACCACCGAAGAGGCTCCGTCCACGGGGTCGCCGCGCCGGCGCTGCTCGTCCCGGGTGCCGGCATAGGCCTTAACCCGACGCCGGTAAGCGTCCAGTTCAAGGTCCAGCACGGCGAACTCGGGGCTCGCTACTCCGCCGCCTGAATTGATGGTGAAGTCGGTCCCCGCGGCTTGCCAGCGGCGCTCACGCGCATCGCCGGCGGTGGCGGCGGGCACCACAATCCCCCATTTCTGCAGGGCACGCAGGTGGTAGCTCATCGCGCTCGGCGTGAGCCCCGTCTGGGCGGCGAGTTCCGTGGCCGTCCGGCTGACCTGGGTTGCATACAGTTCGGAAATGACCTCCAGCCGGGCCGCATGGGCCAGCGCCCGGATCGCCTTAGGGTCGGTGATCTCGACGTTCTTCTCCGGGCGTTGCCGGCGCGTTGTGCCCGCAGGGACCGGTGAGTCAGCAATGGGGGTTTCTGCATTCACTCCACCAGTCTACCGAGCACGGCCAAACTATGAAAGAAATGCTTGACATGCTAATCCCCCGCGGGTATTTTTCTATTAATGAAACAGGCCCTTCAGACCCCGCCGGGTGCGTCCCGTGCTGCGCAGCCGCTCTGGCGGAACCGCGATTTCGTCCTTGCCAGCGGCTCCCGCTTTGTCGCCACGGCCGGCGCGGGCGCCGTCATCATCAGCGTGATGCTGCACCTGCAGAACCTGGCCGCGACCGGCCAGACCGCCGTGGCAGGGCCCTGGCTGGTGGCAGCCTACCTGTTCTGCTCCGCGCTCCCGCTGGCGCTGCTCGCCCCGTGGGCCGGCCGGTTGGCGGACACGCGTGATTCCCGGACGTTGGCGACGGCGTCCGCCGTGGTCAGTGCCGCGGCTGTCGCAGGCATGGGGCTGAGCCTGCAGTACGTGGAAAATTACCTTCCGGCCCTCTTCGCGATGACCTTCCTCCTCGACGCCGCGCAGGCTGTGGCCGGCCCTACCTGGCAGGCCCTGCTGCCCCGGCTCGTCGGTGAAGACCGGACCCCCCGGGCTCTAGGCACCATGCAGGCAACCATTATGATCGCCAGCATGGCGGGACCGGCAGCGGGAGGCCTGCTCAGCGGCTGGGGCGGATCCGGCCTCGTCTTTGCCGTGGCCAGCGGGTGCTACCTGGCGATGGGCGCCGGCGCCCTGCTCATCCGGACGCGCCGGGGCACGGCCGCCGAGCGGGCGGGCAAGACGAACCCCGCTTTGCTGGACGGCCTGCGCCGAATCCGGCGGGACGGCCTGGTCTGGTCCCTGATCCTGGGTGTGCTGTTCTTCATTGCGGTCGGTGAGGCGACCAATGTCCTTGAAGTTTTTCTCGCCCGTGACGAGTTCGGCGCCACCGAAACGCAGTACGGGCTGCTGGTCGCGTTCTTCGGACTCGGGATGGCCTCCGGGGCGGTGCTTGCCAGCCGCATCAAGACCGCCGCAACCCGCCTGCGCGCACTGCTGGTCTCGATGGCCCTGACCTCCGCCTTCCTGGGAATCATGGCGCTGGTGCCCAGCCTGGAACTGCTTTTTGCCGCCTACACCGCGATGGGGGCGGCCTGTGGTGCGCTGAACGCGTGTTTCGGGGCGATTGTGATCCTGCGGGTCGCCGAAAGCGGCCGGGGCCAGGCGATGGCGGTCATCGGCGGACTGACCCGGGCCGTCTCCATCGGGGCGCTGGCGCTGGGCGGGCTGCTCGGCGCGTTGTTCCCCATCCGGGCGAGCTTCCTCGTCGCCGGCGCCTGCGGGGTGCTGGCCGGGCTGGCAGTCGCCGCATATGTCTTGCCGCGCTTCGGCAGCGACGCCGCGCCAATCGCTCCGGCCGCGTCAGGCCGGAAGCAGG
The DNA here is from genome assembly GCF_030063265.1 of Pseudarthrobacter sp. PH31-O2. Classification (NCBI taxonomy): domain Bacteria; kingdom Bacillati; phylum Actinomycetota; class Actinomycetes; order Micrococcales; family Micrococcaceae; genus Pseudarthrobacter; species Pseudarthrobacter sp. PH31-O2. The sequence goes on along the minus strand of NZ_JASIST010000009.1, from coordinate 120,907 downwards.
AAGCCGTCCCGGACCAGATTCGCCACTTCGGCGCGGAGCCCGGCGTCGAAGGCCCGGCTGTCCCACCCCTCGCCGCCGCCAAGCAGCGCCTCAAGGGCGCCGATGATCTGGCTGACGGACAGATCCCCGTCGCAGGCTGAGACAAAACCGGCGAGCTCGGTGCTGAGCAGGTTGGTGCGGCGCAAGCCGGCACCCTGGCGCAGCAGGATTACGCCGGGGTGTTCGGCGCCGGGGCGCTGGTGCCGCTCCTCGGTAACGTCCTCCGCCACCAACAGGTGCGTGGCGGCCAACTCGTGGGCCGCCAGCCAGTCTGCGCGTTCCACGGCCGCACCGAGGTACGGACCAACGGGCTGCTCAATCGGATAGGTGATCTCCTCGAAGCGCCTCAGTACCGGGGAACCTCCGGCGGGGCGCCGCAGCCAGATCATCCCGAAACCGATGGCATCAACGTCGCGGGCAGCGAAGTCGTTAAGGTAGGCGGCGTAGGAATCCTGGTAGAGCAGCCGGTCACGCACCGAGGAGGCGTCCTGCAGCCAGGTTTCTGCGTACTGTTCCGGACTGACCTGCTCACGCTGGATGAACCAGACGTCCGCATCCGGTCCGGCCCAGCCCTGCGGCCGTTCGGCCCACTCGGCCCCGGCCGGGATTTCCCAGTTTCCCAGCAACTGGGCCGTCCCGCCGGGCGTCAGGACCGACGGAAGGTCCCGGACCAGCCCGGCGACGATGTCATCGCCCGGCAGGCCGCCGTCGCGATAGGTGAACTGGTCTGCGGCGGCCTCCCCCGAGCTTCGCGGCGTGATCACAAACGGCGGGTTGGAGACCACCAGCTCAAACTCCTCGCCCGCCACCGGATCGAGCAGCGAGCCCTGGCGCAGGCTCACCCGGGCTTCCAGGTCGAGGGGGTCAAGGTGCAGCCCACCGGCGTTGAGCAGCAGGTTGAAGCGGGTGAAGGCAAGGGCCCGTGCGGAAATGTCGGTAGCAGTCACGTGGTCGGCGTGGTGCAGCAAGTGGAACGTCTGGATACCGCAGCCGGTCCCGAGGTCCAGGGCCCGGGCCACATGCCGCCGGGCGGTAACCTGCACGAGGGTAGTGGATGCCTGCCCGATTCCGAGCACATGGTCGCGGCGGAGCACACCGGGTTGCTGGTGGGCGGCGAGGTCGCTGGCCACCCAGAGCTCCGCCCCGCCGCGGCCATCGGAGTCCTCCCCCGGGGTTCCGTCCCAGCCGTACGGCCGGAGATCGACTTTCGCCCGTATCAGGCCACCCTCGGAAGGCTCCACGAGACCGAGCTCCAGCAGGCCTGCTGTGCGGATGCCGGGCAGCGCGGCATCGAGTGTGGCACCGGTCTGCGGTTCGGCCAGCAGCCAGAACCGGACGACGGCGGCGAGTGCCCCCGTCGTTCCCTCCCCCGAGCGGGCCTTTTCCGTGCTGATCAGCGCCGGAACGAGTTGGTCACGGCTTAGGGCGCCGTGCGCTGCGGCGCCGAGAAGTTCTGCCACTCCGTCAACGGTGTAGCCGATGCGGCGCAGGTCCGCGGCCAGCGAATCGAGCAGGCCGGGCAGATCGCTGCGCGGGGCGTCGGGGGTGGTGCCGGCCGTGAAGTGCGTTGAAGGAGTCACCGGACAAGTTTAGTCCCGGCCCGGCGGTGTCTATCCTAGAAGTGTTTGCCGGCGTGGATGCGGAAGGCGTCACGGACAAAGGATGCCCCCGCTTCGCCGCCGTAATTCGCGGCGAAGCGGGGATCGGCAACGTACATCTCGGCCAGACCGGTGACGTAGCCTTTGACGCCGCCGCCGGCGGACGGTGCTGCGGGTGTTCCGGGTGCTGCGGGTGTTCCGGGTGTTCCGGGTGCTGCGGGTGTTCCGGGAATGCCGGCAAGCCATTCGACCTGCCGGCGGGCCAGCTCCTGCGCCTCGCTGCCGTCGGCCGGGATACCCGACTCCGCTGCCGCAATCCAGTCGTTGCCCAACTGCCGGGAATGCTGCTTCCAGGCGTCTTTCTCGGCCTGGCTCATCCCCCGCCACCAGGCGTCACTCGTCGCGTACGTCTCCGCGCCCCAGCGCTGCTCCACCTCATCCTGGAACTTGGTGTGGTCAAACCCGTCAAACATCGTCGCTGCCATAATCTCTCCTCCTGCTTTCAGCTCTGCAATCGTGCGCCGGACCGAGCTGATCTGGCGGGCCAGCCTCTGCTGTTCCTGCCGCAGCCAGTCCAGGTGCCGGTCGAGCGCCTTTTCGGCATCGGGCTCGTGGCCGGGGACCTCGGCGATGGCCGGAAGCCCAAGCCCGAGGCCCGCAGCAACAGGATCCGCCGCAGCCGGAGCAGGGAAGCCTGGTCGTAGAATCGGTAGCCGTTGTTACCCGTCCTGCTGGGTTTAAGCAGTCCGAGGTCGTCATAGTGACGCAGCGTCCGACTGGTGGTCCCGGCGATCCTGGCGATGTGCTGCGGCGGGCCAAGCGCTGGCGGCCACCGGGTCGATGCGGAATCCGGTGCCGGCGTCAACGGCGGTAAGTTTGAGGAATGTTCCTTCATATTCCTGGCCTCCGGCGTTCCCTGACCCGCGTGCGGCCCGCCCGATCCCTTCGGCGTGGTGCCCTCGGCGCCGCGGCAGGTGCCGCCGTCGTCCTGGCCGCGACAGCATGTTCCGCAGCGGGCTCCGTCGAATCAACCGACGTGACCGCCTGGAAGGCCACGGCCCTTCCCGCTGCTGGCGGAATTGTGCTCGACGACGCCGGGAAAATCCTCAAGCGGGATCCGATCGTCAAATCCGCCACCGGGATCGGCGCGGGAAACTACGTGCTGACCATAAGCTGCGACGGCGGCGGCAAGGCCTTCTTCGAAGTCTCCCTGGACGGCGCCAGGCTGACCGAGGCCGGGGCCGCCTGCAACGGCAGCCGCGAGACGTCACGGATCAAAGTCCCGGCCGCCGGAACGGTGCAGATCAGCACGTCCAGCGTCGACGCTCCGCTCCTTTACGCCTACCAGCTGACACCCGCGCCGTAGCGGCAGGACCCGGCGGGTCTGGTATGCGGAGCGCGGGAATTAGGCCGCGCAGCCGTCCGGACACCGGAGCGTTGCAGGGCTGGCAGCGCACTCCGCGCAATACAGCGTCAACGTGCGGCAGGCCGCGTTGGAGCAGTTCTCAAACTTGCTCGTCGGCGCCGCACAGCGGACGCATTCGCCGATGGTCTTGGCGTCGGCACTGAATTCAAGGTGCATACGCTTATCGAACACGTAAAGGGACCCCTCCCAGAGGCCTTCGTCCTTGAACGTTTCGCCGTATCGGACAATCCCGCCGTCGAGCTGGTAGACCTCTGTGAAACCACGGTTCACCATCAGGCTGGAGAGGACTTCGCAGCGGATGCCGCCGGTGCAGTACGTGACCACGGGCTTGTCCTTAAGCCCGTCATACTTGCCCGAATCGAGTTCTTTGATGAAGTCGTGGGTAGTGGCCACATCCGGGACGACGGCGTTCTTGAATTTGCCGATCTGGGCCTCGAAACCGTTGCGGCCATCAAAAAAGACGACCTCCTCGCCGGCCTCCCGCCTCGATTCCACAAGCTCGTGCAGTTCCGCGGGTTTGAGGTGCGTGCCGCCGCCGACCACACCGCTGGCATCTACCCTGAGCTCCCCGGGCGCGCCGAAGGAGACAATCTCGTCGCGGACTTTGACGCTGAGCCGGGGGAAATCCGCGGCGCCGCCCTCGGACCATTTCACGTCGACGCCATGGAACCCCGGGTATTCGCGCGTGGTTTTAACGTATTGTTTGACCGCGCCGATCTCACCGCCGACGGTTGCGTTGATGCCGTCCTTGGAAAGGATGATGCGGCCCGTGAGCCCAAGTTTCTCGCAGAGGGCACGCTGCCAGAGCCGGACAGCCTCCGGGTCCGGGAGCGGGGTGAAGCCGTAAAAAAGCACAATTCTGTTCAGAGCCACATTTTAAGGGTACCGGCTGGGTCAGGCCCGGTGATCCGTCAGCCGTGCCAGCCGCTCCGCCGCAAGCTGGCCGCCCGTACCCGCCGTCCGGACACCGGTGCGTACCCGCCCCTTTCGTCCGACCGGTAACCCTGCCGGTCACAATTGGGTCAGCTGGACCGGTTCCCGGACCGGAACCCTGTTGCTTGCGGCAGGGCTGCAATACGCTCATCACATGAGTCTTGAGCGCATGGTTGAGGACACCACCCATCTGCTGGAAACCTGGGTGGCAGGCTGGGCTGGCTGCCGGGGTTACGAGACACGCAGAGAGGGCAGGTTTCCTGCAGCCTTCAGGGATGACACCACCACCGAGTGGGAATATTTCGCCCATGATCCCTCGGATCCGGAGTTTGCGCAGCTGGCCGCCGCCACGCTGGAAGTGCCCGCACGGATCCTGACCATCTTGAGCAATAACCCGGCGAGGTATACCAGTCTCGCGAAAGAACACGGCCTCAACGTCACATCAGCCTCGCAGAGCATGATGATCGTGGACATGGAGACCCAGGACGCCGAGGACCCATGGCTACCGGATGATGACCTTCGCTGGGTACCGTCCCGGGCTGACGGCGTCCACCATACTGTCGTCTATGCCGGTGATGAAGTGGCCGCGAGCGGGCGTCTGTTCGTTGTGGACCACACCGCAATCTTCGACAAGATCGTCACCAACCCTCGGTACCAGCGCCGGGGTCTTGGCAGCTTCATCATGCGGGCCCTGGCCGCCCAGGCTTTCGAACACGACGTGCAAACCGGATTGTTGCTCGCATCGCTGGACGGGCAGCAGTTGTACTCGCACCTCGGCTGGACGCCGGTCTGCCAGGTCCTGATGCTGTCCGCCTCGGACGAAGGCGCCGACTTGTCGGTCGGCTGAAGCGCAGCTGAAGCGCCCGCGCCAAGCCGATTTGAGGCCGGGTGAAAGAATGGCTGAGTGAACCCGCATGAGTCCCTGATTCCGTTGCTGGGCCGCGGCCCGGACCCGGAACAGCTCCGCCATGTGCGTACCATCGCCGCCCGCGAGGCCGTGCATGCCCCGTGGCCCGATTGGGCCCACACCGACGTGGTAAACGCCTATGGCTCGCTCGGCATTCACGAGCCCTACCGGCACCAGATCCAGGCCGCCGACCTCGCCCATGCCGGCGAACACGTGGTGATCGCGACCGGCACTGCCTCCGGCAAATCGCTGGCCTACCAGTTGCCGGCACTAGATGCCATCCACCGGTCGGAACTGCGGGTCCTCGCCGACCCGGGCAAGATCCACGACGACGGCGCGGTCACACTGTATCTTTCCCCCACCAAGGCTCTGGCTGCCGACCAGTTGGCTGCCATCCGGGCGCTGAAGATTCCCACCGTCCGGGCAGAGACGTACGACGGCGACACCGACCCTGCCTCCCGACGCTGGATCCGCGACCACGCGAACTTCATCCTGGCCAACCCGGACATGCTGCACTTCGGGATCCTCCCCAACCACGCCTGGTGGGCACGGTTCTTCCGCCGGCTGCGCTACGTGATTGTGGACGAGGCCCACAGCTACCGCGGCGTCTTTGGATCCCACGTGGCCAATCTGATGCGCCGGCTGCGCCGTATCTGCGCCTACTACAGCCCCGACGGACCCGGGCCGGTGTTTATCGCCGCCTCCGCAACGGCGTCCGAGCCCGGGACTTCCTTCGGCCGGCTCATCGGCGCTCCGGTCCGTGCCGTGTCCGAGGATTCGTCACCCCATGGTGCCACCACCGTCGCGTTCTGGGAGCCCGCACTGACCGAAGTCCGCGGCGAGAACGGCGCCAAGGAGCGACGCACTGCCGTGGCGGAAACCGCTGACCTGCTGGCCAATCTGGTGTCTTCGCGGGTGCGGACCATTGCGTTCATTAAATCCCGGCGCGGGGCCGAAACGATTGCCAGCATTACCAAGCGTCTGCTGGACGAGGTCGATCCCAGCCTGCCGCCCCGGGTCGCCGCGTACCGCTCGGGGTACCTGCCGGAGGAGCGCCGGGCGCTGGAAAAATCACTGCGGTCCGGCGAGCTGCTGGGCGTCTCCAGCACCTCGGCACTGGAACTCGGCATCGACATCTCCGGGCTCGATGCCGTGCTAGTTGCCGGCTGGCCGGGAACCCGCGCCTCCTTGTTCCAGCAGATCGGCCGGGCCGGCCGGGCCGGCCAGGACGCCATCGCCGCCTTCGTCGCGAGCGATGACCCGCTGGACACTTACCTGGTCAACCATCCCGAAGCGATCTTCGACGCCTCGGTCGAGGCCACCGTCTTTGATCCCTCCAATCCCTATGTTTTGGGCCCGCACCTGTGCGCCGCCGCCGCCGAACTGCCGCTGGGGTACGCCGAGCTGGGCCTGTTTGGTGCCACAGCCGAGAAGTTGCTGGACCAGCTGGTGGACCGGGGTTATCTGCGCCGCCGTCCCGCGGGGTGGTTCTGGACCCATCCGCAAAGCGCGGCCGGCATGGTGAACCTGAGGGCTGACGGCGGCGGCCCGGTAAGCATCGTGGATGCGGACACCGGGTCCCTGCTGGGGACCATGGATTCGCCGCAGACGCACTACCAGGCCCATACCGGCGCCATCTACGTCCACCAGGGCGAGAGCTACGTCGTGGAAGACCTGAACGAGGACGACCACTGCGTGATGGTCCGGCGGGCGAACCCGGACTATTACACCACCGCCCGGGACGTGACCCAGATCGAGGTGCTCGAAACACAGCGCACCACCGAGTGGGGCGATGTGGCAGTGCATTTCGGGGATGTGAAAGTGACAACACAGGTGGTCTCCTTCCAGCGCAAGGCGCTGATTTCCAATGAAATCCTTGGTGAGGAGCCACTGCAGCTCGGTGCCCGGGACCTGTTCACCAAGGCAGTCTGGTTCGTCATGGACAACCGCTCCCTGACCGGCGCGGGGCTGATAGAGGCTCAGTTCCCGGGCGCCCTGCACGCTGCAGAACACGCCGCCATTGGGCTGCTGCCCCTGGTTGCCTCCAGCGACCGCTGGGACATCGGCGGGGTGTCTACGGCCATCCACGCAGACACCGGGGTGCCGACCATCTTTGTATACGACGGCCACCCCGGCGGTGCGGGCTTCGCGGAACGCGGATACGACAAGGCCCGGACCTGGCTCGCCGCCACCCGCGACGCGATCAAGGCCTGCGAATGCGAATCCGGCTGCCCGTCGTGTGTTCAGTCGCCCAAGTGCGGCAACAAGAACAATCCCCTCGACAAGGACGCCGCCGTCACCTTGATCGACGTGCTGCTCGAGGATGCGACGGATCGGATGCAGGCAGGACAGCCGGACCACTCCCCGACGCCGCTGCAGGCGTAGTCCGGCCACTGTGGCCCCGGCTCACGGGGCTGGCCCCGGCTCACGGGCTGGTCCCGGCTCACGGGGGTGGCCCCGCCCGGGCGAGTCCGGTGGCCACTCCCAGCGGCAGACGAACCTCGAGTTCGGTGCGGACCTGGACCGTGTTCCCGCCGCCTTGCACGCAGCTAAGGACCCGGGCCCCATTGCGGTGTGCGACTTCCGCGGCGACGGCACAGGGTTCGCCCGGAGAAATGCCCCGGGCAGTATCCGCGGCGGCGAGGGCCGCAAGATCGGCGGCAGTAGCCGCCCTGGATCCCATCGTTGCGGACTGTGCGAGCAACAGGAGCGAGATGGCGGCGAGAATGACCAGCAGTCCCAGTCCTAGTGCCAGCACTGTGCCTGCACCACGCTCGTTGTGCCCGGCCCCCGCCGGGTCCCGCACGGCCGGCGGGTGACCGCCCGGCGGCATCCCCCGGCTGTCCGCGCGGTTCATACTGCCACACTCTCCAGCGGAAGAATCCACCGCCGTGGCTCCTGGGCTGCAGCTCCCGGCGCGGACGTTTCACCCCGGGTCCAGGCGCGGGCCGTGAGGGTCCACGGCAGCAGCGCGCCAACGGCGCCCGGAACCTTGCCGGAGACCGTGACGCTGAGCCATTCGCCGTCGGACGCCACCGCTGACGCAGCTGAGGCGCCCGCGAGCCGGCGGACGATCACGTCGACGCTGGCGGCGTCCTCACCCCGGGCCAGCGCCCGGGCACCGGCCCGGGCCGCTTCCTCCAGCCGCAGTTGGGTCACACCCGCCGCTGAACCGGCCAGCAGGAGGGCCAGCAGGAGCACTACGGCGGGTAGCGCCACCGCGAATTCCGCAGTCACCGCACCGCGGCACGTGACGCCATCCGCCGCCGTCCAGCGTGTGTGTCCGGCCGGAGGTGCGGGCATCACAGCCCGAGTCATCCGCGCCGCCGGCCACGGGCGGCTCATGGCAGGGCGAGCGCCGTGCGGATGAGGTTCAACAGAAAACCCCGCACCTCGTCACTGCGCATAATAAACACGAGAATGCCGGCAAACCCCACGGCGGCGAGCGTAGCAATCGCATATTCTGCCGTTGCCATCCCCGCCTCGGAGCCGAACAGCTTCCGCAGCCTCCGCGCCCGGCGCGGGGCAGCAATACTGGCGCCCGGATAGATCTCGTGGATCTCGGCGCCCTCCGATTCACGCTTGATTTGCTGCGCTTTGCGGGTGCCGGCGGACGCAGTGTGTTCAAGTAACATGAGCTTTCCTTTCCTTGGCTCCGGCGGGACCGCCGGTTGTTCTTCGACTCTTCCGGGCCGGACGCGGAGGCGGAAGGGGCTCATCCCGCCAAGTGGAAAACCTCAACCGGGTGCGGGCAGTGGAGGAAGGCTAAAGCATGCCCCGAGGTCCGGCGCCGGGTCAGCCTGGGAGCATCGACAGCAGCACCGGGATGACGCCAAGGCAGATGAAGGCCGGCAGCGAACACAGCCCGAGCGGCACAACAAGCTTCACCCCGAGTGCGGCGGCCCGTTTTTCTGCGGCTCGGAACTGTTCGCGCCGCATGCGTGCGGCCTGGGCATAGAGGATGGCGGAGGACGGGGCGCCGGTGAGCGCGGCGAATCCCAGCGCATCACGCACGGCCAGAAGTCCCGGTGACAGGAGCTCCGAACTGCGCCAGGCCGTATCCCAATCGGCGCCGATCGCGAGCGCGGCGACGACCGGGCGCAGTGGATCACGAATTTCCGGCGTTGCCAATCCGGCCAGCAGCGCCAGTGCGCGGCCGAGACCGGCGCCCGCTTCGAGCATCGCGCCGATCAGTTCCAGCATCATGGCCACGTCGTCGAGTCCCTGCCCGGCTGATTCCGCGGGTTTTTCGGTGCCGTCTTGGGGGCGGCCCGGGTTCCGGGCATCGGACGCGTGCTTCATCTGGCGCTGGAGTCTCCGCCTGGGCAGGCTTCGGTTGGCATGGACCATAACGGCAGCAGCGGCCAGAAATGCCACCACTGCAAGACTGGGCGCGCCGACTGTCACGGCCGCAGCCGTTCAGCCGCACGGACCAGCCGCGCCGACCAGATCCGTCCGGCCGCGGTGAGGGTCAGCCCGGTCGCGAGGACCGCCGCGCCCAACGGGGTTCCCAGCAGCACCCCGACGGGATCCGCTCCCAGCAGCGAGCCTAAGCAAAGGCCGAGAAACGGAAGCCACGTCAGCAACCGCACCGTCGCGCGCGGCCCGGCCAACGCCGTCTGGCGGGCGGCACCGGCGTCGTTTTCAGCTTCAAGCTGGGCGGCGAAACGCGTTAGCACGTCAGCCAGCGGGGAGCCTGTGGCTTCGGCCGCGTCAAGGCACGCTGCCAGCTGAAACCAGACGCGTCGTTCGCGTACGCTCTGGCCGTTACGTCCTCGCCACGTCCTCCCGTCGCCGGTACCCGCGGAGGTGGCCGCAACGGCTGAGCGGATTGCTGCCCCGACTGGAGCTCCCCGCATCGCCGCGGCGCGGGCTGCGGCCAGCATCCGCACGGATCCTGGCGCCAGCCCGGACGGCCGGACCGGCGTTCTGGCACCGGCCGAGGATACGTCGGCTTCGCCCACCAGCAGAAGCCAGAGCTCTTCCCACAACCGCGAGGGAGGACGTCCACCCTTCAACAACGCCGCCAGTTGCTGGACGAGCAGAGTCATCGGCGTTGTCGGCTCGTACCGGCGCCGCCAGCGGGGTCCTGCGCTGGGGGCCGCTTCGGAGCCAGCGCGAGCAACCTGTGACCCGGCCAACGCGGCACGAATACGTCGACGCGGCGCTCGACGCGCCGAAACCGCCAGGTACACCGCGGCGGCCAGCACGCCAGCCAAGACGGCTGTCACTCCGGCCCCCTGCCCGTGCCGGTGCCCAGTACGCTTTCGGCCGTCCCGACAGATCCCGCCGAATTCAGCCCTGCCAAGCTGCCGGTGTCAAAGCCGCCGGTTTCGATTGCGTCGGCATCCAATCCGAGGCGCAACAACAGCCGCGGCCAGCCCGGCCCAGGCCTGGGCCGTCCGGCGAAAATCTCCAGCGCGGAGCCGACCACCAAGCCGGCCGGGCCGTCTTCCATCACCGCGATGCAAGACACGCTGCGCCCGTTGCCCAGCCGTTCCAGATGGATGACGGCATCGATGGCGCTGGCTGCCTGCAGACGCACTGCCTCCTGGGACATCCCGGCGAGCGCCCCCAACGCTGTCAACCTCGCGGGAACGCCGGCCGCGGTGTTCGCGTGAATTGTTCCTCCGCCGCCGGTGTGGCCGGTGTTCATCGCAGCCAGCAATTCACGCACCTCGGCTCCCCGGCACTCCCCCACCACCAAGCGGTCCGGTCGCATCCGCAGTGACTGCCGAACGAGCTCGCCCAAATCCACGCCGCCGCCGCCTTCAAGGTTGCCGTGGCGTGCCTCCAGCGACACGACGTGCGGGTGGAGCGGGTTGAGCTCTGCGGCGTCCTCAATCAGGACCAGCCGCTCGCCCGGGGGACACAGGCCCAGGAGGGTGGCTAGGAGCGTTGTCTTCCCGGAGCCCGTGGCGCCGCTGATCAGGAAGCTCAGGCGGCGTTTCACCATACATTCGAGCACGGTCTGCACCAATGACCCGAACATCCCGTTCTGCCGCAGTTCAGCCATCGAGAAGACCTGCTCGCGCCTGATCCTGATGCTCAGCAGTGTCCCCGTCGTGGAAATCGGCGGCAGGACGGCATGAACCCTGAAGCCGCCGTCGAGCCTGACGTCCACGCACGGTGATCCCTCGTCCAGACGGCGCCCGCCCACCGATACCAGCCGCGCCGCGAGGGCCCTGACCTGTCCCTCGCTGGAGAACGCGACCGGCGCCCTTTCGAGTCCGCCGCCTCGGTCCAGCCAAACGGAGCCCGGACCGTTGACGAAGATATCTGTCACGGCCGGGTCCCGGACCAGCACCTGCAGGGGCCCGAGTCCATTGAGTTCCGCGCTGATCCCCTCGACCGCCGCCAGCGCACCTGCGGTCCCCAACAGTCGCCCGCTCGCCTGCACGGCGGCCGCCACGCGCGACGGCGTCACCGGCCCGGCGTCGGACATTACCGTTTCACGCACGGACTCCAACAGCCGGGCATCAACAAAGGCACGGGCCGCGGGCCGGGAGTTCGCGGCGCCAAAGCCGACCGTTACGTCCGGCGGTCCGGCCGCCGAGTGCGCACTCACCCGGCCCCTCCAGTGGCGAAGTCCAGGACCGCGCCGGCAAACCTTCGAACGTTTCGCTGCCGCCCGATGTCCAGCAGCCGCCCGAGCTCCGTGGCGGCCGTGGCTTTTCTGACGTCCGGCATGATCCCGGCCAAGGGCAACGCGACGGACTCTGCAATCAGTTCCGCGTCCAGGCAGGCCCCGGGTTTTCCCCGCACCACCAGCGACGTCTCGACTGCGGGAAGCTCCTGCAGCAGCCGGGCCGTCGCCACGGCCGCCCGCAGCAGCGCCGGCAGGACCACAATCAGCCGGTCGCAGTCCCAGGCGAACGTCCGCAGCGTCTCGGCACCCCGGCCGACGTCGACCACAACGAGCTCGAAGCCGCGCCGGGCCCCGTCCAGCACGCCCGCCGCCACGGCCTGGTCCACCCCGCTGTGGCCTTCCCTGTTCCCAGGCCAGGAAAGGAAGTGGAATCCGCCCGCCTGGGGCAGTGAATCGGCGAGCTGTCCGGGATCGATCGTGCCGCTGGCATCGGCCAGATCCGGCCAGCGCAGGCCCGGTGTTTCCTCGGCGGAGAGCGCCAGCTCCAGGCCGCCACCCCAGGGGTCGCCGTCCACGAGCAGGACACGGATACCCTGCCGGGCCGCAGCATGCGCCAGCCACACCGCTGCCGTGCTGGCGCCGCCGCCGCCACAGCCCCCGACGATCCCGAGGACGAGCCCGCCCGGGTCCGGGGTGCGGGACCGGCTCAGGTACTCGGCGAGCCAGGCCGCCGCATCGGGCAGCACGGCGACCCGTTCGACGCCGAGCGCGGCGGCGAGCTGCCACAGGCTGTCGCCATCCTCGCTGAGGCCAACCAGCACCGCCGGGGACCGTCCGCGCGGCGGCAACTCCCGGACGTCGCTGCCGAACAGCACCACCGCAGCCGTGTCCCAAAAGGGTGCCGCCGCCCTGATGTCCGGCACCGTCCGCAACTGGCCGCCGGAGGCCGCCACAACGCGCTCCACCTCACCGCGCAGCATCTCGGACCCGGTGACCAGCACGGTCTCCGACGACTCGCGGGGCAGCCACCGCCCGGGCCCCGCCGCGCCGGCCTCGGTCCCGCGGCCGGAACGTGATCGCTGGTGCCTGCTCATGCGGCTACTCTTCCGGTCCCCCGGAGCCGCAGTAACCCGCCCCGGCTGCTATGTGGACAACCGGGCTCTGCGGCTCAGTGAACACGGGACTGCGCCCGGCAGGGCAGAATTATGACTATGTACCTGCTGCTTGCCGCCCACGCTGACGGCGCAGCCCTCCAGGAACTCACCGCGGACGGCGCCCCGCACCCGGACAAACCCGAACCGCGGGTCGTCGGCGCCGCCGGCTTGGCCGGCGTCGTGGGTGAACTGGAACAGCGGCGGCCACGCTGGATCTGGCACCGCACACAGGACTGGTACCCCGTTCTGCTGGCGGCCGGCGTCGAACTGGAACGTTGCTACGACCTCGCGTTGTGCGGTGCGATCCTGGCGCATTCGGAGTTCACCGCCCACACCGGGTATGCGCAGAACGCCGAAAAGTTGACCCAGGACGATGAGCTGGAGCTGCCGCGGGCGCTCCAGCCGCCGCCCCCGCCAGCCGACCAAGGTGCCTTGTTCGATGACCCCGGCGTGCGTCATAAGCCGCGCCATAGCCTCGAGGAGCTCCGCGCCGAATACGCTGCCCAGCAGCACGCGCTCGCCCAAGTAGGCGGGACCGGCGTCGAACGCCCCGCCGACCACCGCAAGCAGCGCCTCCAGCTGTTGCTCGCCGCCGAGTCCGCCGGCGCCTTGATCGCGGCGGAAATGCAGCACACCGGAGTGCCGTGGCGTGCGGAACTGCACGAGCAGATCCTGGCGGACTATCTCGGCCCCCGGCCCCCGCTGGGCCACCGCCCGGCCAAGCTGGAGTCGCTCGCCGTAGAGTTGCGGCTGCTGCTGAATTCCCCGTCGCTCAATCCGGATTCCCCGCAGGAACTTATGCGGGCACTGCACCGGAACGGCATCGAGGTAAAGACCACCAGGCAGTGGGAACTGCAGGAATTGACGCACCCGGCGATCGAGCCGCTGCTGGCGTTCAAGAAACTCTCCCGCCTGCACGCCGCCAACGGCTGGACTTGGCTGGATGCCTGGGTCAAGAACGGCCGGTTCCAGCCGGAGTACGTCGTAGGCGGGGTGGTCTCCGGCCGATGGGCTTCGCGCGGCGGCGGCGCGCTGCAGATTCCGCGCCAGATCCGGGGAGCCGTCCATGCCGATCCCGGGTGCAAACTGATCGTCGCCGATGCCTCCCAGCTTGAACCCAGGGTGCTCGTGGCGCTGGCACAGGATGCCAGGATGGCCGAGGCCGCGCGCGACAAGGACCTGTACGCCGGCATCGCTGCGCAGGGTTTTGGCGGCGACCGCGCCAAGGCCAAAGTGGCGTTGCTTGGCGCAATCTACGGGGCCACAACCGGTGAGTCCGGGCGCCTGATGCCGCAGCTGACCCGCACCTATCCGCGGGCCGTCGGCTTTGTGGAGCAGGCCGCCCGCGAAGGTGAAGCCGGCAGGACTGTCACCTCCCGTCTGGGCCGCAGCAGCCCGCCACCCTCTGAGCGCTGGCGGCAAAGCCAGCATTCGACCAGCGCCGAGGAGCAGCGCCGGGCCGAATCGATCGCCCGCTCACGCGGAAGGTTCACCCGCAATTTTGTCGTGCAGGGCTCCGCGGCGGACTGGGCTGCCTGCTGGCTGGCAGAACTGCGACGCCGGCTCCGCGCCATGCGCGCGGACGGTGGCCCCGCCGGGGAGCTGGTCTTCTTTTTGCACGACGAGGTGATGGTCCACTGCCCCGATGCCGCGGTAGCCGACTGCATCCGCGCTATCGAAGAGGCTGCGAACACCGCCAAGGAACTGCTCTTCGGCCGGATACCCGTCGAATTCCCGGTGAGCGTCGCGGTTGTGGACTCGTACGACAACGCCAAATAGTCCGCCCGGGTCACCCTGCGTAAAGTACCCGCCGGTAGCGTTGTGGGGCACTCGGGGACGCGGCTACCCTCGGAGGAGGCCGGTAACCGATCGGACAATCCGCCGGCCGTGCGATGGAGCATATTTTTGGGGAGGCGCCACCTTGGCTGGAATTTTTGAGATCGCCGAGGCGAGCGGGAAGAAGTATTTCTTCAAGCTGACGGCCCCGGACGGAACGGTGGTCGCTGTGTCACCGCTGTTCAACACCGTCAAGAGCGCCGCCGCGGGCATCACCGCTGTGCGGGAGAACGCCGCGACCGGGCTGATCGTCGACAGGTCCCGGGCCAGCAGGCGCGGCCCGGCGACCGAAGCGGAAGAACTGCCTCAGCCGTAAAGCCTGCTCCACGCATCGACGCTGAGCAGGCTGTCGCTGTCCCAGGGGACCGCCCACCCCAGCTGATCGAAGAGCTGGTTGAGGATCATTCCGGTGAAGCCCCAAACCACAACATCGTTGACTGTGAAGGCAGGACTCTGGAAGGTTTGCCCGGCCCGGGACACGGTGGCCATCACGCGGTTGTCCGGATCCAGCAGGTCCCTGACCGGAACCCGGAATACCTGGGCGGACTCGCCGTAGTCCACCACCCGAACTGGCGACTGGGAAGCCCACCAGCCCAAGACCGGCGTCACCAGGAAATTACCGCGGGGAAGGGCAAGTTCGGGCATCACGCCGAGGACTTCGACGCCGGCCGGATCCAGTCCTGTTTCTTCCTCGGCTTCCCGCAGTGCGGCCGCGGTGACGGACTCGCCGGGGTCAATACCGCCGCCGGGGAAAGCGACCTGCCCCGGATGGTCATCCAGGGTCTGGGCACGCTGCAGCAGGAGCACATCCAGATCCGCCGGGGCCAGGAGTTTGACCGAGGTGGCCGGGACTTCGTCCAGCGAGCCAAAAAGCATCAGCACGGCCGCGCGGCGTACCCGATCGCCGGGGCCGACAACGAGTTCCTGCCAGCGCGGATCGGGCGGCAGCGCCGTCCCTGCCGCCACAGCGGCCACCAGATCAATCAGGTCCTGGCGGGCGGTCACAGCGGTTTCCTCTGGGATTCCATCCGGATTTCAGCGGCGCGGTGCGTCTCGGCCAGGAGCTTGGCGAGCAGCTCCTCCTGGCCAGGGGCCAGCTCGTACTTCAGCAGCTTCCGGGCTTTCTCGGGGTCGGTTTCCCCCATGCCATAGCTGGGACACCAGTTCGCGGCAGCACAGGCGCCGCACGCCGGTTTTCGGGAATGGCACACCCGCCGGCCGTGGAACACGACCCGGTGCGAGAGCATCGTCCAGTCGCGGGGCTCGAACAATTCCGCAACATCGGACTCGATCCGTACCGGGTCATCGGACTCGGTCCAGCCGAAACGCCTGGCGAGACGGCCAAAGTGCGTGTCCACGGTGATCCCCGGGATACCAAAGGCGTTACCCAGCACCACGTTCGCGGTCTTCCGCCCGACGCCGGGGAGCGTCACCAGGTCCGCGAGCCGGCCGGGCACCACACCGTCGTACTCATCCACGAGCCGGGTGGCCAGCGCCATCAGGTTCCGGGACTTCGCACGGAAGAACCCGGTGGGTTTGACGATGGCCTCCAGCTCGGCCGGGTCCGCCTCTGCCAGGCTCCGCGCGTCCGGGTAACGGGCGAACAACAGGGGCGTGATCTGGTTGACCGTGACATCCGTGGTCTGAGCGGACAGCACCGTGGCCACGACCAGTTCAAACGGATTGCGGAAGTCGAGTTCGGCGTGGGCGTAGGGGTACTGTTCGGCCAGCGCCTTGTTGATCCGCCGGGCGCGGCGCTTCAACGCCAGCAGCGATTCCCCCGCCGCGCGCGGGCGTGCGCTGGTGGAGATCTTGGCGTGGGCACCGTTGCCCGGCACGACGCCGCCGGCGTAACGGTTGCTGGGCTCAGTGGCCACGGGGCTGGCTAACCGCGTTCGATGTTGCTCAGGTCGCGGAGCAGACCGACCCGGCCGTCGGTGTGCTGGACCAGGAATTCGTCGCCCCGGTCCTCCAGGGCGAGGACCCAGCCGCCTGGTTCAATCACAAAAGCGGCTGCGCCGCTGTGCTCGTCCACTGCAGTACGCGGCTGGGCAACGGCAAACCAGAATGCTTCATGGACAGGCTGGTCTCCGTAGGCCTCGGGGCGGCTGTCCGGGTCGACTGTGGCTCCGATTGGCTCCGCCTGGCGCACCTGCGGGTTCACTGTGGTGGGCATGCTGGCGCTGGATGCTGCGGGGACCTCCGCGGGACGGGTTTCCTCAGCCGCGGCCGGCGCGCTGGCCGGCGCGCTGGTCTGCGCGCTGGTCTGCGCGCTGGTCTGTGCGCTGGTCTGCGCGTCCGCGGCTTGCGCTTCCGGGGCCTGGGCCCCGGCGGCGGAAGTTGCGGCCCGGGGCACAGCGCCGGCGGCTTGGGTCTGCGCCGTGGCCGACGGTGCCGCCGCCACGACAGCAGCGACCTGGGTTGCCGGGGAACCGGCATGCGGGGCGTTCATCGCAGACTGCACGGGTGCCTCCTGAGCCGGGGCCGGCGCCGCGGCCGGCTCAGGGGCGGCAGACTGCCCGCCGGAGGTCATCCGCTTCGCCCAGCCGGCAACAGCGCCGGCGCCGCTGGCTTTTGGCGTCGTCTCATCCGTGGCTTGCCCGGGGGCCATGGGCTCCTTGGGTGCCCGGGGCTTGCGGAAGGGGACCGCTGACTCGCGGGCCACTACGTGGGCAGGCACTTCTGCCCGGCCCAGGAAATCTCCGGCCAAGACCGGAAGCAGCCGGCCCAGCACTGTGGCCACGAAAAGCCCGAGGGCGCCCACGAGTGCCAGCAGCATGGTGGGGACGTAGTCGCCAGCGACGGCGAGGAAGAAGAACGCGACAGCAAAAGATGCCACCACGGAACCGAACTGGTCGACCGAAAGGGAGCCGATCCGGATCTTCGACTCCGGGCTGAGCCGGCGCGCCGCGAACAGGGCGGCAACAGTCACCGGCAGCAGGATTCCGAGCCCCAGGAAAAACAGGCTGCCAAGGTTCCACAGGTTGTAGCGGTCCGCAAACATGGGGATCAGGGAGGCAACAAAGAGAACCAGTGTCGAGCCGAAAACAGTGAGATCACGGACTGTGAACGGTCCGAGGACCGCCGTGTTTTTCTTGCCCGCCACTTTCCCGTTTGCCTTGTCCACGGTGAATCGGGGTGCTTCGCCGTAGCCGCCGGAGCGGTCACCGCCACCGTGGCCCTGGCCTTGGGCGGGCGGCTTTTGCTGGCTGTTTGTTTGCTCGTTCATTCGGTTCTCCTTAGCGTGGCGGCGCCCTGGACAGCGCCGCCTAACGGCAGGCCGAGCACGGACCGCAAGCGGTCCCGTCGCCTCCATCGGATGTCACAACTTCATCTCAGCCTAGTCAAGTGTCCGGCCGATCACTAGCTGACGAGCCGCGGACGGGGCTTCGGAACCGGGCTCGGAAGCCCCGTCCCAACGGTCGCCTTCCCCGCCATTCGGCGCTTAACAAACACCGCTCACGGTTCAGCGTGTGACGCGGCACACGTCCGGAGCGGCGCAGGCGTTAGGGTGTATTTCGGAACAGCTCTCTGCGGCACGTCCGTGACCAGCCGCCACCCGACGTCGTGTATGCGGCCCGGCAGTGCGGCGGAACGGCGGAGCCGCGCAGCAAGGATCGATGAATGATGAGGTTCACCATGTCCCAGCAGACCCCCGGCTCCACGACGACGCAAGTACCGCAAGGCGATGCCTTCGAAAACCTGTCCCAGGAGAACCGTAAGTTCGCCCCCTCCGCCGAATTTGCCGCGCATGCCGTGGTGACCGCCGCTGACTACGCCGAGGCCGACGCCGACCGGCCCGCGTTCTGGGCGAAGCAGGCCCGCGAGCTGCTGACCTGGTCCAAGGACTTCACCCAGGCCCTGGACTGGAGCACACCGCCGTTCGCCAAGTGGTTCGTCGGCGGCGAGATCAACGCGGCCTATAACGCGCTGGACCGTCACGTTGAAAACGGCCACGGCGACCGGGTAGCGATCTACTTCGAAGGCGAACCCGGCGATACCCGCACCTACACGTACGCCCAGCTCACCGAGGAGGTCAAGAAGGCCGCCAACGCCTTCGAATCCCTCGGCGTCGCCAAGGGTGACCGCGTCGCGGTGTACCTGCCGATGATTCCCGAGGCCGTCATTACGCTGTTGGCCTGTGCCCGGATCGGTGCCATCCACTCGGTGGTGTTCGGCGGCTTCTCCGCTGAGGCGCTCCGGTCCAGGATTGACGACGCCGAAGCCAAACTGGTCGTCACTGCGGACGGCACCTACCGCCGCGGCAAGCCCAGCGCCCTCAAACCCGCCGTCGACGAAGCCCTCTCCCACGAAGGATCCGGCAACGGCCACACGGTGCAAAACGTCATAGTCGTAAAGCGCAATGGCCAGGACGTCGATTGGCATGAGGGCCGGGACCACTGGTGGGACGACACGGTCGGGACAGCCTCCGCCGAGCACACCGCCGTCGGGCACGATTCCGAGCACCCGCTGTTTATCCTTTACACCTCTGGCACCACCGGCAAGCCCAAGGGCATCCTGCACACCACCGGCGGCTACCTCGCCCAGGGCGCCTACACCCACAAAGCCGTCTTCGACCTCAAACCCGACACCGACGTGTACTGGTGCACCGCCGACGTCGGCTGGATCACCGGGCACTCCTACGTCGCCTACGCCCCGCTCATTAACGGCGCCACCCAGGTCATCTACGAAGGCACCCCGGACTCCCCGCACCAGGGCCGCTGGTGGGAGATCGTGGAGAAGTACAAGGTCTCCATCCTTTACACCGCCCCCACCGCCATCCGGACCTTCATGAAGTGGGGCAAGGAGATCCCGGCCAAGTCGGACCTGTCCTCGATCCGCGTCCTGGGCTCCGTCGGTGAACCCATCAACCCCGAAGCGTGGATGTGGTACCGCGAGGTCATCGGTGCCAACGCCGGCAAGAACGGTGAGCGCAAGGAAAACCCGGCGCCGATCGTGGACACCTGGTGGCAGACCGAAACCGGCGCGCAGATGATCGCACCGCTGCCGGGGGTGACAGCGACCAAGCCCGGCTCCGCCCAGGTCCCGCTGCCCGGCATCGCCGTGGACGTCGTGGACGAGGCCGGCGAGTCCGTGCCCAACGGCTCCGGCGGCTACCTCGTGATCCGCGAGCCGTGGCCGGCCATGCTGCGCGGCATCTGGGGCGACCCGGAGCGCTTCAAGGAAACGTACTGGTCGCGTTTTGAGACGATGTACTTCGCCGGCGACGGGGCCAAGAAAGACGAGGACGGCGACATCTGGCTGCTGGGCCGGGTCGATGACGTGATGAACATTTCCGGCCACCGCCTCTCCACCGCCGAGATCGAATCGGCGCTGGTCAGCCACCCTGCGGTGGCGGAGGCCGCCGTCGTGGGTGCAGCGGACGAGACCACCGGCCAATCGGTCGTCGCTTTCGTGATCCTGCGCGGGGACGCCGTGGACACCGGGGACGCGATAGTGCAGGAACTCCGGAACCACGTCAGCAAGGAGATCGGGCCGATTGCCAAACCCAAGACCATCCTGGTGGTGCCGGAGCTGCCCAAGACCCGATCCGGGAAGATCATGCGCCGCCTGCTCAAGGACGTCGCGGAAGGCCGCGAAGTCGGCGACGCCACCACCCTGGCTGACAACACCGTGATGGCCCAGATCGCGCAGTCACTAAGAAAGTGAGCAAGGCTCCGGCGGGGGCTGCGCGGTGCCGGAACGTGCAGCGATGACGGATTCGTGTGATGTGTTGGTGGTGGGCGCCGGCCTCGCCGGGTTGCAGTGCGCCCGAGAATTGGAGGCGGCCGGGCGCGGGGTACTGGTCTGGGAAGCCGCCGATGACGTCGGCGGCAGAATCCGGACGGACCGGATCGACGGGTTCCTCGTTGACCGTGGCTTTCAGGTACTGAATCCCGCCTACCCGGCGGTCCGGCGCTGGGTCGATGTCGAGGCGCTGGGCCTTCAGGCCTTCGGTGCCGGCATCCGCGTCCGCCGGCAGGACTCATTGACGGTCCTGGCCCACCCGGTGCGCGAGCCCCGCCTGCTCCTCCAGACCCTGCGCAGCGGCCTCCTTGGCCCCCGCTCCGTCGCGGGACTGCTGCGGTGGGCGGCGCCGGCATTTTCCGGTCCCCGGCGGCGGGGCAAGGATGTTGCGCTGCGGGAAGCCCTGGACCGGGCCGGATGCTCCGGCGGCCTGCGCACGGTGGTGGACAAATTCCTTGCCGGCGTGCTGCTGGAGGACGAGGGCAGCACCTCCAACGACTTTGCCCTGGAACTGTTGCGGGTCTTTGCTGCCGGGGTGCCGGGACTGCCGCGGGACGGTATGCAAGCGCTCCCGCGGCAGTTGGCAGCCGCCCTGAGCGTCCCGGTACGGACCTCGACCCGGGTGGAGTCGATCACGCCGGACGGGAAAGGAACCCTGGTCACCGCCGCGGATTCGGCCATCCGGGCCCGCCACGTTGTTCTTGCCACCGATCCTGTGGACGCCGCCAGGTTGGCGGGGAGCCCTGCGCCAACCATGAAAGGTGTGCTCACGCACTGGTTTGCCGCCGACTCGGCACCCAGCGACGTGAACATGCTATGCGTTGACGGCCGCGGCAACCCCGGCGGCCCGCTGGTCAACGCGGCCGTCATTTCAAACTCGGCGCCGAGCTACGCACCCGCCGGTCGGCATCTGATCCAGACATCAGCACTGTTCGGCCCGGGCCGCCCGGTTCCGGCTGACGACGACGTCCGCCGCCATGCCGGCGAGATTTTCGGCTCCGCCACGGCCGGCTGGGAGCTCGTGGCAAGGCACGAGGTCCCCCGCGCCCTGCCGCTGCAACCACCGCCGCTGCGGTCCCCGGGGCCGGTGGAAGACCTGGCCGGGCCGATCATCTGCGGTGACTACCGGGACGCGGCATCCATCAACGGCGCGCTCGTCAGCGGCCGCCGCGCCGCGTTATCGGTCCTCGGACGGCCTAGGTGACGTTGGCCGTATCGCGCCGGGTCGCAGCGTCACCGGACGTGGTGTGGTCGCTGCTCACGGACATCAGGCAGTGGCCGGAGTGGGGACCGTCAGTCAGAGCCGTCGAGCCTGCCCCGGCCGGGTCAGCTTCCACGGCACTTGGGCTCGGCAGCCGCGGAAAGGTTCGAACCGTCCTGGGTCCGGCGCTGCCGTACACCGTGACAGCTTTTGAGGCCGGACGGTCCTGGTCGTGGTCCGTTGCGGGGATTCCGGCCACCGGGCACCGGGTCATCCCGCAGGACGGCGGCTCCCTCATCACTTTCACCGTCCCCTGGTGGGCAGCTGCCTACCTCCCGGTCTGCGCCCTGGCCCTGCGGCGGATAGAGCGGCTCGCCGCAACCCCACTGACCCGGGGCGCCGCCGACCCGCAACCCCACTGACCCGGGGCGCCGCCGACCCGCAACCCCACTGACCCGGGGCGCCGCCGGACTGTCCGCGTTTGGGTACTTCGCGGGCAACATCAGCGTTCTGCACGGTACAACGCGATAGATTGGCAGGCATGAGCGAAGCCACCACCGACGGCGCCGGCCGCGGCACCATCCTGGTCCTTAACGGGCCCAACCTGAACCTGCTCGGCACCCGCGAGCCCGAGAAATACGGCACGGCAACCCTGGCCGACGTCGAGCAGCTCGCCAAGGACGCCGGCGCGGCGCACGGCCTGGACGTCGAGTGCTTCCAGTCCAACCATGAGGGTGCACTCGTGGATGCCATCCACGCCGCCCGCGGCAAGGCAGTCGGCATTGTCATCAACGCCGGCGCCTACACCCACACCTCCGTGGCGATCCGGGACGCCATCTCCGCCGTGCAGCTGCCCGCCGTCGAGGTCCACATCACGAACGTCCACGCACGCGAGGAATTCCGGCACCACTCGTACCTCTCGGGCATCAGCGCAGCCGTGATCGCCGGCGCCGGGATATTGGGCTACCGGTTCGCCGTCGAGTACCTCGCCGGGCTGCGGGCCGGCCGGAACTGAGCATGGCCGCCGTCGGCACCGCCGGCCGGGAACCGGATCCTGCGGAGTCCCCCACCGGGGAGTGGTACCGGCACTTCGGCACCGTGGACGCGCCCGGCAATTCCGAGTGCTACGCCGAATGGTCTGTGGGCATCGCTGCGGACCCGGAGCTGATTCGGCGGATCGATCAGTGGCCGTACAACAAGCGCCAGCCGCTGCTGATGCTGGCCGCGGCCCGGTTCCTCGGCGCCCGGATCAGCCCCTACCCGGAATTCCGGGCATTCCTGGACGCCCGCTGGGGTGACGTTTCGCGGACAGTGCTCAGCCGCGCAACCCAAACCAATGAGGCCGGGCGTTGCGCCACTTTGCTCCCTTCCCTGGCGCAGGCCGCCGCGTCCGGCAACGGGCGCCCGCTCGCGCTGATCGAAGTCGGCGCCTCAGCCGGGCTCGCACTTTATCCGGACCGCTACGGTTACGCGTTCGACGCCGGCGCCAGCGTCGTGCGGCTGTCCCCGGCGGGCGCCACGCCCGGTAGCTACCCCGTTCTGGGATGCACCGTCACCGGGCCGGCGCCGCTTCCGGCGGACCTGCCGCAAGTCGTGTGGCGGGCGGGGATCGACCTTAATCCCCTGGACGTCAGGAATCCCGGGGACGTCGCGTGGCTGGAGGCGCTGATCTGGCCCGAGCAGGACTTCCGCCGTGAGCGCCTGCGCCGGGCGATCGCCATCGCGCGCTCCGCCCCGCCCCTCCTGGTCTCCGGGGACCTCAACGACCAGCTCCTCGCCCTCGCGGCGCGGGCGCCGTCGGACGCCACACTTGTGGTCTTCCACAGCGCGGTGATGGCCTACCTTGATGCGGAATCCCGCGACCGGTTCCGGGCCACCATGTCCCGGCTCACCGCCGAACGCGGCTGCCACTGGCTCTCCAACGAGGGCCACACCGTCATCGTCCAGGCGGATGGTTCCAGCGTGGTCCCGGAGATGGACGAGGCCCGGCTCCGCGGCCGGTTCCTGCTGCTGCACAATGGTGCACCGGTGGCGATCACCGGACCGCACGGCCAAAGCCTCGACTGGCTCTAGCGCACTATTTCTGGATGCACTGGCCCGGCGAGACGGCACTGCCGAGACCTGGAGCTTGGGCGGCAACCGGTCCCAGATCGGACATTGTGATGGCGTAACCGAGCGAGGTATCCCCCGTGGCCTTGGCAAAAATCACCCCGGCGACCCGGCCGTCGGTGGTCAGCAGCGGGCCTCCCGAGTTGCCCGGCTGGACATCCCCGGCGAGCCGGTAGACGTCTTCCGGTACGGGGTTGTTGCCGTAGATGTCCGGGACCAGCACCGTCGTAATGTCCTGTACGGTGGCGGGTTTGGACTGGAACGGACCGCCGTGGGGGTACCCGGCAAACGCGGCCGGGCTGCCGGCGGGCAGTTCAGCGCCGAGGGGCAGCACGGCCGACCGCAGTCCGTCCACGGCCACCACGGCGAGGTCGTGCCGGCTGTCGAAGTACACCACACGGCCGGGCAACGCTCCGCCGCCGGGGATCTCAACGACCGGTTCCGGTACGCCGGCCACCACATGGGCATTCGTCACCACCCGGCCGGGCGAGACCACAAAGCCCGTTCCGGTCTGGTTTTGTCCGCACTGGTAGGCAGTCCCCGTGATCTTCAGCACGGAGGCCGCCGCGTTGTTCAGGGCCGGAGTATCGGTGCTGGCATCCGGGACAGCTACCGGCTGGCCTTGGCCTATTCCCTCGAAAAGAGTCGGAATGCCCTCGCCGATCACAGCGGAGCGGAGCTGGGCCATCGAAGTCTTTACCGGCACGGGGGTCACGCCGTCGATGAAGCGGATCACCTTGGACTCGGCCAGCGGCTGGGAAACAAAGGGAACACCGAGCGCACCGATGCTGAAGGCCAGCATCGACATCACAAGGGCGGCGACCACCACATTAACGCCGCCGCCGGCCAACCGGTCGACGGAGCGCAGCGGGCTGATCCGCACGATGCTGCGGATCCGGCGGCCGATTGCGGTGCCCAGCCCGTGGCCCAGGACCATCAGCAGCACCGCGGTGGCGATGATCGCCGTGAGGCGCCAGCCGCTGTCCGCCACCAGACCGCTGACGATCGGGACAGACACAAACGCCGCCACGGCGCCCGCAGCAAATCCGGCGATGCCGCCGACAGTGACGAGGAAACCGCTGCGCAGGCCGTGGAACAGGTAGGACAGCAGCGTCAGGATCAATACGAGGTCCAAGATGGTCAAGCCGAACACCGACGCTCCTTACAGGCAGGTAAGCCCCAATTCTACCGGTGGGGGCTGACAGTTTACCGACCACCTGTCGGACCTTTGGCGGGCTCCGGGTTTCCTCCGGCCGGATATTTGGCGCGTCTCAGTGCCAACTACGTCACAGACGCGCCAAAATTCTGAAAGAATAGCGGAAGCGCCCCAGCCGACACACCTAGTCAGGAGATTTTATGGATATCGAGGTATTGCGCCGCGCCCCCCTTTTCGCCACGCTCGACGACGAGGCGTTCCGTCTGCTGACGGACGAACTCACCGAGGTGGACCTCTCACGCGGAGCTTCGGTATTCCGGGAAGGCGACCAGGGCGACCAGCTCTACTTCATCGTCTCCGGCAAGGTTAAGCTCGGACGCACGTCCCCGGACGGCCGGGAGTCACTGCTCGCGATCCTCGGCCCGGGCGAGCTCTTCGGCGAAATGGCACTGTTCGATCCGAGCCCGCGTACCGCCACAGCCACGGCCGTCTCGGAAACGCGGCTGGCAGGGCTGAAAAACGAGAGCCTCAACGCCCTCCTTCGCACCCGCCCGGAGGTTTCGGCCCAGCTGCTGCAGGCCCTGGCCCGACGCCTTCGCCGCACTAACGATTCCCTCTCCGACCTGGTCTTCTCTGACGTTCCGGGCCGCGTCGCCAAGGCGTTGCTGGACCTCGCTGACCGCTTTGGCCGCCCCGCGACCGACGGCGTCCTGGTGGCCCACGAACTCACCCAGGAAGAGCTCGCGCAGCTGGTCGGCGCGTCCCGCGAAACGGTCAACAAGGCCCTCGCGGAATTCGTCCAGCGCGGCTGGCTGCGGCTGGAAGCCCGCGCCGTTGTGATCCTCGACATGCAGCGCCTCCGCCAGCGTTCCCGTTAGGCCTGTTTGGCAACACACCGAAGGCCGGCCCGTAACAACGGAGCCGGCCTTCGGCGGTTAAGGGGGCACGGCCATCTGCGCGGCGGGAGATGCCCATTCCCGGCCGCACCCGCGGGACATGCCCATCCCTGGCGGCCAAGACTGCGCACAACACCACCATGCCCAACGGTCCGAGCTGGCGCAGGACATGTCCAGTGGCCCGGCCGCGTGTCCGCTGAGCATGTCCAGTGGCAGCACCGGGTTGATGTGGGGCGGTGCGTCAGCGTTCGCGCTGGGGTTCGCCGACGACGGTTTTGGCCGCCTCGACCTCGAGCATTAGCCGGCCGTCTTCATCGATCAGTTTCGGCTGGTAGACGTGGGCCTTGCGTTTGTAGCTCAGGTACGCGATGCAGCCGTTCGCGGCAGCCATCTTCTCCAGCATGATCTCCGAGCCGGGCACCAGAAGCTGGCCGAGCGTCCGCCCCGCTGTGTTCTCCTGCCCAACCTCATCGCCGAGTGCCGGGGTGTTCCGTCCGTCAACGACCTTCCGGACGCAGACCCACCGGCCCCAGACACCCTTGCTCGCCAGCAACGACGGCTGCTGGTTCACCGGCACAGTGGCCGCAAAGTAGCGGGTGTTGAACCGGCGGTGGGCGAAGTCCGGACTCAGCCAGTTCACCAGCGGCCTCAACAGGTCCGTCCGCACGGAGAGCCCCCGTTTGGCGAGCACCTCGGTGAAGGATTTCTCCTGCTCCGCCACCGCCACGCGCGCCCGCATCCATTCTGCCGTGGACGTCGCCTCCACCGTGCTGGAGAGGTCGGTCCCGGCCAGCAGGATGCCGGTTTCCTCGAACAGTTCGCGGATGGCGCCCACCACGTGGCGGCGCGCCAGTCCGACGTCGGCTGTCCCCATAAAGTCTGCCCAATACTGCGGTGAGGGGCCAAGCCATCCGACGGCGTCGTGGTCGGAAGCCTCCAACGAACCGCCCGGGAAAGCGAGGACACCCAACGGCGACGAGCCGGGACGGTAACCCAGCCAGGTCTCCAGCCCGGTGGGCGAATCACGCAGCAGCACCACCGAGGACGCAAAGCGCGGCGCACGGGGGGTCCGCTCGCCGTGTTCAATCCAGCTGCGGGCGGCCCCCTCAAGATCGGGGGGAAGGGCAAAGAGGCGTCGGGCTAACTGAGGCAAGGGAACTGACCTCTACGCGAATTCAGCGATCAGTTCGACTTCTACCGGCGAGTCGAGCGGAAGGACGGCAACGCCGACGGCGGACCTTGCATGCTGGCCGGCGTCGCCGAGGACCTTGCCGAGGAGTTCGGATGCGCCGTTGATAACGCCGGGCTGGCCCGTAAAGGACGGGTCGGAGGCTACGAAGCCGACAACTTTGACAATCCGGGTGATGCGGTCAAGGTCGCCGATGACGCTTTTGACGGCGGCGAGTGCGTTGACTGCACACACGGCGGCATACTGCTTGGCAGCTTCCGGGGAAACCGTGGCCTCGTCCGAGGCGCCTTCGGCACCGGAGGACACCTTGCCGGTCTCCTCCAGTTTGCCGCCGATAAACGGCAACTGGCCGGAGGTGTAGACGTGGTTGCCCGAGATCACCGCAGGAACGTAGGCCGCCACCGGGGCGGCCACGTCAGGCAGGGTCAGCCCGAGCTCGGCAAGGCGCTGCTCGACGGCGGACGGCGCGCCGGTGACGGCGGTGCTGTGGGCCTGCGTTCCGGAGACCGCCGGTGCGCCCGGAGCGGCGGATGGTGTGGTGCTCATGGCTACTGCTTCTCCCGCTTCAGGTACGCAACCAGGCCGTTGCCCTCGGGGCCCGGGACTACCTGGACAAGTTCCCAGCCGTCGTCACCCCACTGGTCCAGAATCTGCTTCGTGGCGTGGATAATGAGCGGAATCGTGGCGTACTCCCATTTGGTCATGAGCTAAAGCCTAGTCCTTGCCGGTAAAGTGGAAAACATGGCGACTGGTAAGAACCCTCTATTTGACACGGCCACCACCCTCGGAAAGATCCTTCTTTTCCTGGGCGTGAGCGCCGTTTGCGGTGTCCTGGTGGCGGGACTGCTAGTCCCCGCGGCCGCCGTTACCGGCAGTTCGGCCAGCGGATCGATCAAGTTCTTCGAGACCCTGCCGGCCGAACTGCAGGTGGACCCGCCCAGCCAGTCGACGACGATCCTGGCCTCCGACGGCAGTGTGATCGCCAGCCTCTTCGCGGAAAACCGCACCAAAGTTTCCCTCGACCAGATGTCGCCGTTCGTCAAGGACGCAGTCATCGCCATCGAGGACAGCCGTTTCTACGAGCACGGCGGCGTGGACACCACCGGCATCATGCGCGCCCTCGTCAGCACCGCGCGCGGCAACAAGCAGGGCGCGTCGACCATCACGCAGCAGTACGTCAACAACGTCATCAACTCCTCCCTCGAGGCCGAGGGCAAGGGCGACCAAGTCCTCCTCAACGGCGTGAACAAGGGCGTCGGTGACAAACTGCGGGAAATGAAGCTCGCCATCGCCCTGGAGAAGAAGCTCACTAAGGAGCAGATCCTCGAGGGCTACCTCAACATCGTCTTCTTCAACCGGGATGCTTACGGAATCGAAGCCGCTTCGAAGTTCTTCTTCAGCACCACCGCCAAGGACCTCAGCCTCCCGCAGGCTGCGCTGCTGGCCGGCCTGGTTAACAGTCCGTCGTTCTACGATCCGATTACCAACCCGGAGAACGCTAAGGTCCGCCGCGACCTGGTGCTCAAGGCGATGCTCACGCAAGGCAAGATCCAGCAGGCGGCCTACGACAGCGCCGTCGCCACTCCGGTGGAAACGAAGGTTACGCCGGCGCGCCAGGGCTGTGCCTATTCGGCGACCGCCCCATATTTCTGCGACTACGTGCTGCACCTGCTGCTCAACAACCCGGCCTACGGCGCCGACGCCGATGCCCGGGTCCGGAAGGTCTTCCGCGGCGGCCTGACCATTAAGACGACGCTTGACCCCAACGCCCAGGCCGTGGCCCAGGCCCAGGTTGAAGGCTCCGCCGGGGCGAACCCGGATAAATGGGGCGCCTCCCTTGTCTCCGTGCAGCCCGGTTCCGGCAAGATCATCTCCATGGCCCAGAACACCCAGTTCCTGGAGGCCGAAGGCAAATTCAACAACGTGATCAATTTCAACGTTGACATGAAGGACGCCAAGGGCAACGACCTCGGCGGACTGGGCGGCTTCCAGCCCGGTTCCACGATGAAGCCGTTCACCTTCGCCGAATGGCTCGACGAGGGCCGGTCCATGAACACAGTCCTCAACGGCGCCGTGCGCAGGTACCCGTTGAACTACAGGTGGCGGAACACCTGCCCCGCACCGGTGGACGGGGCCTACAACACGGCGGAAAAGGGACTCGGCGCGGCCGATGACCTGCAGAACGCCGAAGAGGGCTACTACAAGAACATGACAGTCGTTGACGGCCTGGCGAACTCCATCAACACGATGACCTTCGCAACCGCGGCACAGGTGGACCTCTGCGGGATCCAAAAGATCGTCGACGCCGTCGGCATCCACGCCGGCCAGACCAACGAGCCGGTGCCCATGACGACCTTGTCCAACCTGATCGGCGCCACCCAGACCTCGCCGCTGACCATGGCCAGCGCGTTCGCGACCTTCGCCAACGACGGCAAGTACTGCGAGCCGATCGCCATTGAGTCGGTAACTGACGCGACCGGTGCAGCCATGCCGGCACAGGCCCCCAGCTGCCGCGACGCGATCAAACCGGAAGTCGCCCGCGGCGTGAGCTACGCGCTGCAGGAAGTCCTCAACCGCGGCTCCGGCTCGCTGATCCAGCCCCGGATCTCCACCCGGACCAGCTTCCCGATCGCGGCCAAGACCGGCACCAACGACCCCAACAACTCCACCTGGGTGGTCGGCTACACCTCCGGCCTGGCGACGGCATCGTGGTTCGGAGACGCACTCGGCGGCCAGGACCGGCCGGGACGCAACCTCACGTTCAACGGCAAGTTTTACCAGGCAATCGACGGGTATATGATTGCGGGTCCGCAGTTCTCGAACTACATGACCCAGGTGGCCCCGGCCTACGGCACCAACCCGTTCACGGCGCCGCCGTCGAACATGGTGACCGGCCCGGCACCGGCGCCCCGGCCGAGCACACAGTCGACGCCGGCACCGTCTGCCCCCGCTCCTGCCCCGGCTCCGTCCACACCGGCTGCGGCCCCCGCCCCGTCGGCGCCCGCTGAGCAGCCGGGCAACGCTGCCGCGCCCAAGCCGTGACGGCCCAAAACCAGTTAACCGGCCGCGCCCGACGCATCGGACGCGGCCTGGCCGTGTCCGCCGCGACCGGAGCCGCCACCGGCGCCGTCGCCGCCGGGTACGGGCTCTGGGAAAAGAACCAGTTTGTTGTGCGCGAAGAGACCCTGCCGATCCTCCCGGCCGGGTACGGTCCCATCCGTGTGCTGCACCTGAGCGATATCCACTTTGTCCCCGGACAGCACCGCAAGGCAGCGTGGCTGTCCTCGCTGGCCGGCCTGGAACCGGACCTGGTGGTGAACACCGGCGACAACCTCAGCCACGTCAACGCGGTGGACCCGCTTTTGGACTCGCTGCGTCCGCTGCTGAAGTTTCCCGGAGTCTTCGTCCCGGGGTCCAATGATTACTTCGCCCCGCGGCTGAAGAACCCGGCGTCGTATTTCCTGGGACCCTCCTCGAGCCCCAAGGGGCCGACCAAACTGGATTGGCCACGGCTGCGTTCGGGCTTTGGGATGGGCGGCTGGCTGGACTTGACCAACCGCTGCCAGTCCCTGGTGGTCAAAGGCTTGCGTCTTGACTTCTCCGGCGTCGACGATCCGCACCTGGGCCTTGAACGGTACGCCGGCTGGCCCCGCGGCACTAGGGGCCAGGATGCCAAACCGCACCTCCGGGTCGCGGTCATCCACGCCCCATACCAGCGCGTCCTGGACCACTTCACCGAGGACGGCGCCGATCTCCTGCTGGCCGGGCATACCCATGGCGGCCAGATCTGCCTGCCGGGGTTCGGTGCCCTCGTCGTCAACTGCGACCTCCCGACCTGGCGCGCCAAGGGCCTGCATGACTGGAACAGCAAGGGACGCACGACGCCGGTAAACGTCTCCGGCGGTATCGGCACCTCGCGCTTTGCCCCGGTCCGGATCGCCTGCAAGCCTGAAGCCGTGTTGCTGACGCTTACTGCGCAGCCCTGAGCCCGAGCCTCCGCCGCGCAGTGGACATGCCCGCCGGCAGCCTTCCCGGCTGGACATAATGGGCATATGTCCACCCTTCGCGCGCAGGAGTGGACATGCGCCGAGGGAAGCGCGGATTGTGTCCGCTCTCCGCGCCCGGAAGTGGACATGTCCGGTGGGGCAGCGGGGTTGATGTCCACTTTCAGCAGCCACGGGTGGACATGTCCCTGACGGGCCAAGCACCGTCCGAGCATTGCGGAACGTAATTACTGGACGAAATCCTGCCCTCCGCCGGTGTCCATGTGAACCGGCTCACGCAATGGCCTAGGGTAGTTGCTACAGGAAACTACATCCAGTTGCGCCGGCCCGCTGCCGTCGCGTGTGAAGAAGTCAGGCATGGCCCAGCAGACCTCATTTTTCTCCTCCATCAGCCGCCTTTACCCCCACGTTCAGCCGATTATTCCGCGGCTGGCCCTGGGCCTGCTTTCCGCCTTGCTGGCAAGCCTGGTGGCTCTGGCCATCCCCCAGGTGCTGCGGGTGCTGATCAACCAGTCCCTCCGGCCCGGCGGGAGTGCGGACGCAGTCTGGATCGCTTCCCTCGTTATTCTGGGCCTGGGCATAGCTGAAGCCGGCCTGGTAGCCCTGCGGCGGCAATTCGTGATCAACCCGGCCACCACTGTTGAGACCCGAATGCGGGTGTCCCTCTACGACCATCTGCAGGATCTGACAGTTTCCTTCCACGAACGCTGGGGCTCCGGTCAGCTGCTCTCCCGCGCCATGACGGACCTGAACTTCCTGCGCCGTTGGATGGCCTTCGGCGCCATTATGCTCGTGGTCACCACCCTGACGGTGGTGATCGGCGTTGTGGTGATGTTCACGATGAGCTGGCAGCTGGCCCTGATTTTCCTCGCCGCCGCAGTGCCGCTTATGATCAACGGTTTCCGTTTCCGCACCCGCTTCAGCAAGGTGGCGCGCCGCAGCGCGGACCAGGCCGGCGACCTCGCCACCACTGTCGAGGAATCGGTCCACGGGATCCGGGTGCTCAAGGCATTCGGCCGCAGCCGCGAGGCGTTGGAGAATTTCAACGAGCAGGCCGAAGGCCTCCGCCAGACGGAGATAGTTAAGGCCAAGCACCTGGCTACCTTCAGCCTGGTGGTCACCCTGCTGCCCGAGCTCGCCCTCGGCGCCGGCCTCGTCGCCGGTCTTATGCTCGCCTCCACCGGCGCGCTGAGCATCGGCGCCCTGGTGGCGTTCTTCGCCACCGCTGCCGTCATCGCCACTCCGGTGGAGTTCAGCGGCTTGCTTCTGGCCATGGCCCTGACCGCCAAGACGGCCGTGGACCGGCACTTTGAGGTGATGGACTCGGTGAACACCATCACCAGTCCCGAACATCCCCGCCGCCCCGAGGCCCTGACCGGCGCCCTGCGCTTCAACAGCGCCGGGTTCGCCTATGAGGACGCCCCGGACAAACCGATCCTCCGGAACATCAATCTTGACATCAGGCCCGGCGAAACGATGGCACTGGTGGGGATCACGGGCAGCGGCAAAAGCGCCTTGCTCCAGCTGGTGCCCCGGCTGCACGACGTCACTGCCGGTTCCATCACCATCGACGGGGTCGATCTGCGCGAATTCAGCGTCGAGGAGCTACGCACGGTTGTCGCCGTCGCCTTCGAGGACACCACCTTGTTCTCCAGCTCGGTCCGTGACAACGTGATGCTCGGCGCACCGGAAAACCACACGGCCGAGCGCCGCGAGGAGGCCCTCGCGGAGGCCCTCGACGTCGCCCAGGCCCACTTCGTATACTCGCTGCCGGACGGGCTCGACACCCTGATCGGCGAGGAGGGGCTCAGCCTCTCCGGCGGCCAGCGGCAGCGGCTCGCCCTGGCCCGCGCCATCGCTGCCGGGCCAAAGGTCCTGGTCCTGGACGACCCGCTCTCTGCCCTTGACGTCAACACCGAGGAACGAGTCGAGACCCGGTTGCGCGAGGTGCTCGCCGACACCACCACCCTGATCGTGGCCCACCGGCCGTCCACCGTGGCGCTGGCGGACCGGGTGGCGCTGCTGGAGGACGGCGGGATCGCCGCCGTCGGAACCCACACCGAACTGCTCGCGGCGAACCGCCACTACCGGCATGTGATCGCCAGCCTCGACCCGGAGCCCCGGGACCTGGACTCCGATCTGGTGGACTCGGACCTGACAAGCCTCAACGAAGAGGAGGTTTCCCGATGAGCAGCACAACTTTCGGCACCGCGAACGAGGACAACGCGCACCTGTCCAGGACCGAGAGCAAGACGGTGCGCCGCCGGTCCCTGGTCCTGCTTGGTTCGCTGATCCGCCCGGTCCGACGGCGGTTCTGGCTGACCATTGCCGCCGTGGTGCTGTCCCAGGCCGCACGGGTCGCCGGGCCGGCGCTGATCGCATTCGGCATCGACGGAGCCCTGCCGGCCCTGACTGCGGGCGACAACCTTCCGCTCCTGTTCACCGGCGCAGCCTACCTCGCAGCCGCCGTTGCGACGGCGGGCCTCACCGCCGTGTACGTGACCTCGACCGCACGGCTGAGCCAGGCGATGTTGCTCGACCTCCGGGTCCGGGTCTTCCGGCACACCCAGCGGCTCAGCCTCGAATTCCACGAAAAGTACACCTCGGGGCGCATCATCGCCCGCCAGACCTCGGACCTTGAGGCGCTGCGCGAACTCCTGGATTCCGGAATCAGCTCCCTGTCCTCGGGGATCCTGTTTATGCTCTTCACCGCGGTGACGGTGTTCGCCCTCGACTGGCGCAGCGGCCTGCTGATTCTGGCCGCAGGGCTGCCGATGTTCTTGCTGGCCCGCTGGTACCAGAAACACTCTCAGATCGCATTCCGTGAATCCCGCGCCGTCTCGGCCCGCCTGATTGTCCATTTTGTCGAAACCATGACCGGAATCCGGGCGGTCAAGGCCTTTCGGAAGGAACGCGACAACGCCGCACGGTATGCCGAACTCTCCGAGGACTACCGCCAGGTCACGGTCCGGTCCATCAATCTCAGCGGCATCTTCCAGCCCGGCCTGGTGCTGATCGGCAATGTCTGCGTCGCCGTCGTCCTGCTGCTCGGCGGTTTCCGGGTGCTCGGCGGAGACCTTGCCGTCGGTGTGCTGCTGGCCCTGATCCTGTCCACTAAACGCTTCTTCCAGCCGGTGGACCAGATGGCCATGTTCTACAACTCCTTCCAGAGCGCCCAGGCGGCGCTGGAGAAGGTCTCCGGGCTGCTCGAGGAGGTCCCCACCGTCCGGCCGCCCAAAAACCCGGTGGCCCTGCACCGGGCCAAGGGCACCATCGACTTCAACGGCGCCGAGTTCCGCTACGGCACCGGGCCGCTCATCATTCCCACCCTGGATCTGCATATTCCTGCCGGCCAGACGGTGGCCCTGGTGGGCCAAACCGGTGCCGGAAAATCCACCCTTGCTAAGCTGATCGCCCGCTTCTACGACGTCTCCGCGGGCTCCCTGACGCTAGACGGCGTGGATCTGCGGGAGCTGACGACGGCGGACCTGCGGCGCAACGTCGTGATGGTCACCCAGGAGGCGTTCCTGTTCAGCGGCTCCGCGGCGGACAATATCGCCCTGGGGCGTCCCACGGCCTCCCGGGATGAGATCGAAGCCGCCGCCAGGGCGGTAGGCGCGCACGATTTCATCCTGGCGCTTCCGGAAGGCTACGACACGGACGTCAACAAACGCGGCGGCCGGGTTTCGGCCGGTCAGCGCCAACTGATCAGCTTCGCCCGGGCGTTCCTGGCCCGCCCTGCCGTGCTGATCCTGGACGAGGCCACGTCTTCGCTGGACATCCCGTCCGAACGCCTCGTGCAGGCCGGCCTCGCGGGTCTGCTGCAGGGGGCCGGGGCGGACTCCGGCCGGACCGCCCTTATCATCGCGCACCGCCTGTCCACGGTGGAAACCGCCGACCGGGTGCTGGTGGTCCAGGACGGGCGGGTAGTCGAGGACGGCACCCCGGCGGAGCTAATCGGCGGCGGCGGACGCTTTGCCCGGCTCCACGGTGCCTGGAAGGATTCGCTGGTCTAGCCCTTCGGCGCAGCGAGACCCGCGGTTCGATTTCGCATCCGGGGCCACCATCGGATAGTCTTGTGAAGTTGCTTTTGAAGTAACGGATCGGGATGTGGCGCAGCTTGGTAGCGCGCGTCGTTCGGGACGACGAGGTCGCAGGTTCAAATCCTGTCATCCCGACCAATAAACAAGAGGGTCTTCCAACTGGAAGGCCCTCTTGTTGTATGTGTCCGGAATGTGAAACCCGACCGGGGGCGGGTGACGGGGATCGGGTGACAAAACAATGGCTCCGGGACATCGTGCCCCGGAGCCATCGAAGTGCCGCTGGCTACATCGGATCGGGCCAGTTGCCGACGTTGGTCGAGTAGACCATCGGATCTGGCCAGTTACCCACGGCCTGCGGTGCATTCATCGGGTCAGGCCAGTTGCCAACTGCCGTGACGCTGGTCCCAGCGGCGAAACCGGCAGACAGAACTGCCGGAGCGGCGGCGGTGAATGCCAGTGAACCCGCCAGGATGGCGCCGGCAGCAATTTTCTTCAACATAGAGTTCCTCAATACGAGTTGGGGTCCTTACCAAGTCAGCACTACCCTTGTTGACATACATTGTAAAATGTTTTCCACAGAGCCTGTCAAGCATTTAGTACAAAGAGTGTCCGGAATGAGGAGGTATCCGTGGGGAACGGATTCGGTGAGAAGCTCCGAGCGGAACGGCTCGAGCGTGGCCTGACGCAGGCGGAACTGGGCCGCAATCTGTACTCTCCCAGCTATATCTCCCTCTTGGAGACCGGCCGCCGCGAACCGACCGCGGACGTGATCGAGGAACTCGCCCGGCGGCTGGAACTGGCACCTAAGGCGCTGGAAGCCTGGAGCCAGCCCGTATCCGTCAGCGACGCCGAATACGTGCTCTCCGGACTGTACGCCCGCCAGGCCTGGGACCTGCGGGATTATCCGCTGGCGGCCACCCATGCAGCCGCCGCAGCCCAGATCGCCCTGGAAGCCAAAAACACCAGCGCCTGGTGGAACATGACCTATATGCAGGCCGAATGCTTGATCAAACAGGGTCAGTGGCAGGAGTGCACGGACATCGTCCAGCGCCTGCTGGATCACCCGATGGCCGCCGAGTCGGCAGGCCTGGGCGTGCGGGCAAGGCAGATGCTCGCCGCAGCCTCACAGGGTCAAGGGCAGCTGGCTGCCGCCGTCGGACACGCCCAGGAAGCGGTGCGGCTCTGCGCACAGCTGCCCAAGGGCTCGACCCTGATCATCGGCGCGCTGCGCGCCCTCATCGGTGCGCTGGCCGAGAGCGGGCGGCTGGACGAGGCCTGGGAATACTGCCGGGCCATGAACGGGCAGATGGATGACCACTCCATGACCCAACTGGCCGGCGAAGTAGCCTGGGTGATCGGCAACGTGGCATTTATGCGCCATGACTACACCGAGGGCATCAGGCACCACGAACGTGCCTCCCGGTTGCTCTCCCCCGCCAACGACATCGACCTCTGGGCGCGGTTTAACAAAGCTTCCGCGGCCGTCCGGCTGTCCTCCGGCATTGTCGAGCCGGAAACCCTGAGCTCGATCGAGCGCGCCGAGCTGGCGCTCTCAATTGTGGGCGGCAACAAAACTGACGAACTTGAAGTCGCTTTTATCCGGGCCCGCTGGCTCTACCTGACCGGGGACATCGTGGCCGCAGTCCGGAAACTGCG
This sequence comes from Pseudarthrobacter sp. PH31-O2, assembly GCF_030063265.1. Classification (NCBI taxonomy): domain Bacteria; kingdom Bacillati; phylum Actinomycetota; class Actinomycetes; order Micrococcales; family Micrococcaceae; genus Pseudarthrobacter; species Pseudarthrobacter sp. PH31-O2. Next base: position 84,423 of record NZ_JASIST010000009.1, on the reverse strand, counting down.
CGACATCCACGCCGACAAGGACGCGCTCGCTAAGCACACCGCGGGCGAGGTCTCGCTGCTGCTCGGCAAAGCGCTCAAGGCCGCGGCCGAAGCCGAGGAAGCACTGGTCTACCTCGAGGAAGCCCAGAAGGAGTTCAGCGCCGCCGGCGCCTCGGACCGGGTCCAGCAGGCGATGGACGCCGTGCTGGAAATCCGGCTGGCCCAGCGCCGCGCTCAGGCCGCTGCCTTGGCCGGGACCCAGCACCGCGCGCCCGCGGAGGCCTAGGCGAACGTCCGGCCGGTGAGCTTTTCGTAGGCCTCGACGTAGCGGCCACGGGTCCGGACCACAACGTCCGCGGGCAGCGGCGGCGGCGGTGCGTCCGAGGAGCGGTCCCAACCGGATTCCGACGAGGTCAGCCAGTCACGGACGTACTGCTTGTCATAGGACGGCTGGGCTTGGCCGGGCTGGTAGGTGGCGGCATCCCAGAACCGTGAGGAATCCGGGGTGAGCACCTCATCGCCGAGGGTGACGACGCCGGAACTCGTGTCGACGCCGAATTCCACCTTGGTGTCGGCGAGGACGATGCCGCGCTGACGGGCAATTGCCTCGGCCTTTGTGTAGATCGCCAGCGTCAGCTCGCGCAGCGAGGAGGCGGCGTCGGCGCCCACGGTTTCCACAACGGCGTCGTAGGTGATGTTCTCATCATGCTCCCCGACCTCGGCCTTCGCTGAGGGGGTGAAGATAGCCTCCTCGAGCCGGGATCCGTCCACCAGCCCCTCGGGCAGGGGAATGCTGCACACCGTGCGGGACCGCCGGTATTCCTCGAGTCCCGAGCCGGTGAGGTAACCGCGGGCGATGCATTCGACCGGGAACATCTGCAGTTTTTTACAGATCATCGCGCGGCCCTCCACGGCGGCCGGCACCCCGGCCTCGACAGTTGACGCGAGCACATGGTGCTCCACGCCGAGCTGCTCGAACCACCACAGGCTCAGCTGGGTCAAAATGCGGCCCTTATCCGGGATCTCGCTGGCAAGGACGTGATCGTAGGCGCTGATGCGGTCGCTGGCGACGACCAGCACGCAGTCCTGGCCGATGCGCTCCGTGATGGACCCGTCCGCCGGAACGTAGAGGTCGCGGACCTTCCCCGAGTAGATGTGCTTCCAGCCGGGAAGATCCACCGCGGCGGTGTCCAGGCCGCCGCCCGGGGCGGACGGCGCGGGTTCGGCGGCTTCCGGCACGCCGGATTCGGAGGTGCTCATGCTCAAGCCTTCGCTTTCTGGGCTGCGGAGGTTCCGCGGTTCTGAACGCTAATCTCACCGCGGGCCGCTTTGCCGCCGATATCCGTGCGGAACTGGCTGCCCTCCAGCTGGACCAGTTCGACGCCGTCGTACGCGCGTTCCCGCGCCTCCACCAGGTCCGCGCCGAGAGCTACTACTGCCAGCACCCGCCCGCCGGCGGACACAACTTTGCCTTCGTCGTCAAGCCGGGTGCCGGCGTGGATCACGTGGACACCCTCGATCGACTCGACTTTTTTGAGCCCCCGGATCCGGTCGCCGGTGCGCGGCTCGTTCGGGTAGTTTTCGGCAGCGACGACGACGGCGACTGCGGTTTCCTTGGACCAGCGCAGCGGCTGGACCTTATCCAATTCGCCCTTGGCGGCCGCCATCAGCAGCCCGCCCAGGGGCGTCTTGAGGCGGGCCAGGACGGCCTGGGTCTCCGGATCGCCGAAGCGTACGTTGAATTCGATCACGCGGGTACCGCGGGAGGTCAGGGCCAGGCCGACAAACAGCACGCCGACGAACGGGGTGCCGCGGTGCGCCATCTGGTTGACCGTAGGCTGGGCAACGCGGTCCAGGACTTCCTGGACGAGGCCTTCCGGCGCCCATTCCAGCGGGGTATAGGCGCCCATTCCGCCGGTGTTGGGTCCTTCGTCGTTGTCGAAGATCCGTTTGAAATCCTGTGCCGGGGACAGCGCCACGGTGTTCACGCCGTCGCAGAGGACAAAGACGGACACCTCCGGGCCGTCGAGGAACTCCTCGATCACAACGGTGCCGCCGGCATCGAAGCAGCTCTGCGCGTGGGCGAGGGCCTCCTCCCGGTTGCTGGTGACAACAACACCCTTTCCCGCGGCGAGTCCATCATCCTTAACAACGTAGGGGGCGCCAAAGATATCGAGGGCGTCCGCGGCTTCACCGGCGTTGGACGCCACCCGGGCCATGGCGGTGGGGACGCCCGCCTCGGCCATCACTTCCTTGGCAAAGGCTTTGGAGGCCTCGAGCTGGGCTGCGTCTTTGCCGGGACCGAAGACGGGGATGCCCGCGGCACGGACGGCATCGGCGACTCCGGCGGCAAGAGGCGCCTCGGGGCCGACCACCACCAGATCCACTGTGAGCCTGGCGGCCAGCGCCGCGACGGCGGCGGGATCACTCGCGTCAATGGTGTAGGTGGGGACCAGCTTGCTGATGCCGGCGTTGCCCGGGGCCGCGTGGACCTCGGACACAACAGGGTCGGCAAGCAAGGATCGGACAATGGCGTGTTCGCGGCCGCCGGGGCCGATGACAAGTACCTTCACAGTTCCCAAGAGTACGTTGTGGACCGTGCAGGCTCCTAAGCTGTGACCGCCGCAGCACATGCCCAGCCCCGGCCGTGCCCACTGGACATAATGCCAACATGCCCATCCCCGCGCCTACCCGGCGGACATGTCCCTCCTGGGACGGCGGGCCATCCGGTGCAGAGGCCGCTACGAATTTCCGGTATGGACAAGCCCAGCACGCACAGACTCCGCGCGGATGAACCCGGCACAGCGAACGCCCGGCGGAAGCAGCCGGTCGTTCGCACCCCGGCGAAGGCGTTGTCCGGCCCCACCGGCCTGGCCGCGCTGGCCGGCGTCGCTGCAGCCGCCGTCGTCCTGTCCGTAGCGGAACTCATCGGCGCGTTCTTCACGGCGCGGGCGACGCCGCTGATCGCACTCGGCTCGACTTTCATCGACTTCACGCCGTCGTGGATGAAGGATTTCGCGATCGCCACCTTCGGCACCAATGACAAGCTCGCGCTATTCGTCGGTATGGCGGTTTCCATCCTGGTGCTCGCCTGTGTCCTGGGCGTTGTGGCCTACCGCAGGTGGGCACTCGGCGTCGCCGGCGTTCTGCTGATGGGCGCGGTCATCGTCGCCAGCGTCGTGACCCGGGCCGGGGTGCGGCCGGTCGACGCGATTCCCGCCCTGATCGGCACCGTTGCAGGACTCATCGCGCTCCGGATCCTCGTGACCCGGCTGTGGCGGATGCAGCAGTGGCCGGACCGGGCGGCCGACATCGCAGCCAAGGAACCCGAACGCCCCGCCACCAGCCGCCGCGCTTTCTTCGCCGCGACCGGGGTAACCGCCGCAGCCTCCGCCATCGCCGCGACCGGCGGGCGCCTGCTCAGCTCGGCCCGCAGCAACGTGGCGAAGGCCCGCGAATCCCTCCAGCTCCCCGCCCCGGCGGAACCCGCCGCCGCCGTCCCCGCCGGCGTCCAGTCCAGGGCAGCCGGGGTCACGCCGTGGCTGACGCCGAACACGGACTTTTACCGCATCGACACGGCGCTGAGTGTGCCGGAAATCAACGCCCAGGACTGGGAGCTGCGCATCCATGGCCTCGTGGACCGGGAAATCAGGCTCAGCTTCCAGGACCTGCTGGACGCGAAGCTGATCGAATCGCACGTCACTTTGACCTGCGTTTCCAACCCGGTGGGCGGGAACCTGGCCGGTAATGCCAAATGGTTGGGCATGCCCATCCGGGATGCACTCGCTATGGCCGGGCCCAAAGAGGGTGCCGACATGGTGCTCTCCACTTCAATCGACGGCTTTAGCGCCTCGACTCCGCTGGAGGTCCTGCAGGACGACCGGGACGCCATGCTGGCGATCGGCATGAACGGTACAGCCCTGCCGCTGGAACACGGCTACCCGGTGCGGATGGTCGTCCCCGGGCTGTACGGTTTTGTCTCCGCCACCAAATGGGTGGTGGACCTGGAAGTCACCCGTTTCGCGGACAACAAGGCGTACTGGACCCAGCGCGGCTGGTCCGAGCGGGGCCCCATCAAGACCATGGCCCGGGTGGAAGTCCCGAAGTCCTTTGCGAAGGTACCGGCCGGACGAGTCGCGATCGGCGGCACCGCCTGGGCCCAGACACGTGGCATCACCAAGGTTGAGGTGCAGATAGACAACGGCCCCTGGATCGAGGCAACCCTCGCCGGGGAGGCCTCACTCATCAGCTGGCGGCAGTGGTCCCTGGATTGGGAAGCGACACCGGGGCCGCACTACATCAAGGCCCGCGCCACCGACGGCACCGGCGAAGTCCAGACGGATAAACGTGCCGATCCGGTTCCGGACGGCGCGTCTGGCTGGCAGTCGCTGATGGTGACCGCGGAATAGCGCAGGTATCCCCGCCGGGCACCTTAGACTTGCTCCATGCCCTTGAATTCGCATGCCACGTTTACCGTCGAGTCCGCCGTCGAACTGGCCGTCGTTGAGCGCAGCGGCTTCGTGGAGTCCCGGCACATCGGTTCCGCCGTGCTGATCGCCGGTGACGGCACCATCGTCACCGAGCTGGGCGACATCACCACTCCGATCTTCGCCAGGTCCACGCTCAAACCGTTGCAGGCCATCGCGTCCATGCAGTCCGGCGTTCCGCTGCGCGGCGCGCAGGCAGCTATCGCCTGCGGCAGCCATGTCGGCTCGCTGGATCACATGGACGTCGTCGAGGGCATGCTCAAGGCGGCGGGGGTCACCGAAGAGCAGCTCCAGTGCCCGGCCGCCTGGCCCGAGGATGAGGACGCCCGGAACTGGCTGGTCCGCTCCGGGCGGGGCATGTCCAAACTTGCGTTCAACTGCTCCGGAAAGCACGCGGCTTTTCTTTGGGCCTGCACCGAAAACGGCTGGGACACGCACAGCTACCTTGAACCAAATCACCCGCTGCAGCAAAGCATCAGGTCGGTAATCGAGGAATACTGCGGCGAAAGCATCGCCCACCTCGGCATTGACGGGTGCGGCGCCCCGGTGGCGGCCGTCTCCCTGACCGGGCTGGCCCGGGCCTTCTCCAAACTGGCCAAGGCCCCCGGGGACAAGAACTCCAACGCCCGCGCCGCCACGATCGCCACGTCGATGCTTGATTATCCGTGGGCGGTGCAGGGCACGGGCGAGCCGAACACGATCGTTATGGACGATCTGGGCATCCTCGCCAAGATCGGCGCTGAGGGTGTGCTGGTGATGGCCACCCCGACCGGGGCCGCAGTGGCCCTCAAGGTCCTCGACGGCAACATCCGGGCCACCACGCTCGTCGGCTTGACCCTGCTCGCAGCCGCCGGCGCCGTTGACGTGCCGGAAGTGGCCAGCGTCCTGGACAAGGTGGTCTCCCCCGTTCTCGGCGGCGGCCGCCCGGTCGGCAAAATCCGCCTCGGCAACGCCGTCTCGGCGCTGCTGGACTAGCCATGGCCGTCGCCCGACGCCGGATCGCCATCGAGGAGGGCCGCGCAGCCCTCGCCGTGTGGCAGGCAGCCAACCCTCCGGCGCCGGAGGTTTCCGCACCCGCCGGCCAGGACGCCGGCCCTCCCGTCCCCCGCAGCACCCTCGCAACGGCGGTCCGCTACTGCCTGGAGGAGGTCACCGCGCGGGCACCGGGAAACTCCGTGGAGGTGCGGGTTCCGCCGTTCGGTGTCACGCAGTGCGTGGCGGGCCCGCGGCATACCCGAGGTACTCCGCCGAACGTTATCGAGTGCGACGCCGCCACCTGGCTGGCGATGGTCAGCGGGCAATTGAGCTGGGCAGAGGCCGTCGCCGCCGGGCAGGTGGCAGCGTCAGGGCTCCGTGCGGACCTATCCGGACTGCTGCCACTCTAGGGGGGCCGCTTTTTTCGCTGCTAACCGCGCCCGATGAACGGCATCCCGGCGGCGGTGACCACCAGGGATCCGACGCTGGCGGACGGCGGCATCCCGGCCATCAGCAGCACTGCACGCGCCGCGTCGTCGACCGGGAACGTCGGCTCCACACGGCTGCTGCCGTCGGCCTGGACGGCTCCTGAGCCGACTCCGATGGTGTCCATCAGTTCCGTGGCCGTATTGCCGATGTCGATCTGCCCGCAGGTGATGCCAAAACCACGGCCATCCAATTCAATGCTTTTGGTCAGCCCGGTCAGGGCGTGTTTGGTGACCGTGTACGCCACCGTCCGGGGCCGGGGCGAATGCGCGGCGATGGAGCCGTTGTTGATGATCCGGCCGCCCTGCGGCGTCTGTGCCTTCATGGCCCGGACGGCGGCAGCGGCGCACAACAGGGAGCCGGTCAGGTTAACTGCCACGGTGGCGTCCCAGTCCGCGATGCTGATCTCGTCCACGGATGCGGCAGGGCCGAAAACGCCGGCGTTGTTGAACAACACGTCCACCCGTCCCCAGCGCCCAAGGGCGGCCGCGAACAGCCGTTCGACGTCCTCCGGCACCGTAACATCGCACGGAACAGTCAGTGCCTGGGCATGACCTGCCCCGGTCTCAAGCAGTTGTGCTTCCCGGCGTCCGGCCAGCACCACCCGGTACCCGTCGGCGAGCATAAGTCGGGCGACGGCCCGCCCGATCCCCGAGCCGGCGCCGGTGACGATGGCGATCCGGCCGGGCAACTGATGTCGTGTCATCAGTCCAGCGTATGCCGGGTTGGCGTTTCACGGCAGTGATCCGGGCAAACATTGCTGCCATGTGTCACCGCGTGAGGGGCCGGCCGGCGTCCTTCCTGCCGGAGCGCTGTCCGGCACGGTAGCCAAACCAGAACGCGAACGTGGCGACGCCAAGTCCGATCAGCGCGAGGCCCGCCCATTTCCCGGCGTCCATGATCGTCAGGGCCTGGGGGGTGAAAGTCTGCTGGGACAGCGGGGCGTAGGCGAACCAGCCGAAACTCTCCTGCTGCACCGGCTGCAGGATCAAGACCAGGCCTACCGTCAGCAGCGCCAGGCCCGCAAGCGGCGCGGCGAACCGGGCCGGCCGGAAGCGGCGCCGCGGGTCGGAGACTGTGCCCTCTGTCGGATCCATGGACATACTGTAACCGGCCGCCGGCCGTCTTTGCCGCTAGCTCCGCCTGGTACGGGCTGCCAGCTGACCGATCGCACTGCCGGCAAGATTTTCCAGCAGTGCCCGGGGGCTTGAATGGACTTCGACGGCGCCGGCGTCCCGGAGTTCGGCTTCACCGGTGCCGCCGCAGGTGAGCCCGATGGCCGGGATCCCGAGTTCCCGGGCGGCGTAAATATCCCAGACCGCATCGCCCACGTAAACGGCGTCCGAGGCCAGCACGTCAACGGCCCGGAGCGCGGCCACGAGGATGTCAGGGGCCGGTTTGCTCTCCTTCGCGTCTGCAGAGCTGGTGGCGGCGTCGATGAAGGCGTCGGCACCAATCGTGGTTCGCAGTACTTCGAGGTCGCGCTCCCGGGCCGAGGATGCCAGCGCCACGGCCAGGCCGCCGTCGTGGCAGGCCGCCAGTAGCTCGCGCGCTCCCTCCAGCGGACGCAAAGCGGGCCAAAAGGTGGAAAACACTGCGGCATGGGAGGACATGATGGTGCCGTCCTCGGTGGTGTCCCGGTCAGCCGGCAGGAGCTTGCCGAGGATCCTGTCCCCACCCATCCCGATCAGGCGATGGATGTCCGCCATCGGCACCTCGTATCCTGCCTGCCGGAAAGCCTGCCACCAGGACAGGGTGTGGAGGTACGAGGAATCGACTAAAGTGCCGTCGACGTCGAACAGTACGGCGGCCTTGCCGGCGCCACGGCGCGCGGCAGAAGTCTGGGGAGCTGAGGCGTCCTGGCCACGGCGGGCTTCGGGACCTGATTCAGTGATGAGCCCGCGCTCGCTTTCCCGCAGCCAGCGATCCGCCGGAGAGCACGGTTCCGCGGCTGGTGCCGCCCGCGCTCCTACGGGGCACCTTGCCAAATGGCACGGCCTGCGCTGCCAGCCGCCCGGCACTGCGGTCCCGGATAAGTCCTGTGCCGGCGATTTCACGGGCCTGAGCGATGCCCGCCACGGCAGCCCTCTTCGTGGGGAAAGTGACCGAAACAGCCATCAGGCTGCCCGCGCCGTCAAGCATTCGAATCCGGTAGCCGCCGTCAGGCGCGTCCACGACCTCAAAATATCCAGCCATCGCACTCTCCTAATAATCCTCTATCCCAACGCCGGGATATATAGTAAGTGTACTTATCTAAGCGATGGATGAAAAGCTGTCCGGCTCAACCCGGGGGCCATGCACGGCCAACTCATCGGCCCGGATCACTGGCCGGGATGCGGGCTGGCGCCGCCGGCAGGCCATCGTCCTGCAGGATCAGGGCGCTCATCACGAGGGCAAAGTGGCTGAACGCCTGCGGCGTATTTCCCAACTGCCGCCCGTCCTCGAGGCTCCATTCCTCACTCAGGAGTCCGACGTCGTTGCGCAGCGCCAACAGGCGTTCGAACAGTTCCCGCGCCTCGTGGTGTCGACCCGCCCCCACAAGCGCCTCGACCAGCCAGAAAGAACAGGCGAGGAATACCCCTTCCCCGCCGGGCAGCCCGTCCCGGGATTCCTCCGGCTTGTAGCGGCGCACAAAACCGTCGTGGGTCAGCTCCCGCTGGATGGCATCAATTGTCCCGATCACGCGCGGGTCATCCGGAGACAGGAACCCGACGCGCGGGATGAGCAACAGGCTCGCGTCGAGCTCGGGCCGTCCGTACGACTGGACAAAGGTGTTTCGTCCAGCATCAAAGCCATTGGCCATCACGTCGGCATGGATGGTGTCCCGGAGTTCCTCCCAGCGGTCCGCGGGTCCGGGCAGGCCGAACTCCCGGACGCCGTTGACCATCCGGTCGGCCGCCACCCAGGCCATCACCTTGGAGTGGGTAAAATGCCTTCGTGGCCCGCGCATCTCCCAGAGTCCGTTGTCGGGCTCCCGCCAGACACTCTCGAGGTGGTCCATCAGTGCGAGCTGCACGTCCCAGGAGTCATCGGTGCCGGCCAGCAGCGAGGTGCGGGTCAGGGAGAGGCCATCCAGCACCTCGCCCCAGACATCAAGCTGCAACTGTCCCGCCGCCCCGTTTCCGGTCCGGACCGGCGCTGAGCCCTCATACCCGCGCAACCACGGCAGCTCCGTTTCGGGCAGCCGGCGCTCGCCGTGGATGCCGTACATGATCTGGAGTTCCTGCGGGCTTCCCGCCACCGCCCGCAGCAGCCATTCGCGCCAGGCGGCTGCCTCGTCCGTATACCCCGCCGCGAGCAACGCCTGGAGGGTCAGGGTGGCATCACGGAGCCAGCAATAGCGGTAGTCCCAGTTTCGCTCGCCGCCGAGCTCCTCCGGCAGCGAAGTGGTCACGGCCGCCACAATTCCTCCCGTGGGGGCATATGTCAGCGCCTTCAGGGTGATCAGTGAGCGCTGCACAACTTCACGGTAGGGTCCGGTAACCGTGCACCGGGCAGACCAGCGCTGCCAGAAGGACTCCGTCGAGGCCAGCGCCTGTTCCGGGTCCACCGCGCGGGGCCGCCCCAGGTGTCCCGGCGTCCAGGTCAGGACGAACGGTACCCTCTCCCCGGCCTGGACGGTAAAGTCGCTGATGGTCTGCATACGTTCGCCCCGCAGCGGCGCCTCGGTCACCAGGTAAGCCGCATCGGGGCCGGCGACGGCGCTGATCCCACGCTCGTCGCGCCGGACCCACGGGACGATGTGGCCGTAGTCGAAGCGCAGCACCAGCTCGCCGCGCATCCGGACGGTGCCGGTGACGCCCACAACAATGCGCACAATGTCCGCCGCCCCGTCGCGGGGCGGCATAAAGTCGATGACCTTCGCCGTCCCGGTCGGCGTCACCCACTCTGTTTCCAGGACGAGGGTGCCCTCGCGGTAGCTCCTTCGGGTGCATTCACCGCCACCCTCCGGGGCCAGCAGCCAGCGCCCCGCCTCGGGCGAGTCCAGCAGCGCGCTGAAGCAGGCCGGCGAGTCGAAGCGCGGCAGGCAGAGCCAGTCAATGGAACCCTCGGTACTGATCAGGGCTCCGGTGTGGAGATCGCCAACAAGTGCGTAGTCCTCTATGCGAGCCATGGGACCTACAGTGCCACACTGGTTTGGCTTGGACCACCGAACTCGGCGACCGCCGCGCGCTCCGTGCAAAGCGCCGGGCTGCTGGACCATTTGCTGACCGTCGATGAGACCGCGGCGCTTCCACCCCCGGCGAATCGGGCCCCTGTGAGAGGGTTGAGGCATGGAATTGGCCTCACACCACACCTCCGGGCGGCAACAGGTCTCCGGCACCAGGGTTTTTCGCTTGGCGCACACGGTCTCAGACACTTTCAACAGTCTGCGATTGAAGACTGCCCGGCGCTGGAATTTTGCCCCCAAGACGGTCGCCTACCAAGGCTACGGGTCGACGAGCTGGGTCCGGGTGCTCGGCCGGGTGGTCCTGACCAGCACGCTCAACCCCGGGAGCCGGGCGGCACAGGCTGCCCGGAACGGAAACCAGAACATCCGCGGCTGGCGGGCGTTTACCTCCGTGCCGGTGCAGTATTCCACGGTGGAGATCGAGATCGGCGGGGTGACTGCCCGCGTGCAGGCGGATCGCGGCGGGCTGGTGGATACCGTGGTGCAGGTGGAGTTGGCCCCGGGGTGGCACACTGCCGTGCTGCGCGCCGAAGGGACCGAGCCGGCCACAGCGAAGATCTTCGTCATTTCCCCGGATACCAAGCTTGGAATCGTATCCGACATCGATGACACCATTATGGTCACCGCGCTCCCCCGGCCGTTCCTCGCGCTTTGGAACACCTTTGTGCTCAATGAACGCGCCCGGATGGCGACACCGGGCATGGCGGTGCTGATGGATAGGCTCACGTTGGAGCACCCGGACGCTCCGGTGATTTACCTCTCTACCGGGCCATGGAACGCGGCCCCCACGCTGGCGCGGTTCATCACCAGGAACATGTACCCTTCCGGTGCCCTGCTGCTCACGGACTGGGGCCTCACCCACGACCGATGGTTCCGCAGCGGCCCCGAGCACAAACGCCGCAACCTTGAACAGCTGGCCCAGGAATTTCCGAACCTGCGCTGGTTGCTCTTCGGCGACAACGGGCAGCACGACGAAGCGATCTATTCGCACTTCGCCCGGCAGCACGGCGAGTGTGTGGCCGCCATCGGCGTCCGCCAGCTCTCCGCCAGCGAGGCCGTCTTCGCCGGCGGCCATTCGAACACCGGGGACCATACCGGTTCCAAGGTTCCGTGGATCTACTCCCCGGACGGTGCCGGCATGGCGAAGGGCCTGCAGGACCTGGGCATTCTCTAAGCCGGCACTGCCTCCGCGCCGGGAACCACCGGGCTGGCGGCCCTGTTCCGGGCCGAGAGCACTTCCTGGAGCCAGTAGTACGATGCCTTCTTTGTGCGCGTCTGGGTCCCGCTGTCCACGTGCAGCAGCCCGAACTGCTGCTTAAACCCGCCGGACCATTCGAAGTTGTCCATCAGCGACCACACGTAGTACCCACGCAGGTCGATCGACTCCGCCGCACCGCCAGGAGACGTCGCCTCAATGGCAGCTGCAATGTGGTCCGCCAGGTAGCGCACGCGGCGTTCGTCCGGGATGACGAGCCGTCCCTCCGGGTCCCGGATTTCGAGGTCTTCAAAGCTTGCCCCGCCCTCGGTGATGTAGACCGGCGGAAGGTCGGGGTATCGCCTGGCCATTTCCGCGAGCGCGACTCCCATGTATTCCGGTTTGATGGGCCACCCGTAGGCGGTGGTCTCGGTGTCCGGGAACGATGTGATGTGGAACGGGGAGCCGGACGCCGAGCCGCCCAGGTCATCCCCCATCGCCTCCGCCATTCCCTTGGGCACTGCGCCATCGCCCGGTCCGGCTGCCACCCGGGTGGGCATGTAGTAGTTGAGCCCGTAAAAGTCCAGCGGCTGCGAGATCAATGCCATGTCTTCGCTGGACGGGTCGAAGGAGGAGAAGAATGCGGCGGTCCGGACGGCGTCGGGGTACTTGCCCAGCAGCACGGGGTCCGCGTAGAGCCGGTTCTGGGCCATGTCCATCAGCCCGGCGCCGATCTTGTCCAGCGGGTTGATAGATGCAGGCACCATCGGCGAATAGACGTTCGTGATCCCGATCTCGCCCGGCACCTTGGCTGCCCGGAGTGCCTGGAGCGCCAAGCCATGGCCCAACAACTGGTGGTGGACGCTGGGCAGCGCCTTTAGCATCAGGGCTTCCCCGGGAGCGTGCAGCCCGAGCATGTAGCCGTTGGTACTGACGGTGGCCGGCTCGTTGACGGTTACCCAACGGGACACCCGGTCCCCGTAGGCGGCCGCCGCGATCGCGGCAAAGTCTCCCAGCCGGTAGGCCGTGTCGCGGTTCATCCAGCCGCCGGCGTCATCGAGCTCCAGCGGCGTATCCCAGTGATACAGCGTGGCCATCGGTGCGATCCCATTGGCCAGCAGCAGGTCAATCAACCGGTCGTAGAAGGCGAGGCCTGCCGGGTTGACCGGGCCACTTCCGCCGGGCTGGACGCGTGACCAGGACAAGGAGAACCGATATGAATCGATCCCGAGCTCCTTCATCAGGGCCACGTCTTCCGGCATCCGGTGGTAGTGGTCGCAGGCTATCGCGGGGCTGTGGTCCTCCACGATCGATCCGGGCTTGGCGGCGAACACGTCCCAGCCCGAGGGGCCGCGACCGTCCTCATCCAGTGCGCCTTCGATCTGGAAAGCCGCGGTCGCCACTCCGAGGGTGAAGCGCGGCGGCAGCAGGGCGGCCAAGCCCTTGGCGGAAGCATTCATCGGCCGGTTCCTCTTTGTCGTTTCAGGCAGTTGACTGATTTTACGCCGCTCCGAATCGCCGCGCCACGGGCTTCGGCTCAGTGCCCCGGACGACGCGGCAGCGGTCCGGTGTCAACCCTGGCTGGTGTCGGTTTTGGAAAGCGTTCCGGTGACGGGTTCCCCGTGAACGCGGGCAGTGCGCCAGGTGTCCAGGGCGATCACCCCGCCGAGGACCACCAACGAGATGGAGAGCGAGGCCAGCGCGTCAGTCAACCAGTGATAGCCCAGATAGAGCCTGCTGATCGCGGCAAAGAAGATCCCGACGCCGGCCAGGATAAAGCCCCATCCGGCGCCTGCACGGCCGGGTCGGCGGGAGAAGATCAAAAAGGTGCTGACAAGGAGGAAGTCGCAGGCGCCGAGAACGTGCCCGGACGGGAAGGAAAACGTGAAGTCGGCGCCGAAGAGCATCAGGTCTACGGGCGGGCGCTGTCGTTCGACAATGCGCCCGATGATCTGGGCAAGGATCACGCCGGTGAGCATGGCGCCGGCAAGGAGCATCGGGCGCCAGGCGTGCTTGGCGAACAGCCCCCAGGCCACCGTCACCACCAGGACGATGACCGGCAGGGCAACGGGGCCGAAGATGACAGCGAGGATGATCATGATCGTTGTAAGTGGTTCGGAGCGGAGGGCCACGAGCCCGGACCGGACAGGTTCGTCGCCCGCCGTGAGGCCGCCATGAAGGAGGACACCGGCAAGGATTGCGGCGAACAGCACGGCGCCACACACTACGAGGCCGACGGCGGTCCGATAGAGGCTTTGTCGGTCCTGCACGCTCAGGTAGCGTTCTTCGACCACAAATTTGTCGTGGAAGACCCGCCACCGTCCGGGCGACTTTCCCGTGATTTCCTTTGACATTCCTGCATCCGCCCTGCACTGTTCGTGGACATTCCGTCCGTGCAGAATATCCCGACTCCGGGTTCTCCTCCGTTTAACTGCGCTGCGGACCCGCCGGCCCGGTCGCCGGTAGCCTAAAGCGATGGGCGCCATGAATGAACTAATCAACAACAGCGTGGTCGGCTCGCTGGAGCGCATCCTCGCCGCGGCCGGCCCGGCCATCCGCCTCCCCCGCCTGGCCGAAGCAGCCGGGCACCTCGACGAACTGAGCCTGCGCGAACGCACCGATCACCTCAGCCGCGCGCTGCTCACCGACCTGCCCGGCGGCTACCAGGCAACGGCGGCCATCTTCCGCCGGGCACTCGCGGAGCCGGACTTCACCGGCTGGATGATCTGGCCCGTGGGCGAGACAGCGGCCACCCTCGCCCTGGCCAGGACGGGCCCGGGCGATTTCGCGGACTGCCTGGCCCTGCTTGCCGAGCTGACTCCGCGGCTCAGCAGCGAATTCGCGATCCGGCGGCTTCTTGCCGCCGACCTGGAGCGGGCACTGCCCGTCATTCAGACCTGGACCTCGCACCCGGATTGGCACGTCCGACGCCTCGCCACCGAAGGCACCCGGGCCTACCTGCCCTGGGCAGTGCGCGTTCCGGCGATCATCGAGCACCCCGCCGCCACCTTGCCAATCCTCGAATCCCTCTACCGGGACCCGGTCGAGGACGTCCGTCGCTCGGTAGCCAACCACCTGAACGATCTGGCCCGGCACGCCCCCGAGGAGGTAGTTGCCACCGCCCGCCGATGGATGGCCGCACCCGACGCGGACACCTCCAGGGTGGTCCGCCATGGACTGCGAACCCTCGTGAAGAAGGCCCATCCCGGGGCGCTCGAGCTGTTGGGGTTTGCGCCTGCCTCGCTCGCGGTGACACCGCTGCGCCTGGACCGCACCGTCGTCGAACTTCCCGGCGAACTCGGCTTTTCCTTCGAGCTCGCCAACACCGGGACCGCGGAAGCCCGGCTCGCCGTCGATTACGTGGTGCACTACGCCAAGGCCAATGGATCCCTCGCCGGGAAAGTCTTTAAGCTCGGAACTGCCGTCCTCGGGCCAGGCGAGTCCCGGACCTTCTCAAAGCGTCACGCCTTCCGCCAGATGACCACCAGGGTCCACCATTCCGGGGACCACTTACTGCAGCTGCAGGTGAACGGGGTCCGCTTTCCGTCGGCCGGATTCACTCTGCTGGCGTAGCAGCACGGCCGCCTGCGCCAGCCGCAGGTTTTCGACAGATGCCGGCCGGTCCTTGCTGTGAGCCGCTTCACACTGTAGTTTAATCATCACTTGTAGCTTAATCAGCAACTTGTGATGCTTATTGAGCAACTCACGCAGGAATTTACGCTGGATGGAGAACACCATGTCCGAGGCACAGCACACCGCCGCCCGCAGGAGACAAACCCGGGGCAAAGTCACCGAAGTGGAAACCTACGGCATTGAGCGGATTCCGGAGAAGGACCGCAACGCAAGCCCCCTTGACCTGTTCAGGGTGTCGTTCGGCGGTGCCAACACCTTCGCGACAGCGTTCCTGGGTGCGTTCCCCATTCTGTTTGGACTCTCCTTCTGGCAGGGCCTCGCCGCAACAGTCACGGGGCTGGTGGTCGGTGCCCTCCTGCTGGCGCCGATGGCTGTCTTCGGGCCTACCAACGGAACCAACAACGCTGTGTCCTCCTCCGCCCATCTGGGGGTTCACGGCCGGGTGGTTGGATCATTCCTCTCACTCCTGACAGCCATGGCATTCTTTTCGATCTCCGTCTGGAGTTCCGGCGATGCCCTGGTGGGCGGCTTGAACCGACTGGTTGGCCTCCCGCAGGAGATGGGTTCCTTCGCCGTCGCGTACGGGGTCTTCGGTGTGCTGGTGCTCGCCGTCTGCGTCTATGGGTTTAAGTTCATGTTGCTCGTCAACAAGATTGCCGTCACCGCGGCCACGCTGCTCTTCGTCGTTGGTTTCATCGCCTTCGCCGGCGACCTCAACCTGAACTTCGAGGGCGCCTTCGGAACCGGGTTCGACGGCGTCGGCATCGCGGGCTTCATCCCCGCCTTCATCGGCGCAGCACTGATCGTGATGTCCAACCCGATCTCCTTCGGTGCCTTCCTGGGAGACTGGGCACGTTACATCCCCACCGACACACCCAAACGCCGGGTGATGGGGGCCGCGCTCCTCGCGCAGCTGGCCACCCTGGTGCCGTTTGTCTTCGGGCTCGCGACAGCCTCCATCATTGCCGCCAAGGCACCGGAGTTCATGGACCCGGCGGCTCCGAATTACGTCGGCGGACTACTGGCAGTCTCCCCGGCCTGGTACTTTGTGCCGCTCTGCGCCATCGCCCTCATCGGCGGCATGTCCACCGGCGCCACCTCCCTCTACGGAACCGGCCTGGACTTCAGCAGCGTCTTCCCGCGCTTCAACCGGGTGCAGGCCACCCTGTTCATCGGCGTCCTGGCCATCGTCTTCATCTTCGTCGGCCGCTTCGCCTTCAACCTGGTCCAGAGCATCTCGACCTTCGCCACCCTGATCGTCACGTGCACCGCTCCCTGGATGGTCGTTATGATCATCGGCTTCATCACCCGCCGCGGCTGGTACGACGCAGACGCCCTCCAGGTCTTCAACCGCCGCCAGACCGGCGGCCGGTATTGGTTCAACCACGGGTGGAACCCACGCGGCATGGGTGCCTGGCTTGTCAGCGCCGCGGTCGGCCTGAGCATGGTCAACATGCCCGGCCAGTTCCAGGGGCCGCTGGGCAACCTGGCGGGCGGCGTTGACATCAGCCTGCCGGCATCGCTGGCGCTCGCCGCCGTCCTCTACCTCGGCATGCTGTGGATCTTCCCGGAACCGCGCGAGGTGTTCCCGGCCGCCGGGCCCCGCTGGATCCCCTCGAAGGACACCGCGGTCCGGCCGGTGCTGGACGCAGACGGGAACATCGTTCCGGCCGCTTTCGACGACGGTGCCGACGGTACCGGCGGCGCTGGCGGCATCGATGCAACCGTGCCGCACCAGCGCAGTGGCCGTGAGCCGGAACTGGTGGCCGGGTCATGACCTGGATGGATCTTAGCGTGCCCCTGCGCACCGGGATGCCCGTCTACCCGGGCGACCCTGACGTCCGGATTGAAAGTGCGCTGACCGTTGACGCAGACGGCGCAAATGTCCTCTCGCTCGCCATCGGAACCCACTCCGGAACCCACGCAGATGCACCCCGGCACGTCAGTGACGAGTGGGAAGCCCTGGACGAGCTGCCGCTGGGCCTCTTCAGCGGCGCCGCTGAACTGGTGGATCTCCGCGGTGTGGATCGCGGCGCACCCATTACCGCGGCGCACCTCGCGGGCATCGCCCCGGCGAACAACGACGAACCGGGCGACGGCGAACCCGACGACGGCGGTCCGCAACGGATCCTGCTGCTGCGGACCGGGTTCGCCGGGGCCTGGGGAACTGCAGAGTACCTGGAGCACCCCTGGCTGGACGCCGCCGCGGCGCAGCTGATCATCGACCGCGGCTATCGGGCAGTGGGCCTCGATGCCCTGAGCGTGGATCGCACCCCGCACGCCGGCCACGATACTGGGGCAGCCGACCACGGGTTTCCGGCCCACAACATCCTGGCCGGGAACGGCTGCATCATTGTGGAAAACCTCACCGGGCTCGAACAGGTCCAGAGCACCCTCGAGGCCGGCGCCGCCGTCGAGGTCTTCCTCTTTCCGCTCAGCATTCCCGGCGCGGACGGCGCCCCGATCCGCGCCGTGGCACGGCCGCTGGCTGCCGCGCCACCGGCGCCGCAGCTGCCCGGCGGCCGGGACCTCAGCCGCACGGAGGTCCAGGACGCAGCGGATCGCCTTGTCGCAGCGTTTGCAGCCTGCGACACCGACGCCTACTTCGCCGCCTTCAGCGCCGACGCGACCTTCATCTTCCACCCGGAAGCGGAAAGTCCTTCCTCCCGGTCCGCCTACCGGGACCTCTGGCACAGTTGGCTCGAATCCGGCTGGCGGGTATTGGAGTGCCGCAGCACCGAGCAGAACATTCAGCTGCTGGGAGCCACCGCAGTGTTTTCGCATCGCGTGGCCACTACCGTCCAGACCGATCACACGGGAGGACGCTTTGCCAGCGACGAACGGGAAACCATCGTTTTCCACCGCTCAGAGGACGGCAGCATCCACTGTGTCCACGAGCACCTTTCACTGTTCCCCGCGTGATCACGGGTACCAACACCGGCGCGCGGGGATTTGACGCGCCCACAAGTATGACGTTACTGTCCTTTCAATCATTGGGGCCAACGAGAAGTACACACGAAAGACAGTGCAATGATCACCACCACCGACTCCATTGAGATCCAGGTCGAGAACCGCCACATCCTGGACGAGCGCCTTAACGCCGCCGTCCTCGGACTCCAGCAGATCGCGATGGCCACCGGGACCCAGGGCATCCTGATCACCCGGCACAAGCCCGGCCACTACACGGCGGAGCTGTCCGACCTGGTCCCTTTCGGCATGACCCGGGAAATCATTCACTAGTCCTGGCGCAGGGTTGCCGTCCGCTCCAGTTGCGGACGGCAACCCGACGCTCAGCTTCCCGCCTCAGCTCCGGCCCTCGTCAGCGCCGCCTCCAGCAGTTCAATATCGATCCGCGCGTGCATCACGCCGATGGTCGCTGCCTCTGCCGGGCGCTGCCCGCAGATGGCCTCCACCAGCCGCTCATGATCGGCTAGCGCCCGGAGCTCCATTTCCTGCATTCCCTCGGGGAAACCCCAAAGGTGGGCTGGTGCGCCGAGCCCGATCTGGGCCTCAAGTTCCAGGAGGATGCGGGTCAGCGTCAGGTTGTGGGAGGCCTCCGCTATAGCCAGATGGAGCCGAGCGTCCGCCTTTTGCGAGGCGCGGCCCGACTCGGCGGCACGGTAAGCGTCAAGTCGTTCGCGCAGGACCGCCGCATCAGCCGCATTTCTGTTTTCAGCCGCGGCCCGGGCGATCGCTCCGTGGAGCTGGACCATGGCTTCGCACGTGTCACGCAGCGATTCCCAGCGAGACGTGAGTGTCCTTTGTACTGACGCGTTCGACGCATCAGTCCACTGTTCCCGAACAAAGGATCCCCCTGCGCGGCCGCGTTGGGTGGCGAGCAGGCCCTGGTCAACGAGTCGTCCGATTGCGGTCCGGACCGTCATTCTTCCAACGTGGAGCGACTCCGCGAGGTCGCGTTCTGACGGCAGGCGCGCGCCCGGCAGATACTCCCCGACGGCGATCGCCGTGATGAGCCGGTCGGTAATTTCATCCGCCCGGGACGACGCGGCCAGAGGTGTGTCCAGCGTCCTTTCGGGACCGTCATCTTTGCTCTTGGCCATGGGACAAACCTATACATATTTCTAAAAGGTCTTGGAATTAGACCATTTATGCGCAAGGATAATGCTCACGCCCGACCAAAGGATCGCACGTGACAAGCCTCACAACCCACCGGGTTCCCTTCGGCCAATGGGAGACCTGGACAGCCGTCTTCGCCCCTGATCTTCCCGTACCCGGCGCGCTTCCGCTCATCGTGCTTCACGGCGGACCGGGCATGGCGCACAACTACCTCAAGAACCTTGAGGCGTTAACGGCCACCGGGCGCACAGTCATCCTCTACGACCAGCTCGGCTGCGGAAACAGTTCGCACCTACCAGATGCGCACGACGGTTTTTGGGTACCGGAACTCTTTGTTGACGAGTTCCACAACCTGCTGGAGTACTTCCGCATCGGCAGCTTCCACCTGTTGGGGCAGTCCTGGGGCGGCATGCTGGGTGCCGAAATCGCGGTGCGGCAGCCCTCGGGCCTGGCAAGTCTTTCCATCTGCAATTCGCCGGCTTCGATGGAGCTATGGGCGAAGGCCGCCGCGGAGCTCAGGAAGGACCTGCCCCGCGAGGTCCGGGATGCGCTGGCTCTCCACGAGAAGGCGGGCACGTTGACTTCCCCGGAATATTCGGCGGCGACCATGGCCTTCTACGAGCGCCACGTCTGCCGCATCTCGCCGCTTCCCGCCGATTTTGAGCACAGCGTGGCTCAAATGGAAGCCGAACCGACGGTCTACCACACCATGAACGGCCCCAATGAGTTCCACGTCATCGGAACGCTCCGCGACTGGAGCGTCATCGACCGGTTGCACCTTGTGAGGGCCCCAACGCTGATTGTCGCCGGTGAATTCGACGAAGCAACCCCTGCCACATGGGCCCCATTCATCACCAATATTCCGAAGGTGGACAGCCACGTCTTCCCCGGGGCAAGCCACTGCACCCATCTGGAACAACCCGAGGAATTCCAGCGAGTAATCGCCGCCCACCTGGCCCGCCATGATCAGCCACGCCACTCCTAGCACCGCCTCCGCCACTCCCCTCCCAGAAAGTACCCGATGGCAAATTCATCCAGCTCCCCTGAACTCAGCGCCCAACAGCAGCTCGAAGCGTTCGGCTACAAGCAGGAACTGAAACGGTCGGTGTCCACCGCTGACTTGCTCGTCTATGGACTCGTTTTTATGGTCCCGATCGCCCCGTGGGCTATTTTCGGCGTTGTCTATAACGCGGCCGGCGGTATGGTCCCGCTGGTTTACGCTATTGGACTTATCGCCATGATCTTCACTGCCCTTGCCTATCAGCAGATGGCCAAGTCCATCCCGCTCGCCGGTTCGGTGTTCTCCTACGTGGGGCGCGGGCTACATCCCACCGCCGGGTTTTTTGCCGGGTGGGCAATCCTGCTGGACTATCTCCTCGTCCCGACGCTCCTGTACGTTTTTGCTGCCGAGTCGATGGTGGGCATCTTTCCTGACTCCCCGCGCTGGCTATGGGCGCTGATCTTTGTGGCGGTCAACACCGTCGTTAATCTGCTCGGCATCAGCTCGATCAAACGGATGAACCGCATCTTCCTGGCAATTGAACTCATCTTTGTCGTCATTTTCGTCGTGATCGCCGTTAATGCCCTGGCCACAAACGCTGTTCCGGGCGCCGAACTGACCATGAACCCGATCTGGGACGCAACCAAGGTGACGGGTCCGCTGATCGCCTCGGCCCTGTCCATAGCGGTCTTGAGTTTCCTCGGGTTTGACGGCATTTCCACCATGTCTGAGGAAGCCACCGGCGGCCGCAACGCTGCCGGACGGGCCATGATCATGGCGCTGTTCCTGGTGGCGTTCCTGTTCATCCTGCAGACCTGGCTGGCCAGCGCCCTGGCAGGCGGCCGGGAATCATTCAACGATGACGAGGTCGGCAATGCCTTCTTTACGATCGTCGCGGCCGCCTCGAACAGCGGCTGGATGACGGCGTTCTTTGTGGTGAACGTCCTCGCTATCGGAGTGGCGAACGCCATGGCCGCACAGGCCGCCACCTCGCGGCTACTGTACTCGATGAGCCGCGACCGTCAACTGCCCCGGTTCCTGTCCCGGATTGACAGCCGGCAGGTTCCCCGCAACGCCATCATCCTGGTGTCCGCCATCTCGGCGGTCCTTGTCTTGTTCTTTGTGGGACAGATTGACGTCATCTCCGCGCTGGTGAACTTCGGCGCACTTTTCGGTTTTATGCTCCTGCACCTGTCGGTCATTTTTCACTACATCGTGCATCAGAAGTCGAAAAACTATGTGCTCCATCTTCTGGTGCCGGTCCTGGGCTTCCTGATCATTGGCTATGTGCTGCTCAACGCGGCTCCGGAGGCAAAAATCGGCGGCGCCATCTGGCTCGCAGTAGGAGCCGGAGTCTTCGCATACTACAAATACACCGGCCGGACACCTGACCTCAGCGAAGAGAACAACGGCGGGCCGGAGTTGTCCATGAGCGCAACGGAGTCCCAGCGATGACCGCCAGCGCTGAACATTTCCTCGACAAATCCCACGGGAAGTTCTCGTTCTCCGGAAGGGAAGAACCTGCGCTGCGAATCGCACCCGGAACCGGTGAGCGGATCGCGTTCGAGACCAGCGACGCCGTCTACGCGGAACTGCACGTTCATCACGACCTTGACCGGCTCACCGTTGGCATCAATCCCGTCACCGGACCGGTCTTCGTGGACGGGGCGGAGCCGGGCGACGCCCTGATCGTCACGATTCACGAGATCCTGCTCAACGACTGCGGCTGGTCCGTCAGCCTGCCGGGAACGGGGGCACTGCGCCACGTGATGGGCAGGGAGATGTTCACCAGGCGGATCCCGATCGACGCTGACGGAGTGCACGTAACCGACCGGCACGTCTTCGATCCCCGGCCGATGATCGGCTGCATCGGCACAGCACCGGCAGAGGGGGGAAACTCCACCGTTATGCCAAGCTTCGCCGGCGGCGGGAACATGGACCTCACGGGGTGCCGGCCAGGTTCGAAGGTGTATCTGCCGGTCATGGTGGAAGGCGCGTACCTCTCGATCGGAGACATCCATGCCCTGATGGCCGAAGGCGAGTCGTCATTCGTGGCCATCGAGGCCGAGGGAACAGCCGTAATCAGCATTGAGCTGGCAAAAGACATGAACCTCCGCGCCCCCCGGATCGAGACCGGTGAGGAATGGATCTTCGTCGGCCTGGGCAACCCAGTCCAGGAAAGCATCACCCGCGGCTACGAAGACATGTTCCACTTCCTCGTCAAAGACCACGGCTGGGAGCGGGAAGACGCCTACGCCGTGCTCAGTGCAGTCGGCGACTCCCGTCTCGGCGGACCGACAGGATCATCGGCGCCGGACCCGCTCCACCCGTTCACCCCCGTGGGGGCAGTCACTGTGCACCGCCTGCCCAAGAGTGTGCTGACGCCACAGTCCTGAACAGGAGCCGCTCAAAATGGCTGAGCCTGCCGCCTCGCCCCGGCAGGCTCAGCTTTCCAGCGGCTCAGGCGGGGTAAGCCCCCGAAAGGGCTCAAGCCGGGATTCAAATTCGGCGCGGTCCTCCGCTGCCAAAAGGCCGTTGGCCCCGTACCCCAGCGCCAGCGTATTGAGCTGCCACGGCGATCCTTCGGGCTGCTGGAGCCGTTCCTTGAAGGTGCCGCTGGTGTCCTTTGAAAGGTCCTGAAACCTGAAGGACAGCCACTGACCTGCCCGCCCAAGCGCCACCCCGGAAACAATAACCTGCTCCTCCGGGGTCAGACCGCCAAGGTCCCGGGTCCGGTCCTCTGCAGACCAGCCCTCCAGGGCGTCGATTGTCGGCGTCCCATAGCCGTACCGGCCACTGACCTCCCCGATGATGCCAATTGCCCGCTGCTTTTCTTCCCACGCCTGCGGCACTGTGGTGCTCTGGGATTCGGGACCGTTCACGTTAGTAAGGAGTGATTGGCCTCCGTAGTTATTCTCCGTCGGCCGCTGAAACGGACTGCCGCCGGCTTCGTCGCCCGCAGGGGACCATTCGAGCTGGAATTCCTCCGACAGGGCGGCCCTAATCTCGGCAACCATGGCCTGCCCCGCGTCGAAGCCCTCCTGCGGTGTGGGGCCGGCCAGGATCTGCCGGGAATCGACGCCAGCGACACCGGGGTACTCGCGCCAGTAGACGGTGCGCTCAGCACCGTCGGCCCCTGCGTCCACTGTCGTCCGCCCGATGGCGCTCTCGAACATGTGCTGCAGGATGGTGGCAGCGGGAACCGCGACTATCCCGGCAACAGCGAGGAGTGCCGCCAGGATCCACAATCGACGGGACCATCGGAACGTCAACTGTGACATCTAACCGCACCCCCATACAGTAGTTGCCACGACACTACAGGAGACCGGCGTATCCGTCGGACCCACGATTACCAGTCGTGGACCGTTCCGTCGACGAGGCGGTTGTAGGGCAGGTAGGCCTGCTGGTAGGGGTAGGCCGCGGCGGCTTCCTCATTGAACTCCACGCCGATGCCGGGCGTGTCGCCGGGGTGCAGGTACCCGTCCACGAAGGTCATGGATTGTTCGAAGACCTCGTTCGTTTTGTCCGAGTGCTGCATGTATTCCTGGATGCCGTAGTTGTGGATCGCCAGGCCCACATGCAGCTGCGCGGCGAAGCCCACCGGGGAAATATCCGTCGGCCCGTGGAAACCGGACTTGATCTGGTACTGCGCGGCGAAATCCATCACCTTCTTCAGCGGCGAGATCCCGCCGAAGTGCGTCGAGGCGGCCCGGACATAGTCGATCAGCTGTTCCTTGATCAGCGTCTGGAAGTCGAAGACGGTATTGAAGATTTCCCCGATCGCCAGCGGCGTTGTGGTGTGGGAACGGACAAGGCGCAAGGCCTCCTGGTTCTCGGCCGGGGTGCAGTCCTCCAGCCAGAACAAGTCATAGGGCTCCAGCGCCTTGCCCAGTTTCGCGGCCTGGATCGGGGTCATCCGGTGGTGCCCGTCGTGCAGCAGCGGCAGCTCCGGCCCGAATTCATTCCGCACCGCTTCGAACACCGTCGGCAGGTGCCGCAGGTACGCTCGGGTGTCCCAGTCCTCCTCCGCCGGGAACGCCCCGCGACCGGCAGGCTCATAGTCATACCGCTCCCCCGAGGCCTGTGCCTGCGCCGCTACGCCGTACACGGCCTTGATCCCGGGCACCGCGGTCTGGATCCGCACCGACTTGTAACCCAGCTCCAGATGTTCCCGGACCGAATCAAACAACGCGGGCAGGTCCGCCCCGGAGGCATGCCCGTAGGCGCGCAGCCCGTGACGGGACGCCCCGCCGAGCAGCTGGTAGACCGGCATCCCGGCGAGCTTGCCCTTAATATCCCACAACGCCATGTCCACCGCTGCGATCGCCGCCATCGTCACCGGACCGCGCCGCCAGTACGAGGACCGGTACAGGAACTGCCAGGTGTCCTCGATCCGGTGCGGGTCCTTGCCGATCAGCAGCTGCGCAACGTGTTCCTTCAGGTATGCGGCCACCGCGAGCTCGCGGCCGTTCAGGGTCGCATCCCCAATCCCGGTCACACCGTCCTCCGTGGTGATCCGCAACGTGACGAAGTTACGGGACGGGCTGGTCACAAAGACTTCAGCGGCAATGATTTTCACAGTGGGTCCAGGCTTTCTGAGTCGGTTTGACGTTGGGGGTTGAGGCGGCGGTGCCGGCCCTAGCGTTGAGTCGTTCCGCTGAGTGCGGTCCCCAACAGTTCCAGTTCGCCCCGGCAGGGCAGGCCTTCCCAGTCGCCGGCAGTGCTGACCGCGAAGGCGCCCGTCAGGGCGCCGCGCCGCAGGCGGCCGGCGACGTCCTCGCCGTCGAGCAGGGCGGAGAGGTAACCCGCAGTGAAAGCGTCACCGGCTCCCACCGTGTCGATGCTGGTGACCTGCACGGCGGGCGTTTCCCAGCGGCCCGCCGCGGTGTGGACCCCGGCACCGGCCGCGCCCCGCTTGACCACAACCTCCCGCACGCCCCGGGCCAGCAGTTCCGCGGCCATCGCCGCTTCGGCGTCGTCGGCCGCGCCGGAATACCCATGGCCGGAGGCGACCAGGCCGAGTTCATCGTCGGATGCGATCAGGATGGTGGCGTGCCGGGCCAGCGGGGTGAGGACTGCGCGCGCCTCTTCCCGGGACCAGAGCTTGCTCCGGTAGTTAACGTCGAGGGACACCTCCAGGCCTTCGCCGGCGGCCCGGGCGGCCGCATACTCGACGGCCTGCCGTGCCTCCTGGCTGAGGGCTGCGGTGATCCCGGTGAGGTGCAGGACCCGGGTACCGGTCCGGAAGGCCGCGTCGACGTCGGCCCGGCAGAGCGTGGATCCGGCGGAACCGGCGCGGTAGTAAAAGGCCCGGCTGACGTCGGCGGTGCGTTGTTCGAGGAACATCAACCCGGTGCCGCGGCTGCCGTGCTCCCGGTAGTGCACCCCGATGCCCTCGCTGCGCAACTGCCGGAGGATGAACTCACCATGCGGGTCGGCGCCAAGCACGCCGGCCCAGGCCACCCGGTGGCCAAGCCGTGCGGCGCCGACGGCCACATTCGACTCCGCCCCGGCAACGTGCATGCCGAGGGTTCCGCCAGCGGACAGCGGCCCGGCGGAGCGCAGCGACACCATCGATTCACCAAAAGTCAGCAAATCAACGGCCGGCAGCCCGGCTTCAGCGCTCACTGCGGACCCTTCGCGGCGCTGCGCAGCCCATAGTCGGCGGCCAGCGCCACAAAGTCCCGGGCCCGCGCCCGCATCGGCGCCAGCTCGCCGCCTGAACCGGTGTCACCGAAGAGCGGTCCGCCCAGGCCAACGGCGACGGCGCCCGCCTGCCAGTAGCCGGACGCCTGCTCCAGCCCGACCCCGCCGACGGCGATAAACGGGATGCCGGGAAAGGGGTCCCGCAGGGCTTTGAGGTAGCCCGGTCCGCCGATGGAGGCGGGAAAGAGCTTCACGGCTGTGGCTCCCCGGGTCATGGCCTCGTAGGCCTCGGTCGGGGTCAGCGCCCCGGCCAGGACTGGGATGCCCCGCGCCGCGGAGACAGCGATGGACTCGGCCAGGGCCGGGGTCACGGTGAACTGGCCACCGGCCGCCGCCACGTGATCCACGTCCTGCGCGGTCAACACGGTGCCGGCCCCAACGAAGCAGCCTGCCGGCGCAGCGGCGCGGACTGCGCTGATCGCCTGGAGTGCGTCCGGTGTGGTCAGGGCAATTTCGACGTAACGGAAGCCCTCTTCCATGGCCGCCAACGCCGCCGCTGCCGCGGCGAGGCCGTCAGTGCCGCGCACAATGGCGACGAGCCTGGTCTCCTGGATTCCGGCCAGCAGGCTCTCGGAGGTCAGGACATTGCTGGGGTTCACGGTCATGTTGTTCACCATTCTGCGAAGGCTCCGTCGGGGTGGCGCCAGACGGGTCCGCGCCAGGCGTGGCCGCGTTTGTCCGCGGCGCGGACCACTGCCTCGTCGATTTCGATCCCAAGGCCCGGGCCGGTCAAGCGTTCGATGTGCCCGTCCACGAATCTAAGCGGGGATTTGTCCAGGACATAGTCCAGGACTTCGGCGCCCTGGTTGTAGTGGATTCCGATGCTTTGTTCCTGGATCAGGAAGTTGGGCGTGGCGAAGCCCACCTGCAGGCAGGCGGCAAGGGCCAGCGGACCGAGCGGGCAGTGCGGGGCCAGCTGGACCTCGAAGATTTCGGCGAGCGAGGCAATCTTGCGGACCTCGGTGATGCCGCCTGCGTGCGAGAGGTCCGGCTGGGCCACGGCGATGCCCGCCTGCAGCGCGGGCAGGAATTCCTGCCGGCTGTAGAGCCGTTCTCCGGTGGAGACCGGCGTCGTCGTCGACGAGGTGAATTCGCGCAGCAGGTGTGTATTCTCCGGAACCACCGGTTCCTCCAGGAAAAACGGCCGGTAGGGTTCCAGCAGCGGCGCCACCCGCCGGGCGTTGGCCAGGCTAAAGCGGCCGTGGAAGTCGACGGCGACATCGCGGTGGTCCCCGAGGACCTCGCGGGCGGCGGCGACCCGGCGGACAACGCCGTCGAGCTCCGCCACCGAGGCAATGGGGCTCATCCGGCCGCTGGCATTCATCTTGACGGCGGTGAGACCGACCTCAAGCTGCGCGCTGATCTGGTCGGCCACCTCGTTGGGCTCGTCACCGCCCACCCAGCCGTACATCCGGATCCGGTCGCGGACGTGGCCGCCCAGGAGCTGGTGCACCGGTGTGTTGAAGTGCTTTCCGGCGATATCCCACAGGGCCTGGTCCAGCCCGGACACAGCACTGGCGAGGATGGGTCCGCCACGGTAGAAGGAACCCTTCGTCATGACCTGCCAGTGGTCTTCGATCCGGAGCGCATCGTTGCCGATCAGCAGCTCGGAGAGCTGGTCGACGGCGGTGCGGACCGTTTCGCTGCGGCCCTCGCAGCTGGCCTCGCCCCAGCCGACGATCCCGGACTCAGTCTCGATCCGGACGAACAGCCAGCGCGGCGCGACCAGGAAGGTTTCAATCCTGTTGATGAGTGTCATCTGCCTGCTACCCTTTGGTCGCGCCGGCGGTCATGCCGGAGACGATGTATTTCTGCGTGAACAAGGCAATGACCATGATCGGGATCGTGACCACCATGGCGGCCGCCATCAGCCCGCCCCAATCGATGGAGGCGTAAGAGACGAAGTCGAAGATCGCGACCGGGAGCGTCTTGGTTTTGGACCCGGACAGTACGAGGGCAAACATAAAGTTGTTCCACGAAAAGATGAAGGACAGGATCCCTGCAGTAGCCATGCCGGCCACGGAGAGCGGCAAGGTGATGCGGCGGAAAGCTCCGATCGGGGTGAGCCCGTCCACCTGGGCCGATTCCTCGAGTTCCAGCGGAAGGGAATCGAAGTAGCTCATCATGATGTAGACGATCAGCGGGAGCGCTACGAACATGTGGCTCAGAATCAGCACTTCAAATCCGCCCACCATCTTCAGGTTGGAGAAGACGTAGTACCAGGGCACCAGCAGGGAGACGCCCGGAATCACGCGGGCCATCAGTACCACCAGGGCCGAACGGTGCATCGTGAAACGGCTCATGGCATAGGCGGCAGGGACGCCGAGCACCAGCGAGAAGGCGGTGGAAACGAAGGCCACCCAGAAGCTGTTGATGATAAAGACGAAGTAGTTGTTCCGCTCCAGCACGTTCGTGTAGTTCTCGGTGGTCGGGGTGAAAAAGAAGGATTTCCCCGTGTCGTAGATGTCCACGTTGGTCTTGAATGAGGCCAGCAGCATCCAGAACAGCGGCGCGACCAGGAACAACACCACCGCCACGAGGGCGACCACGCGGAAGACCTTGTAGGCGCGGGGGCCCCTGGCCTTCCGGCGGCGCGGAGCCGGGGCGGGCCGCGTGGCGGGGATTTTGGATTCGGTCTGTACGGTCATTTGTTTGCCGCCTTCTTGCGCATGGTGAGCAGCCACATGGTGCCGATGATGATCATAAAGAACAGGATCAACACCGCGGAGGAGAGCCCGTACTGGTTGTAATCGAAGCTCAGCCCGTAGGCGTAGACGTTCAGGGTCTCTACCTCGTGGAATGAACCGCCGCCTTTGCCTTTGGTGGCATAGAGGATGTCGAAGGTTTTGAGGGCGTCGATGCCGCGCAGCAGGATGGCGACGATCACCGTTGGCAGCATCAGCGGAAGGGTGATGTAAAAGAAGCGCTGGAAGGCGTTGGCGCCGTCCATCCTGGCGGCCTCATCGGGTTCCTCGGACAGCGAGGTCAGGCCGGCGAGAAGGATCAGCACCACCATGGGGGTCCACTGCCACACGTCCATAAAGATCGTGGTGCCAAGGGCCGTGTCCTGGCCGGAGAGCCAAGGCTGGGCCGGAATGCCGATCAGTCCGAGAAGCTGGTTGGCGAAGCCGATGTTGGGATCGAAGATCAACCGCCACATCATGCCGACCGCCACCGGGGTTGCGACGAGCGGCAGGAGAATGGCCACCCGGACCCACTTTTCGCCGCGGAACGGCCGCCACAGCAGCAGCGCGATGCACATGCCCAGAACCACTTCGCAGGCCAGGGCCACGCCGGTGAAGGACATGGTGCGGCCGACGGCGGGCCAGAACCGGTCGACGTCGGAGAGGACAGTGATGTAGTTCTGCAGGCCAATGAACTCAGAGGCCGCGCGGACGGATCCCTGGGAGTCGGTCAGGCTCAGGAACAGCGTCCAGGCCAGGGGGAAAACGATCAGGACGCCGACGAAGATCATGGCGGGGGCCGCGAAGAGCCACTTGCGGTGCCGGTTGGCCCAGGCGGAAAAGTTCGCGCGCGGACCCGGCGGGCGGCCGGCGCTGCGGGCTGGTGCGCTGCGGGGAGGGTTCAGTACAGACATGGTTCACCTAAGGAGTTGGGGGTGAAGTGAGAAGCTGGCACCGGCGGAACGGCAGCGGGCCGCCGTTCCGCCGGTGCTGTGCAGGGCGACCAGTACGAGGTGCGCCGCGGTGTGCTACTTCTTTTCGGTATCCAGGAATTTCTGGAAGTCGCCGTTGGCGGCATCGGCCGCAGCGGGGACGTCGGCTCCGGTGATGGAGGAGACAATCGGCCCGCCGACAATTTCGCGGGCCTTGCCTACCGTGATGACCTCGGGCCGGTCGTGGCCGACGCCGTTCTTGGCGCTCGCGGAGATAGCCTCGGCCAGATCCTTCGGGTACGTGGACGTTCCGGCCGGGTCGGCCCAGACCGAACTGCGGGGTCCGGGAACGCCGGCCTTCTGCGCGGCCAGGGTGCGTTCCTTGCTCGTGGCCCACTGGATGAACTTCCAGGCGTTGTCCTGATTGCTTGAAGCCTGGTTCACGGCTAGGCCCCACGACGGGATGTTGTACGGCTTGGAACCGGCAGGGCCTGCCGGCAGCGCGGCAAAACCGACAGTGTCGGAAACCTTGGATTTGGCCGGGTCGGTGGCGTTCTTGTACAGGGAGTCGGCCTCGGTATAGAACGCGGCCTTGCCCTGGGTGAAGATGGCCATCGCTTCGGGCCAGCTCATGTCGGTGCTGACGTTGGCCGGGCCGTAGTTCTTGATCAGGCCGCCGTAGTACTCATAGGCCTTTTTGGCAGCGTCGGAGTTGATGGCGGATTTGCCGCTGGCATCAGTGAAGTCGCCGCCGAAGCTGTACAGGAAGCTGGAGAACTGGGTGACGGCCGCGGACTTGCCGGTCCGGGCCACAAAACCTGCCGTGTCCGGTGTGGCGGCCTTGATGGCCTTGGCGGCCGCTTCGAGCTCTTCCATGGTCTTGGGCACCTCAAGGCCGGCGGCCTGCAGCAGGTCCTTGCGGTAGTAGAGCACTTCGCGTTCGGTGATAATCGGGACGCCGACGACCTTGCCGTCGGCTGTAGTGGCCTTGACCGGGCCCTCCTGGTAGTCCTTCCAGTCCCAGCTGGCGTCCGCGGAGACCTTGGACGTCAGGTCGGCGAGGTAACCGTTCTTCGCGAACGCCTTGCCCTCCTGCAGGGGGCGGTACATCATAACGTCGATCTCGTCGCTGCCGGCGTTGAGCTTGACGTTGTACTGGTCTGAAAGCTGGTCCTCGCCGAGCTGGGTCAACTCAACTTTGAGGCCGCTGGACTTCTCGAATTCCGGAATCGCCGCTTTGATGCCTTCGGTCCAGACGTGGTTCGCGAGGGTCACCCGGACGGTGCCGGCGGCTTTGGCATCGCTGCTGCCGCTGGCTCCGCCACAGGCAGTGAGGCCCAGAGACAGCGCAGCTGCGACAGCCGCGTACTGCATGATTGAACGTCGCTTCATTACGACTCCCTTGGTTCATTTAGGGCTGGGCGTCACTGTCCAGCCGGCCGCAAATGCATCTTTACATCTGCTCTGGAAGCGATCTTAGGGAAATAAAGCAGACTTAAACAACCCCTTGCGCCTTATCGGTATGATTTATTTATGAAAACCCCAAAGGCGGAGTTCCCGGCCGACCTGCATTCCGTGCTGGTCCAGAATCTGGGACTTGCCATTGCCGAGGGGACCCTGGTGCCGCACTCGATCCTGCGCCTGGACGAACTTGAGGCCCAGTACGGGGTGTCCCGCTCGGTGGTCCGGGAAGCCACGCGGGTGCTTTCCTCCAAGGGGATGCTGGAATCGCGGCGGCGGCTGGGGACTGTAGTCCAGCCGGAAGAGTCCTGGAACGCTTACGATCCGCAGGTGATCCGGTGGCGGCTGGCCTCCTCCAAGCGGCTGGAGCAGTTGCAGGCGCTGAACGAACTGCGCGGCGCCATCGAACCACATGCTGCCCGGCTGGCCGCCGAACGCGCCTCCTGGGATACCGGCAGCGACCTGGTCTCCGAAGCGGCCCGGCTCTGGGCCGCGGGCCAGCAGGGAGACCAGGATGAATTCCTGCGCCTGGACATCGAATTTCACGCGGCAGTACTTCGCGCCTCCGGGAATCCGATGTTTTCCCAGCTGCACAACCTTGTCACGGAGGTTTTGACCGGCCGCACCCAGCATGGGCTGATGCCACATC
Source organism: Pseudarthrobacter sp. PH31-O2 (assembly GCF_030063265.1). Taxonomy (NCBI): domain Bacteria; kingdom Bacillati; phylum Actinomycetota; class Actinomycetes; order Micrococcales; family Micrococcaceae; genus Pseudarthrobacter; species Pseudarthrobacter sp. PH31-O2. The sequence continues at coordinate 52,988 of NZ_JASIST010000009.1, read as the reverse complement.
TGCCGCAGCACGAGGCCCTGCAGCTGCATGTGGACGTAGCCAGCGCCATTCAGCGCGGCGAGGCGGACGTCGCTCACGCGGCCATGAGCCGGATCGTGGAGCAGTCCTCCGAGGAAATGAGTTACATCTGGTCCAGCCACCAGCAGCCTGCACCGCCCGCCGGCCCGGCACCGGCCCCCGCAGCACAACGCGGGGCCACCGAGGGCTCATCCCCGGTGGTGGGATAGGCCCGCGGTGACCCCGCGTCGTTGACGCTAGCGGCCGCCCTCGATCTTCCGGCTCCGCTGTTCCTGGGCCATCGGCCCGTACGGGTAGACTCCGACGCGCGGGCGGCTCACCTCGCTGAGGCGCATCAGTTCGCCCTCAGTCAGCCGCAGGTCGGCCGCCGCGAGGTTGTCGGCAAGCTGTTTGGTGCTGCGGGCGCCCAGGATCACCGACGTCACGGCCGGCTGGTCCGCCAGCCAGGCCAACGCCACCTGGGCGGCACTGGCCTCGTGCCGGCCGGCGATCTCCTGCACTGCCTCCACGATTTCCCAGGTGCGAGGGTCCTCGTTCCTGGCCTTCCAGGCCTCCATGCCCCGTTCCGGATTTTCGCCCAGCCGGGTGGCACCCGCGGGCGGCTGGTCCTTCTTGTATTTGCCCGAGAGCCAGCCGCCGCCCAGCGGGGACCACGGCAGCAGGCCGATCCCGGCGTCGAGCGAAGCAGGAACGATCTCGGACTCGATCTCACGGACCAGCAGGCTGTACTGCGGCTGCAGCGTCACCGGGGCGCTGAAGCCAAGGGCCTTCGCCAGATGCACTGCCTTCGTCAGCTGCCAGCCAAGGAAGTTCGAGAACCCGTAGTAGGCTATCTTGCCGCTGCTGACGGCGTCGTGCAGGAACCTTAGGGTCTCCTCCAACGGAGTGATCGGATCCCAGGCATGCAGCTGGTATAGGTCGATCTGCTCCACGCCGAGCCGGCGCAGCGAAGCATCGAGTGCCTGGGTGAGGTGGCGCCGGGAGGTCCCGACGTCGTTGGGGGCGGCCCCCATCGGAAACCGGCCCTTGGTGGCCACGACGGCCCGGTCCCGGACCTCGGTCCGGTCCGCGAGCCGCCGTCCCACAATCTCCTCAGAGACCCCGGAGCTGTAGACGTCCGCGGTGTCAATGAAGTTTCCGCCGGCCGCGAAGTAGTCGTCAAGGATCGTGCGTGACTGCTCCTCTGTGGCCTCGGCGCCAAAGGTCATGGTGCCCAGCGCGTAGGTGGAGACGACGGCGCCGCTGCCGCCCAGGGTGCGGTATTTCATGGAACTCCTTAGTGGAAAGTGAATGAATGCAGCTGATTCAGTCTTCGGTGGGGGTGGTCCGCTCCGGGTGGTAATCGCGCCAGCTGTGCTCAGGGGCGTAACCCAGGAGCCGCTTGGCCTTCTCGATCGAGAGCATGGTTTCGTGTTCGCCCAGTTCCTTGACCACGGTGACGTCCGGGAACACTTCTGCGGCGAGGCTGGCACTGGAGCGGCCCATCACGGTGTCCTCGTTGGCGATGATAAACGCCTCGAACCCGGGCTTGCCGTGCTCCAGGGCGCGTGCGACGGCCTGCGCACCGTCCCGGCCGTCAATGTAGCCCCAGAGATTCCACTTGCGCAGGGACGCATCGTGGTCGAACGAAGGAAACTCCTCGTAGTCCTCCGGGTCCATCACGTTGGAGAACCGCAGGCCCGTGATGCTCAGCTCCGGGTCCCAGCGGGTCAGCTGGATGGCCATCTGCTCTTCGAGGTGCTTGACCAAGGAGTAAGTACTCTCGGGCCGCGCCGGGTATTCCTCGTCAACCGGAATATAGGGAGGGTCGACGTCGAACGGCAAACCCAATACCGTCTCGCTGGAGGCGTAGACAATTTTCTTGATCCCGGCCCGGCGGGCTGCCTGGAACACGTTGTAGCTGGACTGCATGTTGTTCTCGAACGTCGCCGCGTCGGGGGCGAGGCCGGGAGCCGGGATGGCGGCCAGGTGCACCACCGCGTCGAAGCCGGCGTGACGGTCCTCCAGGCCCAGGAAAACATCCACGACCTGACCATAGTTGCGCAGGTCCACCTCGGTGAAGTCCCGGCCGCGGGCACCGACCCGGTCCAGGCTGGTCACCTCATGACCGTCCTCGCTCAGTCTCCGGACTACGCTCCGTCCCAGTTTTCCGCTTCCTCCGGTAACAGCAACTCGCATCAAGATCTCCTCTGGTGGTCTTCGTCACTCCACCCTAAAGGCGGTAAAGAGTGCTGCCCAGCCCCCGTGGCAGGCCCTGTGCGTCCTAGGAAGATCCAGTCCCCCTCACCTGCCCGGCCACGGACCGCCAGCAGGGCCGCCGTGACTTTCGGCCCTAGGCACTCCGCCAGACCGGGAGCAGGCTGGGGCCATGAACGGTGATCAGCGCGTAGTCGTGGGCGTGGACGGTTCGGATTTCTCGACGGCGGCGCTCCGGCTCGCCGGCCGTATGGCCAGGGGCCTGGATGCGCCCCTGGCGGTCGTGACCTGCCTGGGCACCTCGGATCTCTTTCTGGCATCCCACCTGCCCGAAGAGAGCTCCCCTACGACCACCCAACTCGAAGAGACGGCCAAGCGGCTCGTCGACGAAGCCCTGGAGCGTGCCTTTGGCACCGACCTGCCGGAAGGCCTGAGCCGGACCGTGAAGTTCGGCGCCCCGGCCAAGGTCCTCGTGGCGGAGAGCCGGAACGCCCAGCTCCTGGTGGTCGGCCGCCGCGGCCGCGGTGGCTTCCTTGCACAGGTGATGGGATCAGTCAGCGGCGCCTGCGCGGCCCATGCCCATTGCCCGGTGCTGGTGGTCGGTCAGGACCCGGACAAAGACCAGGCGGGAAGATGAACCACAGCCAGTGGCCGGTCCGGGCACTCTGGATGGTCATTGGCTTGCTGACCGTCACTGCCGCGGTGGCCGGGCTGGTCTTCCCGGACATCTACCGGGGCGTCGTGGCAGCGGACCTGCTTCCCGGCGCCGTATCGCAGGACCTGATGTCAGGTGTTGCGGGCATCGCCCTGATCGTCCTGGCGCTGACGGTGCGTCGGGAGCAGACCAAGGCGCGGCTCGTGGCGCTGGGAATCTTGGGCTACCTGTTCTACGCCTACGGCATCTACTCCATCGAGCGGACCTACAACGGCTTTTACCTCGTGTATCTCGCCATCTTTGCGTTGTCTTTCTGGGGGGTGCTCTACACCGCAATGGAGGTCAGGGCGGAGGGGCCAAGGAGGGTGCGTGTTCCTGCGGGCATCCGCAGGCTTTCCGCCACGGGCGCGCTCCTGCAGCCGCTGATCTTTTACCCGCTGTGGATTGCCATGCTGCTGCCGCTGATGCGCACCCGCGAGCAGATCGATTCACTCTATTCCGTGTTCGTCCTTGACCTGTGCTTCATCATGCCCGCGTTCCTGATCCTCGCCGTCCTGACGTTCCGCGGCCGCTGGCCGGGTCTGGTCTTTATGCCCGCGCTGTTCCTGCTCGGCTTTACGCTCATTTTCTCCCTGGCCCTGGGGGAGCTGTTCAAACCGCTGTTTAAGCTCCCAGTGTCGGCGGCGTCCCTCTGGTCCTCGGTGCTGTTGTCTGCCCTGTTCCTGGTACTGGGAGTGCTGCACCTGTGGAAACTCGAGCTGAATCCCGGCGGCGTCGGCAGGCGCAACCGGGGCAGCCGCCCCGTCGGGCAGCATACCGGCGCCGGTACCGTTTCCGGCCCTGCTGGGTAGCACCGGTGGCCCGGCTGGAGATCCCGGCGGTGAAGCGTCCCTGTGCTGGGGCTCTTCGTTACGTCCGCAATCGCGCAGTGGCGCCGCCGGCAAAGCGTTTGGAAGGCCGCGTCCCATGAGCCGGCTCGCCTGTTCCTTCCGGTTCCGCGGTCCAGTGGCCGCCCTGGCCGCAGCCGCCGCCGCTGCCGGCTTTGTCCTCGCCGTCCGGCCCCGGCTGCTGCATTGGGGGGCGACGGCTCAGGAATCAGCTGCCGCGCTTCCCGGCGACGAGATCGTCCCGGTGCCGCGGATGCAGAGTACGCGTGCCGTCACCGTCCACGCTCCTGCTGCGGACCTCTGGCCCTGGCTCGTCCAGCTGGGTGCGGGACGCGGTGGCATGTATAGCTACGACCTGCTCGAAAACGCGGCAGGCCTTGGTATGCACAGTGCGGACCGGATCCTTCCCGAATACCAGCAGCTCGCCGTCGGCGACGTTATCCCGCTGGGCCCGGGCACGGGGATTCCGGTCCGGAGGGTGGAGCCCGGATCCGTGCTGGGCCTCGGCGGCACCATGGACCCGCGCACCGGAAAAATCATCTCCTCCGCCGGGGCAGCTGCGGGCCTGCGGCTGGAGCTCGGCTGGACATTTGTGCTGCATCCCGTCGATGCGCGCACCACACGGCTGCTGTCCCGGACGCGGTACGACTATTCCCCGCTTCCTGTTGGGCTGATTCTCCGGCCACTGCTGGAACCCCTGCAGTTCCTCATGGAGCGGCGTATGCTCCTGGGCATCAAGTCCCGGGCCGAGGGCCGCGGCCGCCAGCCCAGCCGCGTGCGGCGCCCGTGACCTTGTGCCCTACCCTGTCGGGCAGTGCCGGCATAGCCTCGAACTTGCCGGGCAGCCTTCAGCCGCCCGCCGTGTTCCGGGGAGGCAAACGGTGAAATCAGCACGAACAAGCATCATCGTGGGAATCGCGCTGATGGTGTCCGGATTCCTGCTTTTGTTGGACCTGCTCGGCTACCTCGACAGCGCTGCTCTGGTGTGGCCGCTCTTCTTTGCGGCGGCCGGCGTCGTTTTTGTCGTTGTGTTCTTCCGCAGCCGGGGTAACTGGTGGGCTGCCATTCCCGGTTCGGTCTTCCTGGGCCTTGCGTCGGTTATCCTGGTCACCCAGCTTTGGCCGGGGCGGGCCGGAACTTGGGCCGGGGCTTTCCTTTTCCTGTTTATGGGCGCAGGATTCGGCGCTGTTTACCTGCGCGAGCGCGCCAACTGGTGGGCCCTCATCCCCGCCGGCGTGATGCTGACGCTTGCCCTCGTGGTGACACTCCCGCAATCCTGGCAAGGCATGCCGGTGGCCGCGGTGCTCTTGCTGGGCCTCGCCGCTACATTCGCGGGACTTTCCCTGGTTCCCGTCCAAGCCGGGCCCGGCCTGGCCTGGCCGGCAGCCAGCCGGGTCGGGTCGGCAGAATCAGCGAGGATGAAGTGGCCGCTGATACCGGCCGCGGTCCTGGCCGTGCTGGGTGTCGTCTTCGCCGTGCAGGCTACGGCGCTGCTTACAGCGAGCGAGTTCTTTGTCCCGGTGTTCTTAGTGCTCGCCGGTGTGGCGCTGCTGGTCTACGCCTTCCGGCACCGCTCCGGCGGCCGCCATGGGGTGCGTGGGGCCTGACCGTATCAGCGTTCTCCTGCCAGTTCGGCTATGGCCGCACGCAGGCGGGTGCCGGCGTCGTCCGCAACGTCGCGGACTGCCGGGGTAGCGCTGAGCTGGACCATGGTTTGCGGGTCGATGGCATCGACAGTCGTCGCGGTGGCCCCGGTCCCGCGGCGCACCACCACGTTGCAGGGCAGCAATGCCCCCATTTCCGGCTCCGCGGCCAGCGCCTTGCTCGCGAGCACCGGATTGCAGGCTCCGAGGATGACGTAGTCCCCCAGGGCTTCCGCTGCGTCCGCGCCGAGTTTAGCGGCGAAGGTGGCACGCACATCGATTTCCGAAAGTATCCCAAAGCCCTGGGTGGCGAGCACGGCACGTGTCTTTGCCACAGTGTCTTCCCAGTTCAGCGGCACGACGGCAGTGTAGGTGTAGCTCATTCGGTGGCTCCCGGGGTTTTGGTTTCGGTTGGCAGCAGGTACTCGACGAACCAGTCCCTGGCGAGGATGGCAGCCGCGGCCAGCGTACCGGGTTCTTCAAAAAGGTGGGTGGCGCCCTGCACGACGGCCAACTGGTTCGGACAGCGCATCATGGACTTCGCTTTGCGGTTGAGCGCCAGCACTCCGGAGTCGTAGCTTCCGACAATCAGGAGGGTGGGCGCCCGGACCGCGGAGAGCCGGGGCCCGGCCAGATCGGGCCGGCCCCCGCGGGATACGACGGCGCCGATCCTGGCGGTTGGTTCGGAGGCGGCCCAAAGCGCAGCCCCTGCACCCGTGCTGGCCCCGAAATAGCCAAGCGGGCAGGACGCCGTGTCCTGCCGGCCGGCGAGCCAGTCCGTGGCCGAGGACAGCCGGCGGGCCAGCAGCTCGATGTCAAAGACGTTGGCGCGGTTTCGTTCCTCCACCGGGGTCAGCAGGTCAAGCAGCAAGGTGCCGAGTCCCGCCTGCTGGAGCACCCCGGCCACGAACCGGTTCCGCGGGCTGTGCCGGCTGCTGCCGCTGCCGTGCGCGAACAGCACCACGGCACGGGACGGGACCGGCAGGTGCAGGTGGCCCTGGAGTCGAACCCCGCGCGACGGGATTTCGACTTCCGCATCGAACTCCGTGGCGGCTGCCATGCTGGTCCCCTCCGGCGTGCGGGACGCCGGCGGGGAATTGTGCAGTCGCTTGGCTGCGGCGTCGAGCAGTTGCACCACCTCATCGTCTTCGGTGGGGGAGAAATCGCGGTAGTGGTATCCCACCGCGGAGAACTGCTGCGGTGTGGCGAGGCAGATCAGCTCGTCGGGCTCGGTCAGGGTCCGGAGGGTGTCGGCGGGGGCGACCGGGACGGCCAGGACCACCCTCGCGGCCCCAAGCTTCCGGGCGATCATGCAGGCGACCCTGGCGGTGGACCCGGTAGCGATGCCGTCGTCGACGATCACCGCGATACGCCCGGTAAGGTCCTGCCGGGTCCTGCCCTTCCGGAACCGGGCCACCCTGCTCTCGAGCACCGCCCGCTCGTGGTCTTCAACGGCCCGCAGTTCCGCGTCACTGACCCGGGCGTGGGCCAGCACGTGGTCTTCGAGCACCCGGGCGCCGCCCTCCCCGACCGCTCCCATGGCAAGCTCCGGCTGGTAGGGAAGGCCCAGCTTCCGAACCACAATCACGTCAAGGGGTGCATCGAGGGCGGCGGCGACTTCCGCGGCCACCGGGACTCCGCCGCGGGGCAGGCCCAGGACCACGATGTCCTGGCCCCGCAGATCCGCGAGCCGCCTTCCCAGCTGCCGGCCGGCGTCGACCCTGTCTTCGAAGATGCTCATCAGTGCGGCTTTCCAATCGGGACGTCCACCGGCGCCTCATCACGGTGTGCACTCCGCGGGCTGGGAAACTAGCCGGTTGGCCGTTCCTCCCACTATCTGTCAGGAGCGCTCTGGGTGTGAGGGCCTTTGGGCCCGGATTCGGCCGCGCCGGCGCCCCGGTCCCCGGTTGTGGAGCAAGGGGCCCGCAGTTGCGATGCTGAAGCGTGCAGCCCGGCGGGCGATGCGGTGGGTCCGGCCGCGGCGCCGCACCCCAACAGGCGTGGGCGGTCGCTGCAGGGCGGCGCGGGCATAAAACCAGAGTTTGGCCATTTCAACCAGTACCAGGTACACGGCCCCCATGCCCAGCAAGGCGAGAAAAAAGGGGACGGGCAGCGGGTCGAACCCAAGCACGCCGGCCAGCGGCGAGAGCGGCAGGTAAACGCCGACTGCCACCACGCCCAGGGAGGCGCCGACCAGGCCCAGCGACGGCCGGCTGCGGAAGAAAGGCACCCGCCGGGTGCGGATGACAAAGATGATCAGTGTCTGCGTGACGATGGATTCGATAAACCAGCCGGCGCGGAATTCGCCGGGAACGGCATCAAAGACGAACAGCATCAGGGCGAATGTGGCAAAGTCGAACAGCGAACTGATCGGGCCGAAGACGAACATAAAGCGCCGGATAAAGCCGATATCCCAGCGCGACGGCGCCACGAGTTGGTCCTTGTCCACCCGGTCCCCCGGGATGGCGAGCTGGCCGGCGTCGTAGAGCAGGTTGTTCAGCAGGATCTGCCCCGGCAGCATCGGCAGGAAGCTCAGCACCACCGAGGCCGTTGCGGCGCTGAACATGTTGCCGAAGTTGCTGGAGGTGCCCATCAGGACGTATTTGATGGTGTTGGCGAAGATCCGCCGGCCTTCCATCACTCCTTCGGCCAGGACGCCCAGGTCCTTGTCCAGCAGCACAACGTCGGCGGCATCCTTCGCTACGTCGGTGGCGCTGTCGACAGAGATGCCGATGTCCGCCGCGTGCAGCGCCAGCGCGTCGTTGACGCCGTCGCCCATAAATCCGACCGACCCGCCGCTGCGCCGCAGCAGCCTGATGATCCGGGCCTTCTGTTCGGGCGAGACGCGGGCGAAGATGCTGGCCTCACGCGCGGCAGAGGCCAGTTCCGGATCGGACATGGCCTCGACTTCGGCGCCGGTGAGTGTTCCGCCGGAGGGGACCCCGAGTTCGTCGCAGACTTTCTCCGCCACCTTGGCGTTGTCGCCCGTGGCGATTTTGACAGTAATGCCGAGTTCCGCGAGCCTGTCCAGGGAGGCGCGCGCGGCGGCCTTGGGCCGGTCCAGGAAGATGAGGAAACCGGCGAGAACCAAGTCCTTTTCGTCGGCGGGACCGATAGCCGTCAGTCCGACAGCCGCTCGGGTGGCGACAGCAACCACCCGTGAGCCGGCGTTGAACTGTTCGTCCAGCATCGCCTGGACACTGGCCGGGATATCCCCGCAGAGCGCCAGGACGTCTTCGGGGGATCCCTTGGTGACGATGCGGGGCGCGGCGCCGGCTTCGCTGACCAGTATGCTGGTCCGGCGCCGCAGATGGTCGAAGTCGATAACGTCGAGGCGCTTGTACCGGGCGGGCGCGAAGTCAGCGCCCCCTGCGGATGCCCACAGCGCGGCGTCCAACGGATTCAGGCCCACCGGTGAGGCCTGGGCTTCGGTGTAGTCGGCTTCGGTGGCAAGCAGCCCCAGGGTCAGCAGCTCACCGGCGGTGATGCCGGTGCCGGCGGGCAGGGCGGCGGTGAAGCTGATCCGGCCCTCCGTCAGGGTTCCGGTCTTGTCCGTGACCAAAACGTCCATGTCGCCAAGGTCCTCGATGCAGACCAGGCGTTTGACAAGCACCTTGCGTTTGGCCAGCTGCTGGGTTCCGGTGGCAAGGCTCGTGCTCACAATGGCTGGCAGCAGCTGCGGCGTGATCCCGACGGCGATCGCTAGTGAGAACAGCAGCGACTCGATTAACGGCCGTTGCAGGAGCAGGTTTGCGATGAAGATCAGGGATGTGAGGCCGATCGCGACCTGGAGCAACAGGTAGGAAAAGCGCTGGAGGCCCAGCTGGAATTCGGTCTGGGGCTGCCTTTCGCCGAGGCCCAGGGCGATCCGGCCAAATTCGGCCCGCCCGCCGGTGGCGACCACCGCACCGGTACAGTTACCGGCCTGGATCACGGTCCCCATAAACAGGCATGAGGTCAGGTCCCCCAGCGCCGCCGCGCCGGGGACCGGGGCAGGGTCTTTGGCGACAGGCATCGATTCCCCGGTCAGGATGCTTTCATCGCACAGCAGGTCCTTGGCGCTCAGCAGCCGGATATCGGCGGGGATGATCGCGCCCAAAGCCAGGTGCACAATGTCGCCCGGCACCAGGGCGGTGACGTTCACTTCCTGCACGGTTGCGTCGCGGACTACAACGGCACGGTGGGTGACACGGGAGTGCAGGGCCTCCGCGGCGCGTTCGGCCCGGAATTCATTGCTGAACCCGAGACCGACGCTGACCAGCAGGATGACACCGATCACGATCGAGTTCGTGGCGTCGCCAAGGAACAGGGAGAGCCCGGCGGTGACAAGCAGCAGGATCAGGATGGGGCTGCGCAGTTGACGGGCCAGAACTGACCATCCGCTGGCCTGGTGGGTGCGTAACGCGTTCGGTCCCAGCGACTCGAGCCGCCGGGCGGCCTCGGTGCTGCTCAGGCCGTTCACGCCTGCTCCCAGCTGCGCCAGGACCTCTTCCACCGGCCGGTGGGCGGCGTCTGCAATGGTGAGTGGCAGGGAACGCGGTTCCCGGATATCGAGATCTGGCATGGAGCTTCCGTTCCAACGTCGGGTTATGTCCAAGGGTACGTCCGGGAGCTTGCCGTTGCGGGCCCCGACGGTGGCGGGCGCGGTCAGGGATGCGGGCACCTGCTGTATATAATTTCCCGGTACGGTTTTGCAGCAAGCCGTTGGATTGTTCTGCGATCCCGCCGCCTGCATCCGCCACAGCCGCTCCGCTGCACGTGGGGCGCAGACCGTCCGGATCGTGTTGACCTGAGTGAAACGGCACGGCAGTGGCCAGCGAATCGACCGCAGCTTCAATTGACGAAACTTCAACCCACCAGCACCTGCATGAATTGGTGCTTCACAGCTCCGACGTGGAGGAGTTCCTGCGCGAATTGGCGCGGATCTCCGCGCGCAGCCTTTCGGAGCCCGGAGACGAGATTCTCTGCGGAATTACCCTTTTCCGGCAGCGGAAGGCAGCGACGGTCGCCAGCAGCAGTCCGGCCGCCCAGTCCATGGACGAAATCCAGTACGCCTTCGGTGACGGCCCGTGCGTGACCGCCTCGCGGGAACAGGAAACCGTGCATATCAGGGATCTCGAGGAGTGCGGGCGCTGGCCCCGGTACGCCATGACCATGCGCGGCCACGGGGTCCGGTCCATCCTGGCGTTGCCCTTCCTGCTCGACGGCGACACGCGGGCCGCGCTCAACCTGTATTCACACAGGTCCGGAAGGTTCGATGGCAGGGCGATGGACCTGGCCCAGGACTTCGTCAGCCAGACTTCCCTGGCGTTGCGGCTGGCGGTACGTTTTGCGCACTTCAGCGACACTGCCGCGAACCTCAAGGCGACCCTGGAAACACGGACCGGGATCGACGTCGCGGTCGGTATCATCATGGCCCAGAACCGCTGCAGCCAAGCTGAGGCCTTCGAACTGCTCAAGGCTGCTTCCAGTGCGCGCAACGTTAAGCTGCATGCTGTGGCGGCTAGAGTCGTGGAGTCGCTCGGCAAGGGTCCGGCCAGGACGCATTTCGAGGTTTAGGCTCCGCGCCGGATCTCCCGGACCAGCCAATCCACGATCATCCGGCTGGCACCGGAGCTGCTGCCGGCCCTGTGCTGCTGGGCATGCCAGCGGTCGACGTCGTCCGGGCGCCCGCTGCGGGCGGCAAGGTATCCCGTGAAGGGACAGTCCTCAATCTTGTGCGGGTGCGGGGAACCGAGGCGCAGGAATTTCCAGTGGTATGCCAGCGCCCCCAGAGCCGTCCGGACCTGGTGGGGGTATTCCCGCGATTCGAACTCCGCGGTCCATTCGGGTACCTCGGAAGCAGGCATCGGGCGGGCAAGGTGGTAGCCCTGGCCGTACCCCGCGCCCATCACGGCCGCCGCCTCGGTCATCCCAAGATCCTCAAGGCCTTCGGCTACGACCGTCATGCCAAAATCCCGTCCGATTTGCACCAGCGTGGCGATTAGGCTGAGTGATTCCAGCGGACTGGTACGCAGTCCGCTGAGCATGTCCCGGTCAATCTTGACCGCCGTGAACGGCAGCATGGACAGCCGCTTCAGGCTGCTGTAGCCAGCTCCCAAATCGTCCATTGCAAGGCCTACACCCAGCTGGACCAGCCTGCTCAGCGGAGCGTGCACCGCGTCCCAGTCCGTCGTTCCGGTTTCGAGCAGTTCCAGGACAAGCCGCTGCGGCGCGATCCCGTGCCGCTGAAGCGACTCTTCAACAAACGTCGGGCAGTCCGGATCCAACAGGGTCGATGGCGCAATATTAACGGAGACCTTCGCGGAAAGTCCCTCCCCGTCCCAGGCCGGGAGGCAGGCCAACGCCTGGTCCAGTCCAAGCAGGAACAGCCTGTCGGTCTCCGCCTCGCTCAGGTACTGGAGGAACGCTGCCGGCGGCAATACGCTGCCATCCGCCAGCCTCAGCCGGGCGAGGGCCTCGAAGAGGTAGACGCTGCCGGCGCCGAGGTCCACGGCCGGCTGCATAAACATTTCCAACCCGCCGCCGAACAGCCGTTCCTTCAAGAGGTTCACGGGGCTGCTGCCGGCGCCCGGTTGCACCGGCATGCCGCCGGGGGCTCGCGTGCCCGGCAGGGTTCCGGGAGCCCCGCGGCCGTCGGCTGCGTCCGCGGCCAGTTCCCACCAGCTCTCCGGTCCGCCGGCACGGGTTTTGGCAACGTTAAGGGCGGCGTAGGCGCCGCGCAGCAAGGTGCGCGTTTCCGTGCCGTTGCGGGGCGATGACGCCAGTCCCGCGCTCATGGTCAGGGAAATCCTTTCGCCGGCCGCCGCAAAACTTTCTTCAACGCTGCGGCCGAGGCGTTTGAGCACCCCGTCGAGCGCCACGGCGGTGTCATCGCCGGCCGCGTACTCCACTACGAGGACAAATTCGTCGCCTCCCATCCGCGCCAGGAACTCCGAGGGCTGGAGGAGAGCCTGCATCCGGGCGCCCCAAGCTGCCAGGATCGCGTCACCGGCACTGTGACCGACGGCGTTGTTTACGTCCTTGAACCGGTCCAGGTCGATCAGCCCGAGGGCGACGGCCGGCCTGACGCCATCGTCGGGGTCCAGCACTTTGGCAAGGTGGGCGTCCAAGGCGGTGCGGTTAGGCAGGCCGGTCAGCTGGTCGTGGGTGGCCTGGAACCGGAGCTGTTCGTGCATTGCCATCCGGGCGTTGATATCGCGCTGCACGCTGACGAAGTGGGTAACCTGGCCGTCCTCATCCAAGAGCGGGGTGACGGTCAGGGCGTTCCAGAACGGCGAGCCGTCCTTGCGGTAGTTGAGGATGTCGCCCCGGAACTGCTCACCGCGGAACAAGGCGTCGCGGATGGCCTTGGCGGTCTCGGGTGCGGTGCCCGGACCTTGGAGGATCCGGCAGTTGTTTCCCAGCACCTCGGCCTCCGCGTAGCCGGTAATAGCACTGAAGGAGCGGCTGGCATGCATGATTCTCTGAGCCGAGTCCGTGATCAGGGAGATCTCGGAGGTGGCTGAGAGCGCCCGCACCAAGAGCTCCGGGGGAACGCCGTCGGCAACGTGCGGCGATCCCGCCGGCTCGGGAGATGCCCTGGGAAGTGGCATGCTGAAAGCCCCTGAAAGGTCAGTCCGGGGTCCGGAATTTGATAAGTCCATTGACAGACTAACCCCCTCCCGGGGGCGGACCGCTAGTGCCGGCCCCGGCGCGGCTGTTATGTCCAGGACAGTGCGGATTGTGTCCTCGTGAGCCAGGATCCTGAAGTGGCCGGCGGTGTCCAGCCGGATGTTCCGGGCGCCGGGAAGCACACTGCCTTCTGGGATATGCGGATCAAACAGCCCGTAGACCGAGGTGATGCGCTCGTTCACGCGTTCCTCCCTGGACAGCTGCAGGGTCACGGCATTCCGGGGCGAAAAGGCGCGCAGGCTCGGCAGCAGCATAAACGAGGCGTAGCGCGAGCCGGAGAACGGCGAGCAGACCGCCACCATACCCGTGATCCTGCGGTCGGGGTCCAGCTGCATCATCACGAATTTACCGATCAGTCCGCCTTTGCTGTGGGCGACGATCATAGCGTCGGAGAGGTCACGATCCCGGATGTAGCCGGCAATCGCATCCGCGGCCCTGGGCACGGGAAGCCGGTTCCGGTGCAGCAGGGCCAGCACATGCACCGGATGTCCTGCCTTGTGAAGCCGCCGGACCAGCGGCAGCATAAAGCGCCAGTCCTCGTAGATTCCGGGAATCACAACGACGGGCCGGGCCGTCCCGCTGAGGAAATCCTCCGGCCCGGTCCGGGAAGCTGCGCTCCGGACTTGCCGGCCGGCGGCGTAAAGGTAGTCCTGGATCCACCATTGGACCCGCTGCAGGACCCCGCTCATCCGGGGCGCCCCGGGTGAACTTCCTCTGCCGGACGGCGGATCCCGGCGAAGTCCAGGATGGCTGCCGCCACGTCCTCGGATCGGTTGTGCTGCACCACATGCCCGGCGCCTTCGATTTCCAGCAGCTGCCCGTTCGCTGCGCGTCCGGCCAACCGGCGGCACCAGTCCACGGAGGCCACGGGGTCGTCGGCACCGCGGATCACAAGGACCGGCGCAGTGACCCCGGGGATGCGCCTTTCCGTCGGATAGTCCATCATGACGCGCAGCGTTTTCAGGTACCAGCTGGCGCCGCACCGGAAATAGTCCGTGAGGACAAGGGCGTTCGAGGACGGGCTTTCGTAAAACAGGCTGTCCCGGCTGAGCGCCAGGGCCTGCTGCAGCACGGTCCGCCTTTTCGAATCAACTACCGGCCCCATCAGGACCAGCTGGGCGATCCGGTGGGGCTGCTGCAGGGCCGCAGCCGTGGCGAACTGCGCGCCCATCGAGTGCCCGACGAGCACAAACTCCAGGACGCCGAGCTGTTCGAGGGCACCCAGGATGTAGGTGGCCTGGTCCTCAACGGAGAGGGTGCGCTCCGGACGCGGTGTCGCTCCGAAACCGGGAAGGTCTATCGCGTAGGTGTCAACGGATTCCGCCAGCAGACCCTGGAGCCGGGTGAAATAGCGGTGCGAGACGCCGATACCGTGGATCAGCACAACGGCGGTGCGCGGCGCACCCGCCCGGGCCGGGGTACTGGAGGCGAACACGTGGCCCAGATGGCCTGCGGCCTCAACCTGAACGGGTGCGGGCCAGCCTCCGCTTTGCATTTTTCGTTTCCACGCCGTCTTAGTTTTTTGCCCCGTGCCAGCGTCGGGTAAGCGTCCAGGCAGCACGCCTCAGCCTTGCCGCTTGTCCCGTTCGCTGAACTCCTCATCGAGGTCGTAGTGCCTGAATTCGGTCTCCGGATTCGGTTCGCCCTCAGCCACGTATTCGTAGTCCAGCTGCCGCTGAACTTGGCTGTCAAGGACCTGCAAGTCCTTGTCCGCCACTGCGCTGAGGTCCTCGGGGAATTCATCCTCCGGGGTGAGGTGTAACTTCTCAGTCATGGCATGCCTCTCTCGGCCGGAAAGGGGTCTCGAACGGGGAGTAACGGCCGTATACAGGATACCCTCGGCCGCGCGGAGACGGTAGCCGGGGCATCAGCCTGCGGCGGTCAGCGGCCCGGGTGCCGGCTAGCTCCCTGATGGGCCGAGCGGCGGCGGTACCCCGTCATCCGGATTCTTCCCGGGCGGTGGTTCTTTGAGTTCAATGAAGACGGTGTGGGTTTCCGTGTCACCGGTGTTCTCGCCGGAATGGTCCTGAGCGGCGAGCCAGCGGGCCGCCCCGGCGGGGATTTCGACGTCGACGTCGCCACCTTGGCCGGAGAGCCTCCGGCGGAAGGAACTCAGTGTGACCATCACGCTGTCCGGGTGCCCGTGGGGCACTGTCTTATCGCCGGGCACGTCGCGGTACTCGAGGACTCGGACCCGGTCGTTTTCGAAAATGACCCGGTACAGCGAGGGGTTTGCTACCACCGGATCCTGTCCCATGGCGCGAGCATACGCCCGTCCCGACGCCCCCGCCAGAGGGGCGGGGCGGCAGGTGGCCTAAGATTCGGCCGGCGCCTGTCCCGGCTCGGAGCCGACGTTGACGAGCCAGTCGGTCCCGTACTTATCCGTGCACATTCCAAAGACGTCTCCCCACGGAGACTTCTCCATCGGCACCGTCACCGCTCCGCCGTCGGCAAGACGGTCGAAGTAGCCGCGCAATTCGGTCTCGTCGGAACCGCTGAGTGAGACCGAAATGCTGCTGCCCGGTTTGTAGCCCATCGCTTCCGGCGTGTCAGCCCCCATTAGCACCATGCCGTTTCCCGCGGTCAGCCTGGCGTGCATGATTTTGTCCTGCTCGCCGGCGTTCTCACTCATCTGGTAGTCGCCGAAAGTGCTTATGGTCAGTTCACCGCCAAACACGGACTGGTAAAACGTCATGGCTTCCTTCGCGTTGTCGCGAAAGCTCAGGTAGGGGTTCAACGTGGTCATGTCCAGGACTCCTAGCGGCTTGGATCCGGCCGGTACAGGGAGGGTTGGGGCGGCGGAGGCCGGTGCACCGTGCAGCCATATCATCCCGCAAATCGGTCCCTACGGGTAGGGGTGAACACCGCCGTTTGCAGAGCGAGCGAACCCCCTACGCTGTCCTGGTGGAGCGGCGCCGGCTACGCGGTCTGTCCGGCGTGCTCGCCCTCTGCGATCTCTTCGAGCAGCTTGTCGTTAAAAGCCGGGAGGTCGTCCGGGTTCCGGCTGGTCACGAGGCCCTGGTCCACCACCACTTCCTGGTCGCTCCAATTGGCGCCGGCGTTTTTCAGGTCGCTCTGGAGTGTGTGGAAGGACGTGACATTGCGGCCGCGCACGACGCCGGCGTCGATCAACAACCACGGCCCGTGGCAAATCGAGGCCACCGGCTTATGCTGCTCAAAGAATGCCCGAGTGAAGGCCTGGGCGTCCTTGTCGACCCGAAGGTTGTCCGCGTTAACGACGCCGCCGGGGATCACCAAGGCGTGGAAATCGGAAGCGTTTGCGTCGGCAACAGTGAGGTCGACGTCGAACACCTGACCCTTCTCGGTGCCGTCATAGCCCTGAAGCTTGCCCCGGCCGGGCGCCACGAGAGTGGGCTCGCCACCGGCCTCCTTGACGGCGTTCCAGGGACTGGTCAGTTCCACCTGCTCCACGCCGTCGGTCAGCAGGAAGGCAACCTTTTTACCGGAAATGTTGTGTTCTGACATGGGTCCTCCTTTGGTATCCGGGGAGGTCCACGCAGCCATCGGACGGGCCGGGTCCTCCACTCGGAGAGATTAATGCCTTACGGCATCCACTCTAAGAAGGCCCAAACTCATAAGCAAGCTGATTATGCTGCCGGCGGATGCCGGGCGGCGGCGGGCTTCCGGATGAACCACCACCACACGACGGTCCTCTGGCCAGCCCACCAACACCTCGCTACTCTGGCACAAGGACAGCTACCCGAAAGAAGGCCGTTATGGACGAACAACACATCCTGAAGCGAATCTCAGCCCTGGTGGAAGAAGAGCAGACTCTCCGCGAGAAGGCGCCCTCATCTTCGGCGGATTACGAACACGGCCCGGAGCATGCCCGCCTCAAGGGCATCGAAGAGGACCTTGACCAGTGTTGGGACCTGCTGCGCCAGCGCCGGGCCAAGCGGCAGTATGGCGAAGATCCGGATGAGGCGCAGCCCCGCCCCACCAATCAAGTGGAAAACTACGACTCCTAGCTCCACGGCACACAGCCCCGGCGCGGTGAGCGTCCTGCGGGGTGATTGCGGCCCGGCCGGTCTCAGCCCTTGCTTGCCATTTCCCCGCTGACGGTTAAATTCTCGGCGACGTCGCGCAGCTTGATGTTCAACTCCGAACTGGCCCGCGAAAGGAGCAGGAAGGCCTGCTGGGCAGTGATCTTATAGCGCTCCATCAGGATTCCCTTGGCCTGTCCAATCAGGTCCCGGGTGTCAAGGGCCTGGGTGAGCTGGCTGACCTGCTGGCTACCGGCCAGCGCCACTGCCGCATGGGCTGCCACCATTGCCCCGATCCGCTCCGATTCGGCGTCGAAGGCGCCAGCCTCCCGACCAAAGAGGTTTAGGGCTCCGAGGTGGTTTCCGTTCACAAATAGCTGGAAGGAGAGCATACTTCTCGCCCCGAGCTTGAAGGCCGCCGCGGAGAAATCCGGCCAGCGCTGGTCCGTGCTGAGGTCTGGAACGCTGACAACCCGTTTGTCATAGGAGGCGTCCAGGCACGGCCCCTGCCCGGTCTCGCTCTGGAGCGCATCCACCCGGCGCGGAAGATCGCTGGAAGCGGCACGCGAGTCAATCTTCCGGCCGGGCGAGACGAGACTGACCGAAGCCTCGGCCGCGTGCGGCACCAGTTCCAGGGCCGCGTGCACCACGCCGGCCAGCATGGACTCGGGGTCGTCCTCGTGCTGGAGCGCGCGGGCGATGTCACCGAGCCGGACGGCAAGTGCCGCCGCGCTGATCGGAGAAATTCCGCGTGTACCGTCCATCCGATCACCGTTTTGCGCTACACCTAGCACCATCGTGGCGTACCTTATCTTGGCCGGGTAAATCCAATGTCTCTTCACTGTGAAATATACGCCTTTGCCGGACCTGGTCCCGTCGCCCGCCAGGAGACCCGCACCTTCCCGAATGGTAACCCGGAGTTAATCCGGGGGTGCGAGGCTGGTCTTGCCGCCCCTTTCGAGAGACGGACCCATCCGGCACGGCATACTCTCCAAGGAGCTGCAGATATGAACAGTCCAGAAGGCAATCCACCCAGTGGCCCCCCGAATGGGAACCCCAGCCAGGACCGGCCAGACGCCAGCAGCTCGCACATTCGCGAGGACGTAGCCATGACCGGCCGTTGCGGCAACGTGCACCTGCCCTCGGGCCGGACGTGCGTCCTGCCCGAACGGCATCAGGGTTCGTGCCGCTTCGTCAGCCCCGGGGACACCGGCCACCCGGCAGGTAACTAGCTGCCTCGGCGGGCGGGGCTGGTTGCCGGCCAAGGACGGCGCGTACGCTCACGATGTGGACATTGTCGAATTTTTGTCTGAGCGGATCAGCGAGGACGAGGCCGTGGCGCGGACCCTCCTCGGCGACCGGACCGTCTCGCAATCCGGCGCCTGGTACGAACAGCGCCTCTTGCTCGAATGCGAGGCGAAAAAACGCCTGATCCGAATCGTGGAATCAGCCCGCCAGGCGGCACTTGCAGCCCTGGTCAGCGCCCCGACTCAGGACGCCGGCTGGATCCCGCAGTCCCTCGAATGGATGGAGCGCTCACTGAACGCCCTCGCCCTGCCGTACATCGACCACCCTGACTTCGAGCAGGACTGGCACCAAACCTAGACTCTCCTCCGACGGCGCCTGACAGAATGGCTACATGGAAGTTGCTCTTGGACTGATTGCGCTTGTGTCGGTGGTTTGCGCGGGCAGCGCACTGGGCCGGAAAATCAACATTTCCGTTCCGCTGTTACTGGTGCTGGCGGGAGTGATCGGATCTTTCCTGCCGTTCGTACCGGACATCGAACTGAACCCCGAACTTGTCCTGGTGGGGTTGCTGCCGCCCCTGCTGTACGCCGCGGCCCTGCAGACCTCGCTGTTCGATTTTGGCTCCAACCGGCGGGCCATCGGCCTGCTTTCGGTCGGCTATGTCATCTTTGGCACGCTCGCCGTGGGCTTCGTTGTCTGGTGGCTGTTCCCCGAGATTCCGCTCGCTGCAGCGATTGCCCTGGGCGCCGTCGTCGCGCCACCGGACGCCGTCGCCGCCACTGCGATCGCGCGCAAGGTGGGCATGCCCCGCCGGATCGTTACGATCCTGGAAGGCGAGTCGCTGGTCAATGACGCGACCGCCTTGGTCTGTCTCCGGGCGGCTATCGCCGCCATTGCGGGAACCGTCTCCGCCGCGCAGGTGGCCGGCGGGTTTCTGCTCGCGGCCGGCGGCGGACTGGTGGCCGGGCTGGCAGCGGCTTACGTCCTGACGCAAGTGCGCAAACGGACCCGAAACGTCGCAATCAACACCTCCATTTCGCTGATGGCACCGTTTGTCGCGTACCTCCCGGCGGAGGCGATCCACGCCTCCGGCGTCCTCTCCGTCGTCGTCGCCGGCCTGGTGATGGGCACAAAGTCGCCGTCCATGCCCAACGGCGCCGCGCGGCTGAGCCAGCGCAGCAACTGGCACACGGCCCAGTTCCTGCTCGAGAATTCCGTGTTCTTGCTGATCGGCCTCCAGGTTCGGACCATCATTGACGGAGTCCAGGGCGATTCACTGGGGGCATCCCGGATCTGGGCAGGCTGTGCCGTGATTCTGCTGGCAGTGCTGCTGCTCCGTCCGGTCTGGGTGTTCCCGGTAACCTACCTGCCCCGGCTGATTCCTGCCATCCGCCGGAAGGATCCGTCCCCGCCGTGGCAACATGCAGCCATCGTCTCCTGGGCAGGT
Organism: Pseudarthrobacter sp. PH31-O2; assembly: GCF_030063265.1. Classification (NCBI taxonomy): domain Bacteria; kingdom Bacillati; phylum Actinomycetota; class Actinomycetes; order Micrococcales; family Micrococcaceae; genus Pseudarthrobacter; species Pseudarthrobacter sp. PH31-O2. Next base: position 33,216 of record NZ_JASIST010000009.1, on the reverse strand, counting down.
ATGCGCGGTGTTGTTACGCTCGCCGCCGTGCTGGTGCTGCCGGCGGACCTGGAACACCGGTCAGTCCTGGTGCTTGCGGCCATGGTGGTGGTCGGCGGAACCCTGGCGTTGCAGGGCTTTACCCTTCCCGCGCTGGTCCGGCTGCTGGGGGTCCAAGGTCCGGACCAGCGCGAAGATGCCCTGAATCAGGCGTCCCTGATGCAGCTGGCCACGGCAGCCGGGGTGGAACGGCTGGCGGAAATCGGCACCGAGAACGATCCTCCGGAAGTCATGGCAATGCTTAAGCGCCGCACCCAGGAGCGCGGGCTGGCCGCCTGGGAACGGCTCGGCCGGCCGTCGGCGGAGACGGCGACACCGAGCCAGCGCTATGCGCATCTGCGCCTGGCCATGCTGGACGCTGAACGGACGAAAGTACTGGAACTGCGGCGCGGCGGCGCGTATCCGCATGAGGTCCTCAGTTCGGTCCTGGACCGGTTGGATGTTGAGGAATCGATGCTGGACGCTGCGGCGGAGGACTTGGACCTCTCCAGCGGCGGTGGCGAGGGAGTTGCCCAGCCCGGCGGGGTGTGCGATCACCTGGCATCCGCGCCGGACGCCGGCGCGCCGCGCAACCCGTTTTGCGCGGAGTGCGTCCGGGAAGGCACAACGCCGGTCCACCTCAGAATGTGCCTGAGCTGCGGCGCCGTGGGGTGCTGCGATTCGTCGCCCGGAACCCACGCCTCCCGGCATTACACCGCGACCGGCCATCCCGTCATGCGGAGCATCGAACCGGGTGAGGACTGGCGCTGGTGCTATGAGGACGACCTTCTGGGCTGAGCGAAATATCCTGCCCCCGCGCGGTGTTGGCTCTGACATGACAACAATCGGAATCATCGGTGCAGGACACATTGGCAGCCAGATTGCGCGCAAAGCGGTGCAGCTCGGCTACGACATCGTCATCAGCAACTCCCGCGGACCGGAAACCCTCACGGACCTCGTCGCGGAACTCGGCCCGCACGCCCGGGCCGCGACCCCGGCCGAGGCAGCAGCGGCGGGCGACTTCGCCGTCGTAACCGTACCGCTCAAAAACCTTGGGTCCGTTCCCGTGGAGCCGCTGGCGGGCAAGGTCGTGGTCGACACAAACAACTACTACTGGGAACGGGACGGCCATTTCCCGGCACTGGACAACGGGGAAGCCACCACGTCCGGGCTCCTGCAGGAACACCTGCCCGCCTCCAAGGTGGCCAAGGCCTTCAACCACATTATGTTCTCGCAGATCACCACCGACGGGGAGCCCGCCGGCACGCCCAACCGCCGCGCATTGGCCACGGCCAGCGATTTTCCCGAGGCTGCGGATCTGGTCACCCGGCTTTATGACGAATTCGGCTTCGACACGGTCAATATCGGCCCGTTGTCCGAGAGTTGGCGGGTGGAGCGGGACCGGCCTGCCTACGGCCAGCGGCAGAATGCCGCCGAGCTGGAAGAGAACCTGGCCCGGGCTCCGCGCACCGTCTAAGACCGCGGAAGCCTTCGGTGCGGGGGCAGGTCAGAGCATCGGTAAGACCTCCTCCCGCACCTGCTTGCGCAGGATCTTTCCGAGCATCGACCGCGGCATGTCCGGGATGGCAACGATCCGTTTGGGCACCTTGTAGCTCGCCAGGTGCTCACGGCAGTGCCCGCGGAGGGCGTCCTCGTCGAGCGTGGCCCCCGGCTCCAGTTCGACGGCGGCAACCACCATCTCGCCTCCCCGCTCGAGCGGCTTCCCAACGACGGCGGCGTCCTTGACGTCCGGATGAAGGCGCAGCACTGCCTCGGCTTCGGTGGGCGAGACGTTGAATCCGCCAGTGATGATGAGCTCCTTGGCCCGGTCAACGACTGTGGTGAAACCGTCCTCGTCCACGGTCACGACGTCGCCGGTTCGCAGCCACCCATCGGCGGTGAGTGTTTTCGCTGTTTCTTCCGGGTTGTTCCAGTAGCCCTGGAACACCTGCGGGCCTTTCAGCATCAGCTCCCCCGGCTGGCCCGGCGTTACTTCCACGGCAGGATCATCCAGGCTGACGACCTTCATCAGGGTCGATGGGAACGGCACGCCAATCGTGCCGTTGCGGCGTGTGGGGTGGAAGGGGTTGCCCAGCGCGACCGGTGAGGACTCGGTCATGCCGTAGCCTTCAACCAGCAGCCCGCCGGAGACCGACTCCCACAGTTCCACCACATGGTCGGGCAGGTTCATGGCACCGGAGATGCAGTATTTGCAGGACCGGAGCGAGATGCCCTTCTCCTTAGCGGCCATCGCTGTGCGCTCGTAGATCGGCGGCACCGCACAGTAGACCGTCGCAGGCGACTTCTTCATCGCAGCCAGGACCAGCTCCGGCTCGAATTTGGGGAACAGCACCAGCAGGCCTTGCTTGCGGATCCCGTAGGTCAGGTAGAGCGTCATGCCAAAGGCGTGGAACATGGGCAGGATCGCGTAGAACACTTCCTTGCGGTACTGCGCCCCATGCATCCACGCTTCGCCCTGCAAGGCGTTGGAGTAGAGGTTGAAGTGCGTCAGCATCGCGCCTTTTGGGCGGCCGGTGGTTCCCGAGGTGTACTGGATCGCGGCGAGGTCATCCACAGCGGGGCGGGGATGTCCCGGATCCAGCCTGCCGTGGCTCAGCAGATCCTTCCACGGCGTCGTTCCCGGGGCCGGTGCGGTCAGCGCGTCGCGGGACTCGCGCAGCTTTTTCACGGGCAGGTGCAGGGCAAAGCGCTTGACGGCGGGGAACGCCGCGAGGATGTTGACGGAGACGACGTGGTCGATCTCGATGTCGGACGGGAAGTCACGGATGGCCGCAGCGGCTTTGTCCCAGGTGATCACAACGCGCGCCTGGTGGTCTTCAAACTGGTGCCGGAGTTCCCGCGAGGTGTAGAGCGGGTTGTGCTCGACGACGACAGCCCCGAGGCGCAGCACCGCGTAGAACGCGACCACGTGCTGCGGGCAGTTCGGCAGGATCAGGGCTACCCGGTCGCCGGCGCGGACACCAAGCCGCCGCAGCCCCTCGGCGGCCCGGTCGACCTGTTCACCGAGTTCGGTGTAGCTGGTGCGGCGGCCGAAAAACTCCATCGCGGGTGCTGTCCCTGCCTCAGCCACGGACCGCTCCAGCATCGCGGAGAGGGACTCGGTGGGCAATTCAATCTCCGCAGGGACACCCGGCTGGTAGTTCTTCACCCAGGGCTGCTGGTCAGTGTGCTCCATGCTCACATCTTGCCGTTAACCGCCGTCCCCGGGAAATCTCGGCCCGGCACCTCCCGCCAACCACCCTTCGGGTCCGCAGGAGCGGCCGAGTGGGACTTTTTCCGTCCGGGTGACATCCTGAGGGCACTATGACCGCACACGAAGAGGCACCCAGCCCGTCTCCCCTCACCGGCAAGGCTCCCGGCGCCGCCCCAGCCGCGACCGGCGCTGAGGCCGCCGGGGCTGAGGCCGCCGGGGCTGGTTCGGGCACGGACCGCAGCCGGCGCGGGTTGCTGGCCCGGGCCCTGGGCGGAGGGACCGACCCGGACCCCCGTTTCACGCTGGCTAACGAGCGCACGTTCCTGGCTTGGATCCGCACGTCGCTGGCGCTGGTAGCCGGCGGCATCGCCGTCGAAGCGTTCACGTCGGCGCTGTTCGGACCGGAACTTCGAAAGTCCGTGGCCGTGCTGCTGCTCCTGCTGGGACTGTTGACCGGCGGCGGCTCCTTCTTCCGCTGGCTCAACGTCGAACGTGCCATGCGCCTGCAGGAACCGCTCCCGGCGCCGCTGCTCACCCCGCTCCTGGCGGTCGGCGGCGCCATCGTCGCTGCAGTGCTGATCGTCTTTGTGATCGTTCGGCCGGCCTAACCATGGCGACATCCAGGCCCGCCGCGGTGCATAACGATCCCGGGCTCCAGCCCGAGCGTACGGACCTTGCCTGGCGGCGGACCTCGTTCACGCTGATTACGGCGGCGTGCATCTTCCTGCGCTGGGTGCCGCACCATGGCTGGTTTGCCGGCACACTTGTGGCAGCGTCCCTGATCGTCGCCCTGGGCATCGCCATAACGCAGCGTCGCCGCTACCACCACCACGCCAGCGGCATCGCAGGAGCCGTGATGGTACCGAATTTCAGGGGCGCGGCGGCCATCGCCGGCAGCGTTGTGGTCCTCTCCGTCCTGGGAATCTACACAGTGCTGTTCCTGCCGCTGCCGTGAACGCGGCACCGCCTCCCACAATGGGCCGCGCAAAGCGGCAGCCGACCCGGCCGCCGGCACTGGGGCCCTGCCGCTGCCCGGGAGGATAGTTTGAGGCCATGATGGAAAGTTACAGGTACAACATCGAGGTCCTCCACCTCCTCGTGTCCCCCGCGCACGCCTACTTCGGCCGGGCCCGCGAGGGCGCAGCGGACGTCCCGACGACCGATGCGGACCGTGCCGAGCTGGTGACCGGCAAGGGAATTGTCGGCGACCGGTTCTTTGGCAAGGCCGCGCATATGGATGCCGCGGTCACCCTTATGGCGGTCGAGGCTCTCGAAGCGATGGCCACGGAGCTGGGCACCGGCGCCTTCGACCCGCTCCTGACCCGGCGCAATGTGGTCCTCCGCGGCGCCCAGCTGGCTCCGCTGCTGGGCGGGGAATTCGCCATCGAATCGCGGGGACACCTGGTGCGGCTCCGGGCCGGGCGGCCTGCCCACCCCTGCGCCTGGATGGACCAGATGCTCGCGCCGGGAGCCCACGCGGCGATGCGCGGGCGCGGCGGGGTGAGATGCCAGCCTCTTTCGGACGGCCTGCTGCACCGCGGACCCGCCGTGCTGATCAGCCCCGTGCCCCTGGATCCCGGGCAGGCGGGCACCCCGAGTGCGCTCCGACCGTCGCGGCTGCCCTAGCCGGGGTGGCGGCCGGCGCAGCCGTGACGCCGGTCCGGGACCGCTGCGGCTACGAATCACTTTCTGAAACCACAAACAGAAGGTGACGATGAGTGTTCAGCAGGAAACCGCTCCCTCGGGGGCCGCGACGCTGCGGCGGAGCATCCTTGGGACCGAGCTGGGCCCCTGCACGGTAAGGGTCCAGCACGGCACCGATGGTCTCCGCCCGGCAACCGGCACCCCGGATGTCTACCTCCACGGGGCCGCGGGATCATGGACGACGTTCCTGCCGCTGCTTTCCCGGGCGCCGGCCCATGACCGGGTGCTCATTGATTTGCCGGGCTGGGGAGATTCCACGAGCGGCTGCCGGCCGGAGCGATTCAGCATCGAGGCGATGGCACGCGCCGTCACCGAGGTTCTGGACTCGCTCGGCTACCAGCGGTGGAACCTGGTGGGACACTCGATGGGAGGCTTCCTGGCCTTGCACGTTGCCGCGACGTCGCCGGAGCGGACAGCCAGCGTTGCCACCATCTCGGCCACCACCTTCGGTGTGGCCGGCGCGGCCCGGCGGCCACTGCGGTCCCTGTTCCGGTTCCCGGCATTTGTTGGCATGCTCACGGTGATGCGGGCCATGGCGGCCCTCGGCCCGGCCGGATCCGCACTGATCCGCGCCGTCGGCACCACACCGGTCATGCGGCCGCTGTTGGCACCCTTCTTCGCAGACCCCGCAGCCATCTCCCCGCAGGTCATTCGCGGATTGGGCCTGGACGCCCGACCGGCCAGCTTCCTGGCGGCTGCCCGGGCCGCGGCCCGCTACGATTTTTCCCAGTGGCGCGGCATCAGTTGCCCGGTGCTGGCCCTCCGGGGCGACCGGGATGTCTTTACGCCGGCATCGGACCTGATCCGGCTGGCCGCCGTTATCCCGCATATCCAGCCTGCCACGGTCCCGGACTGCGGCCACTTCGCCAACATCGAGCGTCCGGAGTACGTGCAAGCCCTGCTCGATGACCTGCGCCGCCCCTAAGCCGGCCGCCACCGACGACGACGCGGCTGCCGCCGAACCGACTCGCCGGGAAGGGGCATGATCAGGGCACCGCTGAATCCTGGTAGCTTCACGTTTTTTCCCGATGATTGGCCGGCCCCTGCCGGATCGCACTGTGATCAGTCTCACCCTGCAATATTGGCCATCCGGCTTGAGACTCCAGCCCGGCACTGTGCATCATAAAAGGGCACGGCAGGGGCCTCCAACGTCCCGCCGGGCCAGCCCGCTGACCGCGCCGACTCCGGCGCCGAAGTGAATCAGGGGCGACGGTTTTACCCATCCTGGTGGACGCAATGAAGCCAAACCGGTGAGCTCGCAGAGCCGCCCGACGGTCTACGGCGTTCCTGGTGTGGCCGCACGGCGGCTCCGCAACGTTGCGTCAGCCGGACATCCGGAACATGAATGGAAGCACTGAACAATGACGTTTGAAACTGCCAACTCTGTCACCCACAAGCTCTGGGACCGCTCCAACATGCACAGCGAACTGGACGCCCTGGTGCACGATCTCTCGGTCCGCCACAATACGCCCAAAAGCAGCATCGCGGTGCACGCCAGCGGGCCCAACACCTTTACGCTCAGCCTGAACCACGGCGCAGCCAACACCGAAACGGTCAATCTGTAGCAGCAACAACTGACGACGGCGGGAGGCCTCAACCTCCCGCCGTCGTCAGTTAAGCTCTCATCCCTTAGGCCGCTTCCTGGAGCTCGAAAGAGGACGAGGTACTCACCGGCGGGCCCGCCTCGGTGGCCCGACAGCTGGCCCAAGACGTCCCAGCGGGCGCTGCAATTACGGAACCATTCAGTCAAGGTCGACTGCGTCGCGGCCGGGCAGCCGGTCTCCCGGACAGCCGTGAACTTCATCCTCCAAGGTCCGGGATACCCAGGATTTCCGTTCCCCCCGCTTGAGTCCAGGCAGACCGGCAACTCCCGGCCCAGAACACCTAGGGCACTTAACCCGGGCCGGCTCCGTTGACCGACGCAGTGGCACGTTCCTGCGATAGTCGGTGCCCAAGGGCCAGGACGCGTACGGAAATGTCCGCCGCATCCCGTCCCGGGAGACCGGTTGAGAGGTCAGGCAGTTCCAGGGACCGCGCGCCGGTGGCGCCCCGCAGGACAGCTCTCCAGAGCATTTCCACCGTCGAGACGGTTTCGATGGCACCTGTCGGCCCCGACACCAGCCACCCCCCGCTGGTGGCAGCCACCTTGGAGGCCCCGGCCCAGGACCGGCAGGCATCGTTGACCGTTTGGGCGACGATCAGGTGTTGCCGGATCGTTCTCTCCGGGCCCAGTACGGGATCTGCTACGACAGTTTGTCCGCATGCACCACACATAGAATCTTCCCTTTCTAGGGCATAACGTCGCCGGAATTTGGTCCCAACGTCTGGCCGACATACAGGTTGCCGCCCGGATCGCTCGCGAGAAGCAACGCAGTGGGAGCTACCTCGGCCGGGAGCCCGAAGCGCAGCAACGGGAGTTCGGCACGCTTGGCGGCTTTCCACTCCGCTGAAATTCCTTCCACCAACGGCGTTTCGATGGGCCCCGGGGCGATGCTGTTGACCAGCACATTGTCGCCGGCGGTTTCCAGGGCCAGGGCCTTGGTCAGCCCCACCACCCCAGCCTTGGCTGCACTGTAGTGGCTGAGCCCGGTTCCGCCCTTGATGGCCAGCTGGGAGGCGATGTTGATGATGCGGCCCCACTTCTGTTGCCGCATCTCCCCCACGACTTCGCGGCAGCAGAGGAAGACCCCGGTCAGGTCAACGGAAACCGTTTCGTTCCACATGGCCAGGGTCATGTCTTCCAGCCGTGATTCGGTCAGCAGGCCCGCGCTGTTGACGAGAATGTCGATGCTGCCGAGCTGCGAGCGCGCCGCCGCAAAAGCGGCTTTTACGCTTGCTTCATCTGAGACGTCGACGGCGATGGTTCCCGCCGCGCCGGACCGGTCCAGGACAGCCACTCTGTCTCCATTGGCGGCAAAGGCTTCGGCGATGGCCTTGCCGATGCCGCTGGCTCCGCCCGTAACCACCACAGCCCGGCCCGACGCCCTAGGGGAGGTGTCAGTGTTGTTCATGCTTTCCCTCCAATGCCTCTCAGGCGCGCATCTTGATGGTGAGGCCGCCGTCGACGATCAGCGACTGGCCGGTAACGTAAACAGAGTCATCGGAGGTCAGGAAGCCGATCACGCTGGCAACCTCCTGCGGCCGGCCGACCCGGCCCCAGGGGATCTCCCGCCCGGCGCGCTGCAGGCCGTCGGGTCCCAGCGAATTCACCGGGTCCAGGGACTGGGGCGTCTCAATCAGCCCGGGGATGACGGCGTTGGCGCGGATGCCGCGCGGCCCCAGCTCCGCGGCCACGCTGCGGATCAACCCGAGCACACCGGCCTTGGCGGCCGCGTAGTGGGCATGTTCTTCCCACCCGTAGACGCCGCCGGCAATCGAGGACACCGCAACCATTGCTCCGCCGTCGGTCATTCTTGCGGACCCGGCCCGCAGGGTTCGCAGCACGCCGGTGAGGTCGACGTCGAGCATGTCGTGCCAGCGCTCGTCGGTCATTTGGCCCAGGGGCGAGTTGCGCAGGACTCCCGCGTTGGCCACCGCGTAGTCCAGCCGGCCATACTCCTGGACCGCGCGTTCGGCGAACGCATCGACGGAAGGGGTGCTGCGGACATCCACTTCGTGGATGACGCCCGCACCCCCTGCCGCATGCACCAAGCGGAGGGTTTCCTGCGGGTCGTGCGGGTCGCCGGGAAAGGTTCCGATAACCGACCGCACCCCGTGTCCGGCGTAGTAGACGGCAAGCGCGCGTCCGATTCCGCTGGCCGCCCCGGTGATTATCGCGACCTTTCCCGCGCTCATGCTCCGACCTCGTGCGGGTGGTCCTCCATCAAGGCCTCCGTTGGCGGCTTAGCGGCGATCATCAGGAGGCCGGAAACCAGCGTTCCCAGCGCACCCACCCAGACGGCTGCGGTGCCGGTCCCGCTTCCGGCGGCAATTGCGGTGAAGATGGCCCCGCCGATGATGGTGCCCGGCTGGCTCATGGCGCCGATGAAAGCGGTGCCGGTGGCTCGGCAACTGACGGGGTAGCACTCAGCCATAAAGTACTGGATCGCAGCGTACGGGCCGACAAGGAAGAACAGGCCGGCGCCGTAGGTGAGGATGATCATGAACGGGCTCGTGGCGATGGGGCTGAGCATGATCGTGAAGGAAATGCCGGAGAGGATCCAGCCGCCGATGATGGTCCGCTTGCGCCCAATCTTGTCCCCGAGCCAGCCGTGGAAGACGTAGCCGAAGTACGCCAGCAGGTTGATCACGATGAGCATCCAGAAAGCGTCGGAGAGTTCCACGCCCTTCGCGTTTTTCAGGACGGAAGTGCCGAGGACACTGAAGATGGTGATGCCGAAAAAGTTTACGATCCAGGCCAGGGAGAACACGATGGTGTTCCGGCGCAGCTGCGGCTCCCAGATCCGCTTGAGCGGTGCCGCGGAAGAGTGTTCGACGCCGTAGGCGTGGGCCAAGGAGTGGGCGTCGGCGGACTTGCCGCTCTTCTCCAGTTCGGTCAGTTTGTGGTGCAGTTCAAACTGGGGGGTCTCCTTGAGCTTCCGGGCGATGACCCACACAATGATGGCTGCCGGAACGGTGGCCATCAGGTAGAGGGCACGCCAGCCGAGGGTCGGCAGGAAGGCCAGGGCGAGGGCACTGGCGAGCAGGAAGCCCAGCGGCCAGCCGCCCTGGATGAAGGAGTAGTGGAAGCCGGGGCGCTTGCGCTTATCGGCGACCTCGGTCACCTGGTAGACCTCGTTCATGTACGTCGCGTTGACGGCCTGTTCCGAGAATCCGAGCCCACCGAAGGAACGGACCAGGACCAGCAGCCCGTTGCTCAGAAACGGGATGCCAGTCGGAATCAGAGCCGTCAGGCCGGAGACGACGGCGGTGCCGCCGACGGTGACCATCATGCCTTTGCGACGGCCGAGCCGGTCAATAACAGGTCCGATCCCGAAAGCAACGACTGCGGTGCCGACAGCGATCCAGGTGTTGATCGCGTAGGCTTCGGGTGCCGTCCAGCCGAACTCCTCCTGCATGGCCGGCAAGAGGGTGCCGAAGAGCCCGTAGTCGAAGACGGCCACGGTCCAGGCGAGCAGGGCAAGAACGGTGGCTGTGGTGGTGTGGCGCTTGGAGAAGACCGGGAAACGGCGCTTCTCATCGGGTGCGGGTTGCGTCAGATCGACGGCAGGCTGCTGGATGGTCATTACTGGTTTTCCTTTCGGGGGCTGCGGGTGAGGAAGGAGTCCGCGATCTGGTCGAATGTGTGCCAGCTGACGCCCTCGTGGGAGTTGATGTGTTCGATGAGGCGTTCGAGCATCAGCAGGACCTGGGGCCGGCCGGAGACGTCCGGATGGATGGTCATGGTGAAGACCGCCTGGTCCATTTCGCGGTAGACCCAATCAAACTGGTCCTTCCACATCTGTTCGATGTCCCGGGGGCTGACGAAGCCGTGCGAGTTTGGCGATGCCTTGATGAACATCATGGGAGGCAGGTCATCGAGGTACCAGTTGGCCGGGATCTCCACGAGGTCGGTTTCGCGCCCCCGGACCAGCGGTTCCATCCAGGTTTCGGCGTCTTTGGTGTAGTCGATCTTCTTCCAGCTGTCGCCGACCCTGACGTAATAGGGCTCAAAGTCGCGGTGCATCAGGGAGTGGTCGTATTTGATCCCGCGTTCCAGGAGGATCTCATTGGTAACCCCGGAGAATTCCCACCAGGGTGCGACATAGCCTGTGGGACGGCGGCCGGAGACCTTTTCGATGAGTTCGATGGACCGGTCCAGGATGGCCGTCTCCTGCTCGCGGGTCATGGCGATGGGGTTCTCGTGCGAGTACCCGTGCACGCCGATTTCGTGGCCTGCGTCCACGATCATCCGGGTCAGCTCCGGGAATGTCTCGATCGAGTGACCGGGCACGAACCAGGTGGCGGGAAGTCCGTACTTCTCAAAAAGACGGATGAGGCGCGGGCCGCCGACTTCCCCGCTGAACAGGCCCCGGGAGATATCACACGGGGAGTCTTCGCCGCCGTAGGAACCGAGCATTCCGGCAACGGCGTCCACGTCGACGCCGAACGCGACTTGGATGTCCTTAGTCATGAGATCAACCTTTCACTGCGCTTTTTCTTGGGTTTTGGTTATTGGGGTTTGGTTCGGTGCGGTAACTGTCAAGGGACCTTGCCCCGGAGGGCGAAGGTGTCCGCAATGCGGTGCTGGGGAGTACCGAGCCTGAGCAGCAGGCTGAGCAGGACCAGGGACTGGGATGGCCTGAGCAGGCCGGAGGAAATGGCGCCTGCGGCACGCAGATCTTCACCGCCGCCGTCGCCGTACCTGGGCACAACGGCGCCGGCCTCCACCCTCGTGCTCGTCACCACCACGACGCCGGCCGCGCTGGCGTCCGCTACTGCCCGGCACATCGTGCGGTTGGCATTGCCAGTACCCGTCCCCTGGAGCACTATGCCCGCCGCCCCGGCCTGGAGGCTGGCCCGCAACAGGGTCGAGTCGGACCCGGGGTAAGCGGCGATGAGGTCCACGCGGGGTGAACCGGCCGCCGCTCCCGGCAAGGGAAACGGGTCGTATGCGGGCCGGGCACGGTCGAGGCTGACGTCACCTGAACCGGATACCGATCCTGCCGTGCCGAAGTCCGGGTTGGCGAAGGCATCGAGCCTCGTTGTGTGGCTCTTCCGGACTCCCGCCGCGGGGTAGATGGTCCCCGCGAAGGCGAGCAGTACGCCTTTTCCACGCGCCTGCGGGGAGCCGGCGACTGCAATCGCGCGGGCGAGATTGTCGGGACCGTCCGGTGCCTGGGAGTCGGCGGGGTGCTGCGCTCCGGTAAAGACGACGGGCCGGGGATCATCGTGGGTGAGGTCCATCAGGTAGGCGGTCTCCTCCATGGTGTCCGTCCCGTGGGTGACCACAATTCCCAGAACCTGCGGGTGAGCAAGGGCCTGCCGGACCTTGGCGCAGATGGCGATCATGTCCTCAACCGTCAGCAGGTACGAACCTTTCCGGAAAACATCCACCACACGGACCGGATGCCGGGCCGGAATCCCCATGCCGGCGAACACCTGCTCGCCCGTGTCCGACGCCACAGCGGCACCCCCGGCCTCGGCCGCGCGGGAAGAAATTGTTCCTCCTGTGGCCAACAGCACCACGTGGGGGCCCTGCAGATCTGTGACAGTCATTTCCACTCCGTTAGTTAAGCGCCTGATGCCTGAAGCGCACCCAATCGATTGGGTAGTTGGCTAAAAAGTTATCGCCGCGATGTTTCGGCTAAATGCTTCCGGGTGTTTCGAGGGTGTAAACACTGCGCAGCCTGATTCCGGCCTGCTCGGTACCCAATCGATTGGGTTAGCCGGTGAGATGACTATAGAATGTGATGTGCGGCACGTCAAGAGCTCACGAAGCAGGGATCCGCACGTTTTCGGGCAGTCTTGGTGATGACGTCTTTATGAGCCGAGCCAGGGGGAAAGAATGAACGAAGCCGCAGGCGATGGCCGGGCCGTCACGCTGAAGGATCTTGCCAACGAGCTCGGGATCCACCCGTCGACGGTGTCCCGGATCCTGCACTCGGGCACTGACGTTGCGCGGGGGGCCGCCTCCGTGGCGACGGCCGAGCGGGTGCGTGATCTGGCGCGGAAGCGCGGCTACTCCCCCGACCCCCAGGCGGCTGGCCTCCGGACACGGCGGACCCGGCTCATGGGCGTAATCGTTCCCCGGCTTTCGGACCTTGTCCTGGCAATCATGTACGAGGGCATCGACGAGGCCGCGGCGGAACTGGGCTATTCGACATTTGTGATGAACTCGCGCGATGACCCTGAGGAACAGCGACGCAAGACGGACACCATGCTCGCCCGGCGGGTGGACGGGCTGATCATCGGTGACGCCCATTTGGACACTGGGCTGCTGGTGGAACTGACCGACCGGAAGGTGCCGTTTGTGCTGATGAACCGCCGCGTCCCGGGCTACCCGGCGGCTACCTGCGACGACGTCCTGGGCGGGGAGCTTGTGGCCGAGCACCTGTGGAAGACCGGGCACCGGAATGTCGCGGTGATCGCCGGCGAGCCGTACGCCAGCACGGCTGTCGACCGGACGGCCGGTTTCGTCGACCGCTGGCGTTCGCTGGGGGGAAAGCTGCCCGGGAACGCCGTGGTGTGGTCCCGGTTCGATACTGCCGGGGGCCGTGAAGCGGCCGAGACCATCCTGACGCACTGCCGTCCCCGCCCGACGGCGCTTTTCGCCGTGAATGACTTCGCCGCGATCGGGGCCATGGGAGCGCTGCGGTCCCATGGCCTCACCGTCGGTACCGATGTGGCAGTGGTCGGCTTTAATGACACGTCACTGGCCGCGGAGCTGCCCATTCCGCTGTCCTCCGTCCGCTCGCCAATGCTGGATATCGGACGTACGGCGGTGCAGCTGCTAAAGGGGGTGCTCGACGGCGCACACGTCGAGTCCGTGAAGCTGGTGCCGACCTTGTGCGTCCGGGAAAGCAGCGCCTAAACCAGCGCAGAAACGACTCGCCAACGGTGCGGGGTCGTCCGCGCGGCCGTCGTCGCCGGACTAGACGAGCTTTGCGTCGAGCTGCAAAGAGGCAACGATGCTGAGGGCGAGCATGCAGGTGGCCCGGACCTCTCCGTCGGACAAATCCAGCTGCAGGAGCGCCTCGATCTTCCGCAGCCTGTAGCTGAGGGTGTTTCGGTGGATAAAAAGCTCATCGCAGATCCTGGCGGAATTTCCGCTGTGGCGGAGGTAGGCGTCGAAGGTCTCGTGCAGGGCGCCACCACCATCGGCGGCCAAGGGTGCCAGAAGCCGCTGGCACATTGCCACCAGACCAGGGCTGGGCAGCCCCTGCACTATGCCGGCGAGATCGGCCGGCGGCGCGTGATGGACCCCGGGCCGCCCCATCTGACGCCGGGCCAGCTGCAGAGTCAGCGGCAGTTCGCCAAGGCTCGCGGACTCCGCGACGATGACGGACAATTCCGGGGCATCCACAAAGAACTCACTGACGGCAGCGAGCAGATCAGCAGGTCCGTGCCGATGCTGCAGCAGCAATGTGGTGAGCCCGGACTCCTCCATAAACCTGACCGTGCCATAGGCGCCCTGCAAGCCCACCCGGGCCCGCCAGGCGATGGCACGAAGCCTGGCGGGCGCCACCTCGCCGGAACTTCCGACCAGCACAGTGTCCCAGCCGCCGTCGGGATCGCAGCCGGATTCGAGGGCATAGCGTCGCAGCGGGGTAGAAGGATCACCGCGATCCTCGTAGAGGGCCTCCATAAACCGCGCGGCTTCGACGGAATGCAGTGGCGAATGCGACCCGAGTGTATAACTCAGCTGCATTCCAATGACGGCAGCCACCGGACCCAGGATCGGCTGCAGGACGATATTGCTCCCGATACCCTCAATGGCCAGCCGGAATTGAGCGGATTCACCGCTGGGCAGCCGAAGCGCGGTCCGGGTGGTCCCGCCATGAGCCGTGCCCGCGGCAACGAGCTCGAAGGCATTTTGATCGATCACCGCTACCCTGGCGTCGACGGCGTCCGCCACCCGCTCCAAAACCTCGGCCAGGGAATGCCCGTCGGCGGCCAACCGGGTGCATTCATCCGCCAGCTCCCAGCCCTTGCGCAACTCCTCGTAGCGCTCGGCGGCGATCACCCGGTCCACGTGGCGCATGATCAGCACAAACGGCACTTCCGGCGGGAGTTCCAGCAGTGGCAAGCCATGGGTCTCGCAGGCCCGGACCAGGCCGACCGGCAGCTCGCGGTGCGCGGCGCCCAGCCCAAACGCCAGTCCGGAGACCGGGACGGCGACCAGCCGTTCCACGTAGGCGTCCCAGATCCTGAAGTCTGTAACGTTCAGGCCCATCCCGTTGGTCAGCACCAGGGCATTCACGCTGAGGAACGGCGTGGGGTCCATGTGCTCGGTAGGGGCGCACCAGGTGATGGGCCTGGCCAGCCGTCCGGCGCCGCCCGGAACACGCAGGCGGATGTTGAGGTCGGGATCTCCGACCAGGTCTGAAATTCGCAAGGATCCTCCAGGAACGGCAGGCTCAAGATCTTTGGCTAGTGCGGTAAGCATAAGTGAGGGAATCAAATTCAGCGAGCTGCACAATATCCGTGAGCCCCGATGCTGAGTAGCGTTGCACCCATGCAAAGCAATGTGACTCCCGACACCCCCGCTTACCCGCCAGGCCGGGTGCTGCTGAACTCCGACATGGGCGAAGGCGTGGGCCTCCACGAGTTCGGCAACGACGAAGAACTTATGCGGATCATCGACGTCGCCAATGTGGCCTGCGGCTACCACGCGGGCGATCCGGACGTGATGAACCGGACCGTTGCGCTGGCCGCAGAGCACGGCGTGGCCGTCGGTGCGCACCCTGGCCTCCCTGACCTGGTCGGATTCGGACGCCGCCGTATGACCATGAGCCCCGGTGAAGTCGAGTCGATCATCCTCTACCAGACCGGTGCCCTGGCTGCGTTCCTCGCAAAGCACGGGCTGGAACTAAACCACATCAAGCCCCATGGCGCCCTGTACGGAATGCTGGCCGGCGACGAGGAACTGATGCAGGCCGCCGCCGGAACCGCTTCGCAGTTCGGCGTCCCCTTTTTCGGACTTGCAGGGACGGCCCACGAAACCGTGTGCCGGGCCATGGGCGTCGAGTTCGTGCCCGAACTCTACGTTGACCTCAATTACGGTCCGTCCGGGGAGCTGCTGATCCAACGCCGCCCGGCTCCGACCGACCCCGACGCCGCCGCCGAGCGGGTGCGCGGGGCGCTGGCCGGACGGCCCGTCCTGGCCGTTGACGGAACCGAACTGGACATCACCTTCCGCAGCGTCTGCGTCCACTCCGACGCGCCCAACTCCGTTGCAGTGGCCGGCGCCGTTCGTGCGGTCCTGGCCTGAACCGCAGTATCCAACTTCCCGAAAGAGAGCACCCCGTGGCAACCATCATTTCCCCGCTTCCCGGCATCTTCTACCGCAAGCCCGGTCCGGGCAAGCCGCCCTTCGCCAATGAGGGCGACACCATCGAGGTAGGACAAACCCTGGGCATTATCGAGATCATGAAGCAGTTCACCGAAATCCAGTCCGATGTCGCCGGAACACTGGAATCCTTTGAAGTCAAGGAAGGCGACATGGTCAACCCGGGCGACGCCGTCGTTATCATCCGGGAGGGATAGCCATGAGGAAACTGCTGATCGCCAACCGCGGCGAGATCGCGGTGCGGATTGCCCGAACCGCCCGTGCAATGGAAATCGAGACGGTCCTGGCTGCCAGCGAAGCCGACGTCGAGTCCCTGGCTGCCCGGACCGCCGACCACGTGATTGTGGTGGGTCCGGCTCCTGCCCCCGCCAGCTACCTGAACCAGGATGCCATCATCGCTGCGGCGCTGGAGACCGGCTGCCATGCTGTCCACCCTGGCTACGGGTTCCTCTCCGAGAACGCGGTATTCGCCCGGAAGGTCGCAGCTGCTGGCCTGATCTGGGTGGGGCCGGATGCCGACGCGATCGAGATGATGGGCAACAAGTCCTTGGCGAGGGAATCCGCCCGCAAAGCCGGCGTCCCGGTCCTCCAGGGGTCGGACGGACCCCTGGAGCCGAATGCCGACGCCGTGGAGGTCGCCCGCAGGGTCGGCTATCCGCTCGTCGTCAAAGCCTCCGCCGGCGGCGGCGGCCGGGGCATCCGCTTTGTGCACAGCGAAGATGAGCTCCTGGACACCATCGAGATCGCGCGCGGCGAAGCGGCCTCCGTATTCGGCGACCCGACAGTCTATCTGGAACGTTTTGTGCAGCACGCCCGGCACGTAGAAGTACAGATCCTCGGCGACGGAATGCGTTTCATCCATCTCGGGGACCGGGACTGCTCCATGCAGCGGCGTTCGCAGAAGGTCATTGAAGAGGCTCCGGCGCCGGACCTCCCGGACACTGTCCGGGAAAGAATCCGGGAATCCTCCGTGGAGCTCGCCCGCGATTGCCGCTACAGCGGCGCCGGAACAGTCGAGTTCCTCTACGACCCGGTCAATCATGAAGCTGCGTTCATCGAAATGAACACCAGAATTCAGGTTGAGCACCCGATCACCGAGCAAATCACGGGCGTCGATCTGATCCGCGAACAACTGCTGATCGCATTCACCGGTGAGATGTCCTTGCGGCAGGAGGACATCACGTTTGCCGGCCACGCCATCGAGTGCCGCATTAACGCCGAGGACCCGGAGAACAACTTCTTCCCCAGCCCCGGCCTCATCACCGCCTTGGACTGGGCCGCAGGCGGCGGCATCAGGGTGGACACCGGCGTCGAGGCCGGATCCACGGTCAGCCCTTACTACGACTCGATGCTTGCCAAGCTGATAGTCCATGCGGAAAGCCGCGACTCCGCCATTGAGGCCATGCTGGCTGCGCTGGACCAGACCGTGATCGAAGGGGTCAAAACCACGATCCCGGTGCACAAGCTGTTGCTGGCCAGGCCCGAATTCGCCGCGGTCAGCCACCACTCGAAGTTCATAGAAACCGTTGCCGATCTAATGGAGGCGCCATGAATAGCCCCGCACCTGCAGTACCGGAGGCTCGCTACACCTGGGGCGGGGACGAATTCCTGTTCGTTGAAGTTTCGGAGTCCATGAGCCTGGCCGCCAATTTCAAGGTGATGTCCATTGCCGCGAAGCTTTCAGCCATGGAATTGCCGGGCATCGTGGATGTCTGTCCTGCCAACGCTTCGCTGCTGGTGCGGTTCGATCCTGACGTCCTGCCGCCGTCGACCTTGGAAAAGACCGTCCGGACTATTGAAGGGGACCTGTCCCATCAGGAGGATCGGGCCCTGGAAACCCGGATCGTCGAAGTCCCAGTCTGGTACGACGATCCCTTCACCGCAGAGGTGGCCGGGCGGTTCCGCGAAGGATTCCATCAGGAGCCGGACGGCACGGACATCGACTACGCAGCAAAGGTCAACAACCTCAAGGACGCCGCCGAATTCATCCAGCGCCATCATGAGCAGCCGTGGCTTGTCACCATGGTTGGATTCGTCGCCGGCTTGCCGTTCCTGTTCCAGCTAGTTGAGCAGGACAAGCAGCTGGAAGTGCCCAAGTATCTGAGTCCCCGCACCGATACGCCCAAGCTGACGGTGGGCCACGGCGGCTGCTTCGGCTGCATCTACTCCGTGCGGGGTGCCGGGGGCTACCAGATGTTCGGGGTAGCCGCCGCGCCGATTTTCGATCCGGCCCAGGCACTGGCTGACTTCAAGGACTTTATGGTCTTCTTCCGGCCGGGCGACATCGTGAAGTTCAAGCCGGTCACCGAAGCCGAATACAACACCATCCAGGCCGAGATCTCGGCGGGGACCTTCCGCTACCGGCAGGCGCCCGTGACATTCGATGTGTCCAAGGCGCTGGCCCATCCCGAAGCGTACAACCAGGAACTTATGGGGGCCCTCAATGGCATTTGATATCAAGAACCCCGGGCTTGCCACCACGGTCCAGGACCAGGGCCGCACCGGCCACTACAACGTGGGCATCCCGCAGAGCGGATCCATGGACCAGTACTCTGCCGAACTTGGCAATGCCCTGGTAGGCAACACCGCCCGGGAAGCAGTCCTGGAATGCACGTATCTCGGCCCGGTGCTGACCACCGGCGAGGACGCCGTCGTCGCCATCACCGGGGCTCCAGTGGAGGTGAAAGTCAACGGCGAAGCCCGCCCCCAGTGGACGCGGCTGCGGCTGGGCGCCGGAGATGAGCTGAGCTTTGGGGTTATCCGCGGCGGGACGCGCTACTACATCGCTGTCCAGGGCGGCGTCGACGTTCCCGAGGTGCTCGGCAGCCGGTCCACCTACAGCCTGGGCGCGATCGGCGGCTTCCATGGCCGCAAGCTGGAGGCCGGCGACCAGGTTCCGGTCGGAATTCCGCTGAACGGCGGTGTTGTACCCAACGGCGACACGATTCCGGAAGAATTCCGTCCAGGGTTCGCAAAAGAACAGGAAGTCAGGATAGTCCTTGGCCTGTACGACCACCGCCTCACCGCCGAAGGGCTGGACAACCTCCTGAACGGCGAGTGGAAAGTGACCCCGGTGGCTGACCGGATGGGCTTGCGGTACTCCGGCCCCGGCGTGAAATGGATAGAGCGCGAGCAGCCTTTTGGGGCCGGTTCCGATCCGTCCAACATTGTGGACGCCGGCTACGCCGTCGGCTCCATCCAGATTCCCGGCGGTACCCAGCCGATCATCCTGCATCGCGATGCTGTCTCCGGCGGCGGCTACGCCATGGTGGGAACCGTCATCAGCGCCGACATGGATCTGGTTGCCCGTGCCGCTCCCGGGACCTCCACCCGATTCGTTGCCGTCAGCCAGGATGAGGCGCTGGTGGCGCGCAAGGAACTCGCTGAACGCAAACAGGAGGCGCGGGCAGCCCTCGGCTCCAGCCTCTGATGCACGGCACAAAAGCAGGAACCGGGAGGACTGCCGGTTCCTGCTTTTGTGTTTCCGGCTGCTGTGCGGCCCGGATACTGGCCAATCGTCGATCCCTGCCGTTCACCGCCACTCCACAATGGGTTCATTGCCACTGAGTACGTTGGCGGGGTCCTGTTGAGATCCACCCTTTGAGAGGCTCCCCCATGAGCACGACTCGCACCCGAGGCATCCTCACGGCCGCCGCAGCCATCGTCCTGACAGCGGCCGCAATCGGCGGCACTGCGGCCGCCCAGGCCGCCGGCAACAACGATCAGCAGGGCGGGGGCGACGCCGGCAGCCACCACGTAACTGGCACGGCACTGTCCGAGGCGTTCAGCGGCGTCGACCGTGCCACAGCCTGGCAGCAGACCGGCAAGCTGAAGTTGAACTTTCCCACGTACCACACCGAAGGAATCGCCTTCAGTGAGGACCACATTTTCCTCTCGGCTGTCCAGATCCTGGAACCGACCACAAAGCTGCCCGCCACACAGGACGGTTTTGACCGTACGCCCGGCAAGGGCGTCGGCCACCTGTTTGTGATGGACAACGCCGGGAACCTCCAGAAGGACATCATCCTTGGCGAGGGCGACATGTACCACCCCGGCGGCATCGACTTCGACGGCACCAACGTCTGGGTGCCGGTTGCCCAGTACCGGCCCAACAGCAGCGCCATCGTGTACCGGGTGGACGCGAGAAGCCTCGAGGTGCACAAGCAATTCGAGGTCAAGGACCACTTTGGCGGCATCGTTATGGACAAGCAGACGGGCCGCCTCGTCGGCAACACCTGGGGGTCGCGACGCTTCGCCGAATGGGACCTGCACGGCCGGCAGCTCGCTAGCTGGCAGAACCCGAACTACTTCATCGACTACCAGGACTGCCAGTACGTGACGAACTCAAAAATGCTCTGCGGCGGGATCACCAACCTCCCCCAGGCCACGCAGTCCGGCGGAGCCGGCGCAAGCTACGAACTCGGCGGAATGGCGATGATCGACCTCAAATCCCGCAGCGTACTCCGCGACGTCCCCTTCCAGCAGTGGTCCACCGCCGGTCACGCGGCGACGCGCAACCCGTTCAAAATGACCGCCGACGGCGACCACCTCACCATGAGGGTGGCTCCCGACAACGGCGATGAGGGCAACGGCACCGAAATCCTCAGCTACGAGGCCACCGTTACCGCAACCGAGTAAGCCCCTTGCACCTCCTATAAATGAATGGACACCCTATGCCTCATCCAGCACGCTCCACCCGAAAACGCCTCGCCGCCGTCACCGGCGCCGCGGCTCTGGCCGCGTCGACGCTGGCAGCCGGCCTGATCGGCGTCGGCGCCGTCCCGGCCTCGGCCGGAGATAAGCACGCCGAAACCGCGACCCCGATCAAACATGTGGTGGTGATTTTTCAGGAAAACGTCTCCTTCGACCACTATTTCGCCACCTACCCGGAGGCCGCGAACATTCCCGGCGAAACCCAACAGGGCACCGGCACCCCGGCGGCCACCTTCACTGCCGCCAAGAGCACGCCCAAGAAAATCGACACCCTGGCCACCGCGGGCCTGCTAGCCCCGAACAACCCCAATACTGCCCAGCCGGCCCGCCTCTCGCCCATGCAGGCCGTCACCTGCGACCAGGACCACAACTATGGCGCCGAGCAGAAGGCATACAACGGCGGCTTGATGGACAAGTTTGTTGAGTTCACCAGCCGGGACGCCTGCGGCACCAACCAGTACGGCCGCAGCGGGCTGACAATGGACTACTACGACGGAAACACCGTCACCGGCATCTGGAACTACGCCCAGAACTACGCCATGAGCGACAACCACTTCAGCACCGTCTTCGGACCGTCCACTCCGGGTGCGCTGAACCTGGTCTCCGGCCAGACCCACGGAGCCACCGAATACACGGCGGCCGGCCAGCCCGCTAAACCGGCGGCCAGCGACTACACCGTCCGCCGGCCGGACGCGAAGGGCGTCGGCACCATCATCAACGACCCGGACCCGGTCTACGACGACTGCTCCAACAACAGCCACGCCAAAACCAACAACCTGGCCGGCCTAGACGGCAAGAACATCGGCGACCTACTTAACTCCAACGGCACGTCCTGGGGCTGGTTCCAGGGCGGCTTCGCGCCCACCACCCCGGCGTCCGGGAGCACACCCGCATCGTGCCTGTCCAGCCACACCAACGCCGCGGGCGCCGACGTCGTGGACTACTCCCCGCACCACCAGCCGTTCCAGTACTACGCTTCCACCGCCAACCCGCACCACGTCGCCCCGGCGTCGGACGCGGAAATTGGCCACAACGGCCAGGCCAACCACCAGTACGACCTCACGGCGTTCAACACGGTGGTCAACACCGACAACATGCCCGCCGTGTCCTTCCTAAAGGCGGGCATGTACCAGGACGGCCACGCCGCCTACTCCGACCCCATCGACGAGCAGAACTTCATTACCAGCACCGTTAACCAGATCCAGAATTCCAAGAACTGGGAGGATACGGCCGTGGTGCTCGCCTACGACGACTCGGACGGCTGGTACGACCATGTCGCCGCCAAGGTGAAGAACTCCTCCAACACTGAAGACGACGCCGCCTGGTGCACGGACGCCGCCGCCAGCGGAGTTCCGCTGGCGGGCGGCTACGCCGACCGCTGCGGACCCGGCCCACGCCAGCCGCTCGTGATCATCTCCCCCTACGCAAAGAAGAACTTCGTAGACCACACCGAGACCGATCAAACCTCGATCCTGCGCTTCATCGAGGACAACTGGCACACCGGACGGATCGGTGACGCTTCCGCCGACTCCGCGGCCGGCTCGCTGAACGAGATATTCAACTTCCACAAGCAGCGCACCGGCAAGGTCCTGCTCGACGAAAACACCGGCGCCGTCGCCTCCATCACAAACAGGAACGACGATGACGAAAAGCACGGCAGGGACGACGAGAGGTAGGCACCCTCGCGGAGTCCCTGCGCGTCCTCAACACAGCACCCCCAGGAACCGCCTCCGGCCACGCGCCGGAGGCGGTTCCTTTTCCTTGGCAGGCGGTCTTGATGCAGGAACCGTTTTCGGAGTAGACCAGCTAATACAGCCAACAGTCCGTCGCCCGGGCCGAGAGGTCCTTGCCGTAGCCGTGCAGACTCCGGGTGCCGGCGGGCGGAACAGCAAGGACAGAGGAGAGCACCATGAGCGAAGAGCAGGCGGCACCGAAGACAAAAGGTGTTGCGGCGCAGCTGCTGGGAACGGTTGACCTGGGGCCCGAGATCGAAGGCATGGCAGGACGCCTGCTCCGGATGCGGATGGTGACCATCGAGCCGGGAGGCGTCTTCGGCCCTGTGCATGACCATAAAGACCGGCCCGGCATGGTCTACATCCTGCAAGGAACCATCACCGACCATCGCAATGGAGCGGCCACGGACTATGGCCCGGGAATGGGTTGGCCCGAGGACGGGAACACCTTTCACTGGCTGGAGAACAGGGGGGCCGCTCCGGCGGTGGAGATCTCGGTCGATATCGTCAGGCAGGCGTAGGCGCCCGCAGCGGCCCCGGATCAGGACGGGAGGATCTTCCGGTTCACGCCTCCGGTGAAGCTATGCAAAATACCCCCCAGGGTATAGAGTGATTGGCATCACAGTGTGTAACAACACGAAGAGAACGGCGTCCGCGCTGAAGCGACGCCCGGTTCGAGAGAGGCGTCTTATCCATGACTATGCACCACGAGATCCTGATCGTCGGAGGCGGCAATGCGGGACTGAGTGTCGCCGCCCGGCTCCGCCATGCTGGCCGGACTGATATCGGCCTGATTGAGCCGAGCGAGCACCACTACTATCAGCCGTTATGGACCCTGGTGGGAGGCGGTTCGGCCAGCCAGACGGAGTCGGTCCGTCCACAGGCAACCGTAATGCCGCAGGGAGTTGCGTGGATCAAGGACGCCGCGACGGATATCGATCCTGAGCGGCGAAGCGTCGCACTGGCATCCGGCGGATCCGTCACCTATGACTATCTGGTGGTCTGCCCCGGCATCCAGTTGGACTGGGACAAGATCCCGGGCATGGCCCAGGCCCTGGAGTCGCCGACCGTCTCCAGCAACTACCGCTTCGACTTGGCACCAAAGACCTGGGACATGATCAGGAACCTGAAGTCCGGAACGGCCGTTTTCACCCAGCCCTCAGGGCCGATCAAATGTGCCGGCGCGCCGCAGAAAATTGCGTACCTGGCCGCCGATTACTGGCAAAAGCAGGGGGTGCTGGACAAGATCCGGGTCGTGATGGTTCTGCCGACGCCGGGTATGTTCGGGGTCAAGGTGTTCGCCGATGAGCTTGAGCGGGTGGTGGCCAAGTACGGCATCGAAGTCCGCTTCAACAGCGAGATGACCTCGGTGGACCCGGCCGCTGGCGTGGCAGTGATTACTGACAATGCGGCAGGCTCCCAGGAATCCTTGCACTACGACCTGCTCCACGTTGTGCCGCCGCAGTCTGCGCCGGACTGGCTCAAGCGCACCCCGCTGGCGGACCCGGCCAACCCCGCCGGCTACGTGGACGTTGACAAGCACACCATGCAGCACAAGCGGTACCCGGAAGTTTTTGCCCTGGGCGACGCGGGGTCTACACCGAACTCGAAGACCGGCGCTGCGATCCGCAAGCAGGCCCCGGTGCTGGTGAAGAACCTGCTGGCCGCCATTGAAGGGGAGGCCGCGGCCGCCCAGTACGGCGGGTACTCCTCCTGCCCGCTGACCACGGCGCGGGGGAAAATGCTGCTGGCGGAGTTTGATTACACTTTGCAGCCCGCCCCCAGCATTCCGTTCATCGACACCCCGAAGGAACGCAGCGACATGTGGCTGCTGAAGCGCTACGGGCTTCCGTTTATGTACTGGAACCTGATCCTCAAGGGGCGCATATAACTCCACGGGCAGCAGGAGAACTCCGACGGGGCAGGGGCTCCGCCCCGATCCCATCGGCGGGCAGGCGCGCCCACGGCAGGTTCCGGGGGCGACGCCCCGCCGGGCCCAGAATGGCACCATGAGCTTTTTATCCTCCGGCCGCGTTCAGACCCCCGTCCTGGACATCGGATACGAGTCCGCGGGCGACCCGGGCGGGCCCCCGGTCATCCTTCTGCACGGATTCCCGTATGACGTTAGGGCCTTCGACGACGTCGCCCCGATCCTCGCCGGCCAGGGCGCGTATGTGCTCGCGCCCTACCTCCGCGGGTTCGGTCCAACCCGGTTCCTCGACCCCGCGACCATCCGCTCGGGCCAACAGGCCGCCCTCGGCCAGGACCTCATCGACTTTATGGATGCCCTCAGCATCGGCAAGGCCGTCGTGGCAGGCTACGACTGGGGCGGCCGGGCGGCCTGCGTCGTGGCGGCCCTGGAGCCCGGACGGGTTGCCGGCCTCGTCTCCGTGGGCGGCTACAACATGCACAACCTAGCCCGGTCCGGCGAGCCTGCCCTCCCGGAATGGGAGCGAAGCTACTGGTATCAGTACTATTTCCACTCGGAGCGGGGGCGCCGCGGGCTGGAACTAAACCGCGAGGAATTGTGCGGGCTGTTGTGGCGTACCTGGTCGCCCGGCTGGGATGGTGCACGGCAGGCCTTCACCGCGAGCGCCCCGAGCCTGCACAACCCCGACTTCGTCGACGTTGTCATCCACTCCTACCGCCACCGCTACGGGCTGGTCGACGGCGACCCCCGGTACCAAGGGCTCGAGGAGCTGATCGCCCGGGAGCCGCAGATCAGCGTTCCAACGGTAATACTCGAAAGCCGGGACGACGGCGTCGGCGGCCCCGCGGCGGCAGCCGGCAGGGGGCACTTCACCGGCCCCTACCGCCACCGGGTCCTGCCGGGCATTGGGCACAACGTGCCGCAGGAGGACCCGGACGCGTTCGCGCAGGCGGTACTGAGCCTGGTCGGCTAAGAGACTCGAAGCGGGCCCTCAGAGCATAAGTTTGAAACCGAGGTGCGACGCTTCGAAGCCAAGCCGCTGATAGAACCGGTGCGCCGCGACCCGGGAGCCGTCGGACGTGAGTTGGACCAGTCTTGCGCCTCGCCGGCGGCCCTCGTTGACCGCCCAGCTGATCATGGCGCCCCCGAGTCCGTTGCTCCGCAGGTCCGCCCGGACCCGCACCGCCTCAATCTGCAGTCGAGTCGCCCCACCACGGGCGAGTCCGGGGATGAATGTCAGCTGCATCGTCCCAACTACCTCCCGATCAGTCGTCACGACGGCGACCAGCAGTTGCGCAGGATCGGCGTCAATGGCTTGAAAGGCGCGATCGTACGGCCCCCGGTCCTCGGCCGCTACCGAGTCGGTGGAGGCCCTGAGCTGGTCGTCCGCCAGGAGCCGCAAAATCGGGCCGACGTCGGAGGGTTCGGCTTTCCGGATCGTAAAGGGTCCACCGGGCAGGTCCAGTGCGGCGAGCATCATGGGCCCAGTATTTCAGCCCCCTGTGACCAGCTGGGACAACCGACGCCGCCGGCTAGTTTTCGATTGCCTCGGCGCGGCGGTGCTGCCCGGCTGAACCTGCGTTGTGGCTGGTGGCCGGCATGGCGATGACGGCGATCACCGTGAGCACGGCCCCGACCAGCACCGAGAGGAACACTGCCCCGGAGGCCGAGACGATGGTGTGCGGATCCGTGCTGCCGCCCGGGGTGCCGGAGTAGATCGCGTTGGCAACCGCCCCGAAGACTGCCACGCCGATGGCGCTGCCGATCGAGCGGGCGAAGAGATTGGTGCCGGTGACTACCCCGCGCTCGTTCCATTCGACGCTTGACTGGGCGGCAATGAGGCTTGGGGTCGCGACCAGCCCAAGACCGAGCCCGACGATAAAACAACTTATGGCGACCAAAAGAATGCTGGGTGTGGAGGCGGTCAGGGCAAGCACCGCTGCGCCGATGACCGTGACCGCGACGCCGATCATGGCGGTCCGCCGGAACCCGATCCGAAGATAGACCCGGCCCGACTGGGAGGCACTGATCGGCCAGCCAATCGTGAGCGCCGCCAGCGCCAAGCCGGCCAGGATCGGGGAGGTGGAGAGGGCACCTTCGAGGAACGTCGGCACGTAGGAGGTGAGGCCCAGCATAATGGCTCCGACGCCAAAGGAGATCATCGCCGTCGTCGCCAGCAGCCGCCGCGATACCACCCACGGCGGCAGGACCGGTTCCGCTGCCCGCCGCTCAACGAGGATAAACGCTGCGAACAAGACTGCGCCGGCGGCAAAAACGGCGATGCTGATCGCGGAGTTCCAAGCCCACGCCTGGCCGCCCTCGAGGGCGCCGAGGATGATCAGGCTGAGCGAGACTGTCAGCAACCCCGCCCCCAAGTAGTCAACGCGGTGCTTCACCCGCTCGATGTCCTCGTGGAAGGACCGGATCAGCATCCACCCGGCCAGGAGGCACAGCGGGATGTTCACCAGGAAGATCCCCCGCCAGATGCCCAGCGAGGAAAACACGCCCCCGAGCGTTGGACCCACGACTGAGGAGACAGCCCAGACGCTGGCCAGGTAGCCCTGCACCTTGGCCCGTTCGGTCAGTGTGTAGATATCGCCGGCGATGGTGATGGCCATCGGCTGGACCGCCCCGGCGCCCAGTCCCTGCAGCACACGGAACGCAATGAGGGCCGGCATGCTCCAGGCGAGCCCGCACAGGATCGAACCGAGCAGGAACAACCCGATCCCGATCAGGATGATCGGTTTGCGGCCCACGATGTCGGAGAGCTTTGCATAGACGGGCACCGAGACGGCTTGGGCCAACAGGTAGGCGGAAAAGAGCCACGGAAAGGACGTGAATCCGCCAACGTCATGCACAATCGAGGGCACGGCGGTCGCGACGATCGTCGAGTCGATCGCCACCAGGCCGGTCGAAAGCATCAGGGCTATCAGGATGGGCCCGCGTTTGGAGCGGAAGCCGACTCCCTCGGCAAGTGTTGTTTTCACGTGATCGTCTCTTCCCGTCCGCGCCGAACCGCGTAGCAGCCGAAACCGGTTCCGGCTCCGATTCCATAACTGCACCTTGGCGCGAAATAGTCCCGGCCAGGCCCGGGCAGGTAGTGCTCAGGCCTGGCGGTAGACCCTCCGCGCAATGGTCAGGCTCACGGCGGCGAGGACCGCAATGCTCACGAGGTAGAACCCGGGCACCAGCAGGGAACCGGTGGTGCCGATCAGCCAGGTCAGGATAAAGGGCGCGAATCCGCCGAAGACTGTGACGCCGATATTGTAGCCGAGGGAAAGCCCTGTGGAGCGGATGCGGGCCGGGAACATCGAAGACATAATGGCCGGCAGCGGTGCAAAGTAGCTGGTGGCCAATACCGAGAGCACCAGTTCCACCACGACCATGGTGGGCAGGGCCGGCGCGGCGATGAGGAGCATAAACGCCGGGATGCCGACGACGATTGTGCCGGCAGCAGCCCAGGTCATCACCCGGGCCGGCCCCACTTTGTCCGCAAGCATGCCGATGAACGGCGAACCCAGGCTCATCACCACACCGAAGATCAGGGTGGAGAGGAAGGCCACGGATTTCGGCATCCCCAGGTTCACGATCGCGTAGGTGGGCATAAAGAGGGCAATGTAGACGCCCACGGATCCCAGCGATACAACGCCCACGATCGCCCAGAGCCGGCCGCCGTTGCCGATGAACGTCTCCCGCAGCGGCGAAGTGGACTTTTCGGTGGCGAGAAACTCCGGGGTTTCCTCCATCTTGGACCGGATGTACCAGCCCACGGGTCCGATGGCCAGCGCGAAGATGAACGGCAGCCGCCAGCCCCAGGACTCGAGCGATTGGGTGCTGAGGTAGGAGTTGAGTACAAAACCGAAGATTCCGGCCAGCAGGATGCCGGCGCCTTGGGTGGCCACCTGCCAGCTGCCGTAGAACGCCTTCCGGTTCGGCGCGTACTCGATGAGGTAGGCCGTGGCCGTGCCGAATTCCCCGCCGGTGGCGAAGCCCTGGAGCAGCCGGGCGACCAGCACCAGGATGCTGGCGGTGACCCCGATGGCGGCGGCTGTGGGTGCCACCACAATCAGTAAGGTGCCAACAAACATCACCAGGATGGACACCAGCATGCCGGCCTTGCGTCCGGCCTTGTCGGCGTAACGGCCGATGATGATGCCGCCCAGCGGGCGCATGATGAAGGACACCCCGAACGAGGCGAAGGTCAACAGCAGTGATGCGGCTTCATTGCTGGTGGGGAAGAACAACTTGGAGATGGTGACGGCGAACGTGCCGTACACAATCAGGTCAAACCACTCCAGTCCGTTGCCGATCGAGGCGGCGACGACGGCTTTTCGGGCATTTTTTTGTTCCAGCGCCTGGGTGGCCGGCGGGCGCTGGCCGGTAGCCTGGTCACCGGAACCGAGGCTGGGGGCAGTTTGATGGCTCATGGCTGGGCAGTCCGTTCGGTTGGGGAGAGGTGGGCGAAGAGTGCCTGCAGAAAGCTCTCGCACGCGGCGATCTGGGAAAGCTCGATGTATTCGTTGGCCGTGTGGCCTTGGTCCATGTTGCCGGGACCACAGACCACTGTGTCGATGCCGGCCCGCTGGAAAAGTCCCGCCTCGGTGGCGTAGACCACGGTCTCTTCGACGGCGTGTCCGCTAAGCTGCTGGGCCAGTTCCAGGGCGGCGCGCGGGCCTTCCGGGCTGAGCCCCGGGACCGTACCCCGTGGCTCCATCCGGATGTCTGCGGCCGGGTCCTCCTGTTGGATTTCGGCCCGCAGCTGCGCCAGGTGCTCCTCGATACGGGAGATCACCGTCGCCGGGTCCTCACCCGGAATGGTCCGGAACTCAAAGTCGAAGTTGCAGTGTTCAGCAACGGTGTTCACTGCCGCACCGCCGCTGACCAGGCCCACGTTGGCGGTGGTGTAGGGGACCACAAAGGTGTCATCAAACGGGCCGGACAGCCGGTGTTCGTCGGCGAGCGACCTGATAAAGGCAATGGACCTGGCCGCGTATTCGATGGCGTTGACACCGGTGGGAGTCATGGAGGAATGGGCGGCGATGCCCCTGACGCTGACGCGGAAGAGCTGGCTGCTCTTGTGCGCCGAGACGGGACGCATGCTGGTCGGCTCGCCGACGAAGGCAATCCGGGGATGGATCCCGCGTGCAGCGAGCTCGGTCAGCAGGATGACTGCGCCGTGGCAGCCGACCTCTTCGTCGTAGGTCCAGGCGAAGTGCAGCGGTTCGGACAGTTCGCGGGACAGGAACTCGGGAAGCAAACCCAGGATGGCGCCGCTGAAGGCCTTCATGTCGGTGGTGCCGCGGCCGTAGAGCCGGTCCTCGCGAATCTCGGGGGTGAAAGGATCGCTGTGCCAGTCCTGGCCGTCCACGGGTACGACGTCGGTGTGGCCGGCGAGCATAACACCGCCGGTGACGGCGCCGTCCCGGGCCGGGATCGTGGCGAAGAGGTTTGCTTTGGTGCCGTCGGGGCTGGGAACGATGACCGGGGTGATCCCGTGGGCGGTGAGCTCGTCCGCTATGCAGTGGATCAAGGCAAGGTTGGAATTGCGGCTGGTGGTGTCGAAGGAGACCAGCTTCGCCGCCCAGGCCAGACCCGCGGCGCTGGGGGCGGCGGCAGTTGGATCGTCGGTGCTGGGTACTGCTGTTGCCGGTGTGGTGGCGGACGTCATGGGCTGGTTCCTCGCAGTGTTTGACGGCTGGGTGCGGTGGGCGGCAGCAGCTGGTTGTGCCCGCCGGCCTATTCCGCTCTCTTCCCCCAGTATTTGACCGACTCACCACTCATGTCAACACTTTGAACACGATTTGTTCATTAAATTGAACGCAGCGTATCTCCCGCAGGTCCGCAGTCGGCCGTTAAAAGGAGGGCGGCGTCATGGCGCCGATCAGCGCCGCGTCTTCCGAGGTGGAGTTGCGGTACCAGTGCGGCAGCGCGGAGTCGTAGGTCAGCGAATCGCCTTCCTCCAGGTCATACCCCACGCCGTTGACGCAGACGTGGAGCCGGCCCTGCACCATGGTCACGCATTCTTCGCCGGCGTGCTTAAAAGGAGCATCCTCGTTGTCCCAGCCCGGGGCGATCTGGGCCCGCAGCATCCCCAGCTGGCCGCTCATGTGCGGTGTCAGGAGTTCGTAGATGAGGTTGTCCTCGGCAACTTCGAGCCGCCGCCGGTCCTCGCGCCGCACCAGCGCCCCGCCTTGGTCTTTGCTGTCAAAGAAGCGTCCCACCGGTACTTTCAGGGCCTGGGAGAGTTTGATCAGCGTGGTCAGCGACGGGTTTCCCTGGCCACGCTCGATCTGGCTCAGCAGGCCGGGGCTGAGGCTGGCCGCCGCCGCAAGGCTGCCGATGCTGTGCCCAGCCTCCCGCCGTAACTGCAGGACCAAAGCGCCGACGGCGGTCATCGCGCGCTCGGCCTGATCCTCTACCGGCGGATATTCCAGTCCTGCCCCGGGGCCAACGCCGTGATTCTCCATCCCACGATCGTCCGCCATAGTGAAGATATCGTCAAGATAATGAAGTGGTTGCGCCAGCCGAGGACACGCAGCAGCAACGGGACGGTGGCGGGTTCGCCGTCGAGGGCAGCGGTCAAAAGGCGCGGCAAAAGGCGCGGCAAAAGGCGCGGCAAAAGTGGGTCCTCCATTTTCGCGACACGCGCCCAGTCAACCAAGCAGCGCGCCACTTTCGTAGACTCAGTGGAGATACGACATGTTTCCGCTAGGGACGTGCCAGCCACAGGAAGAGCCATCAATGAAGATTGTCGTCCTCGTCAAGGAGGTTCCCGACACGTACGGGGACCGAAAACTGAACCATGAAACAGGCCTCGCCGACAGGGAAGCCAGCGAGGCGGTCATCGATGAGATCGGTGAGCGGGCGCTGGAGCTGGCGCTGGCGTACGCCGACGCGAACGCGGGCACCAACGTCGCAGTCCTCTCCCTCGCTCCCGGGAATGCGACGGCAACCATACGCAAGGGGCTTGCGATGGGCGCGGGGAGCGCCACCCATGTCTCGGACGAGGCGCTCCGGGGTGCTGATCTTGGCCTGACCGCCGAAACCCTCGCCGCAGCGCTCCGCCGCATCGAGTTTGACCTGGTGATCACCGGGAACGTCTCCACCGATGGATCCGGGGGCATGATTCCCGCGATGCTTGCGGAATTGCTGGACGTGCCCCACGCCACCGGGCTCAGCTCCGTACAGATCCGCGACGGAGAGGTGTCCGGCTCCAGGGCCGTTGAATCCGGCGTGCAGCAGGTATCAGCGACCCTGCCCGCGGTGATTTCCATTACCGAGGCGCTTCCCGGGGCACGCTTCCCCAATTTCAAGGGAATTATGGCTGCGAAGAAGAAGCCCTTCGAGACGCTCACCCTCGCAGACCTCAGGATCACCGCCGACAGCCCGGACGCGGCGCGTTCGATTATGCTGACCGTCGCCGAGAAGCCCCCGCGCGCGGCCGGCGTCAAAATCATCGACGAGGGTGATGCCGGCGAAAAGCTCGCTGACTTCCTGATCGAAAACCGACTGGCGTAAGGAGTAACGACATGACTGAATTCCCTCGTGACGCAATCCTCGTCGTTGTGGAAACCCGGGCTTCCGGTGAACTTGAGAAGGCTGCAGCCGGACTCTTCGGCGCTGCCGCCGCAGCTGGCACGCCCGTTGCCCTGGTTCTTGCCGCACCCGGGGCCGGGAGCGCAGCCGCCGCGGAGGCTGCGGCCTTCGGCGCCGCACGCATCCTGATCGCCGAGACCCCGGATGCTTCCGCGCTCGGCGTTCCGGGCGTTGACGCGTTGGCGGCCGCTGTGGAGCAGGTGCAGCCGGACGCGATCCTGATTTCGCACTCACTGAACGGGCGCGATCTCGCCGGCCGGTTCGCGGCGCGTTCGCGTGCGGCGGTTTCCGTCGATGCGATCGGCGTCTCACGTGATGAGGAGGGCGTCGTGGCTCACCATTCCGTCTATGGCGGCGCCTACAATGTGACCTCAACGTCCACGTTTGGGCCGCCGGTGATCACGGTTCGCCAGGGCTCCATCGAGGCCCGCGCCACGGCTCAGCCGGAAGCGGCGGAGACCCTGGCAGTGGCGCCCTCCGGGAAGCCGGCCGCGCGGATCGATTCCTTCGAAGAGGTTGTGGCGGCCACCTCGCGGCCGGAGCTGCGCGGGGCCGCGAAGGTTGTTGCGGGCGGCCGCGGCCTCGGGTCCGAGGAACAGTTCGCCCTCGTCGGACAGCTCGCCGACACACTCGGCGCTGCCATTGGCGCGTCGCGCGCCGCGGTGGATGCAGGCTTCATCCCGCAATCGCACCAGGTGGGCCAGA
Source organism: Pseudarthrobacter sp. PH31-O2 (assembly GCF_030063265.1). Taxonomy (NCBI): domain Bacteria; kingdom Bacillati; phylum Actinomycetota; class Actinomycetes; order Micrococcales; family Micrococcaceae; genus Pseudarthrobacter; species Pseudarthrobacter sp. PH31-O2. Next base: position 652 of record NZ_JASIST010000009.1, on the reverse strand, counting down.
CCGGGGTTTCCGTGTCATCGCAGCTATATATCGCGCTTGGCATTTCCGGCGCGATCCAGCACCGGGCCGGCATGCAGACCGCTAAGACGATCGTCGCCATCAACAAGGATGCAGACGCACCCATCTTCGAGATCGCCGACTTTGGTGTGGTGGGCGATATTTTTAAGGTTGTACCCCAGCTGATCAGCGCCCTTGAGGCTCGGAAGAAGTGACGGCAACCCAGTCCCGGCCGCTGCGGCGGGGCCTGCCGCGCGTGCCGGGTGGTGACCCCTGGCCCGCAGCAGGCCAGGCACCCGCACCCATCGTTATGGAACGAGCGGAGGGGGCCACCGCTCCCGCCGCTGCCCATCCAACGGAGCCGGCCGCTCCGGATCCGGCCGCTCCGGATCCGGCAGTGAACGCCGACGCCGGGACGCGGCAGCTTCGCCGCGGTCTGCCCCGGGTGCCCGGCGGCGAGCCTTGGCCGCCCGCGGCCCTGGGCTCGGTGCCGGTGCCGGCGTCGGCTATGTCCGGGGCGCCCGCCGCGGGCGACGCTGCAGCGCCAGCGCTGGACTCTGAGTCTGCTGTGCCTGCTGCGCTGGTGGCACCTGCGACGGCGGCAGCGACCCCTGCGCAAGCAATGCCGGCGGCGACCCTCCCCGCAGCTACCTGG
>NZ_JASIST010000008.1:0-206192 GCF_030063265.1 Pseudarthrobacter sp. PH31-O2 | reverse complement strand
GGGTGTGGGAGAGTAGGTCACCGCCGGAACATCATTAAACGGTCGAGGACCCCCAACCACGTTGGGGGTCCTCCCGCATTTAACACCCCACCCAAAAACACCCCCACCGGGAACCCCACCCGGCTCAGCGGGGAAACCGCCGCCCATCAATCCACGCCAGGAGCTCGACGGCGTGGGCCGTCCGCTGTTGGCGAAATCGGGGTCGGAAAGGCCCTGATTCCAGGTTTTTTCCTCAAAAAAGGCCGAAAACACGCGGAATTTGCCGCCTCGACCGCGGCAAGCTGGTAAGTTTTCGAACAGTGGCTTGTGCGCATGCCGTGTGCAGGCTCCAAAAATCATGACCGTCCAGGAGGACATAAATGGCTAAGAACCGTAGTGAACTTGTTGCAGAGGTAGCAGGCAAGGCCGGCACCAGCCAGGCAGCCGTCAACTCCGTGCTGGATGCATTGTTCGAGGTCTTCGAGACCTCTGTCGCCGCCGGCGAGAAGATCACCATCCCGGGCTGGCTTGCAGTTGAGCGCACCGACCGTGCCGCTCGCACCGGCCGCAACCCGCAGACGGGCGAGACCATCCAGATCGCCGCGGGCCACAGCGTCAAGCTGACCGCCGGCTCCAAGCTGAAGGCTGCGGTTTCCAAGAAGAAGTAGCTTTCCATAAAGGCTTAAAAGGAGCGGCGACCCATTGGGTCGCCGCTCCTTTTTCCTTGGGGCCCGGCTCCGGCGGCCATACCGAGGCGGCTGGGACGGCGCTCGATTCGGTGAGCAGGCGGGGCGTAGCGGACAATGGAGCTGTGCCTTCCGCAGCAAAACCCCGCCCCGCCGCCGCCGCTCCTGCCCCTACGGGGGGAGCGCGAAGTGCTGTTGCGGGCCCTGCAGCTGTCTCCAGGGGTTGGCTGTACGCCGGACTCGCCGCGTTGTTCCTCGGCCTTGTGGCGGCCCTGCTGTTCTCCGGCGCCGCTGCAGCGCGGTCGGTCTCCGACCCGGGCGCCATGGTGCGCTGGGGCCTGCCGGTCAGCAAGGCAGTGCATAACGTCTCGCTTGCCACCGTGATCGGCGGATTGCTGTTCGCCGTCGGCGTCCTGCCGCGGTCCTTCGCCGGGTCCCGTTCCAAGGCACCGGACGCCCCGGAGCATCCTGCCTTCAGCCGCGCGCTGGCTGTCGCCGCCGCCGCGGGGGCCCTCTGGACATTGTCAGCGGTTGCCGTGCTCGTAATGAGCTACTCGGACATCGCCGGCCAACCGATCTCCGGTGATCCGGAATTCACCCGCTCTTTGGTCTACTTTATGACGGACATCGAAACCGGCCGCGCCTGGCTGGCCGTTGTCATCATCGCAGCCGTGGTCACCACTGCGCTCTTCGGCGTCCGCTCGATGGGAGGACTGGCGGCAACCCTGGTTCTCTCGCTGGTCGGGCTCGTCCCATCGGCGCTGATCGGCCACTCCGCCAGTTCGGCTGATCATGAAGGTGCCATTAACTCGCTCGGGCTGCATCTGGTTGGGGTCTCGGCCTGGGTGGGGGGCATCATCACCCTGGCCTTGCTCTCCGGCGTGCTGGGCGGCACAACGGCGGAGCGGGCGGCCGGTGGCCGCCGGGACATCACCGAGCCGACGCTCAGGCGCTTCTCCGCACTGGCGGGCTTCGCCTTCATCATGGTCTTCGCCTCCGGGGTGATCAACGCCAGCATCCGCCTCACGTCCTGGAACAATCTCCTCGGTTCTTCCTATGGGCAGTTGATCCTGGCCAAGGCAGCGGCCACCCTGGTCCTTGGCGGTATCGGACTAATGCACCGGCGGTGGGTGATCCCGCAGCTCGGCAGCCACGCCGGCGGCCTGTCCGCCCGTCGTGTGCTCTGGCAGCTTGTGGTGGCTGAGCTGCTGATCATGGGCGCGACATCGGGCATCGCCGTCGCGCTTGGCCGATCGGCACCGCCGCAGGATCCGGCCCTGTTGCCGGCCGCCTCGCCGGCCTTCATTCTGTCCGGCTACGAACTGCCACCGGAGCTCACCCCGGAGCGCTGGCTGACAGAGTGGCGTCCTGACTGGCTTTGGCTCACTGCGGCGGCCTTTGGCCTCGCCACCTACATCCTGGGCCTGCGGAAAATCCGCCGGCGTGGGGATTCCTGGTCCTGGTTCCGGGCAGTCAATTGGGTGATCGGGCTTGTGCTCTTGAGCTATGTGACTTCCGGCCCGCCAGCCGTCTACGGCCGGGTAATGTTCTCCGCGCACATGGTGGATCACATGGCCCTGACCATGGTGGTTCCCATCTTCCTGGTCCTCGGGGCCCCCATAACGTTGGCACTGCGTGCGCTGACGCCGCGACGGGACAGCTCCCGCGGCCCACGCGAGTGGCTGCTGATCTTCATCCATTCGAAGTTCTCCCAGCTCGTGACGCATCCGCTGTTCGCCGCCGCCAACTTTGCCGGTTCGATCGTGTTGTTCTACTACTCGGATGCGTTTGGTTACGCGATGCGCGACCACGTGGGTCACGAGCTGATGAACCTGCATTTTGCCCTCACCGGCTACATCTTTGTGCTGACCATGCTCGGAACCGACCCGTTGCCCCGGCGTGCGCCCTACCCGATGCGGCTGCTGCTGCTGCTGGCCACGATGGGTTTTCACGCTTTCTTCGGTGTAGCGATCATGGGCGGTACCGGGCTGCTGGCCGCGGACTACTTCGGCAACCTGGGCCGGGCCTGGGGCCCTTCAGCGCTGCTGGACCAGCAGATGGGCGGCGCGGTGGCCTGGGGCATCGGCGAGGTGCCCACCTTGCTGGTGGCGATCGGCGTCGCCGTGATGTGGTCCCGTTCCGACGCGCGCGAGTCGAAGCGCACCGACCGGGCGGCGGACCGGAATAACAACGCCGATCTCACTGCTTACAACGATATGTTTGCCAAGTTGGCCGAGCGCGATGCCCGGCTGGACGAACGCAGCTCAAAGCTGGAAGGACGCTCATGACCGAAACTGTACGCACCCACCTCCGGGTCCGGGCCTCCGAACTGGTGGGCCGCAACTGGCTCAACACCGGCGGCAAGTCACTGGACCTGGAATCCCTGCGCGGCAAAATCGTGCTGCTGGACTTCTGGACCTTCTGCTGCATCAACTGCCTGCACGTACTTGACGAACTCCGCCCGCTGGAACAGCGGTACTCCGATGTCCTCGTCACCGTCGGGGTGCATTCTCCCAAGTTCGAGCACGAGGCGGATCCGGTGGCCTTGGCGGCTGCCGTCGAACGTTATGAGATCAGCCACCCGGTCCTCGATGATCCAGAGTTGGACACTTGGAAGGCCTACACGGCCCGGGCCTGGCCCACCCTGGTGGTCATTGACCCAGAGGGCTACATCGTGGCGCACCTCTCCGGTGAAGGCCACGCGGATGGTCTCGCCGTTCTGATTCCGGAGCTGATTGCCGAGCACGAAGCCAAGGGCACGCTGCACCGGGGCGACGGCCCCTATGTGGCGCCGGAGCCGACGTCGGACACCCTGAGGTTTCCGGGCAAGGCCCTGTACCTTCCCGCTGGCCGTGGCGCCGGAGATGCTTCGGAAGCAGGTTCCTGGCTCGTCACCGACACCGGGCACCACCGCCTGGTAGAACTCTCCACTGACTTCCAGACTGTGCTTGCCACCTACGGGTCCGGCGAGAAGGGCCATGCCGACGGTAACGCCGCTGCGGCCCGCTTCAACGAACCGCAGGGTCTGGTGCTGCTCCCGGCGGATGCCGCGGCGGCGGCAGGGTACGACGTCGTTATCGCCGATTCCGTGAACCACCGCCTGCGCGGGCTGTCCCTGGCCGACGGAGCCGTCAGCACCTTGGCCGGCAACGGCGTGCAGCGGCTGCTGGAGACCGGACCGGCCCGGGTGGATGAGGAAGGCGCCGCCTATGGCGCCCGGCTCGAGGCGGATCCGCTGCGCGTTTCGCTCAGCTCGCCCTGGGACGTTGTCTGGTCCAGCAAACTCAACGCGGTGGTGGTCGCCATGGCCGGGGTGCACCAGATCTTCAGCTTCGACCCGCGCTCCGGCGCCGTGTCCATCATCGCCGGAAATGGCCTCGAGGGACTCCTTGACGGCCCGGCGGCGGAAGCATGGTTCGCCCAGTCCTCAGGCCTCGCCGAGGACACCGAGGGCAACATCTGGGTGGCGGACTCGGAAACCTCAGCGCTGCGTAAGCTCATAGTCGGCGACGGCGGCGCCATCACCGTCGAGTCGGCCATCGGCAAGGGCCTGTTCGACTTCGGCTTCCGCGACGGGCAGGCCGCCGAGGCCCGGCTGCAGCACCCGCTGGGTGTGACGGTACTGCCGGACGGCTCGGTAGCCATCGCAGATACCTACAACGGTGCGGTCCGCCGCTATGACCCGGTCGCGGGCACCGTCTCCACCCTGGCGCGTGGGCTCTCGGAACCCTCTGACGTGATTGTGGACCACACCCAGGTGGCCGGCGCCGAGCCGCTCCTGGTAGTGGTGGAAGCGAACAAGCACCAACTGGTCTATGTTCCCATCCCCAAGGAAGCGCAACAGGTGGACGAGGGCGCAGCCCAGACCCAGCGGCCCAAGAGCCCGGTGGCGCCCGGGCAGCTTGAGCTCACCGTCCGCTTCACAGCCCCCACCGGCCAGAAACTGGACCACCGCTGGGGCGACCCCACCCAGTTGAAGATCTCCTCCACCCCGCCGGAACTGCTGGTGGCCGGCGGGGGGACTTCGGTGGGCCTGATGCGCACCCTGGAACTAGCCTCCGACGTTCCGGAAGGTGTCCTGCATATTACCGCCCGCGCCGCTGCCTGCGACGGACCCGAGGAAGCTGACGGGGAGATCCCGGACCACGCCGCCTGCCACCTTTACCAGCAGGACTGGGGCATCCCGGTGCTGCTGCAGGCCGACGGCGACACCGAACTGGTACTGGACCTGCGCGGGATGGACTGAAGTCCTGGCTGGTGCCGCCGGACGGAATGTGCCCGGCCCTCCGTGCAGGGTGCGGGCGGCCGGGACCAGGATGCGGCGGTCTTCGCGGTCTGACCCGTGCTAGTAGCTCAGCAGCGGTGTGACCTTGACCGAGTCGGCGTCCACGTCCAGGCGGGTGGTGAAGCTGAAGTCGTGGACGGCGTTCAGTTCGGTGGTTGCCCCGCTAAACAGGTCCACCTGCCGGGCCGTGATCCGCGCCGTGCCGTTCAGTGGGGCAACCACCCAGCGTCCGCCGAACGGTTCGATGCTGATGGTGGGGTATTCGGTGATACTCCAGTCGATCGTGCCGGGAACCACCTGGTTGAAGGTGGTGTGGTAGAACGGACAGTCCGGCTGGAGCTTCTGCTCTTTGTCCGCAGTGTCGGCGCACGTGTCCAGGAACTCCTTTACCTTGGCGTCCACCGCCTGCTTCAGCCCGTCGGTGGCTTCGGTCAGCAGATTCAGCGGAGCGGCGGGGACATCGCGGCCGGAGAGTGTGGCTTTGGTCGGTGCGGCGGAGAAGTACTCACCGGAGAGGGACGCCTCGTACTCGCCCGGGTAAAAAGCCGCGAAGGAATTCCTGCCGCTGGGCATGTTCACCGGAACCCCGTTGAGGATCGCCTCGCTGGAGTTGACCACTGTGACGTTCAAGACCGGCAGCGCAGCGGGAACAATAGCCCACTTGTGGAAGAACAACCACTCGGTTCCCGAGCGTTCCAGCAGGAATTCGGTCCGCAGTTGGCTGCCGTCAATCGTGTAGTCAATCGGGACCATCACCTGGTTGCCGCCGCGGTCCTCGGCCGCGCCGTACTTCACGCCGCTGATCCGGGCCGCGGCCGTTTGGAGCGCGGTGCCGTCCAGCATGGCCGCGTTGCTCTGCGGAACGGAAGCATGCAGTAAGCCGAGGGCCTTCCCGCCCTCGCCGTTCTGCAGGGCAGCCAGATACTCCCGGACAGGTTGCTGCGGGCTTGCCAGGGATCCGTTGACCAGATTGACCGTCACGATGCCCCCGGCCACGGCAAGCATCAGGCCCAGCAGCCACCCGGCTGCGATCCTGACCAACGCCTGACTCATTTGCACTTACCATACGTTACCTGCACCCTGCAGGAATTCCCTTGTCGTTAGGGACGCGCCCGGCCCGCACGGATCGCGTGGGCTGGGGACGCCGTCCCGCCGGACCTTAGCGGCGGCGCTTCGGGGCGGTACCGAAGACGCCGCGCAGCAGTTCGCGGCCGAGCTGGGTTCCCAGCGAGCGTGCCATGCTTTTCAGCCCGCCGCCCAGGGCGCCACCCAGGACACCGGAAAGGTCGCCGGCTCTGCCGCCGTCCGCCGCCGGACTGCGCTGGGACTGCCGGGGCGACTCGCGGGGTTCGCGTGGTTCGGGCGCCGCGGCGGGCCGGCTGCTGGGACGGCCCAGGATTTCCTCCTCGATCCGCCGGGCTTCGGCGTCGACGTCGGTGCTGGCGGCACCGGCGGGAGCCGGGGCGGCGGGTCCCGTATCCGGCGAGGCTTTCCCGGAGATCTTTTCATAGGCGGAGACATTGTCGACGGCGGTGCCGTACTTGGCCAGCAATGCGGAGCCGGCCACGGTGCTGGCGATCAACGCGTCGGCGCTGGGACCCATCACCGATTCCGGCGCGCGCAGCCGGGTGAGTGCGACCGGCGTCGGGGCACCATTCTCGTTCATCACGGTAACGACCGCCTCGCCGATCCCGGCGGAAGTAAGGGTTTCCGCCAGATCGTAATCGCTCACCGGGAAGGTGGAGACGGTGGCTTTGAGCGCCTTCGCGTCCTCGGGCGTATAGGCCCGGAGGGCATGCTGCACCCGGTTCGCGAGCTGCCCCAGGACGTCGGCGGGAACATCCTTGGGGGTCTGGGTCACGAAGAAGATGCCAACACCCTTGGACCGGATCAGTCGTACGGTGGTGGTGATCGCAGCCAGGAACGCCTTCGAGGCGCCGTTGAAGAGCAGGTGGGCTTCGTCCAGGAAGAACACAAGCTTGGGCTTGTCCAGGTCGCCGGCCTCGGGCAGGTCCTCAAACAGATCGGCCAGCAGCCACATCAGGAACGTCGAGAACAGCATCGGTTTGGTCTGCAGGGTGGGCAGCTCCAGACAGGTGATCACGCCGCGCCCGTCCGGGGCGGTGCGCAAAAGTTCTGCGGTGTCGAACTCGGGTTCGCCGAAGAACTTCTCCATACCCTGCGCCTCAAGGGTGATCAGCTCGCGCAGGATAACGCCGGCGGTCGACTTCGAAAGCCCGCCGAGTTCCTCAAGTTCGTCCTTGCCCTCCGCGGACGTGAGGAACTGGATGACCGCGCGAAGGTCCTTGAGGTCGATCAGTTCGAGCTGGTTCTTGTCCGCGAAGTGAAAGACCAGCTGCAGGCTCGATTCCTGCGTTTCGTTGAGCTCCATAACGCGGGAAAGCAGGACGGGCCCAAAGGAGGTGATAGTGGCGCGGACCGGGATCCCGGTGCCGTCCCCGCCCAGGGCCAGGAACTCCACCGGGAACGTTTTGCCGGACCAGGGCTGCCCGATCCCCGCCGTGCGCGTGATGAGTTTCTCACTGCCGGTGGCGGCTGTAGCCAGCCCGGAGAGATCCCCCTTGATGTCCGCCAGGAACACCGGGACCCCGGCGGTGGAAAGCTGTTCCGCCATCATGTGCAAGGTCACGGTCTTACCCGTGCCCGTTGCCCCGGCCACCAGTCCGTGGCGGTTCATCATGGACAACGGGAGCCGGACAGGAGCGTCCTTGTGGACCTCGCCGTCGACGATCGCGGCACCCAGCTCAATTGTGGGCCCCTGAAGGGTGTAGCCCTGCTGGATGGTGGCGACTTTGTCTGCGGTGGATTTGATGGCCATGCGGACAGCTTAGCCGGGTCCGGCGGCCCGGACCCGGCTTCAGCGGATGTTGTTTTTATGCTGCTATTCGGCGAGGGCCTTGAGAACTTCCTTCGCCACAGCCTCGCTGGACTGCGGGTTCTGGCCGCTGATCAGGTTGCCGTCGCGCACAACGTGGGAGCTCCAGGCAGCCGCCGTTTCGACGATGGCGCCTTTGTCCTTCAGCTCGTCCTCCACGAACCACGGCGTGTTGGGGCCGGTGCCGCCGTTGAGTTCCTCTTCGTTCGTGAACACGGTGAGGCGGCGGCCGGCGAAAGCAAACGCCCCGGCGTCGTCCGTGGCGCTCAACAGGCCGGCCGGGCCGTGGCAGAACGGTGCGATGACTTTGCCGTCGGCGTTCGCCGCAACCAGGAGCTTGCCAAGGTCCTTGTCCTCGTAAAGGTCGGTCATCGGGCCATGGCCGCCGGGCATAATGACCGCGTCGTAGCCGGCGATGCTGACGTCGGCAAGCACCAGCGGCGCGGACAGCTCAGCGTCGATCGTGGCGATGTAGTCGCGGAATCCGTTCGCCCGTTCCTCGCCGCCGGCGGCCTCGGGTGCGAGGCTGACCTGGTCAACAGTGGGCTTGGCGCCGCCCGGGGTGGCGAGGTGGACGGTGTGCCCGGCGTCGAGCAGGGTCTGATGCGAAACGACCAGTTCCTCAGCCCAATAGCCGGTGGGGTGTTCGCTCCCGTCGCGCATGGTGAGGGAATCGGCGGCGGATACGACCATCAGGATGTTAGCCATGTCAGGCTCCTGTTCTGCCGGCCACGGGGCCGGCGTTGATATTGGGGACTTAGTGGGCGGCTTGGAGCTCGGCGTAGGCGGCGTCGTCCAGGACAACGCCGGCAGCGGCCAGGTTCTCTTCGAGGTGTTTGACCGAACCGGTTCCGGGGATCGGCATCATCACTGAGGAGCGGCGCAGCAGCCAGGCGAGGGCCACCTGCGAAGTGGTGGCGCCCAGCCGCTTGGCAGCCGCATCCAGCGGGCCGCCGGGCTGAGCAAGTTCGCCCGCGGAGATCGGCGCCCAGGGGATGAATCCGATCCCGTTCTCCTCGGCGTAGTTCAGCACGTCCTCGGAGCTGCGGTCGGTCAGGTTGTAGCGGTTCTGCACGGTGGAAACGGTGAAGTACTTACCGGCTGCTTCGAGCTCTGCGACGCTGACCTGGGACAGGCCCAAGGCCTTCACCTTGCCCTCGTTTTGCAGGTCACGAAGCACAGCGAACTGCTCCTCCGGGTCTACCTTGGGGTCGATCCGGTGCAGCTGGAGCAGATCCAGGGCGTCGACCTTCAGTTTTCTCAGGCTCAGTTCGGTCTGCTGGCGCAGGTATTCGGCCCGGCCCAGCGGCACCCACTCGTGCGGGCCGGTACGGGTGAACCCGACCTTGGTGGCGATCCTCAACCCCGCCTTGTACGGGTGCAGTGCCTCGGCCAGGATTTCCTCGCTGATATTGGGCCCGTACGAATCAGCGGTGTCAATGAAGTCGACACCGAGCTCAACCGCACGGCGGACGACGGCGATGGCGGCGTTGCGGTCGGCTGGCTCGCCCCAGACGCCGTCCCCAACAATCCTCATGGCGCCGAATCCCAGCCGATGGACGGTGCCCAGGTCCTTGAGTGCGATCGTGGCGGATGTTTGCGGATGCTGTGAGTTGTTATGGCTCATAGGGGCGGCAACTCCCTGAGCCAGCTGAGTATTCCGGACGCGTCGCAGTGCCGGAGTTCGGCTCCGGCGGACGGGGCTGCAACTATCCCCCTCCTTGAGCCTCAGCCCGGAAAGAGCATGGGGGACGCCACAGCTGGCACAGAAATATCCCGGGGCCCGGCGTCGTTGTCTACAGTGTGCCCGCACCGGGATCCGGTGCGGCTACTGAGAATTCCCCGCTACGAAAGGCCGGCTTTTCCGTGACTGTTCCGCTTTCCATCCTTGACCTGGCAACCATCGGTAAGGGCCAGACGGCGGCCGAGAGCCTGGCGGGAAGCGTGGCCATGGCGCAACTCGCCGAGAAGCTGGGGTACCGGCGCGTCTGGTACGCCGAGCACCACAACATGTCGGCCATCGCCTCGTCGGCCACCAGTGTGCTGATCGCCCACGTTGCCGCGCACACCGAAAGTATCCGCCTCGGCGCCGGCGGGGTGATGTTGCCAAACCACTCACCGCTGACTATCGCCGAGCAGTTCGGCACCCTCGAGACCCTGCACCCTGGACGGATCGACCTTGGCTTGGGCCGTGCGCCCGGCAGCGACCAGAATACGCTTCGTGCCCTGCGCCGCGACCCGATGTCTTCGGACAGCTTCCCGCAGGACGTGCTGGAACTCCAGGGCTACCTGACCGGCCCCACCCGCATCCAGGGCGTGGAAGCCACCCCGGGCAAGGGCACCAACGTCCCCCTGTACATCCTGGGATCCTCCCTGTTCGGCGCCAAGCTCGCTGCGCAGCTGGGCCTGCCCTACGCCTTCGCCTCGCATTTTGCGCCGAACGCGCTGCGGGACGCCGTAGCCATCTACCGCCGCGACTTCCAGCCCTCCGCGCAGCTGGACGCCCCGCACGTGATTGCCGGCGTCAACGTGATCGCGGCGGATTCCGCAGCCGAGGCGCAGCAGAACTTCCAAGCGACCAAACGCGCCAGGGTCTCACTGTTCTTCGGCAACGGCCGCGAATTCAGCGACGACGAGGCGGACATGGTCCTGGAGTCGCCGCAGGGCCAGCACATCGCCCAGATGATGAAGTACTCGGCCGTGGGCACCCCCGACGCCGTGTTGGAATACCTGGACGGATTCGCCGCGCATGCTGACGCCGACGAGCTGATCGTCGCGCACCAGAGCAATGCCACCGATTCCCGGCTGCGTTCGGTACAGCTTCTGGCCGACGTCGCAGGACTCGTGCGGGTCTAGGCTCCGGCGTCCAGCCACCGTCGACGTCCGATGCGGTACCGGCGGTTGCGGAATTTACATAACTGCAACCGCCGGGACACCCGAGGGAAACGGGGTGCAGCGAATACTGGGAGTACGCCCGGCAGCGGGCGCACTCAAGGCAGGCATGGGGGACTAACCAAAGGACTCCGCACATGCCCACTCCGCTCAACCAGTCCCTGGCGGACTCTGCCCTCCTGACGAAGTCCCTGCCGCTGGGCCTGCTCCGGGCCTTCGTCCAGACCAACGCCGCCGACGACGGGCTGACGCCACAACTCCTGGCGGAACTTAAAATCCTGGCCCGCACCCCGGCGCTGCTGGTGGCGTGCAACTACGGCGGGACCCTGTGCGCGGCGGAAGGCATTTCCACCGAGACCCTGCCGCTGGGCAGCGCGGCGATTGCCCTCCGTGCGCTGGCGGCGCTCCCCAACACCCATGCCGCCGTCATCTCGGGGCGTTCCCTGCGCGACCTGGCCGCAGTCTCCCGGCTCCCGGCCGAGGTCCACCTGGTCGGCTCGCACGGTGCCGAGTTCGACATGGGTTATGCCCACGGCCTGTCCCTGGCCACCGAATCCGTGTTGCAGCAAGCCAGCCAGGCCCTTGCCGAAACTGTGGGCGCCTACCGGGGAATCACCATCGAACGGAAACCCGTCGCAGTGTCGGTGCACACCCGCCCGGCCGCTGCCGACGTCGTTGCGCTCGCCACCGCGCAAGCGCAGGTGATAGCCCGCGCGCATGGGCTGGCCCTGATTGTGGACGGTTCGGTGCTGGACCTTTCCGTGGTGGAACCGGCCAAGGCAGCCGCCCTGGAACAGTTGCGCTCCATGCTCGGCGTCAGCGCAGCCCTCTACGCGGGAGACGCTGCGAGCGATGAGCTGGCAATGGCGACGTTGCGCGGGCCGGACATGGCGCTGCGGGTGGGGGCGGGACCCACCCTGGCGCCGCATCGGCTTCCGGACCCCGAGTCCTTCGCCCGGGTGCTGGCCATCCTCTTTGAACTGCGGCGGGCCTGGCTCTTCGGAGAGGACGCCGTCGGACTGGAGCGGCACTCCATGATCGGCAACGGCTCGTCCACTGCCCTTATCACCCCGGATGCCAAAATCTGCTGGATGACCCACCCGCTGCCGGATTCCGGATCGCTCTTTGCGCATCTGCTCGGCGGTGACGCTGCCGGCCACTTTTCGGTCGAACCGGTCAAGGCCTCGCAGGTCCTGGGGCAGCGCTATGTGGACAGCACGATGATCGTGGAAACCCGCTGGGCCGACGTGACAGTCACCGACTACCTGGAACCGGCGCCGGAGGGTGTCACCAGCCTGGTCCGGGTGCTCTCCGGAACGGGGACTGCGCGGATTGTCTTTGCGCCCCGTCCGGACTACGCCAACGCGCACTTCAGCATGGAGGCCCGTGGATCAGAGCTGCACGTGGTGGGGACCGCCGACCCGATGATCCTGCTTGCCCCAGGTGCCAGCTTCAGGATCACCTCCGACGGCCGCCACGCCACCGCGACTGCAGAGGTTGAGTTGCGGCACGGTCCGGTGGTGCTGAACCTGCGCTGCGGCGACACGGAACTCCACCGCGCGGCGCCGCCCGAGGAAAACTCCCGCCGTGCCGCCGTCGCGCATCATTCCCGGCGTTGGGTGCAGGCGCTGCAGTTGCCCGCGGTGAAACCGTCCCTGGTCCGCAGGTCCGCCCTGGTGCTCCGGGCCCTGGTGCACGAGCCCACCGGTGCGGTGCTGGCGGCGCCCACCACCTCCCTGCCGGAGGGGATCGGCGGCACGCGGAACTGGGACTACCGGTACTGCTGGCTGCGGGACGGCTCGATGACTGTTAATGCGCTGGTGGACCTCGGCTCGACGTCGGAGGCTGAGGGGTTCCTCGCCTGGCTGGGCCGGATCCTTGCCCACTCTCCGGGCCCGGAGTGGCTGCACCCGCTGTATTCGGTTACCGGGGCTCCGCTGTCAACCGAGGCTATTATCGAGAGCCTGCCCGGTTACGCGGGCTCCCGGCCGGTGCGGATCGGCAATGCCGCCGACCATCAGGTGCAGCTTGACGTCTTCGGGCCGATCGCCGAGCTCATCGATGCCCTGAGCGCGCGGCAGGGGGAACTGGCCGAGGCCCATTGGGAGCTGATGGTCCAGATGGCGGCTGCCGTCCTAACCCGCTGGCAGGAGGCGGACCACGGAATCTGGGAAGCCCGGCGGGCGCCCCGGCACCACATATATACCAAGGTGATGTGCTGGGTGGCTCTGGACCGGGCGCTGCGCACCGCCGCCCGGCACGGACGGACGCCGCTGCCGCAGTGGGCGCCCACTGCGGCTCTCATTCGGGACGAAGTCCTGCGCGAGGGCTGGGATGAGAGCGCCGCGTCCTACACGGTGGCCTATGACAGCCCGGATCTGGACGCTGCGGTGCTGCACATTGGGCTCTCCGGCCTCCTGGACGTCGCCGACCAGCGCTTCCTGGACACCGTCACAGCGGTGGAACGGGAGCTGCGGGTGGGCCCCACGGTGTTCCGCTACCGCTACGACGACGGGCTGCCCGGACTGGAGGGCGGCTTCCACATCTGCACCACCTGGCTCATTGAGGCGTACGTGGCGGTGGGGCGCATCGAGGAGGCATGGGACCTGTTCGACCAGCTGGTCAATCTGTTTGGGCCGACCGGGCTGCTGCCGGAGGAGTACGACCCGGGCACCGAAACGCACTTGGGAAACCATCCGCAGGCGTACTCGCACCTGGGTTTCATCCGGTGCGCCCGTCTGCTGGACGCGCTGCCGAAGAACTAGGTTCCGGACCCCGACATCCCTATTCGCAGGCGACCCCGTCGCGGTCGCCGTCCATCTGCTCGCGGTAGCCTGGCTGGCCGGATCGCAGCGGCGCGGCCCCGGCCGCCCGGGCAGCGGCGCAGTTCGCGTAGAACACGGCCGCAGGGGCCGGCGCTGCGGGGCCCGGGGCTGCGGGAACTGGCGCCGCCGGGGACGGCGTGTTGGGGGTGGCCGTACCTGTGCCGGCAGGGATTGTTGCGTCCGGGCAGCCGCCGAGGATCCGTGCCATCGCATCATGCTCGGCTTGGGTGATCCACAGGCCGTAGCCGGACTTGACGGAGATCTGCCGGGCAACATAGTCGCAGCGGAAGGCTTTGTTTGGCGGCAGCCAGGTCGCGGCGTCGCCGTCGCTCTTTTGCTGGTTGTTGGGGCCGTCCACCGCGAGCAGGTTCAGCGGGTCGTTGGCCAGGGACAGCCGCTGGGCCGCGGTGAGTTGCTGGGCGCCCTTTTGCCAGGCGTCGCTGAGGGCCACCACATGGTCAATCTGTACGGCGGCGCTGGTGGTGCTGCCGCGGAGGAAATTGATCAGGGTCCCCGTGTACGGGTCGTTCAGGACGCCGGAGAGGACCACACACTCCCCGGTGCCGGGCTTGAGGGCGAGGGCTGTCAGGTCCCGGCGCAGCACATCGTTGCGGGTGTCGCACCCGTTGCGGTCGACGTCGGCCCAGGCCTGGCCAAACTCTTCGCGTGAGTAACCCGTCTTGGGTGCCCGGCCCTTGACCGGAATCGTGGCCAATTCGTCCAGGGCGTTGCCGGCGCGCGGGCCGGCGGTGATGTCCGCGGGCGAGGTGGCCGGCGCCGGCGTCCCTGGCTCCGCCGGTGCTGTAGCGCCTGCGGTGGCCGCCGGGGCGGCGGCCGGACCTGTCCCGGGTGCGGCGCAGGCCGTGGCTGAGACCAGCAGCAGTCCCGCCAGCCCGGAAACGATCCAGTCGACGGCGCCGGGTGCGCCGCTGCTGCGCGTTCTGAGTGTGTGCATTTTGTCCCCATATTGTGCTGGTGCCCCGGATCTCCGCGGGCCGGCTAAAGCCGGTCCCAGCCTACCGGCGCGGGAAACAACCCGGGCACGGCCTGGCCGGTATCAGGCGAGGAGCAGTGCCACGCAGATCATGGCGGGCACTGCGACGACTGTGGTGACGAGCACGGTGTCCTTCGCGACCGTGAGCCCGGTCTGGTAGCGGCTTGCGGCAACGAACACGTTCTGCGCCGTGGGCAACGCCGACGTGACCACCACCGCAAATAGCTCTTGCTCTTCCATGCCAAGGAGGAAGCGCGCGAAAACGTAAGCCAGCGCGGGATGCACAACGAGCTTGAACCCGCTTGCCAGCAGGGTGTCGAGACGCCGGCCCGCAGAGGCCTGCAGGGGCCGGGACCCATTGAGGCTCATGCCAAAGGCGATCAGCATGGCCGGAATCGCGGCGCCGCCGATCAGGTGGATTGGCTGCATCACGAGATCGGGGACCCGCCAGCCGGTCCCCGCCACGAGCAGGCCGAGTCCGGAGCCCACGATCATCGGATTTCGCAGGATCATCAGCCCGAAACCCAGCGGTGTGGTCCGGTGGTTGCTTGTCGTGGCGTCGAGGGCCATCAGGAACAGCGGCGTGAAGAAGGCCAGCTGGAAGATCAGCAGGGGAGCCACGTAGCTGGCGTCGCCAAGGACGAAGGCGGCGATCGGGATGCCTAGGTTGGCGGAATTGGCCAGCGAGGCGCCCATCGAGGACATCAGCGATTCCGGCACGGAACGCTTCAGGAGGACGCGGACAATGACGAAGAAAAGCGCCGCAGTGGTGATGGCACCGGCTGCTGTGACCAGCAGGGGCGCCGCGAAGACGTCGTCCAGACGAGCCTTGCCGAGCGTTTCGAAAAGCAGTGCGGGGCTGGCAACAAAGAAGGTCAACGCACTGAGCACGGAGCGGGCGTTCGTACCCAGGATCCCGCGCCGGCCGACGAACATGCCCACCAGGATGATGCACCACACCACAAAGAATCCGGCGAGAACGCCTAGCATGTGGTGGCCGTCGGCGTCAGGCATAGGGTGGCAGTCACCTGCCAAGAGTAATCAGCTTTATTTACTCCTGGTGCCCGTTACGGCGTGGACACTCCGCCGGCGCGGCGGCTCGGCGTCAGCTAAGTGTTGCGTTATCCAGCGCGAACGGCGGACGCATGGTCCCCGGCGTATGAGCCTCCGCGGGGTCGGAGCCGATCTGGACGATGTTGTTGTCCTTATCCACATGGACCACCCTGGGACGATAGGCCTTGGCCTCGTCCGTGGTCATTTGGGCGTAGGTGATCAGAATGATGATGTCGTTCTCGTGCATCAGGTGTGCGGCGGCACCGTTGATGCCAATGACCCCGGAACCGCGCTCGCCGGCGATTGTGTACGTCTCAAGCCGGGCACCGTTGGTGACGTCGACGATGGATACCAGCTCGCCGGGAAGGATGTCGGCGGCGTCCAGCAGATCCAGGTCCACGGTGACCGATCCGACGTAGTGGAGGTCCGCGTGCGTGACCGTGGCGCGGTGGATTTTGGACTTGAATATTGTGCGGTTCATAACGCCACCAGTCTAGCGCCGGTCCGCCGGCGGCGCTGTGCGCCAGGGGGCGCCGACCCGCCATATTACGGGCCCGCGGGCGGGATGGACGCGGCGGTCTCGGCCAGGATCTCTCGCGCGGCCAGGATTGCCGGGCGCTTGACGCTGGAACGCCGCACCGAAGTGAAGATGGTCCGGTGCGGATCACCCGGCAGGGTGATCAGATCCGCCGTCGTGCCTCTTCCGGTCCAGACGAGGTCAGGCATAAGGGCCACGGCGTTGCCGGATTCGATCAGCCGGATCTGCGCCTGCAGGTCAGCCGTTTCGAACCGGACGTCGGGCTCAAAGCCGGCGCTGCGGCAAGCCTGCTCTGCCCAATGCCGCGACGCGGCCCCGCGGGGTTCCATCACCCACGCCATCCCGGCGGTCTCCGCGAGGGACGTTATTGCCGCGCGGTCGGCGGCGGCGGGCGGAACCGCGAGGCGGATCGCATCGCCTGTGAGCCGGACGCGGTCGAGCTCGGCATACCGGGGTGCTGCGTGTCCGGGGTACTGCTCGGCAATCACCAGGTCGAAATCGCGGGCCCACGTTTCGTGGAGTGCCGTTTCGGGTTCCTGCTGGGTCATTTCAACCCTCACCTCGGGATAGCGTGAGGACATACGGGTGAGCGCGTCAGGCATCAGTGCCAGCGCCGCGGACTGGAAAACGGCCATCCGAACGGTGCCGGTCACTGTCGTGAGGGAGGCTGCCAGGTCCGCCTCGGCCTGTTCCAGCGTTTCCAGCAAATGGGCCGTGTGGGCTACCAGGACTTCGGCCTGCGGGGTGAGCTGAACCCGGCGACCGGTTTTGCGAAGCAGTTCGACGCCGGCCTCCTTTTCCAGCAGTGCCAGCTGCTGCGACACCGACGACGGGCTGTACTGCAGCGCTTCCGCTACCGCGACCAGGGTGCCGCGGATTTTCAGTTCGCGCAACAGGCGCAATCGCCGGACATCCAGCATCGCTATTCCTTTGTGAAATCTAATGGTTATTGATTAGGAGAATTCACTTTATCTAATGCAATCCGGCTTGCATACTGTTGTCGTTGAGTTACCCCCATCACAGGGTGGGTTGATGGGTGCCACACCAAACGGGAGACCCTGAAAATGAACGCACAAGACATGACCAGGTCGATCTTGCGGCGCAAGCCAATCGACGACATCGAGGAAGAAAGCCTTCATAGCGGGCTTTTCAAGAGCCTTGGGCTATGGCAGCTGACGGCCATCGGCGTCGGCGGTATCATCGGCGTCGGCATCTTTTCCCTGGCGGGCCTGGTGGCCCATGGCAGCGAGTCCGAACCCGGCGTCGGACCGGCCGTACTGTTTTCCTTCCTGATCGCGGGCCTCGCCTCCGCGGCTGCCGCGCTGTCCTACGCGGAATTCGCCGGAATGATCCCCCGGGCCGGCTCGGCATACACGTACGGCTACGTGGCCCTCGGGGAAATCATCGGCTGGTTCATCGGCTGGGACCTGCTGCTGGAGTACATTGCGATCGTGGCTGTTGTGGCCATCGGCATTTCCGGGTATTTCGATGCGTTCCTGACCGGCATCGGCGTGCACATGCCCGCCTGGATGACCGCGACGCCGGACGAGGGCACCGGGGGAATCATCAACCTCCCGGCGATCGCCGTCTGCCTGCTCGTGACCTGGATCCTGTCCCGCGGCACCAAGACTTTTGGCCGCTTCGAACTTGTAGCCGTAGGGATCAAGGTGGTCCTGATCCTGTTCATCATCGGCCTGGGCATCTTCTACATCGACACGGGGAACTACAACCCGTTTATGCCCAGCGGCTTCGGTCCGGTGGTGGCAGGCGCGGCCACCGTGTTCTTCGCAGTGTTCGGATACGACGCCATGAGTACCGCAGCGGAAGAGGCGACCGACGGCAAGAAGCACATGCCGAAGGCCATCATTATGTCCCTGATCATCGCGATGCTCCTGTACGTTGCCGCCACCCTGGTGCTCACCGGCATGCAGAATTTCAAGGACATCGACCCCAAGGCCGGCTTCGCCTCCGCGTTCAACGGTGTCGGCCTGCCGGTCATCGCCACGATTATCTCGGTCTTTGCCGTGCTGTCGATCCTGACCGTGATGCTCACCTTCCTGCTCGGCGTCACCCGCGTCTGGTTCTCGATGAGCCGCGACGGCCTGCTCCCCGGCTGGTTCGCCAAGACCGACCGCCACGGCACCCCGCAGCGCGTGACCTGGATTGCCGGCGTCGCTTCGGCACTGCTGGCCGGGGTATTCCCGATCAAGGCAGTCGCCGACCTGACCAACATCGGCATCCTGGCCGCGTTCGTCGTCGTCTGCTTCTCGGTGATCGTGTTCCGCTACAAAAAACCCGACGCCCCGCGCACGTTCCGGCTGCCGCTGATGCCCCTCGTTCCGGCCTTCGGTGTACTGGCTTCCGGGTTCCTGATGTTTCAACTGCACTGGGAGACCTGGCTGCGATTCGGCGTCTGGCTCGTCGTTGGTCTTGTCATCTACTTCGGCTACGGCCGAAAGCACTCACTGATGAATCCCGACAGCCCCCGGCACGAAGAAGCCGTGGAGATGCACCGCCACATCGGCTAGCCCCGACGCTCCCTCAGCTCCGGTCGTGTTTCCCCCGACGCTCCCTCAACTCCGGTCCACGATCGGCGAACCCTCTCTCATCTTGTGGGAGAGGGTTTCGTGGTTTCCCGACGGAAGTGAGGGAGGGCCGTGCGAATCAGCGCCGGAGGTGAGGGAGGGTCGTTTGGCGTGGCGGGCAAAACGTTCGATTTTCTGACCAGTATTGCTCGAAAAACATCGCTTTATCTTATGAAAATCCGGTCGCATACTGAAACAAGAACGGTCCACATTTTTGAGAAAGAACGAGTGCAGCCATGACCAACGTTTCAACGGAGTCCGGTGTGAAGGCCGGCAACGCGGCCGAGCAGGCAACCTTTTCGGACGACTCTGCGGTCCTTGAGGCCACCGCCCTGTCGGAAGAGACGATCGGGTTGGTGCGTCGCTGGCTGTCCGCGGCGGCAAGCGTTCCGGTTGATGCCTCGGCCGCCCAGCTCGCCGGGGTGTTGAAGGACCCGAACGGCCTCGACTTCACCGTCGGATTCGTCGACGGCGTCGTCCGTCCCGAGGACCTGGGAGTTGCAGCGCGGAACCTCGCGGCGCTGGCACCCAAGGTGCCCGCTTTCCTGCCCTGGTACATGCGCGGCGCCGTCCGGCTCGGCGGCACCATGGCCCCGTTGCTGCCGCGCTTGGTTATCCCGATCGCACGCCGGGTGCTGCGTGAGATGGTGGGGCACCTGATCGTTGACGCGACCCACGCCAAGCTCGGTCCCGCCATCGCGAAGATCCGCAAGGACGGCATCAAGCTCAACGTCAATCTCCTGGGCGAGGCAGTGCTCGGTGAGCACGAGGCCTCCCGCCGGCTTGAGGGCACCCATACGCTCCTTGCCCGTCCGGACGTTGACTACGTCTCGATCAAGGTTTCCTCGACGGTCGCCCCGCACTCGCCGTGGGCGTTTGATGAGGCCGTGGAGCATGTGGTGGAGAAGCTGACCCCGCTGTTCGCCCGGGCGGCGTCCTTCCCGGTGGCGAAGTTCATCAATCTGGACATGGAGGAATACAAGGATCTGGATCTGACCATCGCGGTCTTCACCCGGATCCTTGATAAGCCCGAGTTCAAGAACCTGGCGGCCGGCATTGTGCTCCAGGCCTACCTCCCGGACGCGCTGTCCGCGATGGTCAGGCTGCAGGACTGGGCTGCCGCGCGCCGCGCCGGCGGGGGTGCCGCGGTCAAGGTCCGTGTGGTGAAGGGCGCGAACCTGCCGATGGAGCAGGTCGAAGCGTCATTGCATGACTGGCCGCTCGCCACCTGGGGAACGAAGCAGGATTCGGATACCAACTACAAGCGCGTCATCAATTACGCGCTGCACCCGGACCGGATCGGGAACATCCGGATCGGTGTGGCCGGTCATAATCTCTTCGATATTGCGTTCGCCTGGTTGCTGGCCAAACAGCGCGGTGTGGAGTCCGGGATCGAGTTCGAGATGCTGTTGGGGATGGCCCAGGGCCAGGCGGAAGCGGTCAGGAAGGACGTCGGTTCGCTGCTGCTCTACACACCAGTGGTGCACCCGGCCGAGTTCGACGTCGCGATCGCGTACCTGATCCGCCGCCTCGAGGAAGGCGCCAGCCAGGAAAACTTCATGTCCGCCGTGTTCGAACTCGGGGGGAACTCCCCAGAAAGCCGCTCCCTCTTCGAGCGAGAGAAGGAGCGCTTCCTCGCCTCCCTCGCCGACTTGGACGGCACGGTGCCCGGCCCGAACAGGCGGCAGAACCGCGCACTCCCGGCCATGCCGATGCCGCGCGACGCCTTTGCGAACACCCCGGACACCGATCCGTCGCTGCCGGCGAACCGCGATTGGGGCCGGGCCATCCTGGAGCGGGTTCCGCACTCGACTCTGGGCAACGCGGCCGTGGAAGCGGCCACCATCCATGACGAGGCTAGCCTTGAGACCGTCATCGCGACCGCCGTGGCGAAGGGCAGGGCCTGGGGCGCACTGTCCGGAGCCGAGCGGGCCGAAATCCTGCACCGCGCCGGCGACGTCCTGGAATCCCGCCGCGCTGAGCTGCTTGAGGTCATGGCGAGCGAGACCGGCAAGACCATCGACCAGGGTGACCCCGAGGTCAGCGAGGCGGTTGACTTCGCGCACTACTACGCCGAATCGGCCCGCAAACTCGACGACGTCGACGGCGCCACCTTCGTGCCGGCCACACTCACGGTCGTGACGCCGCCGTGGAACTTCCCGGTAGCCATCCCGGCCGGCTCTACCCTCGCGGCCCTGGCCGCAGGCTCCGCCGTTGTCATCAAACCCGCCAGGCAGGCTTGCCGCAGCGGCGCCGTGATGGTCGAGGCCCTGTGGGAAGCCGGCGTCCCGAGAGACGTCCTGACCATGGTTCAGCTCGGCGAGCGGGAGCTGGGCCGGCAGCTGATCGGCCACCCCGCGGTGGACCGGGTGATCCTCACCGGCGGCTACGAAACGGCCGAATTGTTCCGTTCGTTCCGCCCGGACCTGCCCCTGCTCGCCGAGACCAGCGGTAAGAATGCCATTATTGTGACCCCGAGCGCGGACCTCGACCTCGCCGCCAAAGACGTCGCGTACTCCGCGTTTGGCCACGCCGGGCAGAAGTGCTCTGCGGCCTCGCTGGTGATCCTCGTCGGCTCGGTGGCGAAATCCAGGCGCTTCCACCACCAGTTGGTCGACGCCGTGACGTCCTTGAAGGTGGGGTACCCGGAGGATCCGGCCAGCCAGATGGGCCCGATCATCGAACCCGCCAACGGCAAGCTGCTCAGCGCCCTCACCACACTCGGCGAAGGCGAGTCCTGGGCAGTGGAGCCCCGGAAACTTGATGACACCGGCAGGCTCTGGAGCCCGGGCGTGCGCAACGGCGTGCGCCGCGGCTCATATTTCCACCTCACCGAATTCTTCGGCCCCGTGCTCGGGGTTATGACCGCGGACACCCTGGACGAGGCAATCGCGATCCAGAACCAGATCGACTACGGCCTCACGTCCGGTCTGCACTCCCTGGATCCGGAGGAAGTCGGCTTGTGGCTTGACACCGTCCAGGCGGGCAACCTGTACGTCAACCGCGGTATCACCGGCGCCATTGTGCAGCGCCAGCCCTTCGGCGGCTGGAAGAAATCCGCCGTCGGCGCCGGCACCAAGGCCGGCGGTCCAAACTACCTGACCGGACTCGGCACCTGGACCAGCAAGCCCAGCTCCGCGGCCCGAAGCACCGAACCAGGGCACCCTGGCGTCCAGCGGATCCTGCAGGCTGCCCGGAGCGAGATGGCCGCCGTCGAATTCGAATCATTGCAGCGTGCACTGGGCTCGGACGCCCGCGCCTGGGCGGACGAGTTTGGCACCGCCAGGGACGCCACCGGGCTGGCCGCCGAGCGGAACATCTTCCGCTACCGGCCCCTGCCCGTGACCATCCGCCGCTCCGACGCTGAACCCCTCACCCACCTTGTCCGGACCGTCGCGGCCGGAGTCCTCGCCGGCTCAACCCTGACGGTGTCCAGCGGCGAGGCGCTGCCCGCCAAGCTGCACACGGTCTTCTCCGGCCTCGGCATCGACACCACAGTGCAGAACGACGCCGACTGGCTCGCCGCCGCGAAGACAACAACAACCACACGGATCAGGCTCCTTGGCGGCAACCACACAGTCCTGGCCCAGGCCACCGGCGGACGCCCCGATCTCGCCATCTACCACCAGCCGGCTACCGAATCCGGACATGTTGACCTGTTGCCCTTCCTGCACGAGCAAGCCATCAGCATCACCGCCCACCGGTTCGGCACCCCCAACCACATCACCGACACACTGATCTAGGGCATTGCCCCCGGGAGGCGGATTAAACGAGCCGGGCGACCACCCTCCAATAGTGGTCGCCCGGCTCATTGATTTTGGGGCGCGGCGTGCCCCGGACCGGACTCAGCCGAAGTACCAGCCTGGCGGAACCCACGAGGCAGGCACCGCATGGGCGGAGAAGTCGTCGCATCCGGAGCAGAAGTAGGTGACTTCGCCCAGCTTGTTGATGGAGCCGTCCCTCCGGTGCGTGGCAGGAACAAATGTCTCAAGGTAGATGAACTCGTCGTTCCCGCAGCGTTCGCAGAACGGGCTGCCCACGTAATCGGCCTCAACAAGGGTGGGCAAGTGAGGGTTCAGCTGGCCCCCGCGGGGGTGGTGGGCGGATGAGCCGCGGTGCACGGCTTGGGAGAGCGGGCTCGCAGTCTTCAGGCCACCGCCTGACGATACTGCGGTGAGCGGACTGTGGTGGGGGTTATTGGCTGGCGTCATTGTCGGCCTATCCCGAACGCCTCCGGAAGTCGCCGTGCGGCAGACCCAGGTACAGCATCCGTTTGTTGAATCGGTGTAGTTGGCCGCTGCTTGACCGTTAACGTACTCAGGATATGCCACGAATCCGGGTGGATCAATGGTATGCGTAAGTATGCAATCCAAGTAGGTACAGCGCCGGGTCGCGTAGGCCGCAACGGATCGGCGCAGGCGCTGGGCAGGTATCCCCGGCTGCGCCGCTGCTTCCGGCCCCGACGCCGGCGGGTCCGTTCAAGCGGAGCGCTTCAGCGGCCGGCCGGCGATCGTCTGGGTCAAGGCCTCAATCACCTCGGTGTTGGCCAGCGGATTTCGGATCAGGGTGAAGTCCACGTCGCCCACCGGGGGCAGGTCAAAGCGCCGGGTGATGATCTTGAGGTCCTCCGGCACCAGCGAGGACGGCATGACCGCCACCCCGATCCCGGCCCGGACCGCGGCCAGCACCCCGCTGATCTGCCGGGTTGCGCAGGTGATCCGCCAAGTCCTGCCAGCGGACTCCAACGCGTCGATGGCCAGCTTCCGGCTGAGGCTGGGGGCGGGGTAGGCAATCAGCGGCACCGGCTCGGTCGGATCCAGCGAGGTCTGCTCCAAGCCGACCCAGGCGAACGAGTCCTGCTGCACTACCGTGCCGTCCTTGGCCCCGGCAACCCATTTGACGAAGACCAGGTCCAGTTGGCCGGCATTGAGCCGCTTGTAGAGCTGGTCGCTTTGGCCCACTGTCAGTTCCAGGTTGATCTGCGGGTAGACCTGCCGAAACTCCCGCAGGATCCGCGGGAGCCCGGTGATGGCCAGGTCGTCGGCGGTACCGAAGCGCAGCCGCCCGCGCATGGCCGATCCGGAGAAATAGCGTGCCGCCGCATCATGGGCGGAGAGGATGCTCCGGGCGAAACCTGCCATCGCGTCCCCGTTGTCGGTGAGGCGCACGTCCCGGGTGTCCCGCGCCACGAGGACCCGTTTTGCGGCGGTCTCCAGCTTGCGGACATGCTGGCTGACCGTCGGCTGTGCCAGGCCCAGCCGTTCCGCGGCCTTGGTAAAGCTCAGAGTCTCAGCCACGGCCAGGAAGGACCGCAGCTGGGCAGGTTCAAACATGAGGCCTCCCGGGCCGTGCGCGCGTTCCCGCATCCCATTGCGTTACGTAATGCGAGTTATGCGGTGAATAAGCTTCCACAATCTATTGCGGCCAGCTTAGCGTTAAGGCATCCCCATTCACCCCGCTCCCTTGAGGACATTCCGTGGCACCCCCACCGCCGTTAGAGGCCACCGTCACCGCACTGCCAGACGCCGTTACCCAGCCTGTCGCCGTCGTAAGCCAAAGGCTGCCGTGGCGCCACACCTTCATATCGTTGAAGGTCCGCAATTTCCGCATCTTCGCGATCGGCCATTTCATCGCCGTCATCGCCCTCTGGATGCAGCGGATTGCGCAGGACTGGCTGGTCCTCCAACTCTCCGGTTCCGTCACCGCCGTCGGGATCACCGTCGCCCTGCAGTTCCTGCCATCGCTCTTTCTGGGGCCGTGGGCAGGGATGATGGCGGATCGGTTCGCGAAGCGCAGGATCCTGATGCTGTGCCAGTCAGTGGCGGCGGCGCTGGCGGCCGTTCTCGCCGTGCTGGCGCTCAGCCAGCGGATTGAGGTGTGGCACGTCTACGTCATCGCCCTGGCGTTGGGCCTGGTGACCGTGCTGGACCAGCCCGCGCGGCAGGTCTTTGTCAACGAACTCGTGGGCCCGGCCTATCTCCGGAACGCCATCAGCGTGAATTCCACAACGTTCCAGCTCGGCGGGCTGATCGGACCCGCGCTCGCCGGCCTGCTGATCACCGCGGTGGGTGCCGGCTGGGCATTCGCCGCGAACGCCGTCGCGTGCTGCTCGACAGTTGCCATGCTGCTCACGTTGCGGAAGGACCAGCTGCACACCAGCGCACCCGTGCCCAAGCGCAAGGGAATGCTGCGTGAAGGGCTGAACTATGCGCTGAGCAAACCAACCATCTACTGGCCGTGGCTGATGGCGGCCTTCGTCGCTGTGTTCGCGATGAGCCTGCCGGTGTTGCTTGCCGCTTTCGCGGACCGTGTGTACGACGTCGGCGCCGGCGGCTACGGGGTGCTCAACGGGACGGTGGCCCTCGGGGCGCTGGCCGGGGCTATCACCTCCGCCCGCCGGCGTGAGCTGCGGCTGCGTTCGGTGATGCTCGCCGCCGGAATGTACGGGCTTATGCTCTGCTTGGCGGCGCTGGCGCCTTCCATCGAATGGTTCGCGGCGGCGATGGTGCTGGCCGGGTTCTGGTGCCTGATGTTCCTGACCGCCGCCAACCAGTTGGTCCAAATCAGCTCAAACATGGCAATCCGCGGACGCGTGATGAGCCTGTACATTATGGTCCTGATCGGCGGGCAGGCCATTGGCGGGCCCATGCTCGGCTGGCTGGCAGAGCACGTGGATCCGCACACGGCCATCCTGGTTTCCGGCGCGGTACCGGCCCTGGCAGCCGCGACGGTCGCCGTTGTGCTGGCCCGCCGCGACCAGCTGATGCTCCGGGTGGACCTGCGGGACCGGCGCAGACTCGTCAAGATCGTCCGCAGGGCTGCCGGTCCGGCGACAGGGCAGTACCCGTGCGGGCGGCCGGCTGCCGCCACACCCTAACGTTGCGCACGGCAGATCGAGGGCCGCTGCTTGGATCCGCGCAGCGGCCCTCGGTTTTTGTAGCGGAAACCCCGGCCGGTCAGCCTGCCAGCGGGCCGTGCGGGTACGCCGGATGCCGTTGCTGGAACTGAAGTACGTCCGGGTTGAGGACGACTCCGTCGCGGACCTCGATGGCGCGCCGGATGGTCTCGTTCGCGGCCCACTCCTCGGGTCCGCTGATCACGGTTTCCAGGAAGGGCAGCAGCGCCTCGCTGATTTCCCAACTGGCGGAATTCCACAGGTAGGACGGGCTGTGGTCCACGCCGTAGTAGGCGATATGGTCCCCGACGGTGAACATCGGCTCGGCAAACGTGGTGCTTTTCGCCCAGCTGAAGCCCATACCCTCATCGCAGGACACGTCCACGATCAGGCTCCCGGGCCGGAACTTGTCGAGATCCTCCGTGCGCAGATACGTCAGTGGTGCGTTCGGATCCTGGAGTGTGCAGTTGACGACGATGTCCGTCCCGGCGAGGAACGGTGCGAGCGGCACGCGGCCGCGCTCGGTGATGACTTCGCTCAGGAACGGCGCCTTGTCGCTGTGGTCGAACTGCGCGATCCGCACCGAATGGATGGGGGAGCCAACCGCGGCAACCCCGCGGTTGGTCAGGACCTGGACGTCGTGTACGCCATGGGCGTTCAGCGCCGTGACCGCACCGCGCGCCGTGGCCCCGAAGCCGATCACCACTGCGCTCAGCCGGCGGCCGTAGTCTCCGGTGGAACCAGTTAGGCCCAGGGCGTGCAGCACCGAACAGTAACCGGCCAGTTCGTTGTTCTTGTGGAACACGTGCAAGCCGAAGCCGCCGTCGCTGGCCCAGTGGTTCATCGCCTCGAACGCTATCAGCGTGAGCTTTTTGTCGATCGCCAGTTGGGTGATGGCCCGGTCCTGGACGCAGTGCGGCCAGCCCCAGAGGACCTGACCGTCCCGGAGTTCGGCAAGGTCTTCGGGCTGCGGTTTGGGCAACAGGACGACGTCGGCCTCGGCGAGAAGCTGGGCGCGTGGGACGATGCGCCCCACCAGCGGTGCCAGATGGGCATCCGAGACGCCGAAGCGCTCGCCGTAGCCCTCCTCCAGAATGAGCTGCCGCTGGAGTTCCGGGGCTATGCGGTCCAGGTGGAGAGGGTGGATCGGGAGGCGCTGCTCGTCAGGTTTCCGGGTGCTGGCAAGCACTCCGAGGGTAAGACGGTTCGTCGGACCGCTCACTTTTTCTTCGGACTGGCCGGCTTCGAGCCGGTCGCCTTGTCCAGGGAGCTTGGCGGCAAAGCGGCGGTCCTTTTCTCGGCACGCTTTTCCTTCAGGGATTTCCCGGATTTCTTGGATGCTGCTTGACGGGGGGACTTGTCAGCCATGATCGCTCCTGTAGCGGAACCGAAGAGGTTCCTGACTTCGAACCATACAGGCACGGACCTAACGGCCCGGAGGGGTCCAAGGCGCAGAAACCCTGGCGAAGTGGAGCGGCTGACGGGAATCGAACCCGCGTATCAAGCTTGGGAAGCTAGCGCTCTACCATTGAGCTACAGCCGCAGTGGGAACGGCCGAAATGCTGAAGCCGGTCCCGGGGAACAACGAGATTTACCTTACCCCAGCCACGCGCGTTCGCCGAACACGTCGCCCCTGCGACATCGTGGCCCGGCGCTCCCCGGCTGGCCACACCCGGTCGCTACACCGGCGGCAGAACGGCGTTCGCGTCAGATGGCAGGGAAGGCCTGAGGCTCCACTGAGCACTAAACAGCCTGGGGATTCCCATAACTGTTCGATAAAGGCTCGTTCCCGGAACCGTGCGGGCGGGGCCTTGCTGATTATCCTGAAGGGGTTAGCTGCAGTTCCGGGGAAGCGGGCTACGCCCATCAGCCGTCAGCGCAGCGAGGATTTCAGTGGCAATTGCAGAGTACGACGTCGTGATCCACCGGGACGCAATGTCCGTGTACGACTTCCTGCTCGATGCCCGCAATCTGCCGAGCTGGCGTGACGGAGTCCGCGGCGTTGAACTCGTATCGGGCGTGGCCGGGGCCAAGGGTGCCGT
The DNA here is from genome assembly GCF_030063265.1 of Pseudarthrobacter sp. PH31-O2. Lineage (NCBI taxonomy): Bacteria > Bacillati > Actinomycetota > Actinomycetes > Micrococcales > Micrococcaceae > Pseudarthrobacter > Pseudarthrobacter sp. PH31-O2. The sequence continues at coordinate 178,522 of NZ_JASIST010000008.1, read as the reverse complement.
TTACCGCCAGAGCCTCGCTGCACCCGCCGGACGGACGGAATGCTGCGACGTCGAGATCACCGAGGCGCGGCCGGGGGCAGAGATCCGGTTCACTGTCCTTGCCGGGCCGGAGCGGACCCGCGGCGGCTACTACCTGAGCACCGAAGGCACCAGTACCCGCGTCCGGTTTGCCTTGGAGGGCGAAGCGCGGGGGCTCCTGGCCCGGTTGAGTTCCCGGTTCCGGCGTCGGATGAGGGCTGAAGTCGGCCAACTGGACCAGCTCAAGGCAGTGCTGGAGCAGGAACCGGAACTGTAATACCGGGACGGCACACCACTGTTCCCGGTGAGTACTGTAATTTTGACACTGTGCTGATCTCTGACCGCGACATTCGTGCCGAAATAGCTTCCCACCGGATTGTTCTTGAGCCGTTCGACCCTGCCATGGTTCAGCCGTCCTCGGTTGACGTGCGGATCGATAAGTTCTTCCGACTCTTCGACAACCACAAGTACGCCCACATCGATCCGGCGGAGGAACAACCCGAGCTGACCCGACTGGTGGAGGTCGATTCCGGCGAACCCTTTATTCTGCATCCCGGGGAATTCGTGCTGGGCTCCACCTACGAGACAGTGACGCTCCCGGACGACATCGCCGCCCGGCTGGAAGGCAAGTCCTCGCTGGGCCGGCTCGGCCTGCTCACCCACTCCACGGCAGGATTCATCGACCCGGGCTTTTCCGGACACGTGACCCTTGAGCTGTCGAATATGGCGACGCTGCCCATCAAGCTCTGGCCGGGTATGAAGATTGGGCAGCTGTGCTTCTTCCGGCTGACCTCTGCCGCCGAGCACCCCTACGGCTCCGGCGAGTACGGTAACCGCTATCAGGGCCAGCGCGGCCCGACGGCGAGCCGGAGCCATTTGAATTTCCACCGCACCGTCATTTGACCCGGCCCGCTGCGCGGACGCCCGTGCGGCAGCGGCGTCCAGCCTAGATGCCGTCCGCAGTCCGAACCCTGGACGGCTTGGCCGGGCGGCGCAGCATCGCCACAACCGGTTCCACAAACTTTGCTATCAGCGGGCCAGTGACTGCCATGATCAGCACGTAGGCGGTGGCCAAGGCAGCGAGTTCCTGGGGTACGACGCCGGAGGCGACGGCGAGGCCGGCAATAACGATTGAGAATTCGCCGCGCGCGATTAGCGCGGCTCCGGCGCGGAAGCGCCCCGGCACGCCGATCCCAGCACGCTTCGCCGCCCAGATCCCGGTGAGCATCTTGGTGGCCGCGGTGACGATGGCCAGGAGCAACGCCCAGCCAAGGACGGGCGGGATGCTCGTTGGGTCCGTGTTGAGCCCGAAGACCACAAAGAATATGGCTGCGAAGAGATCCCGCAGCGGCTCAAGGATCCGGGTGGCGCTGTGCGCGGTGGCCCCGGAAATGGCGATCCCGAGCATAAAGGCACCCACCGCGGCCGAGACCTGCATGGCCGCTGCCAGTCCGGCCACCAGCAGGGCGGCGCCGAGCAGGTTCAGCAGGAACACCTCGGAGTTTTCGCTGTGCACGGCTTTGGACACGTGGTGCCCGTGTCGCAACGCCACAATCAGGACGATGGTCACGACGGCGAGCGAGATCCCGACCGTCTGCAGTCCGGCCACGAAACTCACGCCGGCCAGGGTTGCCGTCAGCACCGGCAGGTACACCGCCATGGCCAGGTCTTCGAAGACCAGGATCGAGAGCACCACCGGAGTCTCGCGGTTACCGATTCGACGCAAGTCGGTGATCACCTTGGCAGCGATCCCGGAGGACGAAATGTAGGTGACGCCGCCCATCACCATCGCCCCTACGACGCCCCAGCCCAACAGCGCCGCCAGCACGGCGCCCGGCAGGAAGTTCAGCACGAGGTCCAGGACACCGGCCTGCCAGGAACGCCGCAGCCCGGTGACCAGCTCCGCCGCCGTATATTCCAATCCGAGCATAAGCAGGAGCAGGATAACGCCGATCTCGCTGGAGAGGTGCGCGAATTCGTGCATACCCTCGAGTTTGACCAGCCCGCCTGCACCGAAGAACAGGCCCCCGACCAAGTACAGCGGAATAGGGGACATCCCGATCCGCCCGGCCAGCCTCGCCAGCAGGCCGAGGCAAAAGACGACGGCCCCGAGTTCGATCAGGGTCAGTGCGAGCGGGTCCATGCTGTCAGCCGTTGCGCAGGATGCTGGCCGCTGTGTCCAGGCCTTCTTGCGTTCCGACTGCTACGAGGAGGTCGCCGGGGTGCAGGACGACGTCGGGCCCGGGGGAGGGAAGAACTTCGCCTTCGCGCATGATCGCGACGATCGAGGCGCCGCTTCGGGTCCGGATGCAGGCTTTGCCCATCGGCTGGTTGTGGAAAGGGGAGTCGGCTGCGATGGAGAACTGCCGGGTGACGATTCCCGGAACCTCGCGGTGCGCCTCGGAGAGCTGCATTGCCAGCCGCTGGCCGCCCAGCAGGTTTCCGAGGGCGGCGGCTTCGTCGACTGTCAGCGGAACGGACGCCTGGCAGGTGTCCGGATCGTCCCAGGTCGAGACGATGAGTTCAGTCTGGCCTTCGCGGTGTTCCACGACGCCGATCCGCCGCCCGGAGGCGGTCATAAAGTCCTTGCGCCGGCCCAGTCCCGGAAGGTCTGTTTCATCCACATTCATCCCTCCAGCCTAGTGCGCCGCAGGGGATTCCGGGGAGGTTCAGGCTGCCGGGACGACGGCGATCTCGGTCCGGTCCGGTGCCTTGACCGGAAGAAGGAGCAACAGCCCTGCCAGGAGCACTGCCATGATGCCAAGAATGCCCCAGCGCTGCGCCCCGCCGGGTTCCACCAGCGGGGCCGCGACGGCGATGCACAGCGTAAACAGTGCGGGCGCGAGAAAGCTGACGGCCCGGCCCGTCGTGGCGTAGAGGCCAAACAGCTCACCGGATTCCCCGTGCGGGGCAAGCCGGGCCAGGTAGGCCCGGGAGGAGGATTGTGCCGGTCCCACAAAGAGGCACAGGAACAGTCCGAAGATCCAGAACGTGGTGGTGCCGGCCCACTGTATGCCGAAGAGGGAATAGTTTCCGTTGCCGAGGACCAGGATCATCGAGCCGGCGACCAGAAGCCCTGCCAGCGAACCGGTGATGACCGATTTAGGACCGATCCGGTCATCGAGGAAGCCGCCCACGATGGCACCCGCCGCGGCAACAACGTTTCCGAAAATCGCGAAAAAGATGACCTCCGTGAGTTCGAACCCGAACGTACCCGCGGCGATGATGCCGCCGAAGGTAAACACCGCTGCCAGCCCGTCCCTGAACACGGCACTGGCAAGAAGGAAATAGATGGTGTGCGGGCTGGTTCGGTAGATCGCCTTGATCCGCCGCAGCAACAGGCCGTAGGAGGCCAGGAATCCCAGCGCGGCGCCCTGCCTTGTTTTGGGCAGTTCCGGAACGGCGAACAGTACAGGCAACGCGAAAATGAAGAACCACAAGGCGGAGAACACCGCGACCAGCCGGATGTTCAGGCCGTCCGCCGTCGAGCCGCCGAACCACTCGAAGCTGGGCTGGACAAAAAGCTGGAGCACAATCAGCAGTGCCACGATGCCGCCGAGGTATCCCATGCCCCAGCCGAAGCCGCTGACTTTGCCGATGTTCTTTGGGGTGGAGATCTGGGCGAGCATGGCGTTGTAGTTCACGCCGGCAAACTCAAAGAACACGTTGGCCAGCGCAATAAGTGCCACCCCTAGCAGCAGGAACTCAGGGCGCGGGAAAACAAAAAAGCACAGGGCGGTCAGGACCGCGACAGCGGCCGTGTTGACCCCAAGCCACAGCCGGCGCCGCCCACCGTTGTCCGAGCGCTGCCCGGTGACTGGTGCCAGCAACGCGATTGCGGCACCGGCGATCGCCAACGCGCCGCCCAGGACCGCGGAGGCATGGTCCTCGCCGCCGAAGGCCTTGGATGTCAGGTACACGGTGAAGACAAAGGTGGTCATCACAGCATTGAAGGCGGCCGAGCCCCAGTCCCAGGCCGCCCACGCGAGGATGCGCCCCTTGTGGGACGCCTGGTGCCCGGATTCAAGTTCCGATTCTGGGCGCACGGCCTCAGGGACGGCAGCGGAGTTCATAGCGTGAATAATATCCGCAGTCCGCCCAGGACCCGGCCTACCGTGGGAAAAGAATTTGTCAACGCTTGGTAAACTGTCCGGACTGAACCGAACGAATACGCCGCCTGCTCCAACTTGTTGATAAATGAAATCCTGACGTTGCGGAGATACCAGTGATCACAGTCCTTGCCGCACACTTTGCGGCGGCTGCTGTGGCGCCATGGCTCTTCCGAAAATTCGGCCGGAACTCCTTCTACGCCCTCGCGGCAGTGCCTGCCGGTTCGTTCCTCTGGCTGGTCCTGCAGCACGGCGCCGTTTATGCCAACGCAGGTGCGGCCCAGGGCGGAGCTGCAGGAAACGGAACCGCCGAGGTCCTGCCATGGATCCCCGAGCTAAAGCTGGAGCTCGCCTTCCGGATGGATGCCCTGGCCTGGGTGATGTCCCTGCTGGTCCTCGGGGTCGGCGCGCTGGTCCTCGTCTACTGTGCCCGGTACTTCAAGGACAAAGACGAGTACCTCGGTGGATTTGGCGCCCAGTTGGTGGCCTTCGCCGGGGTGATGTTCGGACTCGTGACGGCAGATGACCTGCTCTTGATGTTCATCTTCTGGGAACTGACCACGGTCCTGTCCTACCTGCTGATCGGCTACGCCCGGGCCCGGCTGTCCGCTCGGCGCTCCGCCCTGCAGGCCTTGATTGTCACCACCGCCGGCGGCTTGGCCATGCTCGTGGGGCTGATCATCCTCGGTTACAACGCCGGGACCTACCGGATCTCTACCATTCTGGGCTTGGCGCCTGAGCTCGTCACCGGTCCCGCCGCGGGCGCCGTTGCTGCCGCCGTCCTCCTCATCCTGGTGGGTGCGATCACCAAATCGGCGCTGGTTCCGTTCCACTTCTGGCTTCCCGGCGCGATGGCTGCTCCCACCCCGGTGAGCGCCTATTTGCATGCCGCGGCCATGGTGAAGGCCGGCATCTACCTCGTGGCGCGGCTGGCGCCCGGGTTCACGGAAACCCCGTTCTGGCTGCCGGTAGTGCTTGGCCTCGGTCTGGCCACCATGCTGGTCGGCGGCTACCGGGCGCTGCGGCAAACGGACATAAAGCTCATCCTCGCTTACGGTACGGTCAGCCAACTCGGCTTCCTGACCATGGTCGTGGGACTCGGCACCCCCGAGGCGGCCCTTGCCGGGCTCGCACTTCTCCTCGCCCACGGATTGTTCAAGGCCACGCTCTTCCTGGTGGTGGGCATCATTGACCACCAGGCCGGAACCCGCGATATGCGCAAGCTCTCGGGCGTTTACCGTTCCTCCCGGGCGCTGGCCATTATGGCCGCCGTCGGGGCCGCCTCAATGGCCGGAATCCCGCCGCTGGCGGGTTTTGTCGCGAAAGAATCAGTCTTTGAAGCCTTCGTCCACTTCAGCGCCGACGCGTCGGCCGGTCCGTGGGGTCTGGTGCTCCTGGCCGGCCTGGTGCTGGGTTCCATCCTGACCTTCGCCTACAGCGCACGGTTTATGTGGGGCGCGTTCGCCGTCAAGTCCGGCGTCAGGACAACGCCTTTCAAACCGATCAGGCCCGCTTTCCTGGCCGCCCCCGCCATCCTGAGCCTTTTGACCGTCGCCTACGGGTTGTGGCCTGCGCCGGTAGACGGCTGGATCCAGCCGTACGCTGCACTGTTTGTGCCCGACGGCGAGGATGCAGCGGCCGCTGCCGGCCATCTGGCGCTGTGGCACGGACTTACCCCCAGCCTGGGCCTGACCGCCATCACCTTCGCCCTGGGCCTGGCCATGTTTTACGGCCGGAACACCGTCTCCCGGCTCCAGGCACTGGTCCCCGGCTGGATTGACGGTGACCGCAGCTATCAGCTGGCTATCGGCGCGCTCGACGACGCCGCAGTGTGGATTACCGGCCGGACCCAGCGCGGCTCGCTGTTCTTCTACCTCTCCGTCATCCTGACCGTGGCATTCGTCCTTCCGCTGACGGCCCTTGTGCTGGCGAACAAGCCCGTGCCCCCGAACCTCTACTTCATTGACCCCAATTCCCCGCTGCAGATTGTGGCGGGCGCAGGAATTGTGATCGGGGCGTTGGCCGCGGTGCGGGCCAACAAACGCTTCCTGGCCGTCCTGATGGTGTCCGTTACCGGCTACGGAATCGCCCTGCTGTTCGCGCTGCAGGGCGCTCCTGACCTGGCGCTGACCCAGATGCTGGTGGAATCGATCATCCTCGTGGCCTTTGTTCTGGCCATGCGCAGCCTCCCGGCGGAACTACGCGACAGGACCGGCGGCAAATACCGGGTGGTCCGGGTGATTATCGGAGCGGCGTTTGGCATCACCATGGTCTTTGTCGCCATCTACGCCCTCGGCGCCCGGGTGGCTGCACCCGTCTCGCTCGATTTCCCCAAACTGGCCTACGAGGGTGGCGGCGGGCTGAACATAGTCAACGTGACCCTCGTGGACATCCGGGCCTGGGACACCTTCGGGGAAATCTCCGTGCTGGCGCTGGCGGCCACAGGCGTTGCCAGCCTGATCTTCGTCCACAACCGCGGCGAGGGGATCCGGGCATCCGCCACAGTGGCCGAAGGGTCCGTCGGCCGCCGCAATTCCGGAGGCGAACGCGGCAATACCCGTGACGAGGCGGCTTTGGCGATCAGCCGACGTTTCGCCGCCTCGAGCCGTGATGCATGGCTTGTGGCCGGCCGGACCCTGGCCCCGGAACGCCGCTCGATCATCTTCGAAGTCGTCACGCGGCTGGTCTTCCACTCAATAATCGTCTTCTCGATCTACCTGCTGCTCGCGGGCCACAACTTTCCCGGCGGCGGCTTCGCCGGTGGCCTCACCGCCGGGCTGGCCCTCACAGTCCGGTACCTCGCCGGCGGTCGTTTCGAGCTGCGCGAGGCGTCGCCCGTCAGCGCCGGCACCCTGCTCGGTATTGGCCTGGCCACCGCGGCGGCATCCGGCCTGGTACCGCTGCTGCTGGGCGGCCAGGTGTTCCAAAGCGCCATCATCGAGTTCTGGCTGCCGGTTTTCGGCGACGTCAAGTTCGTCACCCCCACGATCTTCGATATCGGCGTCTACACGGTCGTCGTCGGCCTGGCCCTGGACGTGCTGCGCAGCCTGGGCGCCGAAATCGACGAACATTTCGAGGAACAGTCACACGAACCGGCCAGCGACCAGGAGCCCGGCGGAGTACCGGCCGAAACCACAGCCAAGGGAAAAGCATGAGCGTCAACCTGACACTGCTGACGGTCATGGGAGCCTTGTACGCCTGCGGCATCTACCTGATTCTCGAACGCAGCCTTACCCGGGTCCTGCTGGGCCTGATGTTGCTCACAAACGCCACAAACCTGCTGATTCTGACCACCGGCGGGTACGCCGGCCTGGCGCCGATGTTCAGCAAGGACACCGCGGCCGGGGACTACAACGATCCGCTGCCTCAGGCCCTCATCCTCACCTCGATCGTGATCTCTTTTGCCGTCACGGCCTTTATGCTCGGCATCATCTACCGGACCTGGGTGCTGGCCCGCGAGGATGAAATCCAGGACGACGCCGAGGACCGCCGCGTGGCGCGGACCCCCAGCTTCGACGTCGAGGACGACTCCGTGATCCCGGTGGAAACCTCCGAGTTTCCGTTGACCATGATCGGTTCGGACGGCCAGGGGGTCTCCAACGTCCCAGCCGGCGCCGAAGCCACGGTCCAAGTGGCAGACCGTACGCTGAACGCCGAGCGGGCGGCGGCGGAGGAGCAACCGGGTTCCTTGAACGTCCAACTACCCAATCCGGAAGGAGACGGACAGTGAACATTGCCAGTTTCGCCCCGCTCGCCGTCCTCCTTCCCATCCTCGGGGCGGCCCTCACCTTCCTGCTGATCCGACATTCGCGTGCGCAACGGACGGTGAGCATCGCGCTGCTGTCCGTGACGCTGCTGCTGGAGTGTCTGCTGCTGGCCTCCGTCTGGGAAGGCGGAACGTCGGCGGTCAACCTCGGCGGCTGGCTCCCGCCATGGGGCATCGTGATGGTGGTGGACCAGTTTTCTTCGCTGATGCTGGTGGTCTCCTCCTCGGTGAGCCTCGCCGTGCTGATTTACGCCACCGGTCAGGGCATGGCCGACGGCGATCGGGATGCGCCGGTCTCGATCTTCCACCCCACCTACCTGATCCTGGTAGCGGGGGTGTCCAATGCGTTCCTCTCCGGCGACCTGTTCAACCTGTATGTGGGCTTCGAGATCCTCCTGACCGCCAGCTACGTGCTGATGACCCTCGGCGGAACGGGCCCGCGGATCCGGGCAGGCGTGACCTACCTGGTGGTCTCGGTGGTGTCCTCAGTGCTCTTCCTGATGGCGATCGCGATGATCTATGGCGCTACCGGCACCATCAACATGGCTGATCTCGCCATCAAGCTGGCGCAATTGGACCAGGGCACCCAAAACCTGCTGCACGTAATGCTCCTGGTGGCGTTTGGCATCAAAGCGGCGGTGTTCCCGCTGTCCTTTTGGCTCCCGGACTCCTACCCCACGGCCCCGGCTCCAGTCACCGCGGTGTTCGCAGGGCTGCTCACCAAGGTGGGTGTCTACGCCATTGTCCGCACCGAAACGTTGCTCTTCCCGGGCGACACTTTTAATGCGCCGCTGATGGTGGCCGCCTTGCTGACAATGATTGTCGGAATCCTGGGCGCACTGGCCCAGAATGACATTAAGCGGCTGTTGTCCTTCACCCTGGTCAGCCACATCGGCTACATGGTGTTCGGGCTGGCGATGTCCTCGGTGGCAGGGCTGGGCGCCGCCGTATTTTACGTCGTCCACCACATCACCATCCAGACCAGCCTGTTCCTGGTGACGGGCTTGATTGAGCGCCGTGGCGGAAGTTCCTCGGTGGACCGCCTGGCCGGGTTGGCCAAGTTGTCGCCCCTGCTGGCGGTGCTGTTTTTTGTCCCGGCAATGAACCTGGCCGGGATCCCGCCGTTCTCCGGCTTCCTGGGCAAGCTGGGTCTGCTTCAGGCCGGGGTTCAGCTGGGAACACCGCTGGCTTTCGCACTGATGGCCGGCGGAGTGCTGACCAGCCTGCTGACGCTGCTTGCCATCGCCAGGGTCTGGAACCGTGCGTTCTGGCGCAAACCGGAGGACGCGGAACACCCGGATCCGGTGCTGCTGGCTGCCCCGGAAGATTCGGCAACGGGGGACCGGGCGGGCAAGACCAACGTCACGCTGCTGCCGCGGACCATGGTGGGTTCCACGCTAGGCCTGGTGCTTTTCGGCGTCGGGCTGACCATCTTCGCCGGCCCGCTGTTCAAGGTCGCGGACCAGTCTGCCTTCGACATGCTGGACCGGACCTCTTACATCCAGGCGGTCCTGGGCGAAGATGCGCCGGTTCCGCCGAGGCCCGGGCCACAGCCGCAGGAGGCCTCCAAATGAGCCGGAAACGGATCTCGCTGCGGCAGGAACTGCCGCTGCTCGTATGGCTCGTAGTGGTTTGGGGCGCCCTCTGGCGGGACTTCAGCCCCGGTAACCTGCTCTTCGGAGCCCTGATTTCGGTCGTTGTCGCCCGGCTGTTCTACCTGCCGCCGGTGGAACTGGGCGGGCGCTTCAACCTGCTCCGTGCAGTGCCGTTTGTACTCGTGTTCCTGGCCAAAGTGGTGGCAGCGAGCTGCCAGGTCCTGTACCTGGCAGCGGCCAAGGGACCCAAGGTGGTCAGTGCCGTTGTGGCCGTCCCGCTCCGGAGCCACTCTGACCTGCTGGTCACGGCGACCGGTCACGTCACCGCGCTGATCCCCGGTTCCATGGTGGTGGAAGTGGATCGCTCCACATCCACGCTCTATGTGCACGGGATCAACGTCCGCAACGCAGCAGGCGCCGCGCAACTGCGCAAGGACGTCCGCGACACGGAGGCCGGGCTGATCCGGATCATGGGGACCAAAGCCGAAGTGTCCGCACTCAACCAGGAGGTGGGGCCGTGATGGCGCTAGTCCTGACCGTGACCGCGGTGGTGCTCTCGTTGGCCGCCGGCGGGGCGATCATCCGGATCGCGCGGGGTCCGTCGCTGCTGGACCGGGTGCTTGCCGCGGACGTGCTCCTGGCCATCGTGGGGGCGGCCATGTGCATCGACATGGCAGTGAACCGGCACCTGAACAACCTTATGCTGCTGGTGGCGGTATCCCTTATCGGGTTCGTCGGCTCCGTCACGGTAGCCCGCTTCGTTGCCGACCGGAGGGAGAAAAGCAGTGCCTCCTGAGACATTTTCCGCCGACACCGTGATCGACGCCGTCTCGGCTGTCTTTATGGTGGTCGGTGCCCTGATGTCCCTCGCTGCGGCGGTGGGATTGCTCCGCTTTCCCGACCTGATGACCCGGATGCACGCAGCCACCAAGCCCCAGGTGCTGGGACTGTTCCTGTTGCTGTTCGCGCTGGGCCTTCAAATGCGCACCTGGTGGGTCTGGCCGGTGCTGGTGGTGGCATGGATCTTCCAGCTGCTCACGGTTCCGGTTTCCGCGCATATGGTCGGCCGCGCCGGGTACCGGACCAAGCACCTCCACCCGGAGCTGCTCAGCACCGACGACCTGGAGGCCGTGGTGCAGCAGGCAGCCGGCACCCGGGGATTCACTGACGACGACGCCGGGGACACCGGCGGGCGGTGAAGCTAGAGGATGCGCCCTAGACCAGGTCCTGGGTTTTGGCGAAGCGTGCAACCGCCCGCTGGGTGCCGCGATTTGCGAGTACTTGGATGATGGCGCTGACGGACGCGGAGATCAGCGCAAAAGTCAGGGCCGAGCGCAGGGTGGTGGGGACATCGTCCTCGTGGCCCTTGGGTGGCTTATTGCCGGTGGACTTCTCCCAGACGGTGTCCACGAGCTTGGTGCCGACGTAGCCGGCAAGCAGGCTGACGCCGGCGCCGAGCAGTTTGATGAAAATATTCATTCTTCGCAACTCCTTGCGGGAGGGAAACAGGGCTTCCCCTAGCCTAGCGTTCCTCGCCCGACGGTCCAGTTGGGGACCTGCGGGCGGACCCGGGCCAGCTTGGGACCAACGCCCCTGTCCGGTGGGGCGGGGCAGACGTAACTTCAAGTATGGAACAGCCCCAAACCCATTCGCTTGCCCACACCCGGCCGGACCTCCCGTCGGCTGACGGCCAGACATGGCGGACGCTCTATCTCTGGGCCGGCATCTCCTCGATTCTTTTCGTGGCGCTGCTGATTCTCGCGCTGGTCCTGGACTTCCTCGCCCCGCCTCCGGTCCACGGCGGCGCCGAGACGCTGGCATTCATCGCGCGGAACAAGGGGATCTACATTGCCGAACAACTGCTGTGGATCGTGCCGAACATCCTGCCGGTGGTGGTATTCGTGGCGTTGTTCGTGGCGCTCGCCCCGCTCGACAAGAGCCGTGCCCTGCTGGCCGCCGTGGTCGGGGCCGTGCCGTGGGCCTTGATCATGGCCGTCCCTGTCACCAGCCGGGGATCCATGGTGCTGGTATATCTCAGCGACCGTTACGCGGCCGCGGACGACGACGCGTCCCGGCTCCGCTACTCGACCGCCGCCGAGGCGATCGTCGCCGAGAACAACACGGCGGCCGTCGTCGGAGTCCTCTCCGCGCTTGGCATCCTGCTGATCTCCTTCGTCATGCTGAAGGGCGTGCTGCCGCAGACCCTGGCCTGGCTGGGGATCGCGATCGGCGGCCTCGGCGTCGTTGCGGAGGCGCTACGGCATACTGTTCCGGAGTTCTACGGCGGATACGGAGTGTTGATGTGGGCCTGGTTCGTGGGCGTGGGGGTTGCGCTGATCCGCCTTGCCGGCCGGACGGCTCGAGGCGCTAACAACGGCGGCAGCTCAGCCTGACGTCCCGGGGCGGCCGAGTATTTCCGCGCGGGCTTTGTCCACCAGTTTATGGTCGGCTTTTGCGGCAACCCCGACACTGTGACGGTGGCGACCATCCCTCCTCAACCCGCCGCCCGGCTGCTCGTCCCCGGAGTCCGGGTCGTAGCCGGGGGGGACCGCGCTGGTGAGTTGGTCACTTGTTAGGGTTCCCGTTCTAGTTCGCCGCCGTTGGTGGCCGGCAGGGCGCGGCATCCGGCGTTCCCGTGCTTGCTGCCTCTACTAGGCCGGCCGTCCCGGGCGCCGGCGGATTGTGACGGCCGACTCCGGAAAAACAAACCTCCACGGGTGTAAAGTGGGTCACGCCCACAAGGGCGATTTTTAGATACGACAGGGGAGCGCCGCCGTCGGGCATCACCGGGGAAATCCGGGGAGACCACAGGTGGGCGCTGAGAGTGCGGACAGCCGCAGACCCTCGAACCTGATCCGGTTAGTACCGGCGCAAGGGAGTCGAGTTCTCAGAGTGGCCGGAGCGGCAGCGGAAGCTGCAGGCCCGGGCCACTCTCCCCTCCTGTTCCTCAGGAGGACGATATGACTGATACATCTGCCAAGCCCGGATCCGTACAACCCGGATCAGCCGGCGCGCCCGTCCGGTACAGCCACAACTGGCGTGTGGTGGACATTGTGGTGGCGGCGCTCATTGCGGTTGCCGGCGGCGTGATCTTCTGGGCCTGGTCCCAGGGTGCCAACCTGGTTTCTGCCCCCGTTAATGCGTTCTATCCGCCGCTCACCGGGCTCTACGCCGGAGGCTGGATGCTCCCGGCCGTGCTGGGCATGCTGATCATCCGCAAGCCGGGTGCTGCACTGTTCTGCGAATCGGTGGCCGCCACCGGCGAGCTGATCATGGGCTCGCAGTACGGCACCACAGTGCTGATCTCAGGCATCCTGCAGGGCCTCGGCGCCGAGCTGGTTTTTGCCGCGGTGCTCTACAAGAAGTTCAATGTGCCGTCCTTTCACGGGAAATTCAACCTGCCGGTGGCACTGCTGGCCGGCGCCGGGGCGGGCCTGTTCTGCGGCTTGAATGACTCGTTCCTGCCCTGGGGCTGGAACATCGCTTATGCCTCCGGTGACAAGCTGGCCTACATCGTTTTCACTGTGATCTCCGGCGCCGTGATCGCCGGCGGCCTGTCCTGGCTCGCCACCCGGGCCCTGGCCAGGACTGGGGTGCTGGGCTCTTTCGCCTCCCGCAAGGCGGCCGCGGAGCCGGTCTTTTCCTGACCCGCGCACACGGCTGATGACATCCTCCGACCGGGTCCGCCCGGCTGCGATCACCGCGCGTGGCTGGGGCTGGTGGCACGCGGGCCGGACCCGGCCCGCAGTCCGCGGCCTTGACCTGGACATTCAGGCAGGGGAACGTGTGCTGCTGCTGGGACCATCCGGTGCCGGCAAATCCACGCTCCTCCACGCCCTGGCCGGTGTACTCGGCGACTCGCCCGGCGGGGACGCCGGGCGAGCCGCTGGCCGCGGGCCGGCGGACGACGGGGATGCCGAGGAGACCGGCAGCTTGCTGATCGACGGGGCATCACCCCGGGAGCGGCGCGGCCGGGCCGGGCTGATGCAGCAGGACCCGGAGACGCAGGTGGTGCTCTCGCGCCTGGGCGACGACGTCGCCTTCGGGGCGGAAAACCTTTCAGTGCCCCCGGCCGACATCTGGACCCGGGCAGCGGAAGCGCTCGACGACGTCGGACTCGGCCGCCTGCCGCTGGACCACCCGACGTCGGCGCTGTCCGGCGGCCAGAAGCAGCGCCTGGCCCTCGCCGGCATCCTGGCGATGCGCCCCGGACTGATTCTCCTCGACGAGCCCACCGCCAACCTGGACCCGGCCGGAGTGCTGGAGCTTCGTGATGCCGTCGGCCGTTGCCTGGACAAGACCGGCGCTACCCTGGTGGTCGTGGAGCACAGGGTTGCCGTCTGGAAAGACCTCGTGAACCGGATTGTGGTGCTGCAGCCGGGCTCGGCGACGGACACCGCGGTGCTGATCGACGGACCGCCGGACCAGGTCCTGGACCAGGCGCGGGACATGCTCACCGCGGCGGGTGTTTGGGTGCCCGGTTACGTGCCGCAGACCCGGACGCGTCACCGGCCGCGGCCCGCCGGCCCGGCATCGGCCGCCGCCTCGGCCGTCGGCAGGGCCGCCGCCGGGGCGCCCGGTGGCCAGATTGCCCGCACCCCGACAGCGGGACTGCTGCTTGCCGCTGAGGACCTGGCCGTGTCCCGCGAACGGCCGCGCCGGGCGGGCCTCCGGGGCGGTTTTCGACCCATTCCGCCGGCGCCCGTCCAGTCCGGCATTGTTGCCCGGGTCCGCGCCGGGGAGGCCTTGACCATTACCGGCCCCAACGGATCGGGAAAGTCCACCTTCGCCCTGACGCTCGCGGGCCTGCTCGCGCCGGTCTCCGGCACGGTCTCGGCCACCCCGGAACTCAGCTCCGGTGCCGGGAGCGATCCGTACAAGTGGAAGGCCCGGCAGCTGATCTCAAGGATCGGCACAGTGTTCCAGGAACCTGAGCACCAGTTCGTCACGGGGCGGGTACTTGATGAGCTGATGTTCGGCCCCCGGCACCTGGGCCGCGGCGAGGAACGCGTCGACGAACTGCTCGAGCGGCTCCGGCTGGCGGAGCTCGTGGACGCGAACCCGTACACACTCTCCGGGGGCGAGAAACGTCGCCTGTCGGTGGCCACCGTCCTGGCAGCCCATCCGAACGTCCTCATCCTCGACGAACCAACCTTCGGCCAGGATGCCAACACCTGGGCCGAACTGGCCTCGTTCCTTTCCGAACTCCTCGACGCCGGCACCGCCGTCGTCTCGGTGACGCACGACGCCGAATTCAGCCACGTCCTCGGAGGGACCGAACTCAGCCTCCAGGCCCCCGATCAAGCGGAGCCCGATGAGCTGGCCCCCGTGCGCCGCGGGCCGGGACGTTGAGCACACCATGAGACAGGAACTGACGCTGCGCGGCAATCATGCCCTGCTGACCCGGGCCAACCCGCTCTCGAAGTTCGCCGCCGTTGTGTTCATTACCCTTGCCCTGGCGCTGTCGATCGACTGGGTGTCGGCCTCGGTGGCATTGGCCCTGGTTCTGGCACTTCTTCCGCTGGCCGGGCTGCGACCCGGGTTACTCTGGCTCCGTGGCTGGCCCTTGATCACGGCCGCGGCGCTAGGCGGCTGGAGTACCACCATCCTGGCGCCGGACAGCGGCCGTATTCTGCTTGATGCCAGGATTTGGTCCATCAGCGACGGTTCCCTGGAGCTAGGGGTCGGCTTTATGGTCCGCGGGCTGGCCATCGCGCTGCCGGCGGTGCTGCTGATGAGTTGTACGGATCCCACGGACCTGGCGGACGCCCTCGCGCAGAACGCGAAACTCCCGCACCGCTTTGTCCTCGGAACGCTTGCCGCGATGCGTCTTGTGGGATTGATGGCCGAAGAGTGGCACACCATTGGGATGGCCCGCCGTGCCCGCGGTGTGGGTTCCCACGGGAACCCCCTGCAGCGGCTCCGCGCCACCTTGGGGCAGAGCTTCGGGCTGCTGGTGCAGGCCGTCCGGCGCGCCTCCCGCCTCGCTGTCACTATGGAGGCCCGCGGCTTCGGCGATGCGCCGCGGACCTGGGCACGGAAATCCACCTTCAGCGCCCTGGACGTCTGGGTGGTTCTCGGCGGACTCCTGATCGCCGGTTCCGCCGTCGCGGCGTCGTTGGCGGCAGGCACCTGGAACATGGTCTTCCTTGCCCGGCAATAGCGATAATTATCGCACGGAACGGGTATCGCAGCGATTTTTCCGGCGTCTTATCTGAAATGACCGGAGGAATACGTCACCCATGATATTTTTGCGGGATGACTCAACAGACTGCTGAACACGTTGGTGCGTTACTCCGCGATGCCCGCGGGCAAAAAGGCTGGACCCAGGGCCAGCTGGCCGCCGAGCTGGGAACCAGCCAGAGCGCCATCGCCCGAATGGAACAAGGCAAGCAGAATCTGAGCCTGAAAATGATCCAGCGTCTTGAGGTTATTTTTGACCGGAGCATCGTTAAGGTGGGGCGGCCCGCCATGACGCATCTGCGGGTGGAAGGCGGCCGGACCCTGTCCGGTTCGGTGGACGTCAACAGCAGCAAAAACGCAGGTGTCGCCCTGCTGTGCGCCAGCCTGATCAACCGCGGCACCACCACCCTGCGCCGGCTCGCACGCATCGAAGAAGTGAACAGGATCGTCGAGGTGCTGACGAGTATCGGTGTCGAATGCGTTTGGCTCAACGCCAGTGATCTTCAGATCCGGCGCCCCGCGGCCCTGGACCTTGACGCGATGGACATCGAGGCAGCCCGCCGGACCCGCAGCGTCATTATGTTGCTGGGCCCGCTCCTGGACGAATCCGCCGAATACCGGCTGCCCTATGCCGGCGGCTGCGACCTTGGCACCCGCACGGTGCAGCCGCACATGCAGGCGCTGCGCCAGTTCGGCCTCAGCGTGGACGCCAAGTCCGGCTACTACGCCGTGCAGGCGCCGCCCGCGGACGCGGCGGACCGGTCCTTTGTGCTCAGCGAACGCGGCGACACCGTTACCGAAAACGCCATCATGGCAGCCGCCCACCGCGGCGGGACCACAGTCATCCGCAACGCCAGCCCCAACTACATGGTGCAGGACCTTTGCTTCTACCTGGAGATGCTCGGGGTCCGGATCGACGGCGTAGGAACCACCACGCTGAAGATCACCGGCCGCCCCTCCGTCGACGTCGATGTTGAATATTTCCCGTCCGAAGATCCGATCGAGGCGATGAGCCTGATCACCGCCGGCATTGTCACAAACTCGGAAGTGACCGTCCGGCGCGTCCCGATCGAATTTATGGAAATCGAGCTCGCGACGCTGGAACAGATGGGTCAGCAGCTGGAAGTGTCCGGGGAGTATCTGGCCCGCAACGCGCGCACCCGGCTGGTGGATGTCACCACCCGGCCCTCGGTACTGCGGGCACCCGAGGACAAGATCCACCCCATGCCGTTCCCCGGGCTGAACATCGACAACCTGCCCTTCTTCGCGGTCATCGCCGCGAATGCCCAGGGCCAGACGATGATCCACGACTGGGTTTATGACAACCGGGCGATCTACCTGACGGAGCTGAACAAACTCGGCGCGCAGGTGCAGCTGCTGGACCCGCACCGGATCTACGTCAACGGCCCCACCAAATGGCGTGCGGCAGAGGTGGGCTGCCCGCCGGCCCTCCGACCCGCTGCCTGCCTGCTGTTGGCGATGCTCGCCGCCCGCGGCGTATCGGAACTGCGCAATATCTATGTGATCGAACGAGGCTACGAGGACTTGGCCGAGCGGCTCAACACCCTCGGCGCCAAAATCGAGTACTTCCAGGACTGAGCGACCCCGTAGCGAGGCGGCGCGCTTCACGGAGACCTGGCGCACAATGGAATCATGCGCACCTTCGGTGTGGAGGAGGAACTGCTCATCGTGGACCCCGAAACCGGGATGCCGCTTCCCCTCGCCGACGCCATTTTGCCCCGGCTGGAACCCCCGAAGCGGGCCTCCGGCCGGGCCGGTTCCGCGCAGCCGCCGGTCTATGAGGAACCGAACTTTAGCTATGAGCTCAAGCTGGAACAGCTTGAATCCCGGACCCGGCCGTGCCTGGAGTACGCCGAGTTGCTCCGGCAGCTCAGGCAGGGCCGTGCCCTCGCGGACCGCGCCGCCAGGGTGCATGGCGGCCGGATCGCCGCCCTCGGCACGTCGCCGCTCGGCTCGGCAACCCACCTGACGCCGAAGCAGCGGTACCTGACCATGCAGCAGCGTTTTGGGCGCACCGTCCGGAACCAGCTCACCTGCGGCCTGCACGTCCACACCCTTGTGGAGTCTCCGGAAGAGGGTGTGGCAGTGATGGACCGGATCCGCGACAAACTTGCTGTGCTGATTGCCCTGAGCGCAAATTCGCCCTACTGGAACGGTGCTGAGACAGGATTCGAAAGCTACCGCACCCAGGCTTGGAACCGCTGGCCGGGATCGGGCCCCACCATGATCTTCGGCAGCCTTCCGGTCTACCGCCGCGTCGTAAACCGTCTGGTGGAAAGCGGCGTCCTGATGGATGAAGGAATGGTCTACTTCGACTCGAGGCTGTGCCGGCACTATCCCACATTGGAGGTCCGGGTCGCAGACGTTTGCCTGCGGGCCGAGGACGCCGCGCTGATCGCCGTGCTGGTGCGTGCGCTTGTGGAGTCCGCGTCCCGGGAATGGCACGACGGCGTTGATCCCGCCCCGGTGCCGACGCTGCTGCTGCGGATGGCCGCCTGGCAGGCCAGCAACTGCGGACTGCGCGGGCAGCTGCTGGACTTCGGGACCTTCGTCCCAGCCCCGGCTGCCGAAGTGGTCCATGCCCTGGTGGACTTCGTAGCGCCCGTGCTGGTGGATCAGGGCGAGCTGGACTTGGTGCGCCATGGTGTTAGTCGGATGCTCGCCGAGGGCACCGGGTCGCAGCTGCAAAGGGAACCGTTCGACGCCGGCGGCCTGTCCGCCGTCGTTGAACGCGCCGTCGCGGCGACCGTGCCGGGACCGGACACCGGGGAACCCGCCGACGGGAGCACAACGCTGGGCCCGGTCCGGCGGCGCTGAGTGTGCAGTTCACGGCAGTTCTCCGCCAAGGCATCGCCGCTATCTGCCAACTCAAGCACCGCAAACGGCGCTAGCAAGATTTGAGCGCCTGCTCGAGGTCGCGGATCAGGTCCGCAATATCCTCGAGTCCCACCGAGAGGCGCACCACGCCGTCACTGAGCCCGATCGACGCACGGCCCTCCGGCCCCATAGCGCGGTGCGTCGTGGTGGCGGGATGGGTGATCAGCGACTTCGAATCGCCGAGGTTGTTGGAGATATCGATGATCCGCAACCCGTCCAGCAGCGCGAACGCAGCCTCCTTCGCCGAATGCCCGGCGGACGCGGCGAGCTCGAAGGTCAGCACGGTGCCGCCGGCTTTCATCTGCCGGGCGGCCAGCTGATGCTGCGGGTGGGACTGCAGCAGCGGGTACTTGACCCAGCTGACCGCGGGTTGCTCCTCAAGCCACTCGGCCAGCCGCAGCGCGGAGGCACAGGAGTGGTTCACCCGCAGGGCCATCGTCTCCAGGCCCTTGGTCAGCACCCATGCGTTGAAGGCCGAGAGTGCCGGGCCGGTATGGCGCATCAGCTGCTTGACCGGGCCCTCGATGAAATCCCTGGTGCCCAGGATCGCGCCGCCAAGGACGCGACCCTGGCCGTCGATGTGCTTGGTGCCGGAGTAGACGATCACGTCCGCGCCGAGCTCCCCGCAGCGCTGCAGCAGGGGAGTGGCAAAGACATTATCGACGACGACCGTCGCCCCGGCCGCGTGCGCCATTTCGCTCACTGCCGCGATATCCACGATTTCCTGCATTGGGTTCGAGGGCGACTCGAAGAAGACAGCAGTGGTGGGTTTGGCGAGCGCCTCGCGCCACTGCACCAGGTCCGGGCCGTCAACGAAGACCGTCTCGACGCCCCAGCGGGGCAGGATCTCGTTCAGGATCACAAAGCATGAGCCGAACAGCGATCGGGCCGCCACCACCCTGTCGCCGGCGGCCAACAGGGCACCCAGGGCAGTAAAGACAGCGGACATGCCCGACGCCGTGGCAAAGCAGGCCTCGGTGCCTTCGAGCAGCCGGAGCCGCTCCTGGAACGTCGCCACAGAGGGATTGCCGTAGCGGGAGTAGACGAAACGCTCGTCGTGGCCGGCGAAGGCGCGTTCCGCGGCGGCCGCCGATTCGTAGACGAAGCCGGAGTTCAGGAAGACCGGTTCTGACGTCTCCTGAAATCCGGTGCGGTCGAGTCCGCCGCGGACGGCCTGGGTGTCCGCGCTCCAGTCGGCGGCATCAGGGTTGAATGTCACTTAGTGTCTTCCGAGATTGGTGGGGAGGCCGCGGTTTTTCCAGCCGTTGACAGTGCGTTGGCCCTCGCCGTCGGGTTCGCCCTCAAAGCCCTCAAGGATGTTAAAGGAGGTAAAACCGTCCTCGGTGGCGACGATTGCGGCCGCGACGGAGCGCGCGCCCGAGCGGCACAGGAACAACAATTCGGTGCCGCCGGCTTCGGGGGCCTGTTGTCTCAGTTGCGCCAGAAACTGCGAATTGGGGATGCCGCCGGCGAGGCTCCACTGGATGAAGAGCGGATCATTCTCCGTCGCTTTGGTGTCCGGAATTCCGGCGCTGGCCCATTCACCCTCGGTGCGGACGTCCACCAGGATGGCGCCGTCCCCGAGCTTGGACCAGGCCTCCTGCGGGCTGAGGTCCCCGGCGTAGCTCACGCGTGGCCCCCGCCGTCGAAGTCGAGATCGTCCACGGCGCTGGCGACGGCCGCATCGGCGTTGGCGATCGCCGCCGGCAGCACAAGTGCCTGGGCCACGACGACGTTGCTGCCGTTGAACGTGACAGCCGGGCCGCCGTGCAGAACGTAGCCCTCGGTGAGGGCGGCCGATACACGCTCGCAGAAGGCGCGGTCATCGGCTCCGGTGAACAGACGGTACAGCAGTTTCTGCTCGGCGGCACCGGCGACTGCGGGGGACGGGGCCGGGGCTTTGTTCGCTGCTGTCCGGGGGACAGCAGCGGTGGACGCGTCAGGCATGACGGATCTCCTTCTTTCACGCTTGCAGCTCGAATGGTCGATATGCCGAGTACTCACCTGAGGCACCCCGCCGCGGAAGGGAGGGTTGCCGACCGGCCAGTCAGGGCTTGGCGCCGGTTCTCATTACTCCCAAAGAACGTAACACCTGTGACGCCGGACCGCACGGCGGCGGCCGTCATGTTAAGGAGCGGGGTGGAAACGGAGGTTTGTTCATAAGCCATTCGCCAGCGGTCATGCCAGCGTCCCCATCCACGTACTCGGGGGATTGCACACAGGTACAAACCCCCGGGGCCTCGAATTTGAACCGGGGAGGCTTTCGGGTAGTTCCTACTCGGGACTTTTGGCAGTCGGCGCGACTTTACTGAAGGACCAGCGCCACGGAAGTCGCCAGGCCCTAAAACGCCATCCGAGGATCGCTCAGTTTTGCGGCCGGCTCTGATGATCCAGCCAGTTAGGCCGGTGCGGCGCCGTCGACTGCCGGGCCTTTAACAAGGGAAGGGGACTGCTATGGCCGCGATATATGTTCTACTCATTATTCTCCTGAGCACGGCCTTGGCCGCTGTTATCAGCACACCCGGCCGCCAGGTAACGGAAGGGTTGATTCCGAACCGGCCCTCCGGTGCGGACGCCGGCGGCGATGGCCGGGTCCGGGCTGCCAGGACGGCACAGCGGTGAGGCCGCGCGTATTGGTCACCGGCGCCTGCGGCCCTGCGGGCCAGGCCATCGCGGCCCAACTGAAAGCGCGCGACATTCCTGTCCTCGGGACGGACATCCTCGAGCTGCCGGACGGGGCAGGATTCACGGTGTTCCCCGTCCCGCACGCGACGGACGCGGAACGGGTATCAGCACTTCGGCGACTGGTTAGCCAGGAAGGCATCAATCTTGTCATTCCCACGGTCAGCGAGGAACTGCCGCAGCTCGCCGCGTTCCGGGCGGCGTTCGGAGCGGACGTACGTGTGATGATCGGCGATCCGGGCCCGGTGGCGTTGGCCCATGACAAGCTCTTTACGGCCTGGCAACTACATGCAGCGGGCGTTCCCGTGCCCCGGTTCGGCGTGCCCAGCGACTTCGCCGGTGCGGACGCTGCAATGGCCGCCCTGGGCGGACCGGTCGTCGTCTCACCCCGGGCGTCCCGAGGCGGCCGGGTCGTGACAGTCGTCGATGGCCGCACGGAAATGGACTGGCAGCGACTGCCGGACAGCCGCATCGTCCAGGAATTCATCCCCGGAAACGAGTACCGGCCCATGGTTTTCGGAACACCGGCGCACAACGGTGCCGCGCCGTTTGCGGTTGTTGTGGCGAAGGTTGGGCCGGCGGACCGCATCGTTGGCAACGCCGTGACCACTCGCCGGGCCGAGGCGGGCGAAGCGATCGACGTGGGCAACGTGGCGATGGCTGCGGTCCGCGCGCTGGGCCTCACGGGGCCTGTGGAGGTGGACGTTCGTCGACGCGCCGACGGGACACCCGTGGTTCTGGCGGTGAACGCCCGCTTCGGATCGAACAGCGGACTCGCGCCTGAGCTGCTCGATGCGGTGCTGGCGTCCTTTATCCTGCCCTCCTTCAACCCGGCGTCGTTCCGGCACTGCATGGGGCCGTTCGCCGATGCCATGGGTTGAAATGAACGTCACCGCAGCGCTCCCGGCGGCCCAGTTCCCGCTCGTCCTCCTCGGGCTGCCGGTCCTGTTGTTCGGGCTGGTGAAACTGCTCGTTGTGCCGCTTGCCGTCTGGTTCGAACTTCGGAGCGCCCATCGCCGACGCCGCGAAGTCCCCACGATGTTCGATGCGTGGCCCCGTGTGTCGATAATTGTCCCGGCATTCAACGAGGCAGCCGCTATTGAGAACTGCGTCCGATCGATTCAGCGCACCCGCTACGACCGGTACGAGCTGATCCTGGTGGATGACGGTTCAACGGACTGCACCGCCACGATTATGGCGGCTCTCGCTGCCAGGGATCCCCGGATTAAGGTTCTGGCGCAGGCCAACGCCGGCAGGGCGGCGGCCTTGAACTTCGGGATCCGCAACGCCGCCGGCGAGATCCTGATGTTTATCGATGCGGACGTCATTCTTTCCCGGCACACCGTCGGGATGATGCTCCGCGGATTTGACGACGAGCGAACCGGCGCGGTCTGTGGTGATGGCCGGCCGGTGAAGGTCAAAGGGGTCCAGGGCCGGGTGCTAACCTTCACCGGCCACATCGGCGGCGGCCTGGTCCGGCGCGCCCTGGCGGTAGTCGGCTGTATACCCACCGACGTGGGTGCCATCGGCGCCTTCCCGCGCAGTGTGCTCGAACACGTGGGACTGTTCCGGCAGGACACGGTGAGCGAAGACCTGGAACTGGCCTGGCGGGTTCACAAGGCAGGCTACCGGGTGGTATACGCCCCGAGGGCTGTTGTCCTGGCGGAGTCTCCCTTGACCGTTGGCGGCCTCTGGCGCCGACGGGTCCGCAGGTACCTCGGCCTGTTGCAGACCATGGCCTTGCACAAAGATCTGATCGGCAATCTCCGGTACGGCCCGTTCGGAACGCAGCTGGTGTTCCACGCCATTACCATGGTGGTCCTTCCTGCGCTTCAGATCCCGTTGCTCCTCGGCGTGGCCGTCCTCCTTGCGGCCGGCTACCGCCCGCCGGCCGGCGTCGACTGGGTGGTCCTGGCCTGGTTGGGCCTGCTTGTGTCTTTGGTCCTGCCGGTGTGCGCGCTGGGCGCCAACCGGGCGTGGAAAGACTTGCGGCATGTATGTGCGCTGCCGCTGATGCCGTTTTATTCGTTGTTTACGAGCCTGGCCGTGATCGCCGCACTGGTCCAGGAAGTCCGGGAGAGGGTACTCCGCCGGAACAATCCCGTCCGAACGGGATCCGGTACCGCCGGCGCCCAGCGGCCACGCGCGCAGCTCAGGGCCTGAAAGCTGCCCCGATCACTGTGCCTACCCGATGGTGGCGTACAGCGCGTTGAGCTCCGCGGTGAGCTGCTTGCGCTGTTCCGGGGTGCCGATTTCCCTGCTGTCGATGTGGTTGACGGGCGCCAGCAGCCGGATGCTCGAGATGAGCCACACGGCGTCGGCGTCGTAGAGGTCGCGGGGCTCAAGCGGTCCGTAGCCCAGCTCCCAGCCGGCGGCCTTCGCCGCGGTAAACAGGGCACCCTGCGAGGTGCCGGGCAGGATCCCGCTGTCGAGCTGCGGGGTTATGAGCCGCCGGAGGGTCCGCACGCCGCCGGCACCGTCGTCGGCGGTTTCCAGATGGGCAAGCAGGACAGTCGACGTCGGCCCCTCCAGGACCTTGCCGTCCGCGGAGGTGAAGATAACGTCGTCGGCACCCCGGGCATGCGCGTAGCGCAGCGCGGCCATGTTGACGGCGTAGGAGAGCGTCTTGGCGCCCATGAGCAGCCAGGGCGCCCGTTCCGCGACTTCACTGTCATAGCCGCGGTCCAGCAGGATGACGTCGATCCCGGTCTCACGTTGGCGCCGGCCGATGGCGCCGGGGACGGAGGCCTGGACCCAGCAGGTGGGCCCCGCCGCGCCTTCAACGCCCCGGGTCACGAGCAGTTTAACAACGAGTTCGTCGTCCGTTGAGTCTCCGGCGCCGGGTACGTGCCGGCCCCGGTACTCGCTGATGGCCGTCGCGATCGCCCGGCGCCAGCGCTCCTCCGCCGGGAGGTCAAGCTCCAGCAACCCGGCGGAACCGGCCAGCCGATTCAGGTGCGCCTGAAGCTTCCGTGGCTGCCCGCCAACGGCCAGCAGCGACTCGAAAACACCGTCGCCGCGGGTGGCCCCCTGGTCCGTCGCCATCAATTGCGGCTTCGTGGCATCGGCCACCCGGCCGCCGTCGAACGCGGGATCCAGGAAGACCAGCACCGGGGCCGGGCCGGGAACACCGGCAGGAGAATTCATGACTTTAGCTTAGCGCCGCGGACCACGGGATAGGATTTGACGGTTGCCCGTTCCGGAAAGGTTCCGCGGGTCTGGAACTTGAGGGGTTCACCTGTGCTGTGGCCATTTTCGCTGGCGGAGACACTCCCGCCCTGGATGCTGCTGATCCTGTCCGTCGTGGACCTGGGGATCCGGGTGCTGGCACTGGGCATCATCCCCGGAAACCGACGTCCCACCACGGCCATGGCCTGGCTCCTGATCATCTTTTTTGTCCCCGCACTGGGCTTGGTCCTGTTCCTGCTTTTTGGCAACTTCAGGCTGTCCCGCAGGCGCCGTGCGCAGCAGGACGCCGTGAATACCCGGGTACGGGCCGGCACCGCCGATCTGGCGATGCAGGAAAGCCGGTACAGCGGCCCGGAATGGGTGGCCTCCGCAGCGGAACTGAACCAAACCCTCGGTTCACTGCCGATGGTGGACGGCAACCAGGTGGAGCTCCTGCCCGGCTACCCGGACTCGATCAAGGCGATGGCAGCGGCCGTCCGTAAAGCAGAGTCATTTGTCAACGCCGAGTTCTATATCCTGAGCTCCGACCACGTCACCGACGATCTGCTGACCGCGATGGAAGAGGCCGCCGAGCGCGGCGTCGAAGTCCGGCTTCTGTTTGACCACCTCGGCACCCTGCGCATCCAGGGTTACAGCAAGCTGATCGCCCGGCTCAAGGCCAGCAAAATCCGTTGGCGGCCGATGTTGCCGCTGCGGCCTGTGCACGGTCAATGGCGCCGGCCGGACCTGCGCAACCACCGCAAGATCATGGTGATCGACGGCGAGCTTGCCTTCACCGGGTCGCAGAACCTGATCGAGCCCTCCTACAACAACCCCAGGCACCGCAAAGTCGGCCGCGAATGGGTCGAACTGATGGCGAGCCTGCGCGGGCCGATTGTCACCACCCTCAACGTCGTCTTCGCCACGGACTGGCTCAGTGAAACGGACGAGTCCCTCGAGGATCAGCTCGCGCACCGGCCCGAAACACACGCAGGCGACGTGACGGCGCAGGTGGTTCCCAGCGGCCCCGGCTTCATCACGGAAAACAACCTGCGGCTTTTCACCACATTGATTTACTCCGCCCAGCACAATATTTCGATCTGCAGCCCCTATTTCGTCCCGGACGATTCACTGCTGTACGCCGTGACGACGGCAGCCCAGCGCGGCGTGGAGGTCGAGCTGTTCGTCTCGGAAAAGGGCGACCAGTTCCTCGTCCACCACGCCCAGCAGTCCTACTATGAGGCGCTCCTCGAAGCCGGGGTACGCATCTACCTGTACAAGGCGCCGTTTGTGCTGCACGCCAAGCACTTCACCATCGATGACGAGGTCGCCGTGCTGGGCTCCAGCAACATGGACATGCGCTCCTTCTCGCTGAACCTTGAGGTTTCAGTGATGCTCCTGGGCGCGGACGTGGTGCGACGCGTCAGCGCCGTGGCCGACACCTACCGGGGGCTCTCGCGCGAACTGACGCTCGAGGACTGGATGCGGCGGCCCGTGGGGGTAAAGTATGTGGACAATGTGGCCCGCCTGACGGCCACGTTGCAGTAGCGCCGCAGCGAACGAGTCAGCCGGCCGGGAACTGCGCGCCCAGCGCAGTGAGAACGCCGAAGGCCTTGGTCCGGATCTCTTCGTACTCCGCCTGGGGTGAGGAGTCTGCCGTAATGGCACCGCCGACGCCGAGGCTGAGCCCGGCGCGGCCGCCGGGCAGCTGAGTGAGAACGAGGGCCCGGATGGCGACGGCCAGGTCGGTCGCGCCGTTGAGCGAGAAATAGCCGATCGCGCCGGAGTACACGCCGCGGGGTGCTCCCTCAAGCCGGTCGAGGATGGCCATGGTGCTGACCTTGGGGGCGCCCGTCATGGAGCCGGCGGGAAAACACGCCGCAACGGCCTCGGCCCGGGGCATCCCCGGTTTGAGGCGGGCATCGATGGTGCTGACCAGCTGGTGCACTGTGGCGTAGCTTTCGATCGCGCAGAGCCTGCTGACCGATACCGAGCCCGGCACGGCGAAGTGGCTGAGGTCGTTGCGGAGCAGGTCCACGATCATGATGTTCTCGGCGCGGTCCTTCGGGGAGGACTCGAGCTCGTGCCGCAGCAACGCGTCCCGTGCCGGATCCGCATCCCGGGGCCGGGTGCCCTTGATCGGCTCGGCGCGCATGGCACCGTCGGGCGCGATCCGCAGGAACCGCTCCGGCGAGGTGCTCGCCACAGTGAGGTCACCGAAGCGCAGGTAGCTGGCGAACGGCGCGGGATTGCCCCGCCGCAGCATCAGGTACGCCTGCCAAGGCTCGAGGGTCGCGGCGGGAAGATTGGCGGTCAGTGCGGTGGTCAGGCAGACCTCGTAGCTGTTGCCCTCGGTAATCTCGTGCTGCGCCCGGCTGATTTTGAACTTATAGGATGCTTCCGAGTCCCGGGCCGTAAAGTCCGGGCCGCCGTGGCCGGGTGCGCGGGGTTCGAGGACGTGGCCGGCGCCGGCCGGCTTTCGGTTGCTTGCCTCGGTGATGGCGGAGCGGGCAGTAGCCAGCCAGTCTCCGGCGTCTGCGGCGCCCAGCGCCAGCAGCCAGACCGTGCGCTCCACGTGGTCCAGGACCACTGCGCGACCGGCGAAAAGCAGGCAGGCATCCGGGGTCCCGGCCGATACGTCGCTGCCGCCGGTCTCACGTTTGAGTTCGTAGCCGAGGTAGCCGAGCCAGCCCAAGGTGAACCCGCACGGGTAGTCCTTGGGGCCGCGGAGTGTGGGCTGGCCCCAGACGCCGTCGAGCCAGCGGAAGAACGGCCCCTCGGTGGTGACGCTGGCGTTTCCGACGCTCACACAAGTCGTCCCCGAGTTGTGCCGGACCGACTGTCCGTAAGGGCCGCCGTCGTCCGCCAGGATGCTGAAGCGGCTGCGTTCCGCCGCCGCACCGCCGTCGGGCGCCACGGGCGTCAGCGATGAGTCGAGCCAGACGGCATTGGCCGAGCCGCCGAAAAGGGCTTCGAACACCAGGACCGGGTCCGGGACGGCGTCGATCCGTTCGGCCTGCAGCTCCAGCCCGGTGCGTGCACTGCGTTCGGGCAGCAGCACCGAAGCCAGAGCCGGCAGGTACAAGAGGGACTGCAGTACTTCCGCAGGCGCGGCGCCGTCGGCACGGTTCAGCACCCGGACATCGGCGCGGGCCGGAACGTCATCCCCGGCCAGCCACTCCTGCTCCTGGGCGGCCCACTTGTCCCAGAACGGTTCGTACGTTTCACCGTCGCGGGCCAGGGCCCTGCTGCGCCGGTCTTGTTCGGGCGAATCGGCCCAGATTACGGCGGCCAGGAAGGGGAGGGCGGCTGCGGCGGCAGCACCCACGCCTTCCACCAGGACGATTTCAGCGGGCTGGGTGGTGCGGGTGGCGCCGTCGTAGTGGGCTGTCCAGTCCCAACTGACCCATTCGGCGGGCTCGCTGCGGTGCAGCGGGGCCAGGACCGTGGAGACGTAACGCTCGACGCCGGCCACAAGCCCGTTCCAGCCGGGATAGATGTCTTCCAGATGGAAGAGGGAGACCTTGTGGTGCTCGCGGAGCGTCGCCGCCAGCTCGATCGCCAAGGTGGTCTTGCCGGCGCCGGATCGTCCGTCGATGGCGATGATGACGGGTGCGGGACTCATGATTTAGAGCGTACCCGCTGCCCTGCATTGGGTTGATCACTGCCCGGTTGATCACTGCCCGGTTGTTGCCCGCCGGGCCGTTGACGCCGGGACAGCTCCGTCCGGACATGCGCCACGATCCCGGGCAGTGCGGCGTGGATCAGGTCCCAGGTGAGGTCGAAGTCCGCGTGGCCGCCGTACCAGGGGTCGTCGATGCCCTGGTCGAGGGGATCCTTGCCCGCGACGGCCGGATCGAAGCTGCGCAGCATCCGGATCTTGGACCCGGATTCGCGGTCCGGTGCGGCCTGCTGCAACCAGCCGAAATGGTCCACGTCCAGGGCAAGGATGAGGTCGCGGTTGTGGAACCATCTGGTGTCCCATTCGCGTGCCACGTGACGTTCCGAGGAAATGCTGTTGGCGGTGAGTTTGCGGGCGGCCCGCGGATCAATCGGGCGGCCCACTTCGTAGGCCGTGATCCCCGCCGAGTCAACGACGGCGCCGGCCAGGCCATCCGCGGCGATGGCCTCCGCCAGCATCAGTTCGGCCATCGGCGACCGGCAGATGTTCCCGGTGCAGACCGCGATGATCCGGTACTGGCTCGGCGCTGAGGTCATAGTGCAAGCATGGATGATCGGTGTCCGCTTGGCTAGTTCCCGGCGGTGGATGTTACAGGCTTTGTCACATCATATTTGCAAGGTTTGAACTATTGGCCTGCGGGACTCCCGGACCAGACGGCCTTGCGGAGAATGGACCGCAGAGACGCCACCTCCTCGCCGGTAAGCATGACCAGCTGTCGCGCCTCGGCGGCCTGGGTTGCCTTCTGGGCGGCAGCGTGGAGGGTGCGGCCTGCTTTTGTGGCGGACACCAGTTTCTGCCGCCGGTCTGAGGGTCCCGGCTTTCTTTCCACGAGGCCGCGCTGTTCCAGCTCATCAATGAGTGCCACGATCTGGCTGGGATCCAGGCTGAGGAACTCGGCCAGTTCGCGTTGGGTGGGTCCCAGATTGCCGCAGGCCAGCGCCAGCACGGAGTAGGACCGCTCCTTCAGCCCGAACTCTGCAAGGGCCGCGTTGTTGAGCACGCTGCCGGCGGCGTGCAGCTTGGCCAGCAGGAAGCCTATGTCAGTGCTGATGCTTGATTCCGCCAGCCGGGTGGAAGCCTCGCCGGAGCTTTCGGCGGCGAGGTGTACCTGTTGTGTCATGGTGCCTTTCGGGCGGGTAGCCAGCCGGGTCGTTGAATTATTCAATGATCCCACGTGCACCGCGCCTGCGAAAAGCGTGCACCGGGAGCGGTGAATGCGGCGGGTGGGGAAGCTGATTGGATGCAGAAATAAATCATTGACATTCTCAAGGATTAAGTTTCTAATTGAAGCAGTCAAGGGAGATGTGCATCACACGCAGGCTCCCTGGGATATCCGCCGCAAGGCGCAGTGCAAAGGAGCAGCATGAGCCTGTCAGGGAAAGTAGCAATCGTCACCGGAAGCGGCCGCGGCCTGGGTCTGGCGTACGCCCGGGAACTCGCCCGCCAGGGCGCCGCCGTCGTGATCAACGATGTGGATGCCGACGTGGCCGCTGAAGCGGTCCGGACCATTGAGGCCGACGGCGGCCGCGTCGTCGCCGTCGTCGCTCCGGTGGGCAGCACCGAAGCCGCCCGGCAGCTCGTGCAGAAAGCGGTGGAGGCTTTCGGCCGGCTCGACATCCTGGTCACCAACGCCGGCATCCTGCGGGACAAGTCCCTGCTGAAGATGACGGACGAGGACTTTGACCTCGTCATCAACGTCCACCTCAAGGGCACCTTCACCTGCGCCCGCGAAGCGTTCGCCTACTTCAAGGAAAACGGTATCGCCGGCCGCATCATCACCATCGGATCGCCCACCGGCCAGCGCGGCAACTTCGGCCAGACCAACTACGCCGCCGCCAAGGCCGGAATCGTCGGCATGGTCCGCACCTGGGCGCTGGAAATGAAGAAGGCCGGCGTCACCGCCAACGCCGTCATCCCGGTGGCCGCCACCGCCATGACCAAGACCGTCCCGTACTTCCAGAAGGCCGTCGAAGCGGACGAACGCGGCGAGGCCATGCCGGCCTTCTTCCGTCACGATCTGGGGTTCGGAACCGCCGACGACGTCGCCGGACTCGTTGCCTTCCTCGCCTCCGACGCAGCTGCCGGCATCACCGGCCAGGCGATCGGCGCCGGCGGGGACCGTCTGCAGCTCTGGACCCACCCGGGGGCTGCCGTTACCGAGTACCGCGAAGGTGGCTGGGGCTATGCCGACCTGATCGAAAACTTTGGCAAGCTCTTCGGCGACAAGCTGCAAAGCGTCGGCGAGGAATTCCTGCCGCTTCCGGAAGAGCTCAAGCCCGAACCGGCAGAGGTCCGCTGACATGGCCTCCCAGCGCTATGAACTCGGCATCGACGCGGCAAAGCTCGACGCGATCGACATGCACGTCCACCTTGAGGTGGACGGCCACGGCCACGAATCCCTGCCGTCGGCCCTCAGCGAAGCGTCCGCCAAGTACTTCAAGTCCGAGGACCGCACCCCGTCGCTGGACCGGATCGCCGAGGTCTACCGCGAACTGAACATGGCCGCCGTCGTGTTCACCGTCGATGCCCGCACCCAGCTCAAACACGAGCCGAACAGCATCGAAGACCTCGTCGCCGGCGCCGCGCGGAACAACGACGTGCTGATCCCGTTTGGCAGCGTGGACCCACGGACCGGCGCCGAGGCCATCCAGGGCGCCAAGCACCAGGCCATCGACCTGGGTGCCCGCGGGTTCAAGTTCCACCCGTCCCTACAGGGTTTTGACCCCTCCAACGAACAGTTCTACCCGCTCTGGGCCGCCCTGCAGGAACTCGGCCTCCCGGCGATTTTCCACACCGGACAAAACGGCATGGGCGCCGGGCTCCCGGGCGGCTACGGCATCAAGCTGGGCTACTCCAACCCGCTGCTGCTGGACGCCGTCGCGGCGGACTTCCCGGAACTGCAGATCATCATGGCCCACCCCTCGGTGCCGTGGCAGGACGAGGCGAACTCCATCGCCACGCACAAGTCCAACGTCTTCATCGACCTCTCCGGCTGGTCCCCGAAGTACTTCCCGGAATCGCTGGTGAAGATGGCCAACTCCGTGCTGCAGGACAAGGTCCTTTTCGGCACCGACTTCCCGCTGATCACCCCGCAGAAGTGGCTGCGCGCCTTTGCGGACCTGCCGCTCAAGGACGAGGTCCGGCCCAAGATCCTCAAGCACAACGCCGTCCGCCTGCTCGGACTGGGAGGCTGAGATGACTGTCGATACCGAACAACAAACCCGGCTGTACGGCGTCTGCGACTACTACGACGCCGAGTCCCTGTTGACCGCGGGGGAACGCCGCGTGCTGGGCAGGCTGCGGACCTTCCTCGACGAGAAGGCCCGGCCGCTGCTGGCGGACTATTGGGAACGCGGCGAGTTCCCGGATGAGCTCGCCGAGCCGCTGATCGGCCTGGACCTGATGGAGCCGGCCGAACTGCGCGGCCCGGAGGGCAGCCCGGCCCGGGGAATCTACCAGGGCTTCCGGATCTTCGAGCTCGCCCGCACCGACGCCTCGCTCGCCACCTTCTACACAGCCCAGGCCGGACTGTTCCGGACCGCGATCCGGGTCGGTGCCTCCGCGGAACAGCAGGCCGAATGGATGCCGAAGGTCATCGACTTCTCGCTCAAGGGGGTCTTCTCGCTGACCGAGCCGGAGTCCGGTTCCGACATCGCCGGCGGGCTCTCCACCACCGCCCGCCGTGAGGGCGACACCTGGATCCTCGACGGCGCCAAGCGCTGGATCGGCGGCGCCGCCACCGCGGACGTCCTGGCCGTGTTTGCCCGCGACGTGGCCGACGGCCAGGTCAAGGCCTTCCTCGTCGAGCGGGAAGCCCCCGGCGTGACGCAGGAGAAGATCCACGGCAAGACCGCGTTACGGATGATGCAGAACGCCCACATCACCCTCGAGGGCGTACGGGTGCCCGAATCGATGCGCCTGCACAACGTGGAGTCCTTCCGGGACGTCGCGGCAATGCTGCGCGCGATGCGCTCGGACGTCGCCTGGATTGCCACCGGGATCGCGGCCGGTGCATTCGAGGCGGCCCTGCGCTACGTCACGGAACGCCGGCAGTTCGGCCGCACGCTCGGATCCTTCCAGCTGGTCCAGGAAAAAGTGGCCCGGATGCTCGGAAACGTCACCTCGGCGCTGTCTCTCGTGGTGCGGCTCACCGAGCAGCAGTCCAACGGCATCTACCGGGACCAGGACTCCGCCCTGGCCAAGATGCAGACATCCCTGCTGATGCGCGAAACCGTGGCCCTGGCCCGCGAAGTGGTCGGCGGCAACGGCATCACCCTTGAAACCGATGTCGCACGCTTCCACGCCGACGCCGAGGCCGTCTACTCCTACGAAGGCACCCACGAAATCAACGCCCTCATCGTCGGCCGGGCCCTGACCGGCGAAAGCGCCTTCACCCGCTGACCCCGGCACCCACCAAATCCAACACACCCCGCTCCGGCACCGCCGTCGGACAGTTCCCTGCCCCACCCAGCCCTCCAGGAGGACATCATGCCCAATCTCGTCGTCGATTTCGACAAACTGCTCACGCTCGCCGGCACCGATCTCGGGGTCACCGAGTACCGCGAAATCACCCAGGAACAGATCAACAAGTTCGCCGACGCCACCGGTGACGACCAGTGGATCCACGTTGACCCGGAACGCGCCAAGGACGGCCCGTTCGGCGCCCCCATCGCCCACGGCTTCCTCACCCTCTCGCTCATCATCCCTTTCTGGGGCGAGCTGTTCGACGTCGACGGCGTCACCACGAAGGTCAACTACGGACTGGACAAAGTCCGCTTCACGTCCCCGGTCAAGGTGGGCGCGCGGATCCGGATGCGGTCCACCATCAGCGAAGTGACCGAGGTCAAGGGCGGTGCCCAGATCAAGGTCGCCAACACCATCGAGATCGAAGGCCAGGAGCGGCCCGCCGTCGTCGCCGAGTTCCTCGCCCGCTTCTACAAGTAAAAAGCCCCCTCTACGAACCCTCCCTCTGTTCAAAGGAACAACCATGTCAGGACTCACTCAGCTTCAAGCGATGGGCACCGCCGAGCGACGCAAGGAAGCGCGCACCGTCATTGCCTCCAGCTACCTGGGCAGCACCATCGAGTACTACGACTTCCTCCTCTACGCCACGGCCGCGGCGATCGTCTTCCCGAAGGTCTTCTTCAGCGGCATGGACGACTGGGTAGGCGTGGTGGCCGCCTACGGCACGTTTGCCGCGGGCTACGTGGCCCGCCCGGTTGGCGGCATCATCTTCGGCCACTTCGGCGACCGGATGGGCCGCAAGAACATGCTGATCATCTCGATGCTGGTCATGGGCGTGGCCTCAACCCTGATCGGGCTGGTCCCGGGTGCCTCGGTGGCCGGCCCCTGGGGTGCGGTGCTCCTCGTGATTCTTCGTGTCTTCCAGGGCATCGCCGTCGGCGGTGAATGGGGCGGGGCCGCCCTCATGGCGCTGGAGCACTCCGAATCAGGCAAACGCGGTTTTGCCGCCTCGTTCGTCAACGCCGGGGCGCCCACCGGCGCCGTCCTGGGCACCCTGATCATGGGCGCGTTCTCAGCGCTCCCGAACGATCAGTTCCTCGCCTGGGGCTGGCGGGTGCCGTTCCTGCTCTCCTTCGTGCTGCTGGGCGTGGGCATGTTCGTCCGGCTCAAGGTTTCCGAAAGCCCTATCTTCAAAGCCGCCATTGAACAGGAAAAAGCTGAGCGGGAGAGCGCGGCGCAGGCAAACGGCGCCGGAATCACGGCAAAGCCGGCCGCGCCCCTGGTACAGGTCCTGCGGCGGCCCAAGACCCTGATTTTCACTATGCTCGCCGGCGCCGCAGGCTTCGCGCTCCAGGTGGTCCTGGCCACGTTCTCGGTGACCTACGCCGTCTCCAAGGGCGCCGACCGCCAGGGCGTGCTGTACGCCTTTGCTGCTGCCTCCCTGATCTCCATCGTGTTCGTGATCATGGGCGGCCGGCTTTCCGACAGGGTGGGCAGGCGGCCGGTGATGATCGGCGGACTGGTTCTCTTCATCATCTACCTGGTGCCGATGTTCCAGCTGCTCTCCTCCAACAACATCATGCTGATCTTCGTGGCGTTCGCCATCGGCCTGATGATCCACTCCACACTGTTCGGTCCATTGGCGGCCTTCGTGTCCGAGCAGTTCGGCACCACCTCCCGCTACACCGGGGCGTCCCTGGGCTACCAGCTGGCAACCCTGCTTGGGGCCGGGTTCACTCCGGGCATCGTGGCCCAGATCTTCAAGGACTCAGGCCAGGACACGGCATCAGTGGTCTGGTATCTGGCGATCATGTCGGTCGTCTCCATCGTCTTCATCCTGCTGACCCGGGAACCGAAGAACAACGACCTCCGCGCCGTCCGGGCCTGACCCTTCATCGGGTCCCCTCACACGGGCTAACCTCACAGTAGAAAGGATTCGCCGTGGAAAATTTTGGCATCGGTTCGTGGCTGCAACGTCGCCGCCCGAAGTCCGGCAACAAGACCGCCCTGATCAGCGGTGACCGGGAACTTAGTTATGAACAGTTCGCGGACCGGACCGTCCGCCTCGCCAACGCCCTGGGGGACCGCGGCGTGGCCAAGGGCGACAGGGTTGCCTACCTGGGCGAGAACCACCCGTCCTTCCTGGAAACCCTCTTTGCGTGCGGCACCCTGGGTGCCATTTTCGTCCCGCTCAACACGCGGCTGGCACCCCCGGAAATCCAGTTCCAGCTGCAGGACTGCGGCGCCGGGGTACTGGTCCATGCAGGCAGCCTCGGCGACCTGGCAGCCCGCGGGTCGGCCGGCACGGCAGTGGCAAGGCTCGTCGTCGTAGACGATGCCGGCGCCGGCAATAACCCGGCGGTGCGCATTGGAGCCGCCGGGGGCCCGACGGCGGTGGAGGACTTTGCGGACCTGGTGGCCTCCGGTTCGGACCAGCCGGTCGACGAACCGGTCACGCTGGACGACGGTGCCATGATCCTCTACACCTCCGGGACTACGGGCCGGCCCAAAGGGGCCCTGCTGACCCACGGCAACGTCACGTGGAACTGCATCAACGTGATCGTTGATTTCGACTTCTCCTCGCAAGACGTGGCGCGGATGATTTCGCCGATGTTCCACGTGGCGTCGCTGGACATGGGCGTCCTGCCCACCCTCCTCAAGGGAGGAACTGTGGTGCTGGAGCCGAAGTTCGACCCCGGCCGGACACTGGAACTCATTGAGCGGCACCGGGCGACCACCATCAGCGGGGTGCCGACCACCTATCAGATG
This sequence comes from Pseudarthrobacter sp. PH31-O2, assembly GCF_030063265.1. Classification (NCBI taxonomy): domain Bacteria; kingdom Bacillati; phylum Actinomycetota; class Actinomycetes; order Micrococcales; family Micrococcaceae; genus Pseudarthrobacter; species Pseudarthrobacter sp. PH31-O2. Next base: position 143,188 of record NZ_JASIST010000008.1, on the reverse strand, counting down.
CTCGCCGAGCACCCGGCGTGGGCCACGGCGGACCTCAGCTCCTTGAACAAGCTCACCTGTGGCGGGTCAGCGGTGCCGATGCGGGTGCTGGAGGCGTATGAAGCGCGCGGCATGCGGTTCTCCAATGGCTACGGCATGACCGAGACTGCGCCGGGCGCCACCACCCTGCCGGCGGCCCGGTCCAGGGATAAGGCTGGATCGGCCGGACTTCCGCAGTTCTTCACCGATGTGCGAATCGCCGGCTTCGACGGGGACACCGCTGCGCCGGGGACGGCCGGCGAGATCCAGATAAAGGGCCCGAACGTGATCCCCGAGTACTGGAACCGCGCGGACGCCACCGCCAAGTCCTATGCAGAGGGCGGTTGGTTCAAGTCAGGCGATATGGGATACAAGGATGACGACGGGTTCCTCTTCGTCTCGGACCGGATCAAGGACATGATCATCTCCGGCGGCGAGAACATTTATCCCGCAGAAGTGGAGCAGGCCATCACGGAACTCGAGGCGGTGGGAAGCGTGGCCGTGATTGGCGTGCCGGATGAGAAATGGGGTGAAGTGCCCCGGGCTGTGGTTCTGCTGCGCGAGGGTGCCCACCTCACGGAAGAGCAGCTCAGACGGTACCTGGATGGACGCCTGGCACGTTACAAGATTCCCAAGTCCGTGCTGTTTGTCGATGAGATGCCCCGGACCGCCAGCGGCAAGATCAGGAAGGCCGACCTTCGGAAGCTGAGCGCCATCCAGCCATAACTGGCCGTAGCCTGGGCCCGTCAGTGGATAAGGGCCAGCATGACGCCGACGGCCATGAACAGCACGCCGAACGTCCGGTTGAGGATGCGCTGGCCGCGGGCGTCGTGGGTGAAACGCTGGAAGGTCTTGGCTGCGGCCGCGAAGAAGAACCACATGACCAGGATGTCGATCACGATCACCGTGGCTGACAGGGTCAGGTACTGCGGCAGGAGCGGGTTCTCCGGGCGGATGAACTGCGGCATAAAAGCCAGGAAGAACACGATCGCCTTGGGGTTCAACAGGTTGACCCACAGGCCGCGGCGGAACATGGAGAATGCCGGCTCGTTGCGCAGCGCGGCGGCCTTTTCCTGGTCCAGGTCGGGTTTGTGCCGGAACTGCTGGATGCCCAGGTAGACAAGGTAGGCGGCGCCTGCGTAGCGGATCACGTTGAAGGCGACCGGAGAGCTGGCCACCAGCACCCCCACGCCGAGGGCCACGATCACGATGTGCACCACCAGCGCGGCCTGCTGCCCGAGGATCCCCCAGATGGAACGCCGGAAGCCGGAGTTCAGGGAATTGCTCATCGTGTTGATGGCGCCCGCGCCGGGCGTAAAGCTGATCAGGACACCGGCGCCGGCCAGGGCCAGCCAAAGGGAGGGTTGCACTGATTCAGTTTACGGCCGCGGACGCCCCTTTCACGCCGGGTGCTGCCGGCCGTCGGGAGGTTATCGGGAGCCAGGCTCTCCCCTCAGCTGCCGCGCAGGCCGTAGCTCAGAATCATGTTGCCCTTGCTCGTCTGCTGGGACGACTGCAGCTCAAGCCGGGTCAGCGGATCGCCGTCGGCGAAGAGCCTGCGGCCATTGCCCGCGATCACGGGATGGACGATCAGCATCAGGCTGTCGAGCAGCCCGGCGAAGAACAGTTGGCGGGCCAGCGAGATGCTACTGAACACGCCGATGTCGCCGCCGTCGCCGTCCTTCAGGCCCGCGACGAAATCCTCCAGCGGCCCCGCGATCAGCTGCGAGTTCTGCCACGCCAGCTCGCCGGTCAGGGTGCGGGACGCCACATATTTGGGCAGCGGGTTGATGAACCCGCCGAAGTCGGCGTCGGCTTCGGCGTTCGGCCAGTACTCCGCCCATTGCTGGTACCCGACGCGGCCCAGGAGCCCGGTATCGATCCGGCCCATCATCTCGTTCATCCCCGCGCCCAGCTCCTCATCGAAGCTGTCGAATTGCCACAGGAACGGGTCTTCCACCACGCCGTCCACGGAACTGAACAGGCCGGCCGTCACGTTGCGCATGCTTCCTCCTCGTCACAGGGTGTCTGAGTGCACCCTAGCGGCTGATCCGCCGGCGGGGAATGGCTGGTGTGAACCCGGAAGATCCGGCATGCGCAAGGGCTCAGCCACACCTGCCATGCTTTGAATGCGACCAGTGGAACATGGTCCTTGGCAGGTCCGCGTGACGCGGATACTGGTCAAAGTACGAGCGGGCGCGGGCAGACATATAGCCCGTTTCGTCGATGGCGAAGTGGCCGATCAGCTGCATGCCCCGTTCGGCCGCCTTCGATTCCAAGTCATGGGCCTCGTCCAGAACCGGATCCGGATAGCCGCAGCTTGCACCGAAGCTGCCGGGATGGGCGATCGCAAAGTACTTCGTGTCGTCCGGGTCCAGTCCCGCGAGGACGGCATCCTGGAAAGGGACCAGGCAGCCCGCGAAATCCCCGGGGACGACATCCACGTCGCTTAGTTGCATGTCCGCGTCCAGGCAGATCAGCACAAGGCTTGGCATCAGCATGTTGTGTTGGATGATGAGCGGGCGGGCGAGTATCTCGAAGTCAAAACCTGCCTGGATGATCATGTCTTGATGCTAAAAAATCTGCCCTTCGAGCTCCAGAGCCAGCACCGGTTATGTGGATAACGGACCGCCACTCACGCCCGGGCGATCACTTCGCCGTTGGGGATCAGGAACCAGCCGTCGGCCGTGGAACCCCAGCGGTGCCAGCCGGCCGAAATCCGGGCAAGGTCGGCGGCGTTGGCGAAGCCGTATTCGAGTGCCTGGTCCGCGAATGCCGAGTGCAGCACGCGTTCGCCCCACACCCGGGCCTGCCAACGGCGCTGCTGGCCGGTGGCGTAGAGCCAGTTGCTGCTGGAGGGCGCGACGTCGGTGAACCCGGCGGACTGGGCCCACGAAACCAGGCGGCGGCCAGCGTCGGGCTCCGCCCCGTTGCGTCGTGCGATCCGTTGGTAGAGCTCCATCCATTCATCCAGCTCGGGGACGGCCGGGTACCAGCTCATGCCGTGGAAATCGGCGTCGCGCACCGCCACGATCCCGCCGGGCTTGGCGACGCGGCGCATTTCCCGCAGGGCGGCCACCGGGTCCGTGAGGTGCTGCAGGACCTGGTGGGCGTGCACAACGTCGAACGTCTCGTCTTCGAAGTCGAGGTCGTAGATGTTGCCGGCCACGAACTCGACGTTCTGCACGCCGCGCTCCGCCGCGAGGGCGGTCGCCTGGCTGACCACCTCGGGCGAGCGGTCCAGTCCGGTGACTTTCCCGGGGGCGGCGAGTCCGGCGAAATCACACGTGATGCTGCCCGGCCCGCAGCCGACGTCGAGCACAGAACCCCCCGGGGTCAGGTGCGGGATCACAAACGCCGCGGAGTTCTCCGCCGTCCGGGAGGCGTGGGCGCGGACCACCGACTCGTGGTGGCCGTGGCTGTACACATCTTCAGGCTGCTGCGCACTCATAATAAAACGCTACCGCCCCGCACCGACAAATCCGCGAAAGCGGGGGAAGCGGCCGGGAAGACGGCAGGATTTCGCGCGCAGCCGTCCGTTTTGCCGCTTCCGGCAGGGTCGGTTCAGCGGATGATTAGAGGAGTGAAAACCAACAGCAGCAAGCAGGCAGGGCTCGGCCTGTTCCGGGCCACCGGCATTTACGTCGGGGCAATCCTGGGCTCGGGCATCCTTGTCCTTCCGGCCATCGCCGCCAAGGAGGCCGGGCCGGCGTCGCTCCTGGCCTGGACCCTGCTGCTGGTGTTCTGCACCCCCGTGGCCTTCAGTTTCGCTGAGATGAGCCGCCAGCAGCCCGACGCCGGCGGAATTGCCCACTTCGTCACGCGTGCCTACGGGCGCCGTGCCTCGGCCGTGGCGGGCTACCTCTTCTACTTCGCAATTCCGTTCGGTGCCCCGGCGACGGCCGTGATTGGCGGGAACTACATCGCCCACGCGCTGGGCGGCGGCCGCGGGACGGCGTTGGTGGCCGCTGCCTTGCTGCTGGCCGCCGCCTTCGCGAGCAACGCCGTCGGGATCCGGATGTCCAGCGGCATCCAGCTGGTGCTGATGGTGCTGCTCGTCGGACTGCTGGCACTGGCCATCGCGCTGGCCGCGCCGTTTGCCAGGGCGGAGAACTTCGAGCCGTTCGCGCCGCACGGCTACTGGGCCGTGGGCGGCGTGGCCAGCCTGCTCTTCTTCTGCTTCGCCGGCTGGGAGGCGGTCACGCACATCGCCGGGGAGTTCCGCCACCCGGACCGTGACCTCAAACGGGCCACCTGGCTCACCCTGATCGTGGTCGGTGTGGTCTATCTCGGCGTCGTGTCGGCCTCGCTCGCCGTGCTGGGTCCAGCCCTTCCGGGCAGCGACGTGCCGATCGCGCAACTGCTTGAGAAGGGACTCGGCGGACTCGCGGCGCCGCTGACCGCCGTCGCCGCCGCGGTGCTGACTTTCGGCCCGGTCAACACCTTTGTTGCCGGCGCCAGCCGGCTGGGGGCAAGCCTGGCGTCCGACGGCGTTCTGCCGCGGCTCCTTGCGCGGGGTGCCGGTCCGGGGGAGGTGCCCACGGCCAGCCTTGCACTGCTGGGCGTGATGACGTTGCTGTCCTTCGGGGCGGCGGCAGCCGGGCTGGGCGACATGCAGTTCCAGATCGGGGCGGCGTCGGCCTGTTTCACCGCCGTGACCGCGTTTGGCCTGCTCGCCGGGATTCGTTTGCTGCCCGCACGGACGCCGGCCTGGTGCGGGGTTATTGTGGCCGCTGCTGTGATGCTGGCCGTGCTGCTTTTCAGCGGCTGGGCACTGGTGGTCCCGCTCGGGCTGGCCGTGGCCGCCATCTTGGCCGGCAGGCGGGCCGCCCCGGAGGTATTGCCGATGCGGCGCTCGAAAACGCCAACTAGCGCGGGTCGGCGGGAGACGGTGCCGGCTGTTGTGCGGCCTCTTGGCCGGCCCTGACAGTCGCCTCGATCATCGCGGCCATGAACCGTGTCGCGACGTCCAGTTCCGCCGGGGTGAATTCGGCCATCGCGGCCGCCATGTGCCGGGCGAGCGGCTGGAACATGGCTCCGCCGTCGCGGTAGGCCTTCGGGGTCATCCTGAGCTGGACCTGGCGGCGGTCCGGGCCTTGCCGTTCGCGGACCACGTGGCCGGAACTGTGCAGCCGATCAATCAGGGCGGTGGTGGCGGGTGAGCTCAGGTGGAGTTCCTTGCGGAGCACTCCGGGCGTGACAACCTGGTTCCTCGCGGTGTGCTGCATGATCACACCCAAGGCATTGAGGTCCGTCCGGTGCATGTCGTTGCGGCCGCCGGCGGAATCCACGTAGCGGTTGGCCTCGAGGCTGAACTCCTGCAGGAGTCGCACCAGCGGAGGCGGACCCTGGGGTCCGGGGAGTTCCGGCGGGTCAACTCTCACGCGAACCTTCCTCTCTCCTTCTGCCTTGCCCACTGCTTCGCAGCAGGTGCCTTCCGGAGTTTACTTCAGCAGCCCGTGGCACCGTAGCTTTGCTGATTCCGCGCTCACGCTCGGGAAGTTAACTTTCAGGGTTATCTCCATTGTGGAGATAGTCTATTATAGACTCAATTGCATTGATCCAGGCCCGTTCGAGAAGGAACCATGACCAAGACATCACAGGGCAGTACCCGCGTCCCCTTCTGGCTGCGCTGGCTGGTTCCCGTCCTCCTTGTTATTACCTGGCTGGCCATCGCCGGGATCGGCGGTCCGACCTTTGGCCGGCTGAGCGAGGTTTCCTCGAATGACCAGGCCTCCTTCCTGCCGGCGGGAGCCGAAGCCACGGAGGCCCAGGACTGGCAGGCCAAGTTCCGGGACTCCAAGGAAATACCTGCAGTCATCGTCATTGAGAACGACGCGGCCTTCACCCCGGCCCAGCTCGGCGAGGCGGCGGCGCTTAAGGGCAAGCTGGAAGCGCTCGGCGCCGGCAGCACAGTCGTGGGGCCCATCCCGTCAAAGGATGCCAAAGCGGTGCAGTTTGTGGTGCCGATCGGCTCATCCGACGAGGTGAAACAAGTGGTCCAGGAACTCCGCGACGAAGTACAGGCATCTGCTCCGGCGGGAATGCGGACCTTCGTCACCGGACCGGCCGGGCTTACCGCGGACCTGGTCAGCGCCTTCGCCGGCATTGACGGCATTCTGCTGCTCGTGGCCCTTGGCGCGGTGTTCCTGATTCTGCTGATTGTCTACCGCTCGCTGCTGCTGCCGATCACGGTGCTGTTCACCTCGGTTTTTGCCCTCACCGCCGCTATCCTGCTCGTCTTCGGCATGGCCAAACTCGGCTGGATCCAGCTCAACGGGCAGAGCCAGGGCATCCTGTCCATCCTGGTGATCGGTGCAGCGACGGACTACGCGCTGCTCTATGTGGCGCGCTTCCGTGAGGCCTTGACGCACACTACAAACCGCACTGCCGCCGCCCTCACCGCGTGGAAGGCGGCCTGGGAGCCGATCCTGGCGTCCGGCGCCACGGTTATCATCGCCCTCCTGTGTCTGCTGTTCTCGGACCTTAACTCGAACAAGGCCCTCGGCCCGGTGGCGGCGGCCGGCATCCTGTGCTCGCTCCTGGCGGCCCTGACCCTGCTCCCCGCGCTGATGGCGCTGCTGGGCCGGACTGCGTTCTGGCCTTTCCGGCCCAAGCTGCTGCCGGAGACCGAGCGCGAGCCCGAGCTCGTCACAGGACTTGAGGGCCAGAAGGGCCTGTGGCGCGCGACCGGTTCTCTTGTTTCACGCCGGCCCCGGGCCGTCTGGATCACCTCTGTGCTGCTGCTGCTGGCAGCATCCGCCGGCGTCCTGCAGCTCAAGGCAAACGGCGTCCCGCAGACCGACGTCATCCTCACTGCCTCCAACGCGGTGGACGGGCAGGACGCCCTGGCGCGGCACTTCGACGCCGGTTCCGGCAGTCCCGCCGTGATCGTCGCCGAAGAATCGAAGGCCCAGGACGTACTGGACAAGACCAAAGCCACTGACGGTGTGGGGGATGCCTACCTGCTGGCCGACGGCGGAGTGCCGATCACCGGCGCGCCAGCGGCCCCGGGTGCGCCCGCGGCACCGTCGACTCCTTCGGTCCGGGACGGCAAGGTCCTGATCAACGCGACACTGAACTTCGCGGCGGACTCCAACGAGGCCGAGAACGTTGTTGTCGATCTGCGCCGGGAGCTCAAGAAGACCGACGCCGGTGCACTCGTCGGCGGCGTCACCGCGACGGCCCTGGACACCAACACCACGGCCCAGCGCGACCTCGTCACCATCATTCCGGTGGTCCTCGCGGTCATCCTCCTGATCCTGATGCTGCTGCTGCGCTCGGTGCTGGCGCCGGTCCTGCTGGTCGCCTCGGTGGTCCTGTCCTACGGCGCCGCGATGGGAGTCTCCGCCTTCGTGTTCAACAACATCTTCGGATTCCCGGGAGCAGACGCCACCGTTCCGCTGTTCGGCTTCGTTTTCCTCGTGGCACTGGGTGTTGACTACAACATCTTCCTGATGAGCCGGGTCCGCGAGGAATCCCTTAAGCACGGCACCCGGGCCGGCATCCTGCGCGGCCTGGCCGTCACGGGCGGCGTTATCACCTCCGCCGGCGTGGTGCTTGCTGCCACCTTCGCCGCCTTGGGCATCATCCCGATCATGTTCCTGGCGCAGTTGGCCTTCATCGTGGCCTTCGGAGTGCTGCTGGACACCATCCTGGTCCGCTCACTCCTGATCCCCGCCCTGGCCTACGACATCGGCCCGCGAATCTGGTGGCCAGGCAAGCTGGGACGCGCCGGGACGCGCTCCGCCGCTCGCGCGGAGCCGGCCGCCCCTGAAACGGCATCCGCGGAGGCAGGAATCCGCTAGCCAGAGCCCGCAGCCGCCGCTACCGTTCCTGGCCCCCCCACCAGGCAATTGTGGCGGCGGCTGCTTCCTCCAGCGGCGTGGGCCGCAGTCCCATGGCCGCCTCGCTGGCGTGTGAGTCCAGCACAAACGGCTGCTCAAACTGGTAAAGGGTTTCGACCAGTTCCTGCGTTCCCGGGGAGAACCGGCCAATGATCCGCAGAGCCCAGCCGGGCACAGCGGCCACCCGCGGCGCCCGACCGCCGGCGGCTGCGGCGAACGCGCGGGCGATCTGCCGCTGGCTCACCGCGGTGCCGGTGGGTGCATGCCACACCCGGTTCCACAGCGCTGGGTCCTGCGCCGCCCGGATCATCGCGGCGGCCAGGTCGGGCACGTAGGTGAAGGAGTGCGGTAGGGATGCCTTGCCGATGACCACCAGCGGTGTGCCCGCCAGCACCGGCTTCACCATTCGCTCGCCCGCATGTGCGCCGCGCACCCGGGGGCCGAAGAAGTCGCTTGCGACCACGCTCACGGTGTCCGTCTCGGACGCCGCGCGGGCGGCCAGAAGTGCGGTCCGCACCCCGCGCTTGCCGCCCTCAGCCGCGCGGGGGCCGTCCTCCGTCATCGGGCGCTCCGGAGCGCTGTAGGAGTACAGGCTTTCCGGAAAAACGACGACCGCGCCAGCCTCGCCCGCCGCGGCAAGAACCGACTGCTCTGCGCCCGGCAATTCCTCCGCCCATGCCTTTGCGCTGTATTGGGAGCCGTGAATGCAGTGGAACACGGCGTGGGCGCCGCGGAACAGTTCGCCAAGTTGCGCCGGATTGGCCACGTTCACGGCCATCTTTTCGATCCGGGGATGGTCGGGTCCGCTGCCGGACCGGGTAAGCACCCGAACCCGATGGCCTTCCGCTGCAAGCTGTGCGGCAACCGTCCAGCCGACCGGCCCGGCGCCGGTGACGACAAATAAGGTAGAGGCTTCTGCCTCCGGGGATGCGTGCTGGGACATCGATTTCTCGCTTTCATTCCGGTCGGACGGCGGCTGTCCGGGCGCGGCCGCCTTTCCTGGGGCAACCTCCGGAACTGAGAGCAGTGCTCTCTCACCTCAGGATGCGGCCGATCCCTGGCTAAGTCAAGAGCGGTGCTCTCATTTGTTGACACTGCTCTGGTTTATGGAATGCTGAAGCCATGCCGCAATCCGCCACCGCACCATCCGGCAAGCCGACCACGCCCCGGGAGCGGGCCCGGGCCCGGACCGTTGAAGATATTGTGCGCCTGGGGCGGGAGCATTTGGCAGTTCACGGGGCGGCCGCGCTGTCCCTCCGCGCCGTTGCCCGGGACCTTGGCGTCGTCTCCTCGGCGGTCTACCGGTACGTGGAGAACCGCGAAGAGCTGCTGACCCTGCTGCTTATCGATGCCTACAACGAGCTCGCCGACGAAGTCGACGCCGCCGTGGCTGCAGCACCTGCGGCCGACTTTTGCGGGCAGTTCGGGGCCCTGGGTGCCGCGGTCCGCAGCTGGGCGCTGCGCGAGCCGGCGCGCTACAGCCTCCTTTTCGGCAGTCCTGTGCCCGGGTACCAGGCGCCGGCCGAGCGAACAACGGGGCCGGGCACCAGGGTGGTCTACGCCCTGATGGCGGTACTCGACGGCGCCTACCGCGCCGGCGGGCTGGTCGCGCCAGGCGGTCAGGGCGCCGCTTTGTCCGGACTCGCCGCAGACCTGCAGCGCATCCGCAGCGAGATGGGGCTGGCGGTCCCGGACGCCCTGCTGGCTCGCGGCGCGCTTGTCTGGAGCGCCTTGTTCGGCACCATCAGCTTCGAGGTCTTTGGGCAGTACGGCGAGGGAACGTTTGCGGCTCCGGATGAATTGTTCGCCTTGCACCTGGCTGCACTGGCAGAACTCGCCGGCCTTGCCGGCGCCGCGCCGCAACCGGACCTGCCGGCAGGGACGCAAGCCGCCGACCCCGGGAGCAGCCGATGATCCTGGTTTAGTTCACCCTGTTGCCTCCCGGTGGTGGTCGATAGACTGCCCCTGCGCCTGACTGGCGCGCCGAGGCTTCCGGAAAGGATCCAAACATGTCCGAAAACAGCGAGTTTGATCGAACGGCCCCGGAGCCCGAAGACCCGGCCGCGGAGGGTCAGTATGTCGAAGGTGACTACGGCACGGCAGGCACCGCCGGGGACAACCCGCTCGAGGCCGAAGAAGGCGAATACTCCAGCGGCGACTACGGCAATGCCGGCGTCAGCGGCGCCACGGCCGTTGGTGTGGAAGAGGGCGACTATCCCGAGGGCGACTATGGCGCGGCAGGTAGCGTCGGCGCGCCGGCCTCCGCAGCGAACGAGGGCGAGTATCCGGACGGCGACTACGGCGCCGCCGGCACCCCCGGTGCGGGCCGCGGCGCCGCCGGCGCGGCGCCCGTTCGGACGGAATCGACGGGCGAGCCGGACCGCGGGGACGGCTAAGCGGCAGGTCCGCACCCGGCGGCGGCCTTCGCGGACAGCGAAATTCGTCGCCGGTGGACAGGCGGCCAAGTGAAACTCCCGGAATTCCGGGAGTTTTTGCTGTCTGCGGCGTGTTCCTGGTGCAAGTTAATCCGAGGTTGAGCGGATGACGCTCAACTTTGGATTGACATTGCCCCGAGCCGGAGTAAAGTTGAGTGCAGATCGCTCATATCGGTCGGATCCCAGTGGTCTGCAGCGATTTCAGCTAGATTCCCCGGAAAGAAGGAAGCAACACATGTCACGTGCAGTAGGTATTGACCTCGGAACAACCAACTCCGTCGTCTCCGTTCTCGAAGGTGGCGAGCCCACCGTTATTGCCAACGCCGAGGGTGGGCGCACCACGCCGTCGGTTGTTGCATTCTCCAAGTCCGGCGAAGTGCTCGTTGGCGAGATCGCCAAGCGCCAGGCCGTCAACAACATTGACCGCACCATTGCTTCGGTCAAGCGCCACATGGGCACCGACTGGAACGTCGGGGTGGACGACAAGAAGTACACGGCGCAGGAAATCTCCGCCCGTATCCTGATGAAGCTCAAGAACGACGCCGAGTCCTACCTCGGTGAGAAGGTCACTGACGCTGTGATCACCGTTCCCGCGTACTTCAACGACGCAGAGCGCCAGGCCACCAAGGAAGCCGGCGAAATCGCTGGCCTTAAGGTCCTGCGCATCGTCAACGAGCCCACCGCTGCAGCGTTGGCCTACGGCCTCGACAAGGGCAAGGAAGACGAGCTCATCCTCGTCTTCGACCTCGGCGGCGGAACCTTCGACGTTTCCCTCCTTGAGGTCGGCAAGGACGAAGACAACTTCTCCACCATTCAGGTCCGCTCCACCGCAGGCGACAACCGCCTCGGCGGCGACGACTGGGACCAGCGCGTTGTCGACTACCTGCTGAACCAGCTCAAGGTCAAGGGCATCGACCTGTCCAAGGACAAGATCGCCCTGCAGCGCCTGCGTGAAGCAGCCGAGCAGGCCAAGAAGGAACTCTCCTCCTCGTCCAGCACCAATGTCTCCCTGCAATACCTCTCCGTCACCCCCGACGGTCCGGTGCACCTGGATGAGCAGCTGACCCGCGCCAAGTTCCAGGACCTCACCAAGGACCTGCTTGAGCGCACCAAAAAGCCGTTCCATGACGTCATCAAGGAAGCCGGCATCCAGCTTTCCCAGATCGACCACATCGTGCTGGTCGGCGGTTCCACCCGGATGCCTGCCGTCTACGACCTGGTCAAGGACCTGGCCGGCGGCAAAGAGCCGAACAAGGGCGTCAACCCGGACGAGGTTGTCGCCGTCGGCGCCGCACTGCAGGCCGGTGTCCTCAAGGGCGAGCGTAAAGACGTCCTCCTGATCGACGTCACCCCGCTCTCCCTCGGTATTGAAACCAAGGGCGGCATCATGACGCACCTGATCGAGCGCAACACGGCCATCCCGACCAAGCGCTCGGAAACCTTCACCACTGCCGATGACAACCAGCCCTCGGTAGCCATCCAGGTCTTCCAGGGCGAGCGCGAGTTCACCCGGGACAACAAGCCGTTGGGTACCTTTGAACTGACCGGCATCGCACCGGCGCCGCGCGGCATGCCGCAGGTCGAGGTTACCTTCGACATCGACGCCAACGGCATTGTGCACGTCTCGGCGAAGGACAAGGGCACCGGCAAGGAACAGTCCATGACCATCACCGGCGGTTCCAGCCTCTCCAAGGAAGACATCGACCGCATGGTCAAGGACGCCGAAGAGCACGCAGCCGAGGACAAGGCCCGCCGCGAGGCAGCGGACACCCGCAACACCTCCGAGCAGCTGGCCTACTCCGTGGACAAGTTGATCGCTGACAACGCCGACAAGCTGCCTGAAGAGGTCAAGACCGAGGTCCAGGCCGACGTCGACGCCCTGAAGGCTGCCCTCGAAGGAACCGATGACTCGGCCGTCAAAACGGCGTTTGAGAAGCTGCAGGCTTCCCAGACCAAGCTCGGCGAGGCCATCTACGCCCAGGCCGGTTCTCCGGACGGCGCCGAGGGTGCCGCTGCCGGCGAGCCCGCAGCGGGAGCCGACGAGGACATCGTCGACGCCGAGATCGTTGACGAAGACGAGAAGAAGTAATCATGCCGCATCACGGTAACGAAGAAGAGCACGGTTCTTCCGGGAGCCGTGGCGACGGTCAGCAGCGGGAGAACGAGCCGCAGAAACCGATCATCCACGACAACCGCAAGGTTGACCCGAAGACCGGCCAGGCCCGCCACCCCGACCAGGAGCGCGCCGCCGCACGGGAATCCGACTCCGGGGACGCGCTGTCCCAGGCGGAGGACATCCTCAACGGCGTTGACGTACCGGCCGAGGATTCCGTAGCCCAGGGCGCCGACGGTGCTGAGGCGGAGGAGCTCAGAAATGACCTGCGCCGCCTGCAGGCTGAGTATGTCAACTACCGCAAGCGCGTCGAACGTGACCGCGCCGTGGCAGGGGAGATGGCCGTCATTGGCGTCCTGAACTCGGTGCTCCCGGTGCTCGACGACGTCGACGCCGCCCGGCAGCACGGTGACCTTACGGACGGCCCGTTCGCCGCGATTGCCGCCAAGCTGGAGAATGCGCTGAAGACCTACGGCCTGGTGCGCATTGACGAGACCGGCGTGGAGTTCGACCCCACGATCCACGAGGCCCTCATCCAGCAGCCCGGCACGGATGTCGAAATTGACACCGTCAGCCAGGTCCTGCGCTCGGGCTACAAGTCCGGCGACAGGGTCCTGCGGGCAGCCCAGGTCATCGTGGCGGTCCCGGCCTAGCAGTAACGTCATCGAGGTGACAGTTCGCTCCGGTGTTTATAAGGAACATTGGCGCGAACTGTCACTTCGGCACACAGATTTGAAAGGAAACGCCATTGGCTAGCCAGGATTGGGTGGACAAGGACTTTTACAAGATCCTTGGTGTCGCCAAGGACGCTTCCGACGCGGACATCAAAAAGGCCTACCGGAAGCTCGCGCGCCAGCACCACCCGGATACCAACTCGGGGAACGTCGCGTCGGAGAAGAAGTTCAAGGACATCTCCGAGGCGTACTCCGTGCTCTCCGATGCAGACGAGCGCCAGCAGTATGACGCCATCCGGGCCATGGGCGGCGGCGCGCGTTTCGCCCCGGGAGGCGGTGGCCCGGGGGCCGGCGGAGCCGGTTTTGAAGACCTTTTCGGCGGACTCTTCACCGGTGGCGGCGGCCGTCAGTCCGGCGGCTACGGCGCCGGCGGCGGGCTTCCTCCTGAGTTTGCGGACCTGTTCGGCGGCGGAGCCGGCGGCGGCTTCGGCGGCGGCCAGTCCTTCCAGCGTGCCCCGCAAAAGGGTGCGGACCGGACGGCGTCCACTTCGATCTCCTTCGCGGGCTCCATCCGCGGAACCACCATCGGGCTGCGTGAACCGGACGGCGAAGTCATCGACGTCCGTATTCCCGCAGGCATCAAGGACGGCCAGAAAGTCCGCGTCCGCGGCAAGGGCCAGTACGGGCCGGCCGGGTACGGGGACCTGATGGTGACCGTCTCGGTAAAGCCGCACGATTTCTACGTCCGCGACGGGGACAACCTGCGAATCCACGTACCGGTTACCTTCCCGGAGGCAACCCTGGGCGCGGACATCGAGGTTCCGACCATCGACGGCGACAAGGTAAAGGTGCGGGTGCCTGCCGGCACCCCGTCCGGCCGCACGCTGCGTGTTAAGGGACGCGGAGTCAAGCACACCAAGGCCACCGGTGACCTGCTGGTCGTCATCGACCTCGCCGTCCCGCGGAAGCTGAACAAGGAGGCCGAAGAGGCTGTCAAGTCCTTCGCTACGGCCACCGCCGGTGAGGATGTCCGCGCCGAACTGGCAGCCAGGGCCCGGCTCTAGGAACGGATGCCTGCCATGGCCATCGACTTCGAGCAGCCGATCTTCGTCATCTCCGTCGCTGCGGAGTTGGCGGACATGCACCCGCAGACCCTGCGACAGTATGACCGGCTGGGCATAGTGTCCCCGAGCCGGGCCCCCGGCAAGTCACGGCGCTATTCCCAGCGGGATATCACCATGCTCCGCGAGGTACAGCGGCTCTCGCAGGAGGGCGTCTCCCTCGAGGGCATCAAGCGGATCCTCCAGCTGGAGAACCAGGTGGCGGCCCTGCAGCGGCGCGTCGCCGAGCTGAGCGGCGAACTCGAACGCCGCTCCCGCCCCCTCGACGCCCGCATCTTCGCGGCGGGAGCCGCGGGCGACGTCGTCAGCCTGGCCCGCGGCAAACGCCCCCGGGCCAGGTCCCAGGCGCTGGTGGTGTGGCGGCCGCGCGGAACCGATTAGCAAATAGCTGTGCCCGGGACCTTGGCGGTCCCGGGCACAGCTGTGTTCGCGGGCAGGCTAGTAGCTGGCGGGTTGCTGGCCGGCGGAATCAACCGCCGGAATAAATGCCTGGGCAAAGCCCTCCGAGGCCCGGGCCAGCACGGCGACGTCCGCGCCGACCAGGATAAACGATGCCCCGGCGGCCAGGTAGCGCCGCGCGGTGTCCGGGTTGAAGGCGTTGACGCCGGCGGGTTTGCCGGCCGTCGCGGCGGCTGTGAGGCAGTGTTCGACGGCGGCGCGCACCTCGGAATGTTCCTGCTGTCCGAGCAGTCCCATGGAGGCGGCGAGGTCGGAGGGTCCGAGGAAGATGGCGTCCACTCCGTCGACCGCCAGGATGTCCTCAACGGCGGCGACGGCCGCAGTTGATTCAATCTGCACGGTGAGGCTGATGGTCTGCCCGGCTCGGGCGAGGTAATCCGGGATCCGGTTCCAGCGGCCGGAGCGGGCCAGCGCGGAGCCGACCCCCCGGACACCGTGCGGAGGGTACCGGGTGGCGGCGACGGCGGCCCGGGCCTCAGCCGCGGAGTTCACCATCGGCACCAGCAGGTTCTGGGCGCCAAGGTCCAGGTACTGCTTGATCAGCACTGTGTCATTGACCGGAGGCCGGACCAGCACCTGCCCCGGGTAACCGTGGACGGCCTGAAGCTGGGCCAGGACGGATTCGAGTCCGTTGGGGCTGTGTTCGGCGTCGATGAGGAGCCAGTCCAGGCCCGCGCCGGCGCAGATTTCGGCGACTAGCGGGCTGCCGGAGCAGACCCACATACCCGCCAGCGGCCGGCCCGCCGCGGCCAGCGCGTCGCGGAAAGTGCTCTCCGGTGCTACTCGAAGCGGCATGTCACGACTCCCAGCGGTCCGTAGTCTGCGTGGATGGTATCGCCAGCGTAAACCCAGACGGGGCGGGTGAAGGAGCCGGCCAGGATGATGTCCCCGGCCTTCAGGCTGTCCCCGTGCGCGGCAATCTTGTTGGCAAGCCAGTGCACCCCGTTCGCGGGGTGGTCCAGGACGCCGGCTGCGACACCGGTCTCTTCCACTGTCTGGTTCTTGTAGAGGATCGCGGAGACCCAGCGCAGGTCCACGGCATCCGGCCGGACCGGGTTGCCGCCCAGCACCATGGCCCCCATCGCTGCGTTGTCCGCGATGGTGTCCACGATGGTCCGGCCCTCCATTTCGATCCTGGAGTCCAGGATCTCCAGGGCCGGAACCACATAGTCGGTCGCGTTCAGCACGTCGAAGACTGTGCAGCCGGGACCGGCCAGGTCCTTCTTCAGCACAAACGCGAGTTCCACCTCCACCCGGGGGTGCGTGTACTTCTCCCACGGCACCGAGCAGCCGGTTTCCAGGACCATGTCATCGAATATCGCCCCGTAGTCCGGTTCCGTGATGCCGGTGGCCACCTGCATCGCCCGGGAGGTGAGCCCGATCTTACGGCCCACCAGGGACCGGCCGGCGTCCTCGTTCCGGCGGCGCCAGAGCTGCTGGACGGCGTAGGAGTCCTCCACTGTCATGCCCGGGTGGCGGGAAGTGAGGCGGGGTACCGGGGTCCGGCTGCGGCCGGCCTCCAGCAGTTCGTCGGCGATGGCCTCGATCGTCTTGGCATCCAGCATGGCTACAGCTGCGCCCCGAGCTTAAAGCCCTCCGCTTCGGCGCCTGCTGCGCGGGTGTAGGAGAATCCGTCGGCGCCCACTGTGACTGCCATCTCGGAGGCGTCCGTCCGTTCGATGACGGGCTGCGGGTTGCCGTCCAGGTCCAGGACCAGTGAGGCCTCGGTGTACCAGGAGGGGACCACTGCGTTGCCCCACCAGTCGCGTCGCTGGTTGTCGTGCACGTCCCAGGTGATGGTGGGGTTGTCAGGATCGCCGGTGTAGTAGTCCTGCGTGTAGATCTCGATCCGGTGCCCGTCGGGGTCCAGGATGTAGAGGTAGAAGGCGTTGGACACGCCGTGCCGGCCCGGACCGCGTTCGATCCGGTCCGAGATCCGCAGGGCGCCCATCTTGTCGCAGATCTGGATGATGTTGTGCTTCTCGTGCGTGGCGAATGCGACATGGTGCATCCGGGGGCCGTTGCCGCCGGTCAGGGCGGTGTCATGCACTGTCTGCTTGCGGTGCATCCAGGCAGCGTAGGTGACGCCGTCGGAGTCCTGGATGTCCTCGGAGACGCGGAAGCCGAGATCCTCGAGGTACTTCCGGCCGCGCGGGACGTCCGGAGTGACCTGGTTGAAGTGGTCCAGGCGGACCAGTTCCCCGGCCGAGTAGAGGTCGTAGCGCTGGGTGAGGCGTTCGACGTGCTCGGTCTCGTAAAAGAACTCGTAGGGGAAGCCCAACGGATCCTCGACCCGGACAGAATCACCGATGCCTTTGGTGAATCCGTCCTTGCGGCGTTCGGTCCGGCAGCCGAGTTCCTTGTAGTAGGCCTCTGCGGCATCCACCTCGGCCGGGGACTTCACCCGGTACGCGAATGCGGCAACTGCTGCGATGGGGCCTTTGCGCAGCACCAGGTTGTGGTGGATGAACTCCTCCAGGGAACGCAGGTAGATGTTGTTTTCATCTTCCTCGGTCACGTGCAGGCCAAGCAGGTCCACGTAGAAGGCGCGGGACCTGGCGAGGTCCGTGACGACGATCTCCATGTAGGCGCAGCGGACGATGTCGGGGGCTGGAACGGAGGGGGTGGGGACAAAGGTGCTCATGGTCTTCTCTCTTCGTTGAGGAGGCTGGTTAGGCGCCGAATTTGGGCGTGTGGACGGTGCCGAGGGTGATGTGAACGGCCTGCTGGTCGGTGTAGAAGTCGATGGAGCGGTAGCCGCCTTCGTGGCCCAGGCCGGAGGCCTTGACACCGCCGAAGGGGGTGCGGAGGTCCCGGACGTTGTGGCTGTTGAGCCAGACCATTCCAGCCTCCACGTTCTGCGCGAAGTTGTGGGCGCGCGTCAGGTTCTGCGTCCAGATATAGGCGGCCAGGCCGTACCTGGTGTTGTTCGCCAAAGCCAGCGCTTCGTCGTCGTCATCGAACGGGGTGATCGCGACGACGGGACCGAAGATCTCCTCCTGGAAGATCCGCGCGTCAGGGGCGACGTCGGCGAAGACGGTGGGGGCGATGTAGTTCCCGTGCGGCAGTCCCTCCGGTCGTCCGCCGCCGGCCAGGAGCCGGCCCTCGGACTTGCCGATCTCCACGTAGGAGGCCACCTTCGCGAAGTGCTCAGGGTGCACGAGCGCGCCGACTTCGGTGGCGGGGTCGTGCGGATCGCCGACGACGATGTTTTTCGCCCGGGCGGCGTACTTTTCGCAGAACTCCGCGTACACCGAACGCTCCACGAGGATACGGGAACCTGCGGTGCAGCGCTCGCCGTTGAGCGAGAAGACCCCGAACAAGGCGGAGTCGATCGCGGCGTCCAGATCGGCGTCCGCGAACACCACGCACGGGGACTTCCCGCCCAGCTCCATCGACAGGCCCTTGAGGTTCGCCGCGGCGTTGCGGAAGATCGTCTGCCCGGTGGTGGTTTCGCCGGTAAACGAAATCAGCGGGACGTCCGGATGCTTGACCAGGGCGTCGCCGGCTTCCTCGCCGAGGCCGTTGACCAGGTTGAAGACGCCGTCAGGAAGCCCGGCATCCTTGAAGATCTGCGCCCACAGCGACGCGGACAGCGGCGTGAACTCGGCGGGCTTGAGCACCACAGTGTTGCCGGTGGCCAGGGCCGGGGCGAGCTTCCAGGACTCCAGCATAAATGGGGTGTTCCAGGGCGTGATGAGGCCTGCGACGCCGATCGGCTTCCGGTTGACGTAGTTGATTTGCGAGCCCGGAACCTTCATGGCGTCATCGAACTGGGCCACGATCAGGTCCGCGAAGAAGCGGAAGTTCTCTGCTGCCCGGAGCGCCTGGCCCCGGGATTGGGTGATCGGCAGGCCGGTGTCGAACGTCTCCAGTTCGGCAAGGCGTGCCTCCTGGGCCTCGACGGCGTCGGCGATCCTGTTCAGGATGCGGGCGCGGTCCCGGGGCTTCATTTTCGGCCACGGGCCGTTGACGAACGCTGCGCGGGCGGCGGCGACGGCGAGTTCGATGTCTTCCTTCTGGCCGGCCGCAGCGGTGGCATAATTTTCGTTCGATACCGGGTCGAGCACATCAAAGGTCGCCCCGCCGACGGAGTCGACGAACTCCCCGTTGATGTAGTGCTGGATGTGGGTGGGCAGGTCCTGCGGAACGTAGTGGGCGGTGGTCGCGGCGGCGGGGGCAGTAAACGTCATTGTTGTTTTCCTAACTGCTAAGGGGGGTCTGGTCGGCAGGTGCTGCTGCCTGGGCGAGGTACGCGTCAAGGGTGGCGCTGCGGTGGCTGCGGGCCGCCTTTTCAATGGCGTCGGCGCCGGCCCGCGTCTCGATCAGCCGCAGCAGGGCCTCATGTTCGGCCACGGATTCGCGGGCTCGGCCGGGGACAAAACGGAACGTGGAGGACCGCAGCGAGGCCAGCCGGTTCCAGCCGCGGTGGACGAGGTCCAGGATGTGCGGGTTGGGGCAGTGCTCGAACAGGACGCTGTGGAAGTCCTGGTTAAGCCGGGTAAAGCGGTCGGGATCGAAGTGTTCCAGGCAGTCCCGCATTTCCGCATTGACCGCCCGTGCCCTGGCAATGTCCGCCTCCCCGATCAGCGGAGCTGACAGGGCTGTGGCGGCCCCCTCGACGATGCTCAGGGTCTGCATGGTGTAGAGGTATTCGGTGGGGTCGATGCCGGAAACGGTGGCCCCGACGTTCCGCTCGAACGTCACCAGCCCTTCAGCTTCGAGCCGGCGGATAGCCTCGCGGACCGGGACCACACTGACGCCGAGATGCTCGGCGATCTTGGCCAGCACCAGGCGGTAGCCGGGGGAGTACGTACCGTCCACGATCCGGGCCTTCACCACTGAGTACGCCATTTCTGACTTGCTGGCCGCGTTCCCTGTTCCGGCTGCATTTCCGGCGGTGGCAGTCTCAGTCACGGGCTTTGCCTGCTTCCCATTCTTCGTAGCGGGCCCGCCAGGCGGCGTTGAGCGGGTAAAGCCCGTCCACGCTGTGGCCTTGCTGAACCGTCTCGAAAATGAAGACTTCCTCGCGTTCTTGTGCAATGGAATCGTCTGCGAGTTCCGCCGCGAGGGCCGGCGGGATAACCAGGATGCCGTCCGCATCGGCGACGATTATGTCGCCGGGCTGGACGGTGGTGCCGCCGCAGGCGACGGTGACGTCAGTATCCCAGGGAATGTGGCGCCGTCCCAGCACTGCCGGATGCGGGTTGGCGTAGTAGGTGGGCATCTCCATCGCGGCGACGGCGGCGAAGTCCCGCACGCCGCCGTCGGTGATGATTGCTGCGGCGCCTCGGACCTGGGCGCGCAGGGCCAGGATATCGCCGATGGTTCCGGTGCCCTTTTCGCCGCGGGCTTCCATCACCAGGATTTCGCCCGGGTTCACCGAATCGATGGCGCGCTTCTGCGCGTTGAAGCCGCCACCGTGGGTCTTGAAAAGATCTTCGCGGTTCGGCACAAACCGCAGAGTCCGGGCCAGGCCCACGATCCGCTGGTCCGGGCGGGTGGCCTGCAGGCCGTCGATGCTGACGTTATTCAAGCCCCGTTTGCGCAGCTGGGAGGACAGGGTAGCGGTACTCACGCTCTCCAGCTTTGCCTTCAGCTCCGGCGTTAACGCCGGTTCCGGCGCCGTCCCGCCGACGTCGGGCAGCCCGGCGGCGGCGCGGGACCCGTAGGCCTCCTCGCGCTGGAGATCGTCAGTCTTCGGTTGCGCGCCGAAGTCCGCGAACGGCGTCAGGCCGTCCACGACAGTGGTCACGAGCCGGCCGGTGGTCAGTTCGCCGGCGCTGACTTCTACTTCGACGACGTCGCCGGGCTTGGCAACGGAGGCGCCGGCGGGAGTGCCGGTCAGGATGATGTCGCCCGTTTCGAGCGTGAGCAGCTGGGACAGATCCGCGACCAGCTGGGCGAACGGGAACAGCAGGTCCCCGGTGGTGTCGTCCTGGACCAGCTGGCCGTTGTGCCAGGTGCGGATCCGCAGGCCGGCCGGGTCCACGGCGTCCGCGGCGAGCAGTCCGGGCCCGACGGGGGTGAAGCCGTCGCCGCCCTTGGACCGGAGGTTGGAGCCCTTGTCGGCGTAGCGGAGGTCATAGACGCCGAGGTCATTGCTGGCCGTGACCCGCTCGACGTGGCTCCAGGCGTCCTCGATGCCCACCCGGCGGGCGGGCTTGCCGATAATCAGCGCAATCTCGCCCTCGTAGCCGAGGAGTTCGCACCCGGCCGGACGCTCCACCGTTGAACCGCTGAGGGCCAGGGAGGACGATGGCTTCAGGAAGTAGGACGGCTGCTCGGGGGTGCGGCCGCGCTGGGATGCCCGGCTGGGGTAGTTAATATGCACCGCGATGACTTTGCGGGCCGCGGCCAGGGTGTGGTCGGTGACCTGTTCCAAAAGTAGCTCCTCATCGAGTACGAAATCGTATACGATAAGAATGCCCCGCAGCGGACACGTCGTCAACCCCTGCGTCCGGATCTTTTTGGGCACTTGTAACCTGCGTCATAGGTGCCGTAGAGTGAGGAACCAGTGTTCGAGTTCTATTATCGAACAGTCTGTTCTATTATCGAACGCCGTCTCGGCGAGAGTCCGCCACACAACGAAGTGAGGAAAGCCCGTGCAGTTCCACCACCACGGTTACGTATCCGGTGACCCGCGAGTCCAGCCGGCCGCCGGCGTCGGGATCGAACGCCCCGCCGAGCTTCCCGAGCACGTCGACGTCCTCATCGTCGGAACGGGGCCCGCCGGGATGCTCGCGGCAGCCCAGCTCTCCCAGTTCCCGGCAGTGACCACAAGGATCGTGGAGCGCCGCGGTGGCAGGCTCGCCATCGGCCAGGCTGACGGTATCCAGGCCCGGAGCGTAGAGACCTTCCAGGCCTTTGGTTTCGCCGAACGGATCATCGCCGAGGCCTACCGCATTACCGAGATGGCGTTCTGGAAGCCGGACCCGAAGGATTCGTCCCGCATCGTCCGGGCGGCCCGTGCCGCCGACGATCCTGCCGGCATCAGCGAGTTCCCGCACCTGATCGTCAACCAGGCCCGGGTGCTGGACTACTTCGCCGAGTTTATGGCCAATGCGCCCACCCGCATGGCCCCCGATTTTGGCCTGGAATTCCAGGGCCTTGAGGTCGCCGGCGACGGCGAATACCCCGTCAGTGTGACGCTGCTCCATACTGATGGTCCCGACGCAGGCACCGAGCGGATTGTCCGTGCCAAGTACGTTGTGGGGGCGGATGGGGCCCGGAGCAAAGTCCGCGACTCGATCGGCTGCACGCTCGCCGGCGACAAAGCCAATCACGCGTGGGGGGTTATGGACGTTGTTGCCGGCACGGACTTCCCCGACATCCGGACCAAGTGCGCCATCCAGTCCGGTACGGGTGGCAGCATCCTGCTCATCCCGCGCGAGGGCGGCCACCTGTTCCGAATGTACGTCGACCTCGGCGAGGTAGACCCGGCTGACAACGGCGCCGTGCGCAACACCACCATCGAGCAGATCATCGCCAAGGCCGGCGCAATCCTCCACCCCTACGTTCTCGACGTGCGCAATGTCGCCTGGCACAGCGTGTACGAGGTGGGCCACCGCCTTACCGACCGGTTCGACGACGTCCTTCCGGCGGAGCTCGGCATCCGCGCGCCGCGCGTGTTTATCACCGGCGATGCCTGCCACACACACAGTGCCAAGGCCGGCCAGGGTATGAACGTCTCCATGCAGGACGGCTTTAACATCGGCTGGAAACTCGGTCACGTACTTGACGGCCGCAGCCCAGAGAGCCTGCTCTCCACCTACTCGGCCGAACGGCAGGTTGTTGCGAAGAACCTCATCGACTTCGACAAGTTGTGGTCGTCCCTGATGGCGAAGAAGCCCGAAGAGTTCGAGAACCCCTCCGAGCTCGAGGACTTCTACGTGCGCACGGCAGAGTTTCCTGCGGGCTTTATGACCGAGTACTCGCCTTCGATGATCGTCGGCGAAGCGACCCACCAGGGCCTGGCTACCGGATTTCCTGTCGGCAAGCGCTTCAAATCCGCGCCGGTGGAGCGCGTCTGCGACACAAACCCGCTTCAGCTCGGCCACCAGGCCGCGGCGGATGGCCGGTGGCGTATCTACGTCTTCGCGGATCAGGCTGCGGCCGGCGCTCCGTCGCCCACGACGGAGCTGGCCGCCTGGTTGGCCAACGCGCCGGAATCGCCGCTGGCAGCTACCCCGGACGGAGCGGACGCCGACGCCTGGTTCGACGTGAAAGTGATCTACCAGCAGGACCACACGGGTGTGGACATCACGGCTGTTCCGGCGGTGTTTACCCCGGAAGTTGGCCCGTTCCGGCTCACCTATCTGGAGAAGGTTTACGGCACCGACCCGACGGCGGACATCTTCGAACTGCGCGGCCTGGACCGCGGCGGCGTCATTGTGATCGTCCGCCCTGACCAGTACGTGGCCAACGTCCTGCCGCTGACGGCAACGGCGGAGCTCGGCGCCTTCTTCGCGCCCCTCGTGCCGGTCCGGCTGACTGGGCAGGCCTCAGGTAGCGCCCTAACACCCTGATCGAAAGAACCGCCCAATAGTTACACTGTGTAGATGCGCTTGACCGTTGACCACATCCTTTCCCTTCCTGCTGTCAGGAAAGGGGATCCCGAGATCCTCACCGGGGCCAGCAAGCTTGGGACTCCGGTGCGGTGGATCCATGTGGCCGAGCTCCGGAACCTCACGGGATTTCTTGAAGGCGGGGAGCTGGTGCTCACCACGGGCCTGGCCTTTGAAGATTCCAGCAGCGCCGCCACCCGGTATTTGGCCGAACTGGCGTCCCTGGGCGCCGCAGGAGTGATCGTGGAAATCCTCGATGACAGGGCTGAAGCGTCACGGGCGCTGCGCGAGGCGGCAGCTTCTGCTCGAATTCCGGTGATCCTGGTGCGCAAGCCGGTGCGTTTTGTGGAAATCACGGAAAACGTGCACAAGATAATCCTCGCCGGGCAGCTGGAGCGGGTTGAGAAGGCAAGGCATGTTCATGAGGTGTTTACGCTGCTCAGCCTGGAGAGTGCCGGCGCGGACGAGATCGTCGCCCGTGCGGCGCAGCTGATCGGTGCGCCGGTTGTTCTCGAGAATATTTCGCACTTGGTCCTCGCCTTCGACGGTGCCGGCGTTCCGGCCGGAAAGCTGCTCAACGACTGGGAGAACCGCTCCCGCGTTGTCCATCTCAACGAGGCCACCACACGCACCGGTGAGGAAAACTGGCTGCAGACGCCCGTCGGCCTTCGCTCACAGCGCTGGGGCAGGCTGGTGGTGCCGGTGACGCTGGACAATGACACGGACGCGTCGATGGTGCTTGAACGGGCAGGCCAGGCGCTTTCCATCAATCGATTCGCCGAACGGGATCAGCGCGAACTCGGATACCAGGCACGCGCGGGTTTGATGCACGAGCTCCGCCAACCGCGCTCCCTCAGTGAAGCCGAGGCCCAGGCGCGGGCAGGTGCGCTGGGGCTCCGGAGCTATCAGATGTACGTGCCCGTGGTCTTTCGGCTGGACCCGCGGGGCGGCGAGGGCCCCCTGGCCCTCCAGCGAAGGGAGCGGGCGCTGTTGGAATCGGTGAACCGCTCGCTTCAATCGCTGAAGTACTCTGCCCTGGCTGCAAGTTTGCAGACCGGCACGGTGGCCCTGTTGCTTGGCCTGCCGCCGAAACAGGCTGAGGAGGGGGCCGTCACGAGAATCTGCGCCGAGCTTCGCCGCCTGGCAGCAGACAGCGCCGAAGACCTGCAGTGGGCTGCCGGCATTGGACATCCGCAGGGTTCCCTCCTGCTGGCCGCCGCCGGACTTGATGAGGCGAATCACGTAGCCGAAGCGGCCAGCACGCTGCAAAAACGAGGCAAGCCGTTTTATCGCGCTGCCGACATCCGGCTGCGGGGGCTGCTGGCTCTCCTGCGCAGTGATCCGCGGGTCCAGACGTTCGTGGAAGGCGAATTGGCGGGAATTCTGGGCGGAAACGAGTCCGAGGAACTGCTGCTGCTTGAAAAATACCTGGAAGCTCAGGGGAATAAGGCCGAACTGGCCCGCACCAGCTTCCTGAGCCGGCCAACACTGTATTCGCGGTTGGCGCGCCTGGAACGAAAGCTTGGCCTCGAACTGGATGAGCCGGAATCCCGGACCTCCCTGCACGTGGCATTGATGCTGTACCGGTTGAAGGATCTCTAACACCAAGGGCGGCCCCGGCCGGGTTGGCCAACTCCGGGCCGGTGCGGCTTGCCATCCGGGACTAATGCCCGCCCGCTGAAGCGGCTGCGGAAGGCGCCTTCAGCCTTGGCGGAAGGCGGAGATGCCCGTGATGCGCTGGCCCAGGATGAGGGTGTGGACCTCGTCGGTGCCCTCATAGGTGCGCACGGATTCGAGGTTGTTGGCATGTCGGAGCGGAGAATAGTCCAGCGTGATGCCGTTCCCGCCCAGGATGGTGCGCGCTTCCCGGCAGATGGCGATGGCCTCACGGACGTTATTCAGCTTTCCCACCGAAATCTGCACCGGCTCCAGCGTCCCGGCGTCTTTCAGTCGTCCGGTATGCAGGGCCAGGAGCGTCCCTTTCTGGATTTCCAGCAGCATATTAACGAGCTTTTCCTGGGTCAGCTGGTAGCCGGCGAGGGGCTTGCCAAACTGCAGTCGCTCCTGCGCGTATGCGAGGGCGGATTCGTAGGAGTCCCGGGCCGCGCCCATGGCACCCCAGATAATGCCGTAGCGGGCTTCGTTGAGGCAGGAGAACGGGCCGCTGAGCCCGCGGGCGCCGGGGAGGAGCGCCGCGGCCGGCAGCCGGACGTCGGCCAGGCTGATGTCGCATTGGATTGATGCCCGCATGGACAGCTTGGATCCGATGGGCGTCGCGGTGAAGCCGGGTGTATCCGTGGGCACGATGAATCCGCGGATTCCCTCGCGGGTGTTGGCCCAGATGACCGCGATCTGGGCCACTGAGGCAAGCCCGATCCAGCGTTTTGCGCCATTGATGACCCAGCCGCCGTTGCCGTCGGACTCCGCGAAAGTCGCCATGCTGGACGGATCGGAGCCGGCGGTTGGCTCGGTCAGCCCGAAGCAGCCGATCGTCCTGCCTTGGGCCATGGCCGGCAGATACTCGTTTTTCTGCTCCTCGGACCCCCACTTATGGATGGCACTCATGGCCAGCGAGCCTTGGACGCTGACGAAGGTCCGGAGCCCGGAATCCCCGGCCTCCAGTTCCATGGCCGCCAGGCCGTATTCGACGGCGCTGCGGCCGGGGCAGCCATAGCCCTTTAGGTGCATCCCGAGGACGCCCAGCTTCCCGAGTTCGGGGACCAGCTCCAAGGGGAAGTGGGCGTCCTCGTACCAGCTGGCAATGTAGGGCCGGATGCGTTTGTTCACGAAGTCGCGGACAGTGCCTCGCAACTGCAGCTCATCCGCGCTCAGGAGGCTGTCCAGGTTGAGCACATCGTCGAGGGCCAGGGCGGGTGCGGTTACGGTCACGGTTTGTTCTCCTGGCGTCGGATGCGGCTAGTTAACGGCGGGTCTACTTCAGGCCCGTCGAGCTCCGACCACTGTGACAGCTGGATTGCTGAAGATCCAATACCAAATCCTGCGGCCGCTGATGTCCTGGGCGTATCAATGAGCGCCTGCGTCCGGCGACGGCAAGACTTCTTCCGAGAGCCGAAGGACCTCCCGCAGTGCCGGGCTGGTGTTGTCATTCCGCCAGACCAGCCGCAACTGGATGTTCTCGGCCGGGCCGTCCAGCGGCAGAAAGATGACCCCGGGGTGGTTGAAGTTCTCCGGTACCGAAGACACCGTCAGGGCGACGCCGATTTCCGCGGCGACGAGCGCCATAAGCGTCTGGGAGTCCGGGGCCACCTGGACGATCTCCGCGGCGTAGCCGGCGTCGCCGGACAGCCTGCGGAGGTGGTCATGGAGGATCGATCCCGGGTGCTCGGGCAGGGTGACGAAGGGCTGATCCGCAAGGTCGGCCATGTTCAGCGAATCGCGGCCGCTGAGGGGATGGGCTTCGTACAAGGCCACCACAAGCCGCTCGTTGGCCACGATCCGCGAGTCCAGGAGCGCCGGGATGAAGTTCCAGCGGCCCAGGCCCACCTCCATGGCACCGCTCAGGACCTTGTCCATCGCCGGCAGGGCGAAGTTGGAGCTGGACAGTTCAAAATCAATTCCCGGATGCGCCTCCCGGACGCGCTTGGCGAGCTTGCCCACCATCACGTGGGAGGAAACGCCGGCAAACGCGACCCGCACGCGACCGGTTTCGCCGCGGCCTGCCGAGGCGACCGCGAGGCTTGAGCGACGGCAGGCCGCCAGGATGTCCCGGGCCGGCGCCAGCAGTGCCTCGCCCTCCGGCGTTAGCTGGACCGTCCGGGTACTCCGGACAAAGAGCGGTGCCTTGAGTTCGTGTTCCAACCGTTGAATGGACCGGCTCAGCGGCGGTTGAGCCATGTGGAGCCGGAGCGCGGCTCTGCCGAAGTGCAATTCTTCGGCCACGGCCAGGAAGGCCCGGATCTGTTGTATTTCCACGCCAGGTCAGCTTCCGCTCAGGTAAACGTCATTGTTCATATGCCCAAGATACCCAACACAACGAAATAGGCATTGATGGCGGTGGGGTATCAATCCAGCACCAAATGCGTATTGGACGCGGATCAATCCGCTTGCGAGGGTAGGTGATGCAGACCACATACCGGAGGTACAGAATGACACAACCGAGCAGTAAACCGGCGGCCGGCGGGCGCAACCGCCCCGCCGCAGGCGGAGCCGGGCCCGGCGTTGACGTCCTGGGCCGGGAAGGCACCGGGCCCCTGGCCGGCGTCGTCATCGCGGATTTCAGCCGGGTGCTGGCTGGTCCGTACGCCACCATGCTGCTGGCTGATATGGGCGCCACAGTCATCAAGGTCGAGGGCCCCGACGGCGACGACACCCGCACCTACATGCCCCCGGTCCGCGACGGCGAGGCCACATTCTTCCTGGCGGTGAACCGCAACAAGCACTCCATTGCCCTGGACCTGAAGGACCCGGAGGACCTTGACGTGGCGCGCTCGCTGATCCGCTCAGCGGACGTTATGATCGAAAATTTCAAGCCCGGCAACATGGCGCGGCTGGGTCTGGACTATGCCGCAGCCGCGGAGCTGAAGCCGGACATCATCTACGCCTCCATCACCGGGTTCGGCACCGGGGCAGGCGCGCACATCCCGGGCTATGACCTGCTTGTGCAGGCCGCCTCGGGAATGATGAGCCTGACCGGTGACCAGGACACGCAGCCGTACCGGGCCGGCATCGCCCTCTTTGACGTTATTACCGGCCTGCACGCGGCCATCGGCATCCTCGGGGCCATGCACCACAAGGACCAGACCGGCGAAGGCCAGTTGGTGGAGCTGAACCTCCTGACCTCCGCACTGTCCGGCATGGTGAACCAGTCCGCGGCCTACGTGACCGGCGGTGTGGTGCCGGCCCGGATGGGCAACGAGCACCCCAGTATGTATCCGTACGCACCGATGCAGACCGGCGACGGCATGATCATCATCGCCACGGGCAATGATGCCCAGTTCGTCCGGCTCTGCGGGGCGCTGGCGATCCCCGAAGTCGGCCGGCACCCGAAGTTCGCCAAGACCCGGGAACGCAATGCGCACCGGGACGAGCTGCGCGACATCCTCCACGCCCGGCTGGCCACCCAGTCCGCCGCGCAGTGGTTTTCTGAGCTCTCCGCGGCGGGGCTGCCGTGCGCGCCGATCCAGGATGTCCGCGGCGGGGTTGATTTCGCCGAGCAGCTCGGGCTGCAGCCGGTAGTGCTGGCCGGCAGCGGGGCGCGGCAGATTCCCACCGTGCGGCATCCCGTCGAGTACTCCCGCACCCCGGTGGACTACTCACTCGCACCGCCGGAGCTCAACGAAAGCTCCGAGCTGGTCCGGAACTGGCTGCTGCACCAGAAAACGCTGGCCCATGCCTGAGGCATACCGGACCCGGATCTCCCCGC
Organism: Pseudarthrobacter sp. PH31-O2; assembly: GCF_030063265.1. Lineage (NCBI taxonomy): Bacteria > Bacillati > Actinomycetota > Actinomycetes > Micrococcales > Micrococcaceae > Pseudarthrobacter > Pseudarthrobacter sp. PH31-O2. Next base: position 114,571 of record NZ_JASIST010000008.1, on the reverse strand, counting down.
GGTGGTCGGACCAGGACCTTAATGGCCACGTCAACCATGCCGCCGTCGTGACACTCCTGGAGGAGTCGAGACTCAAATGGCGGGCCACGATGCAGGGAGTCCACTCAACCGACGCGGCCCCCACCGTAGTGGCAGCCCTCGAGCTGAACTACCGGCGGCCGATCCACTACGGCGAAGACCTCGACGTTGAACTCGCGGTCAGCAGGATCGGCACCAGCTCCGTCGGCCTCGAATTCACCGGCACCCAAAACGGCGCTGTAGCCGTCGAGGGCCGGACAGTGCTTGTTTCAGTGTGGCCCGAAACCGGCAAGTCGCGGCCCCTGGCGGAACGCGAACGGCACTGGCTCGCCCAGTTCCGGCCCACACCGGCAAACACGGAACCCCGTGAACCGCAGATTCCCGATCACCCACCCCTGGAGCTGACCCAATGACACCGGAACCGGCCGCACAAGGCACCGACTTCTACCTGCTGGATGATTTCCTCACCGCCGAGGACCGCGCCCTTCGGCTGAAGGTCCGCAGCTTCGTCGACAGGGACCTGCTGCCAGTTATCAACGGCTACTGGGAGCGCGCCGAGTTCCCGTTCGAGCTGATCCCGAAACTCGCCGCCCTCGGCATCGTAGGAACCACCATCACCGGATTCGGCTGCCCCGGGCTGAGCCGGCTCGCCGCCGGAATCGTCGCGGCGGAAGTCTCCCGCGGCGACGGCTCCGTCAATACGTTCCTGGGTGTCCAGTCCGGCCTGGCCATGGGCACCATCAACATGCTCGGCAGCGCGGAACAAAAGCAGCGCTGGCTCCCCGCGATGGCCACCCTGGACAAAATCGGTGCCTTCGCCCTGACCGAACCGGACCATGGGTCCGATTCGGTGGCCCTGGAGACCAGCGCTCGGCGGGAGGGCGACAACTACATCATCAACGGCCGCAAGCGGTGGATCGGCAACGCCAGTATGGCCGACGTCGTAATTATCTTCGCCCGCGACGACGAGGACGCCAAGGTCAAGGCCTTTGTGATGGAGCGCAACGACGACGGCAGCTACCCGGACGGCTATCACACCGAGGTCATCACCGGAAAGATCGGCAAAAGGGCGATCCTCCAGCCGGACATCACCCTCGAAGGACTCAGGGTACCGGCGGACAATAGGCTCACCGGCTGCCACTCCTTCAAGGACGTCACCCGCGTTCTGACGTCCACCCGCAGCGGAGCCTCGTGGGAGTCCCTCGGCCACGCAATGGCGGCCTACGAGATCGCGGTGGACTACGCGAAGACCCGGCACCAGTTCGGTAAACCGATCGGCAGCTTCCAGCTGGTGCAGAACAAACTCGCCAACATGCTCGCCGAACTGACGGCCATGCGGTTGATCTGCTTCCGGCTTGCCGTCCTGGCCGAGGACGGACGCATGACCGGGCCCATGGCGTCGCTGGCCAAGATGCACACGGCGCAGAAGGCGCGCTGGATCTGTTCCGAAGCCCGGGACATGCTCGGCGGCAACGGTGTGCTGCTGGAGAACCATGTCGCCCGGCATATGACCGACATGGAGGTCGTCTCCACCTACGAAGGCACCGATTCCATCCAGTCCCTGCTCGTTGGCCGGGAGATTACCGGTTTCTCCGCCTTCAGCTAGTCCCCGGCCAGGCAATCGCCACCCGGGCATCAGCCACATTCCACGCAAGCGAAGGAAACACCATGACTAATTTCACCAACCGAGTGGCCGTCGTCACTGGCGGCGCCCAGGGGATCGGCGCCGCCACGGCGCTGAAGCTGGCCGCGGGGGGCGGCACCGTCGTCGTCCTGGACCTCAATGAGGAAGGCGCCAAAGCCACCGCTCAGGCGATCACTGTCGACCCGCAGGTGCTCGCGGCAGGCGGCCGCGCCATCGCGGCCGCCTGCGACGTCACCGACGAAGCCACCGTGGACCGGGTCTTTGCGGAGATCCATCGGGAGTTCGGCCGCCTCGACATCCTGGTCAACAACGCCGGTATCACCCGCGACAACCTGTTCTTCAAAATGGACCGGCCGGATTGGGACTCGGTCCTGGCCACCAACCTCACCAGTGCCTATCTGTGCTCCCGTGCGGCCCAGCGGTACATGGTCCCTGCGAAGTACGGGAAAATCGTCTCGCTGAGCAGCCGGAGCGCGCTGGGCAACCGCGGCCAGGCCAACTACGCCGCCGCGAAAGCCGGCATTCAGGGCCTGACGGCGACGCTCGCCATCGAACTCGGCCCATTCAACGTCACGGTCAACGCCGTGGCCCCCGGCTACATCGCCACCTCGATGACCGCGGCCACCGCCGAGCGCGTCGGCAGCAGCCCGGCCGAACACCAGGAGGCGGTGGCGGCCCGCACGCCGCTGGGCCGGGTGGGCCAGCCCGAGGAAGTGGCAGCCGCCGTCGCCTTCTTCGCCAGCGACGATTCCTCTTACGTCTCCGGCCAGACGCTCTACATCAACGGCGGGGCCCGCTGATGCCCGAGGCATTCCTGGTCGGCGGCGTCCGCACGCCGGTGGGCCGCCACGGCGGCGCACTCGCGACGGTCCGGCCCGATGACCTGGCCGCGCTCGTGCTGCAGGCCGTCGTGGCTCGCGCCGGCGTCGACCCGGCCAGCATCGACGAGGTCATCCTGGGCTGCGTCAACCAGGCGGGGGAGGACAACCGGAACGTCGCCCGGATGGCAGTGCTGCTGGCCGGCTTGCCCGAGGCCGTCCCCGCTGTCACGGTCAACCGGCTGTGCGCGTCCGGCCTGACCGCCATCAGCATGGCGGCGCAGGCGGTCCGCAACGGCGATGTCGACCTCGTGGTGGCCGGCGGCGTCGAATCCATGACGCGGGCACCTTGGGTGCTGGCCAAGCCGGACAAACCGTTTGCCAAGCCAGGGGAGCTGGCGGACACCTCGATCGGTGCCCGGTTCGTCAACCCGCGGATGGAATCCAACGCCCGGTTCTCGATGCCCGAAACCGCCGAAGAAGTGGCCGGCCGAGAAGGGATCTCCCGCGCCGACGCGGACAGCTTCGCGCTGCGCTCGCACGAACTGGCGTTGGCGGCGATCGACGCCGGACGCTTCAGGGACGAAATCGTCCCCGTCCCGGTCACCGGCCGGCGCGGTGAAGTATCGCTTGTGGACACCGACGAAGGGCCGCGGCGCGGGTCCACCGCCGAGTCCCTGGCCGGGCTCCGGCCACTCGTCAAGCCCGGCGGAATCGTCACCGCGGGCAACTCCAGTTCCCTCAACGACGGCGCCTCCGCAGTGGTGGTCGCCAGCGGTGAGGCCGTGGCGCGCTATGGCCTGACGCCGCGGGCGCGCATCGTCACCAGCCAGGCCGCCGGCGTCGCCCCGGACGTGATGGGGATCGGCCCGGTCCCAGCGACCCGGAAGGCGCTGGCCAAGGCGGGCTGGAGCCTGGACGACGTCGGCGCCGTCGAGCTCAACGAGGCCTTCGCGGCGCAGTCGCTGGCCTGCATGCGGCTGCTCGGCATGGATGCCGGCACCGTCAACAACGACGGCGGCGCAATCGCCCTCGGGCATCCGCTGGGCTCCTCCGGATCAAGAATTGTCGTCACGCTGCTGGGCCGGATGGAACGCGAAAACGCCGGCCGCGGCCTGGCCACAATGTGCGTCGGGCTGGGCCAGGGCGTCGCCATGCTGCTGGAAAGGGTTTAGATGAGACTGTTCGAGGACGCCGCCGAGCTGGCAAGCATGACTGGACAGGAAATCGGGGTGAGCGCCTGGCACACCCTGGAGCAGTCCCAGATCCAGGCATTTGCCGATGCGACCCTGGACCAGCAGTGGATCCACACCGATCCGGAGCGGGCCGCTGCCGGACCGTTCGGCGCCACGCTCGCCCACGGGTATCTCAGCCTCTCGATGCTGCCGTACCTTGCCGGTCAGGTCTACCGGGTCCAGGGCGCGGCGATGATTATCAACTACGGCCTGAACAAGGTCAGGTTCCCGGCGCCCGCCCTGGTGAACTCGCGAATCAGGGACCGGCTGACGCTGGCTTCGGTGACCAACACGGCCAACGGCCGGCAATTGCAGTTCCGGCACCTGATCGAGCTGGAAGGTTCCGAAAAGCCTGCCTGCATCGCGGAAACCGTGTCCCTGCTCCGGAGCTGACCGGTCTCCGGCACCACCCTGCACCACCATCCGAACAACGACGTTACGGCCGAGCCTGCCTGCAGGCTCTTCACGAGGGAGAAACTCCGTGGTTACTGAAAACCTGAAACTGACACACGCCGAGGCGGGCGCGCAGGGCACGGCGCTGCATCCTGGGGTGACGCCGGCTGAATTGCGCCGCACCTCGATCTCATCCTGGCTGGGCTCTGCGCTGGAGTACATGGACTTCACGCTTTACACCCTGGCCGCGGCGCTGGTCTTCGGGCCGCTGTTCTTTCCCAATGTCGACCCGGCAATGGCGCTGCTGGCCAGCTTCGCCGCCTACGGCTCCGGGTTCCTCGTCCGGCCGCTGGGCGGAATCTACTTCGGCTATCTCGGGGACAAGTACGGCCGCAAGTGGATCTTGGTGATCACTGTCGGGATGATGGGGATCGCCACCCTGGGGATGGGCCTGTTGCCGACCTTCGCCCAGGTGGGCGTTATCGCGCCCATCCTCCTGGTGCTCCTGCGGCTCATCCAGGGCTTCGGTGCCGGCGCTGAACTGTCCGGGGCCTCGCTGCTGCTGGTGGAATCCGCGCCCGCTGGCAAACGCGGTTTCTATGGTGCGGTGGTGGCGTTGGGGACCGCGACCGGTGTGCTTCTGGCCAGCGGACTGTGGCTGTTGCTCTCGCAGATGCCGAAGCAGGAATTCCTCGCCTGGGGGTGGCGTATTCCCTTCCTGCTGAGCATCGTGACCACCCTGGTGGCGCTGTACCTGCGGCGCAGCGTCAGCGAATCTCCGGTCTTCGAGGAGCTCAAGGCGCGGCGTGCTGCGGCGCGCGTCGAGGCCAGGCAGCAAAGCGTCTGGCGTGACGCGGCGGACGCCAAAAAATCATTCCTCGTCTCACTGGGCATCAAGCTCGGTGAGAACGGTTCGGTCTACCTCGTCAAGGGATTCCTGATCGGCTGGACCGTGTCCGTGGTGAAAATGGACGCCAACCTCGTCACGACCGGCGTGACGCTCGGCTCGATCCTGGGCGTCGCCACAGTTCTGCTGACGGGCAAGCTCACCGACCGGTTCGGCCGGCGCCGGGTCTGGCTGTGGCTCTCCGGCTTCCAGTTCGCCTTCACCATCCCTGCGATGCTGCTGATTGAAACCCGGAACCCGCTGCTGGTGGCCCTCGTCTTCGTCATTTTCATCGGCGGTCCGCTGCCCAACATGTACGGCGTGGAATCAACCTGGTTGGTGGAGATGTTCGGGTCCAAGCACCGCTTTACCTTTATGACGACGGTCAAGGAGATCGGCGCGGTGCTTTCCGGCGGCCTGGGGCCCGTCCTGGCCGCCGCCGTCGTCGCGGCGACGGGTCCGGGCTGGGTGCCGATCGCCGCTATCCTGATGAGCTACGCCGCGATCGGCTGGGCGGCCGGGTTCATCGCTCCCGAAACCAGGGGCCGGGATCTCAACGCGGAGGCTGACGCCTGCTGACCCGGGGTGGCGGTCCGGGCCGCGAAGGGTGTGGACACGGTACATTCATCCCAATAGGGCAAAGATGAAATGCGAAGGTGCCAGCCGGTCCGGGCCCCTGAACCCCACATGAAGGAAAACACCATGACGATCCCCAACCGCGGGCTTGCGATCTTCAGGTACTGGTTCGCTGCCATAGGACTGCTGGCCGTCGCGTTTCAGCTCGCGCATCTGCTCACCAGCGTGCCCGGAGCATCGACGGTGAATTACTTCAGCTACTTCACCATCGAATCAAACATCATCGCTTTTGTGACCCTGGCAGTAGCAGGCACCTTCGCGTGGCGGGGAGAAAACCCGCGGTGGCTTGATTTGCTGCGGGGCGCGGCGACCATCTACATGACCATCACCGGAATTGTGTACAACCTGCTGCTGAGCAACGTGGACGTTAACACGCCAATCCCCTGGATCAATGTGGTCCTGCACTTTACGATCCCCACGATTATGGTGATCGACTGGCTCGTTGACTTGCCCAAGACCAGAATCCCGTTGCGGACGTCCCTGGTCTGGCTTGGGTTTCCGCTCCTCTATCTCGTCTACAGCCTGATCAGGGGCCCGATCGCCGGGTGGTACCCCTATCCGTTCCTCGACCCGCGGATCAGCGGCTATGGAGCTGTGGCCGCAACGTCCCTGGCCATCGCCATCGGCGCCTTTGTTTTCGCGGCGATCGCAGCGCTCTCCACCCGGCTGCACCTGTCCACCAGCGCGCCTGAACCCGCGGTTCGCCAGGGCAGCGAAACCGCCGGCTGACCGCCCGGCACCTTCGGCTGCCGGGCCCTCCTTCGCGCCAGGGACGTTGAACGAACGACGACGGCGGGATATCCCGCCGTCGTCGTTCTGGTTGCGTGTGCCGGGACCGGCCCGGCCGGCCGCCCGCGGCTAGCTGGCGAGGCCGGCGAGGCCAAAGACGGCCGCAGCGATCCCGAAGCCCATCACACCGATGAGTGTTTCCATCACGGTCCAGGTCTTCAGCGTGGTCTTGACGTCCATTCCGAAGAAGCGGCCAACCAGCCAGAAGCCGGAGTCGTTGACGTGGGAGACAACCACGGAGCCGGCGGCGACCGCGATCACGAGGGCTGCCAGCTGCATGCCGTTCATGCCGGCGGCGGCAACGGCCGGTGCGATCAGTCCCGCTGTGGTGGTCAGCGCCACAGTGGCGGAGCCTTGAGCGATGCGCAGGATGGCCGCGATCAGGAAGCCGGCGAGGATCAGCGGAATACCGACGTCGCCGAGGACATCAGCGAGAGCCTTGCCGATGCCCGACGTGCGCAGGACACCGCCGAACATACCGCCGGCGCCGGTGATGAGGATAACGGAGCAGACCGGGCCCAGCGCCGACTCGAACAGCTTTTCCAAGGTGCTGCCGTGCAGGCCGCGGCTGCGGCCCAGGACAAAAGCCGCCACGAGGACAGAGATCAGCAGGGCTACCGGGGTTTCACCAAGGGTCCGCAGGATCTGGTACCAAGCCTCGGACTTGGCCGAGGCCGGCAGCACGCCGGCGGAGGAGAGTGTGCTCAGGCCGGTGTTGAGGAAGATCAGGACCAGCGGTAGCAGCAGGACCCCGACGACGGTGCGGAACCTGGGCGGGTTGGCTTCAGCTGCGGCGTCGGCCTGGCCCAGCAGGGTGGGGACGGGTAGGACAAGGCGCTTACCGGTCCACAGGCCGAACAGATATGCCGTGACGTACCAGGTGGGGATGGCAGCGATCAGGCCGACAATAAGGACCAGGCCGATGTTGGCATCGAAGAACGTTGCGGCTGCGACCGGACCCGGGTGCGGGGGCAGGAAGATATGGGTCACCGAGAAGGCGCCGGCTGCGGGAAGCCCGTAGCGCAGTACGCCGCCGCCGAGACGGTGCGCGACAGCGAAGACCACCGGGAGCATCACAACGAGGCCGGCGTCGAAGAAGATTGGGAAACCGAAGATCAGCGAGGCGAGGCCCAGGGCGAAAGGCGCACGCTTTTCGCCGAACAGGTTGATGAGGTGGTCAGCCAGGGCCTTGGCCCCGCCGCTGGTCTCCACAATGCGGCCGAGCATCGCACCGAGGCCGACCAGCAGTGCGACCGCGCCAAGTGTTGTGCCGAAACCGCTGACCAGGACGGTCACGACCTTGTCCGCCGGTATTCCGGTGGCGAACGCGGTGGCCAGGCTGATCAGGATCAGGGCAAGCAGCGCATGGACGCGCAGCTTGATGATGAGGAACAGCAGCACGGCGATGGCCGCGGCGGCGATCAGCAGCAGGGGACCTGCGCCGAGGGTTTGAGTCCATCCTTCGATGGTCATGGTTCTCCTTTGAAGCAACGGGCAATAGGGGTGAAAAGGGGTGAAAAGGCCGGAAGGAATGAGCGGAAGAGTCAGGCCTTGGGGGGCCGGCCGGTGCCGGGTCCGCCGGAGAGCCCCAGCGACGCCTTGATCTCGGCGATCAGCTGTTCGGGGGTCCGGGTGATTTCCAGGCGCAGGCTTCCCCCGGCGAGCTCGGCGGGGGTTAGCGGTTCCAGTGTGGCCAACTGGCTGGGCAGCAGGGTGACGGGCATAAAGTGGCCCGCGCGGCCCTGCATACGTTCCGCCAGCAGCCCGGGTTCGCCGTCCAAATGCAGGAAGACAACCCTGCCTTCCGCTCCGGAGAGCAACTCGCGATAGTCGGTTTTGAGGGCAGAGCACGTCAGGACCGTGCACTGCCCGGCGCGGGCCTGGGAGGTCATCCAGTCCCGGATGGCGTTCAGCCAGGGCCAGCGGTCGCTGTCGTCCAGCGGGGTGCCGCTGTTCATCTTGCTGATGTTGGCTTGCGGATGGAATTCGTCGGCCTCGGCCATCGCCCAGCCCAGATCTCGGGACAGCGCCTCGGCAACCGTGGACTTTCCGGCACCTGCAACCCCCATCACCACCAGGTGCATGGCAGAAAACGTCATTGTTTACCTCCGTAGACGATGTCCGAAGACGCGGACAAACCAAGGGCCATCTCTACGGCCCGATCAAAAAGGTAGCACCTTTGATGGGTCAATCGTACTATCTTTACGTTAGAAAAGTCACACCTTTGGCAGAGCGGGCACTATGCTGGGAGGCAGCCCTTGCGGGCAGAGGGAGGCTCGACATGTCGACGGCGACACCAGACCAGGAGCGCGGCGAGGAGAACGGCGGCGGCGGCGAACACGGCGGCGGCGCTGAACACGGCGGCGGCGAACACGGCGGCGGCGCTGACCGGGGTGAACCCGTTCGTGCCCTGCACCTGCGGGTACTGGACGAATTGGGCGAGGGAATTGTCTCGGGCACCTTCGCACCCGGACAACGGCTGACACTGGAGGGAATCCAGCAGCAGTACGGCATCTCCCGAACTCTGGCCCGCGACACCACTCGGGTGCTTGAATCGATGAATCTGGTCTATTCCCGGCGCCGCGTAGGCATCGTGGTGCAGGATTCCGCGCACTGGAACGTTTTTGACCCGAAGCTGGTGCGGTGGCGGTTGGCCTCAGGGCGACGGACTGAACAGTATGCCAGCCTCACTGAACTCCGCATCGCCGTCGAGCCAATCGCCGCGGCCGGTGCTGCCCGCCGGGCGGGCTCCGCCGAACGCCGTCGGCTCGTTACGCTGGCGGCGGAGCTGCGCCGGCTCGGAGAGGCCGGCGATCTGGAAGGATTCCTGACCGCCGACATCGCCTTTCACCAGTTGCTCCTGCACAGCAGCGGCAACGAGATGTTCCAGGCCCTGGACGGGATGGTGGCCGAGGTTCTCTCCAGCCGCACCCGGCAGAGGCTGATGCCTTTCCACCCGCGGCAAGAAGCGCTGCAGGCGCACGAAAATGTCGCCGCCGCGGTCGCAGCGGGGGACGCAGGCGCGGCCGAGTCCGCCATGCACCGAATTCTCGAGGAGGTCCGGACCGCGATGGGCCTTTGACCGGCCCGCCCCGGCCGACCGGTTTCCGGCTGTTGAAAAATGGTCAGCCGTTGATGACCTGCGGTACTCCGAGGGCCTTGAGGCCTTCGACGCCGAATTCCAGGCCGTAGCCGGACTGCTTGGCACCGCCGAAGGGAACCCTCGGGTCAACCGCGCCGTGCTTGTTGATCCAGACGGTGCCGGCCTCGAGCCGGGCCGCGACCTTGCGGGCTTCCGCCGGATCGGCGGACCAGACCGAGGCGCCGAGTCCAACGTCGAGGGCGTTGGCCATGGTGACGGCCTCGTCCACCGTGCTGTAGCGGATGATGGGCAGCGCGGGACCGAACTGTTCCTCGGTCACCAGGGCATTGTTGTTGTCGATGTCCGCAACCAGGGTGGCGGGGTAGAAGTAGCCGGGCTGGTCTGTGTCCGGGTCCCCGCCCAGCAGGAGCTTGGCCCCCGAGTCGCGGGCGGCATCAACCAGCCGGGCCACGATGTCGAACTGCTGCTTGTTCTGCAGCGGGCCAAGCACATTGCCCTCGTCGAGGCCGTTTCCCATCGGCATGGCGGCCGCGACGGCGGTAAGTTCCTCGCAGACGGCATCGTAGATGTCGCTGTGGACGTAGAGGCGCTTGAGGGCCGCGCACGTCTGGCCGGTGTTGATGAAGGCGCCCCAAAAGAGGCCTTCGGCGATGGCCTTGGGGTCGGCGTCGGGCAGGACGATGCCGGCGTCGTTGCCGCCGAGCTCGAGGGTGAGGCGTTTGACCGTGTCTGCGGAGGACCTGATGATGGCCTTGCCCGTGGCGGTGGAGCCGGTAAACATCACCTTTCCGATCGCGGGGTGTTCGGCCAGCCGTGCGCCGACGTCGCGGCCGCCGGAGACCACGGTGAGGAGGCCTTCGGGCAGCTCCTCGTTGAGGACCTTCGCCAGGGCCAGGACGGAGAGCGGGGTGTATTCGGAAGGTTTGACCACCACGGCGTTGCCCATCCTGAGGGCCGGTGCGATCTGCCAGACGGTGATCATCATGGGCCAGTTCCAGGGCCCGATAGCCCCGACGACGCCGATGGGCCGGTAGTGCAGTTCGGCGCGGGTTTCGCCGTCGTCCACCACGGTCTCCGGCTCCATCGCGGTGCCGGCAGCCGTGCGGAGCCACGCGGCGCAGGCGCCGACCTCGAACCGCGCGTTGGGGCCGTTCAGGGGTTTGCCTTGCTCGCGGGAGAGCAGATGGGCGAGTTCTTCGGCAGAGCGTTCGACGGCCTCGGCGGCCCGCAACAGTGCGGCGCTCCGCGCGTCATGGCCCAATGCCGCCCACGCGGGCTGCGCGGCGCCGGCAGCGGCAACGGCCCGCTCCAGGTCCGCCAAGGTGTGCACCGGCGCTTCACCGACGACGGCGCCGGTGGCGGGGTCAAGGATGGTCCGGGTGTCGCCGGTGTCCGGGGTGATCGAGGCCAGGAGGGCGTCGTAAGTTTCCATGGGGTGTACTCCACATCGAGTAGTTGGCCGAGCTGTCGTCTCCGAGTGTCCTCCGTTGCGGGGCGAGCAGTCTTGTCTTTGCGCGAACTGCAGTTGACCCACTGCGAAGGATCGCGGCGGCCCTGGGATGCCGTTGCGCTGAGGGACAACAAACGATCGCTGATCGACAAAAGGGTGATGGGCGTCACCTGCAATGCTGGATTGCATGGTGCCAGACACCCCTCCTTTCCCATACCGCCTTTCTCGCACCGCCAATCCCCAGACTCATGACCGTTAAGAAGGATCCGATGAGTATTTCAAAATCCGAGTCCCGGACCGCGGAAGCCGCTCCCCGCGCCGAGCACTCCACAGCACTGCGCGCCGGCAGCGTCGGCGTGATGGGCATTCTCTTTTTTGTCTTATCCGCCCAGGCGCCGCTGACCGGAATCGTCGGGGCGTCCCCCCTGGCCGCGGCCCTCGGCAACGGCCCTGGAGCGCCCGGGGCGTACCTGGTGGTGGGCATTGTCATCGTAATCTTCGCCGTCGGGTTCGTTGCGATGAGCCGCAAAATCCAGGCCAACGGCGCCTTCTACGCCTATGTCACGGCCGCCTTTGGACGCAAAACAGGGGCGGGAGCCGCGTGGCTCGCCCTCCTTGCCTACAGCACCGTCCAGGCCGCGATGTACGGGCTGTACGGCGCCGCGTTTGCCGGACTCCTCGGGTCCGCCGGCTTCGTGGTTCCCTGGTGGCTACTGGCCGTGGTCACCATGGCGGGCGTACAGGTGCTGGGATCCCTCAACATCGAACTGGGGGCGCGGGTACTGGCGGTGCTGGTGGGCCTGGAGGTCGCCATCCTGATCATGTTCGGCTTCACCGTGCTGTTGCGCGGCGGCGGCCCCGAAGGAATCAGCCTGGCGGCTTCCTTTTCTCCTGCGGCGATCGCGACGGGCGCCCCGGGCGTGGCCATTATGTTCGCTGTCGCCTCCATGTTCGGCTTCGAATCGACTGCCATCTACTCAGCCGAAGCCAAGGACGCCCAGCGCACGGTGGCCCGGGCCACGTACCTTTCGGTAGTGGTTATCTCGGTGTTCTTCTCCTTCATCTCGTGGATGCTGGTCAGCTACTATGGCCCCTCGCATGTCATTGATGCGGCGGGGGCGGCCCTCGAATCGGGTGACTCCACCTCCTTCGTACTGACACCGATGGTGGAACTCTTCGGGCCGTGGGCCGGGATCGCCACCGGTATCCTGCTCGTGACTTCCCTGCTGGCCGGCATTATCGCCTTCCATAACGGCATCAACCGCTACCTCCATTCACTGGCGCTGCGCGGGTCGATGCCGGGCACTGTCGCCCGCACCAACCGGCACCGGGCACCCGCCACCGCAGCGCGAATCCAGACCGTGATCGCGTTCCTGCTGGTGGCACCGTTCGCAGTACTTTCCCTGGACCCTGTGCTGACCCTCTTTTCCTGGTTCAGCGGGCTGGCCGTGGCGGCGCTCCTGGTCCTGTATATCCTCTGCTCCCTTGCCGTCGTCGCGTATTTCCGGCGCGAAAGGGTGGCCGGCCAGGTCTGGCAGACCAAAGTGGCGCCGACACTCGCCACCCTGCTACTTGGCTGGGTTCTGGCCCTTGTTGCCAGCAACTTCACGGCACTCATCGGCGGCAGCGCCGAAACGGCCATGGGCCTGCTTGCCGCCGTTCCCTTGGTCTTCGTTGCCGGTGTGCTGGTGGAGGTCGGGGTGGAGCGCAGGGCCGCGCGGGAGGAGGCCCCCGCATAGCCGCGGGCTTCGATCGCCGCATGGGCGGTTCCGGGCAGCGCCGGGACCGCCCTTTCGGGTGCCAGTGCTGGTGCCGGGTGCGGGTGCTGCACAAGCGCCGGGGCCGCCGCCTGCCGGGGGTGGCAGCTCTAGGCGCCGCGCCGCCAGTCGCTGGGGGATTCGCCGAAGGCATCACGGAACGAGCGGCTGAAATGGGCCGCGTCCAGGAATCCCCAGCGCGCGGCCACGGCTCCGACGGGCATGCCGGCCAGGAGCGGATCCCGCAGTTCGCGGCGCGCCCCTTCCAGCCGCTGGCTCCGGATCCAGCTCGCCACTGTGGTTCCGGATTCGTGGAAAACGTTGTGCAGGTGCCGGGTGGAGATGAAATGGGCTGCCGCGATGGAAGCGGGCGAGAGCAGCGGATCGGCCAGTCGGGCGTCGATGTACTCGCGGACGGATGCCGCCAGGAGGGCCTGCGGCCGCATCCGGTCAGCGGACATGTCCAGCTCCGAATGCAGCATCGTGGACACAAGATCGAGGGCATTCGTGGCAAGGCGGGACCCGCTGGGGCCGCTCAGGGCATCGAGGTTCTCGGCAAGGTGGGCGATGAACGGCCCGACGATTGCGGCGAGGCCTGAGCCGGCGGCCATCCGCACTGCCGAAAGCTGCGCGATGCAGTCCGGCGGGAGGGACAGTGCGTCCCAGGGGAACATCACCACCATAAGCCGGGCGTCGCCCTCGAAGGCCAGCGTGTAGGGGCGGCTGGTGTCATAGATAGAGAGGTCGCCCGGCTGGAGGACAGCCTCGCGGTTGTCCTGGATAAGGAGCCCGGTGCCCTGCAGCTGCAGATTGAGTTTAAAATAGCGCTGCTGGGACTGGGCAATCAGCGCCGGCGTCCGGTGCACCTCATGGCTCGTCGAGGCGACCTCGACGACCGCCACGCGGTCCAGCCTTCGGGCCCGCATGCGGCCGCGGAAGTTGTCCGCGTCCCTGCTTGAGGCGGCCAACGGAACGAAGGACTCCGCGACGAGGTGCCGCCAGTGATCGAAGGAGGCCGCTGTGCTGGTGCGCAGGTCCTGTCCGGCGGGACTGAAGGAGGGGCGGGCTGCAACTGCGCTCATAAAGGATCCTGACGCCGTCGTACTGCGGAAAATGTGTCATGGGACACAGTCCTTTTAGGGTAACGCCGGAATCGACCGGTGTCATCTATTTTCGACAACGGGCGAATAAAAAAGGTTCCGCGGAACTAGTGGCCCAGCAGGATCAGGAATCCGTCCAACTGCTCGTTCAGCCCAAGCTCCACCTGGCCCTCCGGGGCGAGCGCCGCCGCGATCTGCGCGCCAAGCAGGAGATTGAGCAGCTGTCCGGCGAGGGCCGCGTCGGTGACGGCGGTGGTGACTGTGCCGGCTAGCCGCGCCTCGGCGAGGTACTGCCGCAGCGCGGCAAGCCACAGCTGCATCGAGTCCCGGTGGATGGCGGCCTTGTCGGGATCGTTGATGGCCTTTTGCCAGAACGGAATAACAATTCGGGCCTCGTTGATCCGCTCCTCATCCAGGGGCAGCACTTCGACGCAGAATGCCCTGAGGGCCGCGAGTCCCGCCTGCCCTGCCGTGACTCCGGCGATCCGCTCGTTGGTGCGGTTGAAGACATGCCCAAACGCGAAGGTCAGCAGGTCATCCTTGGTGGGGAAGTAAGGCTTGAGGGCACCGTTCGCAAAGCCGGCTTCGAGCGCGATCTCGCGCATGGTGGCACTTTCGATTCCGAGCCGGGCGATGATCCGCCACGTGGCATCAACGAGTTCAAGCCGCCGCTGGTTGTGGTCGACAATCTTTGGCACCGGACAGCTCCCCAAAACATTTCACGACGGACTCTTGTGGCACAGCTTACATTTCCGTATTCTCTACAACTATAGAAAATAAAGTTCTGACCCGCCAGGGTCCCCGGACAAAGGCCGCCACCATGACCGCACAAACTGACACCCGCACCTCGTTTAGTCCATCCAGTCCGTACAGTCTGGCCGCGAGTGCCGAAATCACGGCAGTCCAAGGCGTCCTGCGCGCAGCGGGGCTGCTGGGCGAGACAAAACGAATCGCGTACCTGGGCCTGCTGGATCCCGCCAGGGGCTCGGCGGCGGAAACCGGGGACCGCCGGTTCCGGGTCTTTCTGCACGACGTATCGGGAGGACGTCCGGCCGACGTGACGGTCTCGGTCTCCAGCGGCGCGGTGATTTCCGTCGTCGAACTGGACACCGCGGTGGCCGGTGAACTCCCTGTCCTGGAAGAAGAGTTCGAGGTCGTCGAGGAGCTTCTGGCCACGGATGAGCGGTGGCTTGAGGCGCTCGCAGCGCGCGGACTCGACGTCGGAAAGGTGCGGGTCGCGCCCCTATCCGCCGGTGTCTTCGAGTATCCGGAGGAAAAGGGCCGCCGCATCCTGCGCGGGCTGGCTTTCGTGCAGGATTTCCCCGAGGACAGCGCCTGGGCGCACCCCGTGGACGGCCTCGTGGCGTACGTCGATGTGGTCAGCAAGGAAGTCACCCAGGTCCTGGACACCGGTATCGTCCCGATTCCCGCAGAGCACGGCAACTACACGGACCCGGAGCTCACCGGTCCGCTCCGCAGCACGCAGAAACCCATCAACATCACCCAGCCGGACGGACCCAGCTTCACCGTCACCGGCGGCAACCACATCGAGTGGGAAAAGTGGAGCCTCGACGTCGGCTTCGATGTTCGTGAAGGCGTGGTGCTGCATAACCTTGCGTTCCAGGACGGCGAACGCCTGCGCCCAGTCATCAACCGGGCGTCGATCGCCGAAATGGTGGTCCCGTACGGGGACCCGTCGCCGATCCGGTCCTGGCAGAACTACTTCGACACCGGCGAATACCTGGTCGGCCAGTACGCCAACTCCCTGGAACTGGGGTGCGACTGCCTCGGCGAGATCACCTACCTCAGCCCCGTCATCAGCGACGCCTTCGGCAACCCCCGCGAAATCCGCAACGGCATCTGCATGCACGAGGAAGACTGGGGGATCCTGGCCAAGCACACCGACCTCTGGACGGGCATCGACTACACCCGCCGCAACCGCCGCCTGGTCATTTCGTTCTTCACGACCATCGGCAACTACGACTACGGCTTCTACTGGTACCTCTACCTCGACGGCACCGTCGAGTTCGAGGCCAAGGCCACCGGCGTCGTCTTCACCTCCGCCTACCCGGCAGGCGGCTCGGCCAACATCTCCCAGCTCGCCCCGGGGCTGGGCGCCCCCTATCACCAGCACCTGTTCAGCGCCCGCCTGGACATGGCAATCGATGGCTTCACCAACCGGGTGGAAGAAGAGGACATCGTCCGGCAGGCGATTGGCGAAGGCAACGAACGCGGCAACGCCTTCTCCCGGAAGCGCACGCTCATCGCCCGTGAATCCGACGGCGCACGCGAGGCCGATGCCCGCAACGGCCGGACCTGGGTCATCTCCAACCCGCAGTCACGGAACCGCCTCGGCGAACCGGTGGCGTACAAGCTCCACGCCGAAGGCCAGCCCACCCTGCTGGCGGACCCGGCGTCCTCGATTGCCCGGCGCGCCGCTTTCGCCACGAAGGATCTGTGGGTTACCCGGTTCGCCGAGGACGAGCGCTACCCCACGGGAGATTTCGTGAACCAGCACGGCGGGGGAGCGGGGCTGCCGCAGTACACAGCGCAGGACCGGGACCTGGACGGCCAGGACATCGTCATCTGGCACACCTTCGGCCTGACCCACTTCCCGCGGCCCGAGGACTGGCCCATCATGCCCGTGGACACGGCCGGTTTTAGGTTGCGGCCGGAGGGCTTCTTCGACCGCAGCCCCGTGCTGGATGTGCCCGCAAGTGCACAGCCGGCCGGCGGCCACTGCCACAGCTAGACGGTGGTCATGGCAGTGGCGGGGGGAATGGCCGGCATCGCCGGTGTGGTCCTGCACGCCAGGATCTGCGCCGCCGTGACGGCGGGGTCGTGCCTCGCGCACCTGTGGCTTGTTGCCGGGAACCAGCATGGGACTGCGCTGAACGTGCTGATGCTGGCCATGGTGGCGGTGTGCCTGCCGTGCGCCGTACACATCTGGCGGCAGGGCCCGGCCCGGCCGCTGCGGCAGGTGATGGCCTCGGCGCTGGCGATGACCGGGGTGCATGCGGTCCTGCTTCTCGGCGCGGTGCCCGGGACCGGGGGCGCCAGCCATAGCCACCATGCCGCTGCTGTGGCCGAAGCGCCGCCGTCGGGTGCCGGGGCGCTGCTGGCAGTCATTGCCCTGGAGCTGACGACGGCGCTGCTCGCCGCGACGCTACTGGCACGGCTCCGGCGACGCCCGTGGCTTAGTCGGTGAACAGCCCGGCCAGGTCTTCGGCCGTGAGCGCCCCGCCGGTCAGCGCGTCGCCCTCCATCACGTCGGCGAACAGCTGGGACTTCCTGGCCTTGAGCGCCATAACCTTCTCCTCGATCGTGTCTTTCGCCACCAGCCGGTAGACCATAACGTTGCGGGCCTGCCCGATCCGGTGGGTCCGGTCCACGGCCTGGGCTTCCGACGCCGGGTTCCACCACGGGTCCAGCAGGAACACGTAGTCAGCCTCCGTCAGGTTCAGGCCGAAACCGCCGGCCTTGAGGCTGATCAGGAACACCGGCGCGGCGCCGTTCTTGAATTCATTAACGACGTCGGTGCGGTTACGGGTGCTGCCGTCGAGGTAGCAGAACTCGATCTTCTCCTCGACAAGCCGCTCCCGGACCTTGCCGAGGAACCCGGTGAACTGGCTGAAGATAAGGGCCCGGTGCCCTTCCGCCACAAGGTCGTCGAGCTGCTCGAAAAGCACATCGAGCTTGCTGGACCGGACCCCGGAGAGCGAGGGATCGATCAGCGAGGGGTCCAGGCTGAGCTGCCGCAGCAGGGTCAGGGACTGGAAGATGGTGAAGCGGTTCTTGTTGACGTCCTCGATCAGGCCCAGGATCTTCTGGCGTTCGCGCTGCAGGTGTGTCTGGTAGACCTTCTGGTGCCGCGGGTTCAGTACAACCTCGAGGATCTGCTCCTGCTTGGGCGGCAGGTCGTGGATGACTTGTTCCTTGGTGCGCCGCATCATCAGCGGACGGACCCGACGCCGGAGCTTGTCCAGCTGCGCCTTGTCCCCGTTCTTTTCGACCGGCTTCTGGTAGTACTCGGCGAACCGCTTCGGGCTTGAGAAGAGCCCCGGTGCGACGATCGAGGTGAGGGCCCAGAACTCCATCAGGTTGTTCTCCAGCGGTGTGCCGGTGATGGCGAGTTTGAACACCGCGGGGAGTTTCCGCGCGCACTGGTAGGCCTTGGACTGGTGGTTCTTGACGAACTGGGCCTCGTCCAGGACCAGCCCGGCCCACTCCTTTGAGGCATAGGCCTCGTAGTCGATCCGGAACAAAGCGTAGGAGGTGATGATGATATCCGCTCCGGCCATCGCCTCGGCTGGACTGGAGCCGCTCTTGGCGAACGTTTCGCTGATGGCGCGCACTGTCAGGCCCGGGGCGAACCGGGCGGTCTCGGCCTGCCAGTTGCCCACGACGCTTGTCGGGGCAACAACGAGGAAGGGCGCAGCGCCGGGGGGCGCGCCGGCAGCCACGGCGGCTGCGCCGCCGTCGAGTGCTTCGGCAGGGACCCCTGCCGCGACCTTGGCGGCGCAGATCAGTGCCAGCGCCTGCACCGTCTTGCCGAGGCCCATGTCATCGGCCAGCACGCCGCCGAGTCCGTGCCGGTAGAGGAAACTGAGCCAGTTGAACCCTTCCAGCTGGTAGGGGCGCAGCTCGGCGTTGAGCGTTGCCGGCAGCGGCAGCCCCTTTACGCCGCCTTCCAGCAGCCCGCCGACAGCCTCACGCCAGGCGGCTGCCTGCTCGTCCACGATGCCGAGCTGAGCCAGTTCGTCCCAGAGCCCGGCCTGGAAGCGGCTGATCTGCAGCGGGGCGTCCTTGTTGTCCTGCAGCGAACGGGCCTCATCAATGAGGGCCCGGAGCTGGTGCAGCTCAGGCAGGTCCAGTGAGAAGTAGGCGCCGCTGGGCAGCAGCATGCGTGTCTGGCCCGCGGCGAGGGCGGAGAACATCGCCGCGAAGGAGACCGGTTGGCCTTCCAGGGTGATCACGATGCCAAGATCGAACCAGTCCCGGCTGTCGGTGGCCTTGGTCGAAATCGCCACCACCGGCGCCTCTTCGGCTTCCCGGTAGTCGGCGATCTCACCGGCAGTGTCCACCGAGACGCCGGGGACGTCGCGGAGCAAGGGGAGCAGCTCTTCGGTGAAGGCCAGGGTGTCGAGGCCGCTGAGTTCCGCCGAAGCCGCCAGCCGGGGTGTTCCCCACCCGCCCGTGGCCGACTCGCCGAGGGCCGGCACCACATCCCACGGCTGTCCGACGGCTTCCAGGATGCGGGCCTCGGCGGGGTCGTCCCGGTAGCCGTGATCGCCGGGGTGACGCCACAGCGGCTGGGCCGTAACGAGCTTGCCGGACTTGTAGTGCCATTCCCAGTGCAGCCGGACCCGGTGGTCGGCGCCGTAGTTGGCCAACAGCGACAGGGTGGGAAGGGCCAGTTGGGGGAGCTCCACTGACTCGTCGGAAGCCGTGACCCGGGCGCTTTGTTTGAGCTTGGGATAAAAACCGGTCAGGAAGCGGCTCTCATCCCGGGCTGGAATGTGCAGCGTGGTGCCGGCCGTGACGAAAGTCAGCAGCTCCTCGCTGAGGCCGCCTTCCAGCGGTGCGAGCGTGATGATGGTGTCAGTGGTCGCGGCACCGGGCAGTGCGTCCGGCCCGGAGGTGAGGAAGATTCCGTGCGCCGGGCGTCCGATGGTCCCGACGGTTGCCGGATCGACCACCTCATCCTCCACGGTGATGGTGGGGGCGAGCGAGAGCCCACCGCCGTCGCCGGCCGGTGCCGGCGCCGCGGGTCCGCCGCCGCCGCCGCCGTCGGCCTCGGCCGGGACCGGCCCAGGGCCGAACCGGGTCAGGTTGAGCCCGACGGCGGCGGGCTGCTCCACGAGCCGCACCGGCTCCTGGCCGCGGCTGTGCACCAGCGCGACACCGATCTTCCGGGCCCGGGTGAGCAGGCTCCACAGGTTCTTGCCGGCGTAGGTGTTCAGGCCCAGCCACAGCCCGGTTCCACCATGCTGGCGGTTGGCCTGGGCGGTGTGGGCGGCAAGGAACTCCTGCATCCACTCCACGTGGGCCTCGTTGCATTCGCGCCGGTAGCTCAAGTAGCTCAGGGTGTTCCAGGAGACGTCGCCGCGGATCCACTTCCCCTTCGCGCCCATGATCACGGGGCGGGCTTTGAGCTGGCGCACGCTGCGCAGCGGATCCCGGCGTCCGGTGTAGGAGAAGTGCGGGGCCGGTTCCTCGATCTCGAACTGGAGCGCGAGCGGAATTCCGTTGGTGGACTGGGTGATTCCCGGCTGCGAGATCAGCGGGCTCAGCGCCTGTTCCCAGTCCGGGACCTCGAGCACTGGTGCCTGCCGGGACAGCCGGCTGCCGTCGACGGGGGTCAACAGCTGGACCCGGATCGCCGGGTTGTCCTCGGCCGTGAACAGCAGCGCGGCCACATGCTTGCAGTCCTTACGGACCGGGCAGCTGCACACACCCACGGTGCAGCTCCAGCCGCCCGCCTTCCGGACCAGTTTCGCCGTCGTCGAATAGGGCACATCGGATCCGCCGCGGACCTTGCCGAGCATCAGGCCGGTGGCGGCATCGAAGGAAATACCGGAAACACGGCTCCCCATGGCGTAGGCAAGCCCGGCCGCAAGGGAGCGGTCGTTGATCGCGGGGGTCTGTATTGCCAGGGCCGCACTCTCGTCCGGATGGGATGGCATGTGCGTACTACTTTCAGCAGTTGGTCATCTGATCCATCTTAGCGAGCCTGGCAGGACTCCCCGGACTGCGGCGTCCGGCCAGGTGGATAACCGGCCGGACGCGCACTCGGTTCGGGACACCCAAACTTCGCCGGACGTTCAGCTTCGGCTCAACCGCGCTGCCGGTGGTGCCGCGTACCGTAAAGGGGAACGGAGCGCCACCCGCCTTCAGCAGTGAGGATTTCCCATGAGCAACGGCTTTTCCACCACCATGCCCGCCACCGGTTACGCGACGGTCCTGCCGAAGGCGATCATCAGCGGCAGCGACGCGGACGTCGTTGACGCGAACGTCGAGGTGGTCAACGCCATGTACGCGGAGTTGCTCGATGTCGAGGAAATTGCACCGAACGCACTGCGCAGCTACTACGTCGACTTCTATCTGACGCAGTCGCTGGGCGGCGGGTTCGCCCAGTACGTGTTTACCGCGCCCGAACGCACGGACATTGACGACTACGTCCGGGCCGGGCTCGAAGCCATGGGGGCCGCCGCGCACCTGGACCTCTTTAACCGCACCGCAGCGGCCTTTGACTCCCTCACCGAGGAGGAAAGCGATGCCTACCTTGACGGGGATGCGGATCTGGACGGCGGCACGGACGGTGTTGTACCGGACGGTGTTGTACCGGACGCCGTCCGGGTCCTGGAAGAGCTCGACGGCGACTTCGAAACCCTGCTGGAGACCGAAGACATCATCGCGCTCAACGCCGCCTGGCTTCGCGGCCAGACAGACCTTCTGCTTCTGGCGGATGAAGAACTGGACCAGCACATCGCCGAGCGCGTGTCCCGGGTCCCGAACCTGGCGGAGCGCCAGGCCGAGGCCGCCGAGGACGAACTGCTGGATGCGCCGGAATTCGAGGTAATCATCCGCGAGCTCTGCAAGGTGGCCGGGCATACCCTGCTGAAGATCACCATGGGCGACCCCAATTACGACCACGACGGCCAGACCACCCTGGCATGGCATTTCACCACCGACCAGGGTGAATTCCTGATGCTCGACGATGACCAGGAAGCGGTTATGATCCACCCCGAGACGAAGGAAATTCTGGCTGCCGTTGAGTTCGAAGCCACAGACGACTAAGCCGGAAAGTCCGGCGCCGCGGCCGGCAGTTAACTGCTGTCCGGCAGTTATTGCCCCGCCGTGCCGGTGATCATGTCACCGGAAGGCGCCACGAGGTACCAGACGCTGCCCACCCCCTGCCCCCGGATGTCCCCGGCGGCCAGATCCTTGGCGTAGTAATACACCGGCATCCCGTTGATGGTCAGTTGTTTTTTGCCCTCCGGGGTGGCGATGGTCCCCACGGTGCCGGCAACGCCGTCAACCGCGGGGGCGTCAGCGGTTGCCAGGACCGGCGGCCACGCGGCAATGCAGCCGCCCGTGCAGGTGCTGGTCCCAGAGTCTTTGGCGTCCTTGGTGTAGTAGTAGACGCTGCGGCCCTTGCCGTCAACGACTATCCTGCCCGCGGTGGAATCCGTGACCTTGAGGTCCGGGGTGGACTCCGCCGGTGCTGGGGCGGAAACCGGTACCGGGCTCGCTGCGGAGCCGCCGGACGGCGTAGTGGCGGCCGAGGGCGACGTGGGCGTGGCAGTGCTGCCGGCGCAGCCCGAGAGTAGTGCTGCCAGGGCAAAAGCGGACAGGCCAACGCTGTAGTGCTTTTTCATCTGCTGCTCCTTGACTCAAACCGGCCAACTTGCCAGGCCGGAGCTACCCGTTACGACGGCGCCGGGGGCAGAATGGTTCACAGTAATCCCTGGGCTGCTGCCCGGAACCGGGATGAGTGAACCGTTCCAGGGATCCGCGCGTCCTAGGGTACAAGCGCAGAACCCTACGAGTCCTGGAGGCCCGTCATGCCGCTGGACGAAGAGGTGGTGGCGGCGATTTACCGCGACCACGGGCCGGCCCTCAGGCGCTTTGTCCTCAGCGCCTGCCGGGACCCGCAGGTGGCGGAGGATGTGGTGCAGGAGACCGTGCTGCGGGTCTGGCAGCAGTCTCCGCACATCACGGGAAGCCTGCGCAGCTATTTGTTCCGGACGGCCCGGAACATCATGATCGACAACTACCGCAAGGCCCAGCGCCGTCCCCGCGAGACAACTGACCGCGATCTGGCTGACCTGGCCGGCGGGGAGGAGCGTGTTGACGACCTCCTCAACCGGGTATTGATGGAGGAGGCCCTGATGCGGCTGAGCAACGAGCACCGGGACGTACTCGTGGCCCTCCATTACCGCCGCTTCACCGTCCAGGAGGCATCGAAGAGTTTGAATATCCCGAGCGGAACAGTCAAGTCCCGGGCCTTCTACGCCGTCCGGGCCCTCCGGACGATCCTGGATGAGATGGGGGTGCAGCGGTGAGCGGCTCCGAAATGCACCAGCTGCTCGGGGCCTACCTGCTCGGCGGCCTGGCGCCCGCGGAGGCCCTAACCTTCGAACAGCACCTGGGCGGCTGTGCGGAGTGCCGGCAGGAACTTGACGACTTGGCCAGCCTTCCGGCACTGCTGGACGCGCTTCCGGTGCCCGACGCCGTCGCCCTCGGCGCCGCGGCCACGGCGGGGCGGGAACCGGAGCAGCCGGCTCCCGCCCCGGCCGGCGTACCGCGACGGATGCTCGACGAACTGTCCAGCCGGCGCCGGCAGGCACGACGCCGCTGGACCGCGGCGCTCGCGGCGGCGGCAGCGGCCTGCCTCGCCCTGGGAATCCTCGCTGCGCCGCTGATTAACCCGCCGCCCAAACCGGACGCCAGCTACTCGGTGCAGGCCAGCGACGGACCGCAGATCACCGTAGGGATGGTCAAAAAGACGTGGGGCACCGAGCTTTCCGTCGACGGCCGCAGCCTGCCGCTGGAGGGCACCTTCTCGCTTTGGGTGAAGGACAGCGCCGGCACCGAGGACCGAGCCTGCGCGTGGACGGCCACGCCCAGCGGCAGGGTCCGGATCACCGGTGCCACGCCCGTGCAGCTGGCCAACATCGCCAGCATTGAAATGCGCAACGGGCAGCAACAAACGGTGGCCTTCATAGCCGTGCCGCAGGGATGAGCGGGTGGTCCGGGCGCTTCCGGCCTTACATCTTCGCCAGTTTGGCCCGCACCATCATGAAGATGCCATAACAGATCAGGCCAGCGCCGACGGCGGCCAGCATGTACACACCGAACGGCTGGTCGCGGAGGGCCTTTAGGCCGCCGTCGAGTCCGGTTGACTCCTCTGGGTGGGCCTTCACGGTGGCAATGGTTACCAGCAGGCCCACCAGCAGCAAGGCGATGCCTTTCGCTGCGTAGCCGACGACGCCGAGGATGGTCACCGCCGTCCTTGCCTGCCGCGGGGCCGGGAGGCGGAGGTGCTTGAGGAAGGACTGCCGGAAGCCGCGGATGGCATAGACAATTCCGGCGACTCCGATCCCTGCGCCGACGGCGATCAGCAGCAGATAGCCTCCGGGGGCTTGGATAACGGTCACCGTGAGATCGCTCGTGGACGTGCTGTGGTCCTTGCCTGCGCCGCTGGCGAAGGACAACAGCGTGACGGCGAGTCCGGCGTAGACAACGGCCTGGAGGGCTGCTTTGAGCTTCTTCCCCACCTTTTTCTTCGCCTGCAGGTGCTCAAAGTCGAAGATGGCATCACTGGTTTGCCAGATTGCCAGGGCCACGCAGGCGGCGAAGGAGCTCCACAGCAGCAACGGGCCGGCCGGCTGGCTGCCGAGCTGTTCGACGGCTCCGCTGACGTCAGCCTCGCCCTCACCACCCATGGCGAGCCGGATCGAAACGACGCCGATGAGGAGGTGCAGGATGCCGCTCACGGCAAAACCGGCACGGGCCACCAGTTCCAGCGCACGGGAGTTGGTGATGTTCTCCGCCACGTCCGCGGCGTCCTTGAGTTCTCTCTTGATGGCGGGCCCCTCAACTTGCTTGGTGGTTCTGCCGGACGTGGGTTCGGACCGGTTCGTGCATCTCCCGTTATCGTGCCACGCGGAGGCGGCCGGGAACAGCGGTGTCTGTTCTAGCGGCGCCGGTAGCTGAGGTCGAAGATGAGCCGGCCCGCTTCATGGGCCTTGTTCTCGAAACTCGTCAGGATCCGGCCCTCGAAGCGCGGGGCCCAGCCGCCTGCGTCGTCGGTGCCCTCGTTGGGGCCGGTGTGCTCGGTGCTGACAGGTGCCCGGCCCTCCTTGACCGGCGCCCCGCCCACAAGGGCTTCGACACCGGACTGCCATACCTGCGTGAGCGGGCTCTGCGCCCCGCTGCGCTCGCCGTCGTGCAGGTTCTCAAAGTCGGGGGAGTCAGCCAGGACCTCGCGGACGTGCACGGCGTAGTTGGACCAGTCCGTCGCAATCCGCCAGAGGCCGCCGGGTTTGAGGGACCGTGCTGCCAGCTGAGCGAAGGCCGGCTGGATGAGGCGGCGCTTGTGGTGCCGGGACTTGTGCCAGGGGTCCGGGAAGAAGACCCACAGCTCCGTCACGGAACCGGCCGGCAGCATGGTGGCCAGTACCTCGGGGGCATTAGCCTCCACCACTCGGACATTGCGCAGGCCGCGGCTGTTGATCTTGACCAGCGTGTTGGCCAGGCCCGGGGTGTAGACCTCAACGGCGAGGAAGTCCGTGTCCGGGTTCTCCTCGGCGGCATGGCAGACGGCGTCGCCCAGGCCGGAGCCGATCTCCACGATCAGCGGGGCTGTGCGGCCAAATTCGGTTTCGGCGTCGAAGACGTAGTCCGGGTGCACGGAGGTGTTGGCGATGTGCCGGGGGACATCGATCGCCCACCGGTCGGAATGTTCCTCCCAGGCCGCCTGCCGGCGGCCCTGCAGGCGGGTGCCGCGGCGCACAAAACTGACCGGGCGCCCGCCATACGTGCCGAAGGAGGCTTGGCTGCCGGGGGTTATTGGGCGCGATGGCTGCGGCACTTCGGGGGATTCTGGGGATTCACTCATCCCTTCCAGAATAGTGGAGTTCCGGCGCCCGGCCGGGCTGACGGTCTTGCCGGACCGGGTGTTCCTGACGCCGTTCGTTGGCGGGCCTGCCAGAATGGGGTCCGTGACCGTCCCGAAAAGCTCCCAGGATTCCGCCGCCGGCGGCGACGATGCCGCCGACCGCCGGGCCCTGCTCGTGGACGCCGAAATCGATGACGTTCCCGCGGCGGAGCCCACCCGGGTCGGCAGCCGCCGCACCCTGGCCTATCTGGGCGTGTGCCTGGTCCTGATCGGGCTGAACCTCCGGACAGTCTTCTCCAGCTTCTCCGCGGTGCTTCCCGAGGTGACGGCCGACGCCGGACTGCCGGGCTGGGCCGTCGTCGTCCTTACCACCGTGCCTGTGACGCTGCTGGGCGTGTTCGCGCCGCTCGCTCCGGTCCTGGCCCGCCGCTTCGGGGCCGAGCGGGTGTTGCTCGGCGCCATGGCGGTGCTCACTGCCGGGCTGCTGCTGCGGCCGCTGGAGGCCGGGGGTGCCGGGCACCTGCCTGCCTTGCTGGCCGGAACGGCGGCCTGCGGTGCCGCGATCTCGCTGTGCAATGTGCTGCTGCCCGGCTTGGTAAAACGTGACTTCCCGCACCGGCTCGGCCTGATGGGCGGGCTCTACACCACCGCGATCTGCGCCTCCGCTGCCCTTGGCGCAGGGTTCACCTACCCGGTCTTCAGCGCGACGGGCGAATGGACCGCGGCGCTGCGGTTCTGGGCGCTGCCCGCCGGCGTTGTTCTTCTGCTGTTTCTGCCGCTGGCCATCAGGCAGCGTCACGGCCGGCACCAGAGCGCGCGCGGCGGCGTGAATGTGTGGCGCTCGGCGGTGGCATGGCAGGTGACCGTCTTTATGGTGCTGCAGGCGATGATGTCCTTCAGCGTTTTCGCTTGGCTGGCCCCGATCCTGCGCGAACGAGGTGTGGACGGCGGCACGGCCGGGGTGATCGTCTCCGTGTCGATCGTGTTGCAGATGCTGGGGTCCTTGTTCGCCCCGGCGCTCGCCACCAGGTTCCGGGACCAGCGCGCGATCAACACAGTTGTGGCGCTGATGACCGGTGGCGGCTTCGCGCTGAGCATTTTCGGCCCGCTTGAACTGATCTGGCTGTGGACCGGGCTGTTGGGCCTGGGCCAGGGCAGCCTGACCGCCGTCGCGCTCACCATGATCATGGTCCGCACCCGGGACGGGCACACCGCAGCGCACCTGTCCGGCATGATGCAGGGTGTGGGCTACGGGGTGGGTTCCACCGGCACCCTGATGGTCGGCCAACTGCACCAGGCCACGGGGTCCTTCGCGGCGGCGGGTGTGCTTTTCCTCGCCGTCGGCTCGCTGGCCGCGGTATTCGGCTACCGTGCCGGGCGGAACCGCTTCATCGGCGGCTGACCTAACCCCTGCCCTCCCCGCACCACACGATGCTCTATCAGTTATGGCTGTTCTGAGCCTTCAGAACAGCCATAACTGATAGAGCAACCGGCGCCGCACCGGGTCAGGCGGTGAGGTCCTTGCCCTTGGTTTCCGGGATGGTGAAGACGAAGGCGGCGGAGATGGCCAGCAGCACCAGGGCGTAGATGTTGAACAGCTGCGGCATCTGCAAGCTCGTGCCCAGCCACTGCTGAAGGTACGGCGCGGTGCCGCCGAACAGGGCCACACAGATCGAGTACGGGACGCCGACGCCGACCGTGCGGATGCTGGTGGGGAACAGCTCCGCGTAGACGGCGGGGACGATTGCCGCGCTCGCGGCGATGAAGATCAGCATCACCGACATGCTTACGGCCAGCTGCCAGGCCGAATCCTTGAGGAGGGCGGTCATCGGAAAGTGCATGATGCCTGCGCCGATCGCGCCGGCCCACAGCACCTTTTTCCGGCCGATCCGGTCCGAGAGCTTGCCCCAGAACGGCAGCGCGGCGATGAAGACGATGTTGCCGATCACGCCGGCCCAGAGCGCTTCGCCGCGGTCGATCTTCAGCGCCGTGGTGGCGTAGCTGGGGGCGACGACACCCCAGATGTAGTAGATCACGGTCAGGCCGACCGTCAGGCCGATGACCTGCAGCGCCTGCTTGCGGTGCCGGACGATCTGCGGCCAGATCGGCGCGCGCTTCTCCGCCAGGGCTTCACCGGCGAAGACGTCCGTCTCGGGCAGCCGGGACCGCATGATCAGCGCGTACAGGCCCATGGCCGCGCCGACCAGGAACGGAATCCGCCAGCCCCAGGCGTTCATCACTTCCGTGCTCATGACCATGTTCAGCACGGCGCCGAGCAGCGTACCGAGCAGAATCCCGACTGTGCCGGAGGTGTAAATCAGGGTGGCCCAGAAGCCGCGGTGTTCCTTCGGCGCCATCTCCGACAGGTAGGTCTGCGACGATGGCAGCTCGCCGCCGTGCGCCAGGCCCTGCACGAGGCGCGCGACCAGGAGCATAAAGGACGCCCACGCGCCGACGGTGGCGAAGGTCGGCGCGACGGCGATCATCAAGCTGCCCACCGAGGCGAGGCCGACTGCGAGGGTCATGGACGCCTTGCGGCCGATCCGGTCACCGATCCAGCCGAACAGGAATCCGCCGAAAGGGCGCGCCACGAAGCCGACGGCGAAAATCGCCAGCGTGGACAGCACGGCCGAGGCGGGATCGGCCTTGCTGAAGAGCTGGCTGGCGATGAACGGCGTGAACGTGGCGTAGATGGCCCAGTCGTACCATTCGACGGCGTTGCCGATGCCGGTGCCGATGATCGTTTTGCGGGTGGAGGTCCGGGGTGCCGTGGGCACGGACGTGGTGGCGGTCATGGTTTCTCCCTCGGGGGTGGGGTTAGGAAAGGGTGGAGGCGGCGGCGGTGTCGCCCGCGCCGGGAAGGCCGGCTGCTGCCAGCGCGGCGAGCCGGCTAACGGCGAGTTCCGCGTAGAGCGCGGCCCCGTCGGCCAGCACGCCGTCGTCGAACGTGGCGTACGGGGAGTGGTTGAACGCGGCGGTGGCGTGGTCGGCGTCGCGGGGAACGGCGCTCAGCCCGATGAACGTGCCGGGGACCTCGGCGAGGACCCTCGAGAAGTCCTCGGAGCCGCTCAGCGGGGTGGCCCAGCGGGCGAGCCTGGAATCGCCGAACAAGCCCTCAATGACGGTCTCCGCGGTGCGGGTCTCGTCCTCGTCGGTGATGGTGAGCGGGTACTCCTGCTGGTAGTCGACGTCCACGTCGAGCCCGTGCGCCGCCGCGATGCCCTTGAGCAGGCGCGGCACGGCCTCCATCATCTTCTGCCGGGATTCCTCGGAGAAGGTCCGGATGGTGGCCTCGATGCGGGCGGTTTCCGGGATGATGTTGCGCTTGGTGCCGGCCTGCAGCACGCCCACCGACAGGACCACGGGATCGAACATGTTGAACTGGCGGGTGACCATGACCTGGAGGGCAGTGACCATTTCGGCGGCCGCGGTGACCGGGTCCTTGGCCGAGTGCGGGGCCGAGCCGTGGCCGCCGGCCCCGAGCACGGTGACCGTCAGGCCGTCCGAGGAGCTGAGCATCACGCCGGGCTTGGTGCAGAACGTGCCGTACCGTTCCAGGGCGGAAAAGACGTGCATGCCGTAGGCCGCGTCCACCCGTCGGCCCGCGGCGTCAAGGACGCCTTCCCGGATCATGTGGCTGGCGCCGTCGAAGCCTTCCTCGCCGGGCTGGAACATCAGCACGACGTCGCCGGCCAGCCGGTGCCGGCGTTCGGCCAAGAGGGTCGCGGCGCCGGTGAGCATGGCGGTGTGCAGGTCGTGGCCGCAGGCGTGCATGGCGCCGTCGATCCTGGAGGTGAAGTCCACGCCGGTTTTTTCCTGCACCGGCAGGCCGTCCATGTCCGCGCGAAGGAGCACGGCCGGGCGGGTGTCCGCGCCGGGAGCCTGTCCGCGCAGGACCGCGGTGACGGACGTCGTGTCCCGGCCGAGCGTGATCTCATAGCCGAGCCCGTCGAGGGCCTGGAGCACCTTCTCCTGGGTGCGGGGCAGCGTCAGCCCGATTTCCGGCTCCCGGTGCAGCTCGTGGCGGAAGCGGGCAAGATCCGCCTGCATTTCGCGGGCGTCTGCGGTGATCGGCACGTGGTCTCCTTTAGGTTCGGTTCGGCCGGGTTCGGCCCGGCGGGGTCTTGGGTCTATTCTGGAGTGACCTGCCTCACAGGGCCATAAAGGCCTGAAAAAATGCAAAATGCACTGCCTATCGCAGGTTTCGTGCATCGCCGGAGGGAAATCATGGAACTCAGCGAGGATGACCTTGCGCTGATCAACGTCCTGCAGATAGCGCCGCGCCTGAGCTGGGCGGATGCGGCGGACGTGCTGGGGGTCCACGCCACCACCCTCGCCGCCCGCTGGGAACGGCTGCGGACCGCCGGCGTCTCCTGGATCACGGCCCACCTGATCGGCGACCCCCACCAGATGTGCCTGGCGTTCGTCGCAGTGGATTGCGAAATGCACCGGCGCCGGGAAGTCACCGCCGAACTCGCCGGGATGCCGGAGATCATCACGGTGGAGGAGGCCGCCAGCAACCGGGACCTCATGCTGACCGTGATCACCTCCTCGCTGGATGACTTCAGCACCAAGGTGGTTTCGCGCTTGAAGGAGATCGACGGTCTGATCAAGTACCAGACCGCACTGTGCACCAGGCTGCACGCCAGCGGCGGCACCTGGCGGCTGAATGTTCTGAGCCGGGCCCAGCAGGCCGCTGTTAAGGCGATGGCCGGCCCGGATGCCCCCGGTGTCGTCCGGGCCGCCGCCAGGGACGATTTGCCGGCCAGCCACCTGGCGCTGCTGCCTTACCTGGCCAAGGACGGGCGGGCGACGGCGGCGGACATTGCCCGAGGGCTGGGCAGGCACCCCGCCACCGTGCAGCGACAGCTGAACCGGGTGCTCGCCAGCGGGATCCTGTCGTTCCGCTGCGAGGTCGCCCAGCGCTTCTCGGCGTTCCCTGTGACCTGCCAGTGGTTCGTCAATGTCCCGGCCGGGCGGCATGAGGAAGCGGCCGCTGAGTTGAAGACGATGCGGAACGTGCGGCTCAGCGCGTCCACCACTGGTCCGACCAACTTTGTGATCATTATGTGGCTGCAGTCCCTGGCGGACGTTATGAGCATCGAGTTGGTCCTGCAGCAAAAAGTGCCCGGGATCGTGCTCGTCGAAAGCGTGGTCATGCTGCGCACCGTGAAGCGCGTGGGCTGGATGCTGAACCCGGATTCCCGGGCGAGCGGCGCCGTCGTCGTTCCTGCCGAGGGGATCGGCGCGGCCGGCTGAACCGGCGGGGTCCCGCCCGCGCGGCGCGGCGCCAGGCTGCGGGCCGTGGCAGGTTGCTGCCCGCGGCGGGCTCCCGCCGGAGACGCCGTTCGCATAAGCTTCATCCCTGAGCCCCGCTGCCAGCCCGCCATCCCGCGAGGAGCGCGCTCCGGAAATGGCCGGAATTTTCCACCGCCGCTACGGCCTGATGGGCGGGCTCTAGACCACCGCGATCTGCGCCTCCGCTGCGCTTGGCGCAGGGTTCACCTACCCGGTCTTCAGCGCGACCGGGAATGGACCGCGGCGCTGCGGTTCTGGGCGCTGCCCGCCGGCGTTGTTCTTCTGCTGTTTGTGCCGCTGGCCATCAGGCAGCCCCACGGCACCCACCACGCTTCGCGCGGCGGCGTCAATGTGTGGCGCTCGGCGGTGGCATGGCAGGTGACCCTCTTTATGGTCCTCCAAGCCATGATGTCCTTCAGCGTTTTCGCTTGGCTGGCCCCGATCCTGCGCGAACGACGGGCACACCGCCGCGCACCTGTCCGGCATGATGCAGGGTGTGGGCTACGGGGTGGGTTCCACCGGCACCCTGATGGTCGGCCAACTGCACCAGGCCACGGGGTCCTTCGCGGCGGCGGGTGTGCTTTTCCTCGCGGTTGGTTCGCTGGCCGCGGTATTCGGCTACCGTGCCGGGCGGGACCGCTTCATCGGCGGCTGACGGACCCGGAAAGAGCGCCGAGGGGGTCCTATCCTTGCTGGCCGGGGGCCCGGATGATTCGGCGCCGGGTTGCTGCCGCGATGGCTGCGGTGCGGTTGTCCACACCGAGTTTGCCGTAGATGTGCACCAGGTGCGTCTTTACGGTTGCCTCGGAGATGAAGCTCTGTTTCGCGATAGCGCGGTTGCTGAGACCGGTCGCCAGCAATTCCAGCAGTTGGACCTCGCGCGGCGTGAGGACAGCTGTGGGATTGCTGATCCGGTTCATCAGCAGGGCCGCTATTTTGGGAGCCAGGGCAGTCTGCCCGGCGGCGGCAGCCAGCACGGCCTGCCGGATCTGTTCTGGCGGTGCATCCTTGAGCATGTAGCCGCTGGCCCCCGCCTCGACGGCGGCCAGGATGTCAGCATCCGTGTCGTACGTGGTCAGGATCAGGACCGGCGGGGCGGCCTCCAGCAGCTTGATCTGCGAGGTCGCTGTGACTCCGTCCATGCCCGCGCCCATTTGCAGGTCCATCAGCACAACATCCACGCGGTCGCCCAGGGTTTTCAACCGTTTGAGTTCCTTGAGCGCTGCGTCGCCGTCGGCTGCTTCGGCTGCCACCGAGATGCCCTCGAATTCGGTGAGCATCGCCCGCAGCCCCGCCCTGACAACGGGGTGGTCATCGACCAGCAGGATGCGGATCTCGTTCATTGTTGTTCCCTCTCCGGGGCGTCGTCCAGTGGCAGCCGGATGGCCACCACCGTACCCTCCCCGGGGGCTGATTCGATCTCGAGCGAGCCGTTGAGCGCCGTGACCCTTTCCTGCAGTGACCGGATTCCGAAACCGCTTCCATCCGTCCGTTCGTTCATCCGGGCAGCTAACCCGGCGGGGTCGAAGCCGATGCCGTCGTCGTAGATGTCCATCGTGACTTCACTGCCCAGAAACGCGACGGTCACAACTGCGTTGCCGGCTTTGGCGTGGTCCCTGACGTTGGCGAGGCTGGCCTGGGCTGCCCGGAGCAGGGTCACCCGGTACGGCTGCGGCAGCTCCGCGGGGGTCCCGTCGAGCTCGAACCGGCACCGCAGCCCAACGCCCCCGGCTGCGGAGCTGGTTTCCGTGGTGTCGCAGAGCCTGCGAAGGGTTTCCACCAGGGAGGTTTCCTGCAGATGAGGGGACGATAGTCCACGGACGAAGTTCCGGGCTTCGGCGAGGTTCTCCGAGGCTGTCTGCTGCACCAGCGCGAAACGTGCCGCCGCGGTGGCCGTGTCCCCGGCGGCGAGCGAATTTTCGGCCGCGCGGGCCACCAGCACAATGCTGGAGAGCCCCTGGGCAAGGGTGTCGTGGATTTCCCGGGCCAGCCGCTCGCGTTCGGCCAGGACACCGGCGTCGTGCTGGGTTGCTGCCAGCTCCGCACGGGTCCGGCGGAGTTCATCGGCTGCACGGCGCTGGTTCTCGGCTTCGCGGTACAGGGCACGGTACGCCAGCCCGGTCACGACCGAAAACGCCGCGCCAAACAGCGGACCAAGGACCACGGCTAGCTGCGGGACGGGAAGTCCGCTGGCCCCCCACTGGGCCGCAATCACCGCGACCGTCATCAGCGCGATCATCGGCAGCGCCACCGGTCGCGGCAACAGGTGCAGGTGCAGGAAGAAGAGGGGGAAAGCCAGCCATGCGAAGTCGGAACTTCCGGCCAGCAGGAGGGCCCACAAAGCGGTGACGATTCCCAGCCACAGGACACCGTAGCGGCGCGGATCGCGCGCTGTGCTGCCGGCGGCGAAGCGTTTTTCCATCATGGTGCCGGTGAGGTAAACCCCGGCCAGAACAAGCGCGGTCCCGGCCAAGGCATACCGCCCGGGGTCCCTTTCATTGGACACCAGCAGCCGCAGGACAGCCACTCCGAGCAGGGCGGCGAAGCCGACGTGCAGGGTGACCCTCAGTACGCGCAGGATCGCAACGGAGGGCGCAGCATCCAGTCCGCGAAGCGGGGCGCCGGGTCGGCTAAGACCGGTCCCGTTCAGGGCGTGGAGTGGTTCCGTGGCAGGCATTGGATCAGCTTATGCCTGCCCGGCCCGGGCCGGATCAATCAAATGGTTGACCCGGTGCTCAACCATTCTTCGACCGCGGCTCAATCAACTGCACGATGGCGCCGCCGCCTGCCCGCGGGAGAGTGGATCCAGGAGCTTTTCCGGCCACCGCCTCACCCACTGAAAGAAGAACAAACGTGTTTCTTGCCATCCGCGATATCCGCTTCGCCAAGGGCAGGTTTGCCCTGATGGGCGGCGTCGTTGCCCTGATCACCCTGCTGCTCGTTATGCTCTCGGGACTCACAGCCGGGCTGGGCGACCAGTCGACGTCGGCCATCGATAAACTCGGCGCCACCAACGGCGGCGGAGTCGACGCCAAGGCAGTGGACAGCATCGTCTTTGGCGCCCCCGGCACCAACGAGCCCAAGGCCTCCTTCACCGAAAGCGAAGTCACCGCCGCCCAGCTCGACAGCTGGAGAAACCGGGCCGGCGTCCGGAACGCGGAGGCAGTGGGCATCAGCCAAACCCGGTTCCAGGCCGTGGCCGCGGATACCGGGGCGGGTACCGGCACCACCAACGTCGCAGTCTTCGGTGTCTCGCCGGACGCCCGGCTGGCGCCGTCCCGGGTCACCGCGGACACCGTGGTGATCGGCAAAACCGTCGCCAAAGCCCTCTCCCTGACCACCGGGGACAAGGCCAGCGTCGGGGGAATCGAACTGACCGTCAGTGCAGTGGTCGAGGACCAGTGGTACTCGCACACCAGCGTCGTCTGGACAGCGCTTCCCGCCTGGTCGAAGCTGGCCCACCTCAGCGACCCGGAGCAGCTCGGAACCGTCGCCGCCATCACCTACAACGACGGCGCCTCCGTTGACGAGGCAGCCGCGAACGCAGCAGCCCGCACCGTAAGTGCCACACGCACCGGATCCTTCCAGGCACTGGGGTCCTACAAGAGCGAGAACGGCTCCCTGCTTCTGATGCAGGCGTTCCTCTACGGCATCTCCGCCCTGGTCATCGTGGCCTTCCTGACCGTATGGACCGTCCAGCGGACCCGCGACATCGCCGTGCTGAAGGCGATGGGCGGATCAAGTGCCTACATCCTGCGTGACGCCATCACCCAGGCCGCTGTCGTCCTGCTGGCCGGGGCCGGACTCGGCGGCGGGATCGGCATCCTCGGCGGCTTCTTCGCCGCCCAGGCAGCCCCCTTCCTGGTCAACCCCGCAACAACACTCCTGCCCATCCTTGGAATCATCGCCCTCGGCCTTGCCGGAGCGGCGCTGGCGGTCCGCCGCGTCACCAAGGTCGACGCCCTCATCGCCCTCGGCGGGAACTAAAACCTCCCCGGACGCCTGGCCGCGTCCGCAGCGCAGATCCCGGCCCGTGCACATTTTGAAAGGAAACAACACCATGTCCTCTACCTCCAGCTCCCGCACCTCCGAGCGCGGTCCCCTCCACCTCGACAACGTCAGCCTCGAATACCCGGACGGGGACGGAACCATCAAGGCCCTTGACGCCGTGAACCTCACCGTACAGGCGGGTCAGATGGTCTCCCTCGTCGGTCCGTCAGGTTCCGGCAAATCCAGTCTCCTCGCCGCCGCCGCCACCCTCGTCCGCCCCACCCGTGGCCTCGTGATCATCGACGGAACTGACGCCACCGGGCTCGGCGACAAGGACCTCACCGCGCTGCGTCGGGAGAAGATCGGCATCATCTTCCAGCAACCGAACCTGCTCGCGTCCCTGACGGCCGCCGAACAACTCATCATCGGCGACCACCTGCGCGGAAAGTCCGTCAAAGCCGCCCGTGCGAAAGCCGCGGAACTGCTCGACGTCGTCGGACTCTCCTCGAGTGCGGACAAACGGCCGCACCAGCTCTCCGGCGGCCAGCGCCAGCGGGTCAACATCGCCCGCGCCCTGATGGGCGATCCCAAGGTCCTGCTCGTGGACGAACCCACCGCGGCCCTGGACCACGAACGCAGCGGCTCGATCGTCCGGCTCCTGCGCCGTGTCACCGACGACTTTATGGTCGCCACCGTTATGGTCACCCACGACACCGAATTCGTCCCGCTGACCGACTCGGTCGCCACCATGCGCGACGGCAAGCTCACCGCCCCCGTGCTGACCACCGTCTGATGCCCAACACCCGGATGTGACCTTAAACCTGGAAGCGCCGGACGCCGGCTTCACTAAATGGCTGCATTCGCCGTCCGCGGCCGTGACCGCCGGGCCGGCGCTGCGGCAGCGTGAGCCGGGAATCCCGCGCTAGGGCGCGAAGGGCCTGCTGTGGCATGCTTCCCTTAACCTTCTGGCGTTATTCGTTGAAAGCTCCAGCAAACCCCCGGACCGGCACTACCTCAGTTTTGGTTGATGTTTTAGAGCTGCGTCCCTGACCACCGATCAGGCCATGCCCGCACTCCGACCCGCCCGCGTTTCGAGCCTAAATTCAGCAGGCATCTTCGACCGCGACTATTTACTCGTGACCCTGGGTGCCTGCGCCTTGGTGTTCCTGGCCGCTTTCGAATCGCTGGCGGTGACCACGATCATGCCGGTGGTCAGCCGCGAGCTGGATGGGGCTGCCCTCTACGCCCTGGCGTTTGCCGGGCCGTTCGCCACGGGCGTTATTGGCATGGTGGCCGCTGGCAACTGGTCTGACAGGCACGGCCCGGTGGGGCCGCTGTACGCGTCCGTGGCCATGTTTGCGGTTGGGCTGCTGGCCGCCGGAACGGCCGGGAGTATGCCGGCCCTCGTGGCAGGCCGCCTGGTCCAAGGCCTCGGCGGCGGCGCAATTACGGTGGCGCTGTATGTCGTGATCGCCCGGGTTTATCCGCGGGCACTGCACCCGAAGATTTTCGCCGCTTTTTCCGCGGCCTGGGTGATTCCTTCGCTGGTGGGCCCCTTCGCCGCCGGCCTCGTGGCGCAGCTGGCCAGTTGGCACTGGGTCTTCCTGGGCGTAGTGGGGCTTGTGGTTCCGGCCCTGCTCATGATTGTGCCGGCACTGCGCGGACTGCACGGCACGCCCGACGCCGACATCCCGGAAGGCGCACCGCCGGTGGACATGTCCACTGGCGGTGCTCGGAAGGCCTGGGGCTACGGCCGGCTTGCGTGGGCTACCCTCGCGGCGCTCGCCGTCCTCGGCTTGAACCTCTCCGTCCGGCTTCCGGTGGCCGGCGGAGTCGTGGGCGTCGCCGCCGTGGCCGTGGCCCTGATCGCCGTCCGCCCGCTGGTGCCGCAGGGCACTTTGACCGCCCGACGCGGCCTCCCCAGCGTCATCCTCACCCGCGGCTTAGCGGCTGCTTCGTTTTTCGGCGCCGAGGTTTACCTGCCCTACCTGCTGGTGGAGCGCTACTCCTTCACGCCCACTTTCGCCGGGCTCACCCTGACCGGCGGCGCCGTCGCCTGGGCCGCCGGCTCCGCAGTCCAGGGCCGGCTCGGGGAGCGCCTGGATCACCGCCGAGCGGTCCGAATCGGCGCGGCGCTGGTGCTTGCCGCAATCGCCCTGGTGCTGGTGAGCACGGTCCTCGGCTGGCCGGCCGTCGTCGCGATCGCCGCGTGGGTGCTCGCCGGAGGCGGCATGGGGCTGATGTACGCCCGCCTGAGCGTGATGACCCTGGGCCTGTCCAGCAAGCAGAACGAGGGCTTCAACAGTTCCGCGATGTCCATTTCCGACTCGCTCGGCGGTGCGCTGTCCCTCGCCACCACGGGAATTGTCTTTTCCGCGTTCACCATGGCGGGCGCGCCGGCGGCCTCCTTTGCCGGCGTCTTCGCGCTTACAGCGGTGATCGCCGCCGCCGTCGTCGTGGTCGCCCCGCGGGTGGCCGCGCCGCAGGCATCGGCGAGGCCCGGCCGGGGGAGGTCGAAGGGTTAGGGCCCGGCGTCCGCCCTTATGTTGCCCGGTTGCCGCGAGCTGGGTGGCCGGGCCGGCCCGCACGGCACCGCCGCAGGGCACCCCCGCGGGCCAGCCGCGCACGGCACCCGCGCACGGCTCCGGCGCTGGCGCCGGACCTATACTTCAGACCATGACGGTTGGGCCGAGGGTGCTGCTGGTGGAAGACGATTCAAGCCTGGCCGCAATGCTCAGCGAGCTGCTTGCGGGCGAGGGCTACGCCGTGGTGCTGGCCCAGGACGGGCAACGCGCCCTGCATGAGGGTCTCAGCCAGGAGTTCGACGTGCTGTTGATGGATCGGGGGCTCCCGGCCATCGAAGGACTGGACGTTCTTGAGCGGCTTCGGGACCGCGGCGTGGATGCCCCCGCACTTATCCTCTCTGCGCTGAGCAATCCTGCGGACCGCGTGGAAGGCCTTGACCGGGGCGCCGAGGATTACCTGGGCAAACCCTTCGACGTCGACGAGCTCCTTGCCCGGCTGCGGTCCCTGCTGCGCCGCCATCCGACGCGGGCCGGCGCCGTCCGGGTCCCGGGCGGCATGCTGGACGTTGACGGCCGCACGGTCACCTCAGCCACCGGAACGGTCATTGTCCTGTCCGAGCGGGAAAGTGAGCTGCTGGCCCAGCTGGCCCGCAGCCCCCGCCAGATCTTCACCCGGGAAGGCCTTGTCAGCGCGGTATTCCCGGATGCCGACGACGACGGCGTTGTGGACACCTACGTGCACTACCTGCGGAAGAAACTGGGCCGGTCCTCGGTGCTGACAGTCCGCGGAGTCGGCTACCGGCTCGGAGAAAACCGTTGAGGTCCCGTGCCAGCACTGACTCGAAGGGCGCGGTGGTGCGACTCGCCGTTCAGTTCGCTGCGCTTATCGTGGTTCTGCTCGCGCTTATGGGTGGACTTATGCTCTCCGTCGTGGCCGCCGGCGCCGATGAAGCAGACAACCGGAAACTGGTGGGGGCCACCCTGATTGACTCAACCCGGGATGCCCCGCTGGACGTCTTCCTGGCCATCTCCAGCAACGGCCAGCTGAGCGTTTCACGCAACATGCCGGCAGGACTGCCGGACGTCGCTGCCATCTCCCGCGTGAGTGTGGCCGGCGGGAGCGAACGGGGGAAAGTCCAGGTAGCGGGCCGGACCTATGCCGTTTTAACCGCTTTCCACGACGGCAGGGTGGTCCAGGCCGCCGTCGACCAGCGAGAACGGCAGGAGGAGTCGGACCGGCTGATCCTCGCACTGGTGGTTGCCGGAGCGGCCGCCGCGGTCCTCGCCGCAGCCGCTTCCGTATGGATGGCAAGGCGTGCCATGCTTCCGCTGGTGGAGAGTGTGGCACTGCAGCGCCGGTTCATCGCCGACGCCAGCCACGAACTGCGGACTCCGTTGACGTTGCTTAGCACCAGGGCGCAGCTGCTGCGCCGGCGGCTGATGGGCTCCGGTGCGGCTCCGGCACCGCAGGAGATCGCGAAAGGCGTCGAAGGCATCGTCAATGACTCAAAGCTGCTGACAGGGATCCTGGACCACTTGCTGATGGCGGCCGACCCCCGGGGAGCGGCAGACTTCACACCGGTCAACCTTTGTGTCGTCGGGGGCGGCGCCGCAGCCCTTGCCGGCGGGCAGGCAGAGTCACAGTCCCTCCGGCTGGAAACAGAGTTCCCGCCGGAGCCCGTCGTCGTCCGCGGGTCCGCGGTGTCGCTGGGCCGGGTCTTCACCGCGCTCATTTCCAATGCACTGGACCACGCCAGGACCGCAGTCCACATCAGCGTCAGCACCCGCGGCAGGGACGCAGTGCTTCGGGTCACCGACGACGGAGCCGGCTTTGCCGCCGGGACAGAGGCGCGCGCCTTTGAACGGTTCGCCTCCGCCCGCCCCGAGGCTCCCGCCACCGGGAAGCCGCGCCATTACGGGCTTGGGCTGGCGCTTGTGGCCGAGATTGTCTCGCTGCACCACGGAACCGTGCGCGTAGAGCCGCATCCACCGGAGGGCGGGGCCTCTATTGTGGTCACCCTGCCGCTTGCCTGAGCGCTTCGCCGGCCGCTGACAAGCCGTGAAGACTCAAATCCGGGGGACAGCATTGTCTAAGAAAACACAAAGAATCCGGGAGGACTATTGAGGTAGCGGCATTCTCACCGCGGAATTCTAGGAGCAGGCCATGGACACTCGAAGCAGCGGCAAACGACTGGCCGCCGGCATCACCGTCACCGTCGCGGCGGGCAGCCTTGTGACCGCGGGGATCGCATCAGCTGTCGTCTACGCCGCCACCCCAAGCACGAAGACGGCAGCCACCACCAGCACCGGGTCCACCGGTTCGTCGTCCACCGGGAGCGGCAGTTCGAATAGCAGTAGTGGGCGCCAGGTCAAAAGCTACTCCGGAATAACACCCGTGCAGCCGGGCAGCGGCGGAGCCGTCCACGGCAAATCGTCGGGATCCTGAAATGACTGCCAGCGCATCATCGACCGTCTGGGGCCTGGAAGCCGGCGTCACCGTAACCGAACCGGGCGCGCTCACAGCGGCCGCTGGCATTGTCCGGCGGACCCTCGCCGATGTTGACGTTGCTTGCAGCCGGTTCAGGCACGATTCGGAACTGGCCAGGCTGGGTCCGCAACTTGCCGCGGGCGCCCAGGTCAGCCCGCTGCTGGCGCTGCTCGTCGAACGCGCCCTCGACGCCGCCCTCTGGACCGAGGGCGACGTTGATCCCACCTTGGGCAGGGACTTGGAAGCCCTGGGCTACGACCGGGACATCGTGAGCGTCAGGCTGTTCCCCCGCGGCGGGCGCGGGACGGCTTCGGGCCCTGCGGGGCATCCTGTTGCCAGGGCGCGCGCAGGATGGACCCGCATTAGCATCGACGGGCGGACTCTGAAAGTCCCCGCCGACATCCGCCTGGACCTTGGCGCCACCGCCAAGGCCATCGCCGCGGATCGGGCGGCCGATCAGGTCTACTCCGAGTTGGGCTGCGGTGTGTTGGCCTGCCTTGGCGGGGACCTGGCCACTGCCGGTCCGGCACCGGACGGCGGGTGGCAGGTGCTCGTCCAGGATGTCAATGACGATCCGGCCCAGCAGTTGAGCCTCGGTGCGGGATCCGCGATGGCCACTTCCAGCACCCAGAAACGACGGTGGCAGCACGCGGGTGCGCAGGTCCACCACATCCTGGATCCGCGCTTCGGCCTCCCCGCCGAAACTGTGTGGCGCTCCGTCACAGTCGCGGCCCCGACGTGCCTGGAGGCCAACGCGTTCAGTACCGCCGGCGTCGTCCGGGGTTTTCGTGCCGTGGACTGGTTCCGGGACCGGGGCATTGCCGGCCGTTTTGTTGACCAGCAAGGACGGATCATCACCACCGGTGGGTGGCCCAGCGAGCAGCCGACGGCGTTGGGAGGCCACCACCGTGGATGAGGCCATGTGGGCTTTTGGGCGGGTGAGCGGCTTTATCTCCCTGGCTTTGTTCACAGCAACGGTATTGCTGGGCATCCTGACCCGTTCGGGCAGGCCGCTGCTGATCCTGCCGCGGTTCTCCGTCACCCTCCTGCACCGCAACTTCGCCGTCCTCGCCACGGTATTCCTTGGCCTGCACGTGGGGTCGCTGCTGCTGGATTCCTTCGCCAAGCTCAACGTGGTCGATGTGGTTGTCCCGTTCCTCAGTGGCTATCGGCCGTTTTGGCAGGGGCTGGGAACGGTTGCCCTGGACCTCGTGCTTGCCATTGTCATTACGGGGCTGCTCCGCCATCGCATCGGGCAACGAACCTTCAAGGCCGTCCATTTGCTTAGCTACGCAGTCTGGCCCATCGCGCTGGCCCACGCCATCGGCAACGGCACTGACGGGACCGGCGCGTGGTTCCTGATTCTGGCCACAGCGTCGGTGGCCGCCGTCGGCGGCGCCGTAATCTGGCGGCTTTCCGCCGTCTTCCTCGAAACGTCAAAAGCCCGTCAAGGAGGCCTGCCATGACCCCGCCCGACACTTCGCTTGCCGAAGCTCTCCGGCCCCAGGCGCCGGTGGGGACCTACCGGCTCTTCGCCGCCGGGGCGCACGCTGGACTGCAGGACCATCTCGAGGCCTTTGGGCCACTGGATATTGAATCGATCGGACCGGACTTTATCCGTGTGCTGGAAGCCTCCGGGCTGACCGGGCGGGGCGGTGCTTCGTTCGCCTCCTGGCGCAAGATGGCGGTGACTGCGGAATCCCGCTCGGCCGGAATCCTGCCGGCGCGTCCGGTGGTGATTGCCAACGGAGCCGAGGGCGAACCCCTCAGTTTCAAGGACCGGACGCTGCTGGCCAATGCCCCGCACCTGGTGATTGACGGCTTGCTGGTGGCCAACCGCGCAGTGGCAGGCTCGCAGATGTACCTCTATGCGGCGTCAGCGAGCCTCGATGAGGCGGCACCTGCGATTGCCGAGCGGCCGGCAGCACGCCGGATCCGGTTGGTTCAGGCACCGGAGGCTTTCATCGCCGGGGAAGCCAGCGCCGCGGTCAATGCCATTGCCACCGGTGCCGCCCGTCCGCTGGACAAGCGGCGCCGGTTGGCCGAATCCGGGCTCAAAGGCCGCCCCACCCTGGTTCTGAATGTCGAGACGCTGGCCCACATCGGTCTCATCGCGCGCTATGGTGCCGATTGGTTCCGCAGCGTAGGGTCACCGGCGGACCCCGGCACCCGCCTCGTCACGGTCTCGGGACCGGGGCCGGCACAAGTGCAGGAGGTTGCCGGAAACGCTGCCCTCGGCGCGATTCTTCGCGACGCCGGAATTGACGCCCGTTCCCTCTCCGCCGTGTTGGTCGGGGGATATCACGGCCGTTGGGTCAGGCCGCTGGACTACCGGATATCACCCGCCGGCCCGGACGGGCAGACGGTGCGCCCCGGGGCCGGAGTGATCCATGCGCTGCCCGCGGACCAGTGCGGGCTGGCGGCCACGGCACGGATCCTTAGCTATTTGGCGGGGGAATCCGCCCAACAATGCGGACCGTGTATGTTTGGCCTTCCCGCCATGGCCGGCGTCCTGAACCGGATTGCCTCCGGTGAACCCAACCCGCGGCTGACCGGGGAGCTGAACCGGCTCGGCAAACTCGTCTACGGCCGAGGCGCCTGCCATCATCCCGACGGCACCGTCCAACTGGTCAGCAGCGCATTGGACATCTTTGCCGACGATGTCAAGGCCCATCTCACCGGCCGTTGCCTGCGGCAGGGCGGACGTGCGGCATGAGCGACTCGCTGCATATCGATTGGACCAAA
This sequence comes from Pseudarthrobacter sp. PH31-O2, assembly GCF_030063265.1. Classification (NCBI taxonomy): domain Bacteria; kingdom Bacillati; phylum Actinomycetota; class Actinomycetes; order Micrococcales; family Micrococcaceae; genus Pseudarthrobacter; species Pseudarthrobacter sp. PH31-O2. The sequence continues at coordinate 72,069 of NZ_JASIST010000008.1, read as the reverse complement.
TGCGACGGCCGCGGGCTGTGCACCGAGCTGCTGCCGGCGTTGCTGGCCCGCGACGATTGGGGCTACCCGGTGCCGCGGCGGAGCCGGTCCGGCAACCGCACCGACGTCCCTGTCAGCGCGGGAAGCCTGGAAGCGGCGCGGGACGCCGTCCAGCTGTGTCCCAAGCTGGCCTTGTCGCTCGTGCACGAGCGAAACAACAAGCGGGCTTAGACCCTGAACCGCCGTGTACGTCCGCCTGCCTAGCGGGCTGCCAGCCGGGTGGCGCGCAGTACGGCGTCGGTCAGCGCGGCTGCCTCGCCGTCAGGCCCGGTGGCACTGCGATGGCGGGTGTCGACGACGTCGAGCTGCCATTCCGGCGCCGCAATCCCCAACTCGCGGGCCAGGTCTTCGGCGGTATAGAACCGTTCCGGTGAGTGGTCGTGGTGTTGGCTCCACGGCGGCAACCCGTCCGGGTGGTGGCCAACAATAAGCAGCGTCCCTCCGGTACGCACTGCTGCGGCCGCCAGCTGCAGCGCCTGCTGCCAGGGCATCACGGTGGAATGCAGGAACTGGGCCGTCACCAGATCAAAGAGCTCGGTGGGCACCCAGGTGCTGAGGTCCTGCCGGAGCCAGGTGATGCTCCCGCTTTGGCCGCGTTCCCGCGCATGGGCACCGGCCCGTTCCAAGGCGACAGCGGAGACGTCGACGCCGGACACTTCCCAGCCGCGGCTGGCGAGCCAAATGGCGTCCGCGCCCTCGCCGCAGCCCAGGTCCAGAGCCGTTCCGGGCGGAAGGGCAGCGGCTTCGGCGATGAGTTGCGGGTTCGGCTGCCCGCTCCAGATCCTGTCCCTGCTGCGGTACCGCTCGTCCCACATCTGGGCGGCGCCGCTGTTGTCGGTGTGCTCGGGATGATTGTGCTCTGCCATTGCTGTCCTCGCCGCTCGTGTGTTCCTTCCCACATCATGGCAGGGGAAGGCAGCCGGGGACACCGGTAAAGCGGAGCTGCCGAAATATTGACACACAAAAATCACGGCCCGGAAACGCTCGCGAAACGTCGGCGGGGGACTCTGGAGCCGGACCTAGGAACAAGATCCGGGAGGGAACGGGCAATGACTGCAGGGGGTACGCGGCAGGTTCATTCGTGCGCGGAGCTGTCGGTGGGGGACCGGATTGAGGCGTGGCACAACGGGAAACTCTTCCATCGGGGTGAGGTAATCCGGACGGTGGCGGCCATGGACTTGTTCTGGATCCTGGACGAGCGGACCGGAGCCCGCAAGCTGATCGACACGGAGGCGCTGCTGGTCCTGCGGGCGGAGGCGGCGAACATTCCGGCCGCCGCGCAGCTACCGGCCCGGCCGCCCTCGCACATCCCGCTGTTCCTGGCCCCGGGGTGCTCAGCTGGGGCAGGAAACGGCTCTGGCCTTGCCGGATGATAGACTAGGTGAACTTGATGTGCAGTGATGCCCACTTTGGTCTTGAATGATCGGTCCGGTTCATCAACCGGTTCCCCTGCCGGATTCCTTTCGGTTTTCGTTCAGGGAGTGGGTTTTTTCATGTGAGAGGCACATCCTGCGTCGATGAACGCGTTCTATTTGGTCCCGGCCGCCGGCTTACCCAGCAGCTGGCCGGTTGATCACCTGACTTTTCTTCGGCGAACCCCTGAGCCAACCGGCGCCGGGGGCCGATATCCGCACGGATACCGCCTGAAAGACTTTGAAACCTATGACTACATTTGCTGCCCTCGGCACGCCCAAAGCGCTGGCCGACACCCTGACCGCCCAGGGGATCGTGGAACCGTTCCCCATCCAGGTCAAGACGCTGCCGGACACCCTGGCCGGACGCGACGTCCTGGGCCGCGGCCGAACCGGCTCCGGAAAAACCATTGCCTTTGCCATCCCGCTTGTAGCACGACTCGCTGAGCGGGAAGCGAAGCACTTCCGCAAGCCCGGCCGCCCGATGGGCCTGGTCCTGGCCCCGACCCGCGAACTGGCCACCCAGCTGAATGCCACGATCGAGCCGATGGCGAAGGCCATGGGACTGAACACCACAGTGATCTACGGCGGTATCTCCCAGGCCCGCCAGGAAAAGGCGCTGCGCGCCGGCGTCGACATCGTCATCGCCTGCCCGGGCCGCCTGGAGGACCTGATCCGCCAACGCATCCTGACCCTCGAGGGCGTCGAGATTACCGTCCTCGATGAGGCCGACCACATGGCCGACCTCGGCTTCCTCCCGGTGGTCAAGAAGCTGATGGACATGACCCCCAGCCAGGGCCAGCGCATGCTGTTCTCCGCCACCCTGGACAACGGCGTGGACAAGATCGTCCAGCGGTACCTGTCCAACCCGCTGACCCACGCCGTGGATGAGTCACAGGCCGCGGTCACCACCATGGAGCACCACGTGCTGGTGGTCAACGACCAGACCGTCAAGAAGCAGCTGATTGTTGAGCTTGCCTCGGGTTCCGGCCGCCGGGTGCTCTTCCTGCGCACCAAGCACCACGCCCGCAAGCTTGCCAAGACCCTGACCGACGCCGGTATCCCCGCCGTCGACCTGCACGGCAACCTCTCGCAGAATGCCCGTGACCGCAACCTGGCCGAGTTCTCCTCCGGCGAGGTCCGCGTCCTGGTCGCCACCGATGTCGCAGCCCGCGGCGTCCACGTCGACGACGTCGAGCTGGTCATCCACGTGGATCCGCCCACGGAGCACAAGGCTTACCTGCACCGCTCGGGCCGTACCGCCCGCGCCGGTTCCGACGGCACAGTGGTCACGCTGACCCTGCCGGAGCAGCAGTCCGACGTCAAGAAGCTGATGAAGGCTGCCGGCGTCGACGTCAACTTCGAGCGCGTCACCGCCAACTCCCCGTTGGTTGCCGAGCTGGTGGGCGACATGGCCGACAAGATTGATCCGCGCACCCGCGCCGCGCTGCTGGCTGCCAAGTCCAACCAGGGCGGCGGCAGTTCCACCGGTGCCAACGCCGAGCGTAAGCGCGCCCGCCGCACTACCCAGGCGGCACCCACCGCCGGTGGCCGCGGCGGCCGCGGACGCGTTGGAACTGAAGCTCCCCGCACCGATCTTCCCCGGGCCGAGCGCCGCGCCGTGGCCTACGAAGGCCAGGCTGCTGCGCGTAACGCCGCAGATCGTGTGATCGAGCGGAACGAGGACCGGATGGATGCCGAGCGTGCAGAACGCCGCAGCGCCCGGGCCCGCTCCACCTCATACGGCGCGCACCGTAACGATGTTCCCGCTGCAGGTGGCCGCGCTGCGGCCGGCCGCGGTTCGGACGGACGGGCCGCCGAAGGACGCAGCGACGCCCGGGGCGCTTCGGCTCCCCGCAGCGGCGCACCCCGCAGCGGCGCACCCCGCACGGGTGCTGCCGCTGGCGGCCAGCGCGGCGGGCGTCCGGCTACGGGCCAGCGGGCAGCCGCCGGCGCCAAGCCCGCTGGAAGCAAGACCGGAGCGAACTCGGCTGTTTGGTCTTCGAACACCGGTGGCACCTCGGGCGGGTCCTACGCGGGCGGCGGCAACGGCCGGTCCAGCGAAGGCCGTCCGGCACGCAGCGGCGGACCCCGCCGGGCGTCCGCTCCGGCGTCGAACGAACGCCGCAGCCGCTAAGCCCCAGCCGCTCCCTCACCTCGCAAGCCCGGTCAGGGAACCCGGCGGTCGTGGGCCCACGTAACTGCCGTTGAGAAGATTCAAAAGGGCAGTTACGGAGCACTCGATGAAGTCTTACCAGCCGCGGGCGCGCCAGTCCTTTAGGTGCGGGCGTTCCGCACCCAGGGTGGTGGGTTTCCCGTGGCCGGGGTGCACGACGGTCTCATCCGGATACACATCGAACAGGCGTGCGCTGACGTCGTCGATCAGCTGGGCGAACCGGACGGGATCCTTCTGAGTGTTGCCTACCCCGCCGGGGAACAGCGAATCTCCGGAGAAGATGTGCGCCGGACCGTCCGGATCCTGGTAGACCAGCGCGATCGAACCGGGGGTGTGCCCGCGCAGGTGCACCGCTGTCACATCAAAGCCGTCGAAGTTCCCGATGTTCCCGTGATCGAGCGGCACATCAACCGGAACGGGGAGTGCGGCGGCGTCATCCGTCCCGGCGGCCGTCTTGGCACCGGTGGCCGCTACCAGGCCCGGGAGCGCTCGGACGTGGTCCCAGTGCTGGTGGGTGGTGGCAATCAGCGCCAGCTTCGGCGTGGCGGAGGTATCCGCGGCGGCGTCGGTGAGTAGGCCCTGGATGGCAGCCAGATCATCGGCCGCATCGATCAGGAGCTGCGCGCCGGACTCCTTGCTGGTGAGCAGATATACGTTGTTGTCCATCTCGCTGACCGAAATCCGGCGGATGGTGATGTCCCGTAACGAGTGAATAAGCGTGTCCATGGGGTTAGTCTACGGATCGGCTATTCGCGGCCCTCGGACACCCAGCTGGGGTCCGCCGAGCGGGAGCCGACGACGGCGTCCGCGGCGGCGTCGAGTTTCTCGAGGTGGGCTGCGGTGAAGTCGAGCGTCAGCGCGCCGAGGTTTTCGTCGATCCGCGCCGCCCTGCGGGTGCCGGGGATGGGGACCACCGGCAGTCCAAGCTTTCGGCCCTGCGTGAGCAGCCAGGCCAGAGCCACCTGGGCAGGAGTTGCGGGCTGGCCGGCAGCGGCAAGCTCGGCCGCGACAGACTGTACGGCGGCCACCACGCCCTGATTGGCGTCCAGGGCCGTCGCGGCGAACCGGGGAATCTTGCGGCGGAAGTCGTTGGTTCCCAGTTTCGAGCCGTCTACGGTGCCGGTGAGGAATCCCCGGCCCAGCGGGGAATAGGGCACAAAACCCACACCAAGTTCGGCCGCCGCGGGAACAACGTGGCGTTCCACATCGCGGCTCCAGATGGACCACTCGCTCTGGACTGCAGCGATCGGGTGGATACTGACGGCCTCACGAAGTTCCTCGGCCGTCACCTCGGACAGGCCGAGATGCCGCACTTTGCCGGCCTGCACCAGCCCCGCCATGGCCTCCACGGTTTCCGCAATCGGAACGCGGAGGTCACGGCGGTGCATGTAGTACAGGTCGATGGTGTCGGTGCCGAGGCGCTGGAGGCTGTGGTCCACGGACTGCCGAATGTAAGCTGCGTCGCCGCGGATATCGGAGTAGCCGGCTGCCGGGTTCCCCACGAGTCCGAATTTGGTGGCCAGTTGCACCTCATGGCGGCGTTCCTTGAGGAGCCTGCTGATCAGTTCCTCGTTGCTGCCTGCACCGTAGATGTCCGCCGTGTCGATGAAGCTGACGCCGGCATCCACTGCATGGTGCAGAGTGGCCAGGGCCTCGGCGGGGTCCACGTCGCCGTAGACCGGAGTCAGGGCCATGCCGCCAAACCCGAGGAGGCTGACCACCAGTCCGTCGCCGAGTTGGACTGTCGCTGCATTCATCTTTGGACTCCTTTTCGCTGCCGGAATTGCCGTCCCAGCCAAGAACCGCACTCGAGGCAAGAGTATTCCGGGCGGCGGCGCCAGAGTCTCCCCACCCTTTGAACGCTGTGTGGCCGGTCCGACGGCGCGTCGCCGGGACACGCCGTCGTTCTGGCTCAAACGCGGGGAGATCCGGCAGCGGATTGCGGCTGCTGTGGCGCCGGCAGCAGCTTCAGTCCGGCCGCGCAGCCCACAATCCCTGCGATAAACAGCAGTTTCAGCGGGCTCGCAGGCTCGACGCCGGTGGCCATCGCCCAGCCGACCGTCAGCGCCGCGCCGATCCCCACCCAGACGGCATAGGCCGTACCGAGCGGGATGCTTTTCACCGCCAGCCCCAACCCCACCATGCTCAGGGTCGCGCTCAACGCGAACACGAGGGTGGGCAGCGGACGGGTGAAGCCGTCGGACTGCCCCAGGGCTGTGGCCCAAACGGCCTCCAGCACAGCAGAGGCCAGCAGGATGAGCCAGGACAGGGTGGATGTGGGCGCCTTGGCCGGCAGTTTCGGCGTACGTTTCGCGGCCATTGTCACACCACCAGCTTCAGGCCGGCGACGCAGGCGACGATTCCGCCGAGCAACAGGATCCGTCCCCGGGTCGCTGGCTCAACTTTGGTGATCATCGCGTAGGCGGAGGTCAGCACCACACCGACCCCCACCCAGACTGCGTAAGCAGTGCCGGTCGGGATGGACTGCATGGCGACCGCGAGGCCGCCGGTACTGGCCAAGACGGAGATGAGGAAGACCACGGCCGGCGCAATCCGGCGGCGGCCGGAGGCCTGCGTTGTCCGGTGCAGGGCCGCAGCCCAGACGGCTTCCAGGGATCCGGACAGTACGAGTATTAACCACGCCATAACAGCTCCTGTGGCCAGTCTTGTCGCGTGCCGGGTACTGATCCGTCGTCCGGAGGCCGCAAAGAAGTCGGCCTTGGTTCCAGCCTAGCAACGCCCCCACGGTGCGGCGAACGTACGCTCTGCCGGCGGGGTCCGGGGATGCTAGCCCGTGACGGCGTCGATGGAGACCACGGCCAGGAAGCCGCGGCCCAGGATCTCGGGGGACGCGGTGTCCGAACCCACGACGGCGTCATAGCGGTCCAGCGCCTGCGGCTCGGTGACTTGCTCGGCGTCGGCTGGGCCACCGGGCGCGACGGCCGCCTGGCCTTGGAGCAGGATGCCCAGCTGGCCCTCGAACACCGGGTGTGCCCGTTTTTTGGAGAGTTCGATGATGGAGGTGAAGCCCTTGAAGGCTCCCCGGCGGGTGATGACGTTCAGGTCGCGGATGTCGCCCGTTGGCAGCGCCCCGGCCGCGGCGGCGTCGCCGGAGAACCGGAAGGGGCGGTATTTCTCCAGCGGGAGTTCGGCGCCGTCGACGGTCAGGAGCAACAGCTCCCCCTCGATTACGGTCAGAACGCGGTCCATGCCGGTGAACGCCGAGAACTCGCCCGCCTTGGCTACCTCGGCGATGCTGACCCGCCAGTCCCAGCCGGCACCTGCGGCGTTGTCCTGCGGAACGCCGGACGAAGGACGGCGCGCCACTTCGCGGGTCACCCCGCCGCCGTTGGGCCAGGGGTGGGCTTTCAACTCGGCATAACGGATGATCTCCATCCCTTCACCTTAGCGAGGCTCCGCCGCCCGTGCGGTCTTGGTAACGTCAGAGGCAGAAAACTCAGGCACACTGCAGAAGGAGCCGAATGTTCGTCAAGGTATGCGGGCTCAGCACCCCGGAGTCGGTGAGGACCGCGGTGCAAGCCGGCGCGGACGCCGTCGGTTTTGTCCTGACCCGCAGCCCCAGGGAAGTGACCCCGGCGCAGGCGCGGGAACTCCTGGCCCACGTCCCGGCCGGGCTCCCCGCCGTCGGTGTCTTCCGGCACGAAACCGTGGCGGACGCCGTCGCCGCAGCCCAGGCAGCCGGGCTGGACTGGGTCCAGCTCCACGGCGACCGCACCCCGGCAGACGTGCGCACCGTGCACGACGCCGGACTCAAGTTGATCCGGGCCGTCACCATGTCCGCCGCGGCGGAGGCGTTCGCGGACTGGGGCGAGGACCTGCTCCTGATCGACGCCGCCGTCCCCGGCTCCGGCGAGGCTTGGGACTACGCCTCGGTCCGCGCCAAGGGGCTGGCCGGGCGCAACTGGCTCCTGGCCGGCGGGCTGGATCCCGCCAACGTCGCCGGCGCGGCCTCGCAGGCAGATGCCTGGGGGGTGGACGTCTCCTCCGGCGTCGAATCTTCCCGCGGGGCGAAGGACCTGGCCAAAATCCGGGACTTCGTGACGGCGGCGAAGCCCTGACCGCTGCCGCAGGAATGCCGCCGGTCCGCACCGTGTTGCCCCTGACATGAAGCGCATCGGATTTTTGTCCTTCGGACACTGGGGCCCCGGCGAGGGCTCCCGCACCCGGACCGCCCGGGACGCCCTGCTGCAGGGCATCGAACTGGCCGTTGCCGCCGAGGAACTGGGCGTGGACGGTGCGTACTTCCGGGTGCACCACTTCGCCCGGCAGCAGGCGTCCCCGTTCCCGCTGCTGGCCGCTGTCGCCGCCCGGACCAGCCGGATCGAAATGGGCACCGGCGTGATTGACATGCGCTACGAGAACCCGCTGTACATGGCCGAGGAGGCCGCCGCCACGGACCTGATCAGCGGTGGACGGCTGCAGTTGGGAATCAGCCGCGGTTCACCCGAACCCGCCCGTGACGGCGCCGCGGCGTTCGGCCATGTGCCGGCTGACGGCGAAACCGATGCGGACATGGCGCGGCGGCACACGGCGGTGTTCCGCCGCGCCATCTCGGGCGCCGGGATGGCGGAGGCCGAGCCGCGCTACGCCGGCGGCGGATCCGGGCTGCTGCCCGTCCAGCCTCATTCCGCCGGCCTCGGCGGGCGGATCTGGTGGGGCGCCGGCTCGCGCGCCACCGCCGTCTGGACTGCGGAGCAGGGCATGAACCTGATGAGTTCCACACTGCTCACGGAGGACACCGGCGTGCCCTTCGACCAGCTCCAGGCCGAGCAGATCAGCATGTTCCGCCAGGCTTGGGCCGACGCCGGCCATCCACACGAACCGCGTGTATCGGTCAGCCGCAGCGTCCTGCCGATCGTCGACGATGAGGACCGGCGGCACTTCGGCCTCAGCGCCCTACGGGAGAAACGCGACCAGGTCGGGGTGATCGACGGGCTCGTGGCCCGGTTTGGCAGGAGCTTCGTTGGCGCGCCCGACGCCATTGCCGGGGAACTCGCCGCCGATGCCGCCGTCCAGGCCGCGGACACCCTGTTGCTCACCGTCCCCAACCAGCTTGGCGTGGACTTCAACGCCAAGCTGCTGGGCACCGTCGTCCGGCACATCGCACCGGCGATCGGCTGGGCGCCGCAGCCGGCGTCGTAGCCGGCCGGGTTCCGAGAGGCTAGCCGCGCCGCGTTGGCGTGGCTAGCATGGCTCCTTGGGGGAGTACCCCGATGATCCGGCGGGCCCGGCCCGCCAGCCGCGAAGGAGACCGTTGTGACACTGCCCGAAGGATTGAGCCAAGGCGTCTGGACACTGGACATGTCCCACAGCGAAGTCGGCTTCAGTGTCCGCCACGCCGGCATCAGCAAGGTCCGGGGCCGCTTCAATGAGGCGACGGCGGAGGCCCGTGTCGGTGAGTCCCTGCCGGACTCCAGCCTGCATGCCAGCATCAAGACCGCCAGCTTTGATTCCGGTGACGCAAACCGCGACGCGCACGTCCGCGGAGCCGATTTCTTCGACGTCGAAAAGTATCCGGAGATGACGTTCCGCGCCCAGGGCATCAGGGGCGACGGCGAGGATTACGTGCTGACCGGTGACCTCACCATCCGGGACGTTACCCGGCCGGTGGATTTGGAAGTCGAGTTCACCGGAGTTGCCGTGGACCCATTCGGCGCCACCCGTGCCGGGTTCAGCGCGGAAGCGGACATCAGCCGCAAGGAATTCGGCCTAACCTGGAACGCCGCGCTCGAAACCGGCGGCCTGCTGGTCAGTGACAAGGTCAAGATCAATGTCGAAGCCGCAATGGTCAAGCAGGCCTAGCCGGCCGGTTCCGCAGGATTCAGAAGAGCAGCAGCACAAAGCCGCCGACCGTGGACAGGATCCCCACCCCGGTGAGGATCCAGCCGAGGGTCCAGGCCGCATTGTCGTGCTTTGGCGGGGTCAGCCCCCAGCGCGAGGGGTGGCACACGTCGTAGAACAGCTCGACGTCGGTGCCCACCACCAGGCCGCCCGACTCGGCCGCCGGCAGCAGGGACCGGTGGCCGGCGTCGTAGTGGTCCGTCCAGCTGTAGCCGGTGAATCCGCCCGCGCTGATAACTGTCCCGGTGGTCCCGGTCCACTGGCACCGGCGCCGGCGACGAATCCAGCCCCACACCAGAAGCGGCAGGCCCAGGACGAAACCCACCCACGTCATGACTTCGAGAATGGGACCAAGAAGGTCTCCGATGGTTGTCATCTGCGTCTCCCGGGCGCGATCAGGGCAAGCTTCAGGAGTGCAGGCATGGTCCCAGTATTATGCCCTTCCGTGCGTTCGCAAAGCGCCGGGCGCCGTGCCGGGGCGGCCCGGGGGATTTCAGGAATTTCTCAGGGTGAACCCCTAGGCCGGAATGGGCTCCGGCGGGGGAGAATGGAGCCATGAAGACACTGCTGAACATCATCTGGCTGCTCTTCGGCGGCCTCTGGCTTTCGCTTGGCTACTTCGCGGCCGGTATCGTCTGCTGCCTGCTGATAGTGACCATCCCGTGGGGGCTGGCGTCGTTCCGGATCGCGAACTATGCGCTGTGGCCCTTCGGACGAACCGTGGTGGACCGCCCCGGTGGAACGGGCGTGTTTTCGCTTCTGGGGAATGTCATCTGGCTCCTCGTCGCCGGTATCTGGATTGCCATTGGCCACGTGGTCACCGCCATTGCAATGGCCGCCACCATCGTGGGCATCCCGCTTGCCATCGCCAACCTCAAGCTGATTCCGGTCTCGCTGATGCCGCTTGGCAAACAGGTCGTCCCAAGTGACCGGCCCTTTGCGACGGGCTACAGCAAGGCCTACCGCTAGTCCCTTTCAGAGCAGGAGTCCCGAGATGTCCGAGCACGTCAGCGCAGGTCCGGCCAGGTCCGGGCAGGGAACCGCCCCGGCTGCAGCAGAGGACCTGATGCTGGTGGTCACCCGCGAATTCCAGACGCCCATTGCCCGGGTGTGGTCCGCCTTGACGGACCCGGACCAAGCTGCGGAATGGTGGGGGCCGCGGGGATTCCACACTCCACGGGACAGCATCGATGCGGATCTGGAAATCGGCGGCCTCTACCGGGCCTGCATGATCCAGGACAGCACCGGCGAGCAACACTGGTGGAGCGGCGTCCACACAGACATCGAACCGCCCCATCTCTTCGTCTTCACCCATGCCTGGGACCGGGCGGACGGAACCCGAGGCTTCGAGACCGAGGTGACGTTCCAGCTGGAAGAGATCGACGGCGGCACCAGGATGACGTTCTTCCAGGGACCTTTCGACAGTATCGACAACAGAGACGCTCAGGGCGTCGGCTGGCGTCAGTCCTTCGACCGACTCGCCGGACACCTCCGCCGCGGTACCTGAACGGATCCGGACGCCGCGGCTGGGGCCTGGCCAGCGGGTTTTTGCTAGGGCTGTGTCTCGCCCTTGAGGTTTCGCCGTGCAGGCTCCAGCCACAGTTCCCTGCCGCGCAGGGTGTGGAACAGCGGGTCCAGCTGCAGGAGGTGGCGGACGACGCCGGCGCGTCCGGCGGCGAAGTCGTCGTTGCCGATGTGCGCAAAGTCCTCCCGGACGGCGGCCAGATACCGGGCATAGGCTGCCGGGGTTCCGCCCAGCACCGAGAGGTCGGCGTCGCTGAGCAGTGCTGCATCGTCATCGCCGGGCTCCGGCCGGTGGTCCGCAGTCATCCTTACCAGCCGGCCAACTTCCTCCACCTCAGCCGGACGAAGGCCGGCATGGGCCAGACGGTCCTCGGCGAGCCGGGCCGACTCCTCCTCGTCCTGGCCGGCGACCCCCCGGTAAACCGCGTCGTGGAACCAGGCGGCGAGCAACACGGTCCGGGGCGGCTTCGCAGGCCCGGTGAGGAGGTCCAACGCCTCAAGGACCGCCAGGAGGTGCGTGCGGCCGTGATACTTCCGGTGCTCCTCGCCCCAGCGATCCAGCAGGTCCAGGAACAGGGCGTCGTGGCCGGGGAGGGTCCCGTTCCACCGGGTCAGCAGGGGCAGCTTGAGTGAGCCGCTGCGCCGCCGGGCCGGGATCCGCAGCCCGCTGGCGATCAGCTTCCGGACCAGGATCCGCCCCTCCACCGGGATGGCTCCGGCCGCCACTAGGGAGCTGTAGCGGGCCTCGGCGACGTCGTAGTGGTCGCCGTCGAACGCCCTCTCCGGAATGCCCGCGGCCGCAGCAAAGTCGTGCAGTTCCGCCAGCGAGGCGTCCGAGACCAGATGCGAGAAGTGCGTTCCGTGTGCAGGCCAGAGCGGCGGATCGAGGTAGATGGCCATGACGGAAGTCTAATCCGGCCGCCGGTCAGTCCTGTGGGACATCGGCGGCGGCAGCGTCCGACCCGTCGTTCTGCCGGCCCCGCGCACGCCTAGGCTTGGACCGCACGCCGTCGCCCCTTTCGTTCAGCCGGGTTTCGTGTTCGGCCGCTGCAATGGCCTCGGGGGTAATGTCGTCTCCGGAATTCCAGGCCTTGATCGCGGCCCAGGCCACAGCCACCAAGGGGACGGCAAGGATCGCGCCGATGATGCCGGCGAGGATGGTGCCGGCCGTTAGGGCCAGCAGAATCACCAGGGCATGGACGCTGAGGGCCTGGCCCATCACCACGGGCTGCAGGAAGTTGCCCTCCAGCTGGTTGACTGCGATCACAACGATGATAACGATCAGGGCCGCGACCGGGCCGTTGGCAACCAGCGCGACAAGGGCCGCGAGCGTGCCGGCAAGGGTAGCGCCGATCAGCGGGATGAAGGCGCCAATGAAGGTCAGTGCGGCCAGCGGCAGTGCGAGCGGAACACCCATGATTACCAGAGCCAGGCCAATAAAGAAGGCGTCGACCAGGGCCACTATGGAAGTTCCGCGCACGTAGCCGCCGAGCACGTTCAGGCTGCGCTCGCCGGCACGGCGTGCCTTCACCAGGTTCGGGCCCTTGAACGCCCGCAGCACAAAGGCCCAGATGCTCTGGCCGTCTTTGAGGAAAAAGAACAGGATGACAGCCATCAGGAGGGCTCCGGTGATGACGTTGCCGGCCGCACTGAGCCCGGATATGGCGCCCGCGCCCACGGTGCTGCTGGTGGCGAAATCGACGACGGCGTCCCGCGCCTGCTGGATCTGCTGGTCATCAACCGGGATCGGACCCGTACGAATAAAAGCGTGAACCCGGTCGAAGCCCTCCGTGGCCTTGCTGGCCAGTTGGTCGGCCTGGCTGACGACGGCGACCACGATGCCCGTGATGACAACGCCGAACGCGAGCAGGAGTGCCAGGAACGAGACTGTGGTGGCGGCGGTGCTTGGCCAGCCCCGGCGGCGCAGCCAGTGGACGAAGGGTGCGATCGCGGCGGCGAGGATCAGGGCCAGCAGCGCGGGAATCACCACGAGGCGCACCTGGATCAGGGCGTAGACCACCACCACTGACAGGACCAGCAGCAGGAGGACCTGTGCGGTCCTGATGCTGGCGCGGCCCAGGCTGTCGCTCCAGGGGGTTGTCTGTTCCGGACTGCCCATGCTGTTTTTCTCTCCCGCTCTCGGATGGTCATGTTACTTACCAACCGTCTCACAGCCGGAGGGTGCAAGCCCGGGGACCGGCCGGGCAATCAGGTAGCGGCGGGCCGGATGTTCTGGTTGCCGCGGAACGTGTTCTCCGGATCGAACTCCAGCTTCACCTGGGCCAGCCGGTTGTAGTTCTCCTCGCCGAAGGCTGCCCGGACCCGGTCCTGGCCTTCGTCGCCGACGAAGTTCAGCCAGACGCCGCCCGTGGCATAGGGGGAGATGTCCTGGCGGAACTTCTTCACCCAGGCCTTGGCCACCTGGCCTCCTTCCGGTGTTTCCTCCAGTCCGAACGGGTGCGAGACCCACCTGGCGTTGCGGTTCTGCAGCGGAGTCTGGGCAGCCGCCGGCCCCGCCACCGCCCCGCCCCAGCTGGCAACCAGAAGTTGGGAGTGGGGGCCTGGCAGGTTCTGTGCAGACTCCACGAGCACGTCCAGGGCGGTGTCCGGCAACTCGTTGTGGTAATCGGCACTCCAGTAGTTGTACAGGTTTGGCGGATCGTCGATCATGCACTGGAAATCGGCATAATTCATTTCGCTGACCAGATCCACTGCCGGGCCCAACTCCCGGAACGGCGGAGCGTGTTCAGCACCGTCAGCGGGGTCTCCCGCATAAAGATAGGCGATCCCTACTCCTTGTTTCCCCACCATCCCGGCTGGAACGAACGGTTCCGGCGGTGCCGTCAGGAACACCAGGGCAGTGCCCACGGCGTCGGGGGCGGCAAGGCAAAGTTCCCGGTAGGCGCGGCTGATCTCGGTCGAGGCATCGCCAGGCCAGAGCATCAGGCCCGCCTGAACCCCAGGACCAAGGTGGTGCAGGCGGAAAGTGAACTCGGTGGCGATGCCGAAGTTGCCTCCGCCACCGTGGAGGGCCCAGAACAGCTCGGGGTTCTCCTGGGGCGGTCACCCGCTCTCCGGCGGCTGCCACGAGATTGACGGAAAGCAGGTTGTCGCAGGCGAAGCCGTAGGAGCGCTCGAGCCACCCCGAACCGCCGCCCAGCGTGAATCCCGCGACGCCGGTGGTGGAAGCCCGCCCGCCGGTGCAGGCGAGGCTGTGTTCCTGCGTGGCCCGGTCGAACTCTCCCCACGTCACGCCGGCTCCCACCGTCACCGTCTTGTTGTCCGGGTCCACCGAGATTGACCTCATCGGCCGGACGTCGACTACCAAGCCGTCGTCATTGGTTGACATACCGGCAACGGAATGCCCGCCAGCGCGGACGGCAACGGCCAGGCTGTTGTCCTTGGCGTACTGCAGAGCCTCGGCCACCTCGCCCGGGTCCGCACATTGGGCGATGACGGCCGGGCGCCGATCGATCATCGCGTTGAAAAGTTTGCGTGTTTCGTCGTAGTCCGGGTTCTCCGGCCTGACCCATTTCATGGCGCTGCTCCTTGGACGACCGAGGCTCCACCCCTCGCAAAGATTTTAGGCCCAACAACAGCGCCCAAGCTATGGGGCCCGGCTTCGGAGAACCTGCCGGATGTCATTCTGGGTTTTCGATTTTGCGCCCAAATACCAACTTCAGATCCGCAAACGCGGGATAGAGTAGCCCTATGCCTAATATTCGCGTTTCCGAAGCGGCCCGGCTGCTGGGTGTCAGCGATGACACCATCCGGCGCTGGACCGAAAACGGAAGCCTGACCCCGCACAAGGACGACGCCGGGCGCCACGCCGTGGACGGGCTGGAACTCGCGCGGCTCGCCCGGGAGCAGGCCCAGCTTCCCGATGACCCGGCCAGAGCGGGCAGTTCGGCCCGCAACCGCTTCGTTGGCCTCGTCACAGCTATCACCGCCGACACCGTTATGGCCCAGGTGGAACTGCAGTGCGGGCCGTTCCGCGTGGTTTCGCTGATGAGCAGCGAAGCTGTGCACGAACTGGGGCTGGAACTTGGCTCTGTCGCCACTGCCGTTGTCAAGGCCACCACGGTGATCCTGGAGACGCCGCGCGGTAAGGGCGCCGTATGAGGCGGGGCCCGACTCCGGGCCTGGCGGCACGGCGGACTGTTGTCCTGCGGTATGCCGTTGCGGTGATCACGGCCGGGGTGCTGGTGGCCGGCCTTTCGGGCTGCGCCGCTGCCGGGTCAGGGTCCGGCGGGGACGCGAACAGGACCCTGACCGTCTTCGCCGCGGCATCCCTGAAGCCAACATTTACCGAACTTGCTGCCGACTTCGAGGCCAGCCATCCCGGCACCGCCGTCAGGCTCAGCTTCGCCGGTTCGTCCGACCTCGCCACCCAGATCAGCCAGGGTGCGCCAGCGGATGTTTTTGCCTCCGCGGACACCCCTAACATGGCCAAACTTGCCGACGCATCGCTTCTGGCCGGGGCTTCCCGGAACTTCGCCAGCAACATCCTCACCATCGCGGTGCCGCCGTCGAATCCGGCGGCCGTCGAATCCTTGGAGGATCTCGCCCGGCCCGGCGTGAAGCTGGTCACCTGCGCCGCCCAGGTTCCGTGCGGCGCCGCCGCGAAGACGGTTGAAAGGGTTGCCGGCGTGGCGCTGCGGCCGGTCAGCGAGGAATCGTCCGTCACCGATGTGCTGGGCAAGGTCAGCTCGGGCCAGGCTGACGCCGGGCTGGTGTACGTTACCGACGTCAGGGCGGTGGCGGGTAAGGTGCAGGGCATCGATTTTGCCGCCGCCCGGGAAGCGGTCAATACCTATCCGGTAGCTACCGTTGCTGCGAGTCGGAACCAGGAACTGGCGGCCGAATTCATTGCCCTTGTGACCGGCGTCGAGGGCCAAAAGGTCCTCGCCGACGCCGGCTTCGGGGCCCCGCAGCCGTGATGACCCGCCCCACCAGCCCTGCCGGTGCCGGCCCTGCCGGTGCCCGGCCTGCAGGCCGCGCACGCGCAGTGCGGCAGCCGTCCGGCTTCAGCGGGATGCCCGCATGGATTTTCGCCGCCGCGGCGGCGGGTGCCCTGTTGGTGCTCTTGCCCCTCGCGGCCATGGCTGCCCGGGTTAACTGGGCTCAGTTCATCCCCTTGGTTACCTCCGAGGCATCGCTGACGGCGCTGGGGTTGAGCCTGCGGACCGCGGCCGCGAGCACTGTCCTGTGCATTGTCTTCGGTGTCCCGCTGGCGCTGGTCCTGGCGCGTGGCGATTTTCCCGGCCAGCGCCTGCTCCGCGCCTTTGTGCTGCTGCCGTTGGTGCTCCCGCCGGTGGTAGGCGGGATTGCGCTGCTCTACACCTTCGGCCGCCAGGGTCTTTTGGGAAGGATCCTGGAGCTCGCCGGGATCCAGATCGCCTTTTCCACTGCGGCCGTGATTCTGGCCCAGACGTTTGTGGCGCTGCCCTTCCTGGTAGTCAGCCTGGAAGGTGCACTGCGCAGCGCCGGAACCAGGTACGAGGCGGTCGCTGCCACCCTGGGCGCCAGCCCCGGTACCGTGCTGCGCCGCGTCACCATGCCGCTGGTGCTGCCCGGACTTGCCTCCGGAGCGGTGCTGTCCTTCGCCCGAAGTCTGGGCGAGTTCGGTGCCACCCTGACGTTCGCCGGCAGCCTGCAGGGCGTCACCCGCACCCTGCCGCTGGAAATCTACCTGCAGCGGGAAACCGACGCCGACGCCGCCGTGGCCCTGTCCATGGTCCTCGTTGCGGTGGCCGTGATCGTCGTCGGGCTCTCCTACCGGCGTCCCCGCGCCGCCCAGACTCCGGCGGGGACTCCACGGTGACCTTCCGGCTTGAGGCAACGGTGGCTGCCCGGGATTTCAAGGTCTCGCTCAGCGTTGGGGCAGGGGAAACTGTGGCGATCCTCGGTCCCAACGGCGCCGGTAAATCCACGCTGCTGGCCGTGATCGCCGGCCTGCTCCGCCCGGATACTGGCAGCGCCTCCCTCGGCGGGCAGCAACTTTTTGACCTCGACGCCAAGACCTCCGTCTGGACGGCACCGCACCGCCGGGGGACCGCCCTGCTGGCGCAGGACGCCCTGCTGTTTCCGCACTTGAGTGCCCTGGACAACGTCGCCTTCGGCCCCCGCAGTGCAGGCGCTTCGCCGCGGCAGGCCAGAAGAACGGCGCGGCACTGGCTGCAGGAGGTGGGGGCTGCCGAGCTCGCCGACCGTCGCCCCGGGCAGCTCTCTGGCGGGCAGGCCCAACGGGTCGCCGTAGCCAGGGCGCTGGCGGCCGGGCCGGAGCTGCTGTTGATGGACGAACCGATGGCGGCCCTGGATATTCACGCCGCGCCACTGCTGCGGCGGCTCCTCAAGCGTGTGCTGGCCGGGCGCCGGGCCATCATCGTCACCCACGACGTCCTGGACGCCCTGATCCTCGCGGACCGCGTGATCGTCCTGGAGGACGGCAGGGTCAGCGAGGACGGGCCCACCCGCGCGGTGCTCCAGCGTCCGCGCAGCAGCTTCGCGGCCGGCCTCAGCGGGCTGAACCTGCTCGCCGGCACGATCACGGCGGCGGGCCTGCGGACGCCCGAGGGACTGGAAATCGCAGGCCAACATGATGACGCCGAAGACGGCGGGACTGACGACGCCGGCCGTGTCGGTGGCCGCGGCGCCGGCAGCGCCGGGGTGGCTGCATTCGCCCCGTCGGCAGTTTCGGTCTTTCCGGAGCTACCGCACGGCAGCCCGCGAAACGCGTTTCCGGTGGTGGTCACGGAACTCGAACCGCACGGGGACCAGATCCGGGTCCGTGCCGGCGGGCTCGCCGCGGACATCACCCCGGCGGCCTCGGCGGACCTGGGCCTGGTCCCGGGGGCCGTGGCCTACTTTGTGGTCAAGGCGGCCGCCGTCGCGATTTACCCGGTCTAACCGCGGCCGCGCCGGACGCGGCGGCTTAGCCGCGGCACGCTAGTTGGATGCGGGCCTCACCGGGTGGCCGCTGACGATGGAGACGCGGTTGAAGGCATTCATCGTGATCGCGAGCCAGCTGACGGCGGCGAATTCATCGTCGGACAGGTGTTTCCGGGCCGCTGCGCCGGCCTGCTCACGGGTCCCGGCGTCGGAAATGTTCGTAATGGTTTCGGCGAGGGCCAGGGCGGCGCGTTCTTTGTCGTTGAAGATCCCGGTATCGCGCCACGCCGGAAGGACGGCGATGCGTTGCGAGGATTCGCCATTGGCCAAGGCATCCCGGACGTGCAGGTCGAGGCAATAAGCGCAGCCATTGATCTGAGAGACGCGGACGTTGAGCAACTCAATGAGTCCGCGCTCCAGTCCAGCCGCCTCGGCCGACTCCTTGGCCTTGAGCCCGAGTCCGTTGAGCGCGCGCCAGGCGGCCGGATCGGCCTTGTCCAGGAACAGCCGGCGGTGGGTGTCGTGCGGGCCTTGCGCGTTCTCATCCATGGTTCACAGGATACCGACGGCGGACGGCGAAGCACGAAGCGTGACAGATTTGTCATATTCGTGACAGAATCGTTGATGGAGTGAAGTGCGGCGCCGCGGCCGGTTCCTTGGGGGAGCCGGCCGCGTCCGCAGCAGCCCCGCCGCCGTCATCTGCGCGATTGGCCGCCACCGCGACAGCGGACGCACAGCGCGACGGTGGCGCCCCCTGGCTCACGTTCACCGGTCTCGTCCGCCGCCCCGCCCGGAGCCGCTGCCCGGCCGCCTTGCCCGCGGGGAGCTCAGAATTCGCCGATGGGATACTGTGCTATGAGACAGTGACCGGGCTCACTTGTTTGGGGGAGAGTGTTGGTGACTTGATAGCGTCGAAAGCCGCGCACAACTCGAAAAGACACCCAGCCGGACGCACGCCGTCCGGGTCTCGCACGCCAGCAAGGCCCCGCCGGTACCAGTAACAGCTGCGGAATCTGCGTCCGCACCGCAGCGTGAAAACTGAAATGGGCCCCCAATGAGCCAGCCAGCACCGCCGAGTACGGACTTGTCCGGGACTCCTGAAAATCCTCCGCCCGGCGCCGCCAGCGCCACCCCTCCGGAACGCCGGACCCGGGTCAACAAAACAGTATTTTTTGGTTCCGCCATTGGCGTTCTTGCCATTGCACTCTGGGCCATCCTTGCCAAGGACAACGCCGAAGCCGTGATCGGCTCGTTGGTCGGGTGGGTATCGACCAATATGGGGTGGTACTACTTCCTGATCGTCACCGCCGCTGTGGTGTTTGTTGTGATCATCGCAATGTCCAAGGTGGGCAAAACCAAGTTGGGGCCTGATCATTCCAAGCCCCAGTTCGGAATGTTTACCTGGGCCGCGATGCTCTTTGCCGCCGGGATCGGTATCGACCTGATGTTTTTCTCGGTCTCCGAGCCGGTCAGCCAGTACCTTGCACCGCCAACGGGTGAAGGCAGTACCGCTGATGCCGCCCGACAGGCCCTGGTCTGGACCTTGTTCCACTACGGCATCACCGGCTGGGCCCTCTACGCACTAATGGGTTTGGCGCTGGGCTACTTTGCCTACCGGCACAACCTCCCGCTGAGCATCCGGTCAGCCCTGTACCCGATCTTCGGAAAGAAGATCGAGGGTCCCATCGGCCATGCAGTGGACATCGCAGCGCTGTTGGGTACGATCTTCGGCATCGCGACCTCGCTGGGGATCGGCGTGGTCCAGCTCAACTACGGCCTCACCTTTATGTTCGGTGTCCCGGAAAACCTCGGCGTCCAGATCGGCCTGATAGCCCTGTCCGTGGTGATGGCGACGGTATCCGTGGTTTCCGGTGTGGAGAAGGGCATCCGACGGATGTCAGAGCTGAACGTGATCCTCGCCGTCGGCCTGATGCTCTTTGTGCTGGTCACCGGCAAAACGAGTTTCCTGATGGACGGCATCGTGCAGAACATCGGCGACGTGATCAGCCGTTTCCCGGGCATGACCCTGGATACCTTCGCCTACGACCGCCCCACGGACTGGCTGAACGCCTGGACCTTGTTCTTCTGGGCCTGGTGGATCGCCTGGGCGCCGTTTGTGGGACTCTTCCTCGCCCGGATCTCGCGCGGGCGCACGATCCGCCAGTTCGTGGTGGGCACCATGACCGTGCCGTTCCTGTTTATTCTGCTGTGGATCTCCATCTTCGGAAACTCCAGCCTGGACCTCATCATGGGCGGTAATGCCGCGTTCGGCGAGATCGCGATGAACAACCCGGAACGGGGCTTCTACAGCCTGCTCGCCGAATTCCCGGCAGTGCCTATCAGCGCGGCGGTGGCCACCTTCACCGGGCTGCTCTTCTATGTGACTTCCGCGGACTCCGGCGCACTGGTGATGTCCAACTTCACCTCACACCTCAAGGACGCCGACTCCGACGGTCCCAAGTGGATGCGCGTCTTCTGGGCAGTTGTCACCGGCCTGCTGACCCTGGCCATGCTGATGGTCGGAGGTGTGACCACGTTGCAGAACGCCACCATCATTATGGGACTGCCACTGTCGCTGCTGCTGGTGTTCATTATGCTGGGGCTGTTCAAGGCCCTGCGTGTGGAAGCATCCCTGACGGACAGTTTCCGGGCCAGCCTGCCCGGCATGATTGCCGGCCGGGCCGGCGTCGAACACCGCGACGGTCTGAACTGGCGCCAGCGGCTGACCCGGGCCATGAGCTACCCGGGACGACGGCAGGCCAACCGCTTCGTGGAGACAGTGGCCCTCCCGGCCCTGCGCGAAGTCAGTGCCGAGCTTGTCTCCCAGGGTGCCGGGGCCGAGGTCTCCGTGACGGAGGTCGACACGATCAGGATCAACAGTGTGGACCTGGCGGTTGCTATGGGCGACGAGCGGGCCTTCAAGTACCAGGTCTACCCGGTGCAGTACGAGACGCCGTCCTACGCCACCCGCAGCACCGGCTCCGGCGACCACTACTACCGGATGGAAGTCTTTGCCCTGGAAGGCAGCCACGGGTACGACCTGATGGGTTACACCAAGGAGCAGGTCATCACCGATGTGCTGGACCACTACGAGCAACATCTGCAGTTCCTCCATTCAAACCGTGCCGAGCCCGGCAATACGGTCCTGATCGAGGAACACGCAGCAAAAGATAATTGGGAAGCCGATTTCGAACCCCAGGAGGAAAACAAATGAGCGCGGAAACGCTATTCATCGACGGTACGTGGACGGCAGCAGCCGACGGTGACACCCGGGAGATCCGGTGCCCGGCGGACGGCGAAGTCGTCGGCGTTGTGTCCGAAGCTGCTGCTGCGGACGCGGTCCGGGCGATCGCGTCCGCGCGGAAGTCGTTCGACGGCGGCGAATGGGCTGGTACCTCGGCGCTGGAGCGCGGGTCGTTCCTGCTCCGTGTCGCCGCCCGGCTGCGTGAGCGGAAGGCAGAATTTGCCCGCGCCGAAACACTGGACACCGGCAAACGCCTGGTGGAAAGTGAAATCGACATCGACGACATCGCCAACTGCTTCGAATACTTCGGCAAGCTCTCCGGGCAGGACTCCGGCCGGGTAGTCGACGCCGGCACCAGCTCGGTGATCAGCCGGATCGAGTACGAGCCGGTGGGTGTGTGCGCCTTGATCGCTCCGTGGAACTACCCGCTCCTGCAGGCAGCGTGGAAGATTGCGCCAGCGCTGGCCGCCGGTTGCAGCTTCATCCTCAAGCCGAGCGAACTAACGCCGCACACCGCCATTCTGATGGTGGACGTCCTGGACGAACTGGGACTCCCAAACGGTGTCGCGAACCTGGTCCTTGGAGCGGGCGGCGTCGTCGGACCGGTCCTGACCGGAAGCCCGGATGTGGACATGGTCTCCTTTACCGGCGGTTTGGAAACAGGCAAGACCATTGCTGCTTCGGCGGCCGCGACGGTAAAAAAGGTAGCGCTCGAACTCGGCGGCAAGAACCCGAACATTATTTTTGCCGACGCCGATTTCGACGCAGCGCTGGACAACGCCCTGAACGCCGCTTTTGTGCATTCCGGCCAGGTCTGCTCTGCCGGTGCCCGCCTGATCGTTGAAGAATCGATCGCGGAGCGCTTTGTGGATGAACTCGTTCGCCGTGCCGGCCAGATCCGCCTCGGCGGACCCTTCGACCCCGAGGCTGAAACCGGGGCGCTGATCTCCGCTGCCCACCGGGACAAAGTCACCGCCTACGTGGACAAGGGCATCGCCGAAGGCGCACGGCTGCGGTGCGGCGGAAAGTGGGGCGAGGGCGACCTTGCCAAGGGTTTCTACTACCTGCCCACCATTTTGGACCAGGTTACCAGCGGGATGTCGGTGCTGCGCGATGAGGCTTTTGGCCCGGTCGTCACCGTGGAGACGTTCAGCAGCGAAGCCGAGGCCATCAGGCTTGGCAACGACACCGACTACGGACTCGCCGGCGCGGTCTGGTCCCAGGATGCCGGAAAAAGCCAGCGGGTGGCACGCAAGCTGAGGCATGGCACCATCTGGATCAACGACTTCCACCCCTACCTGCCGCAGGCGGAGTGGGGCGGCTTCGGCCAGTCCGGCGTGGGCCGCGAGCTTGGCCCCACCGGCCTGGCGGAGTACCAAGAGTCCAAACATGTCTATCACAACACCGATCCGCAGGTCACCGGCTGGTTCGCTGACCACAACGGGGGGAAGTAGCACATGACGGATCTGAACAACACCGAATTCGACTACCTTGTGATCGGCGGCGGCTCCGCCGGGGCCGCCGTGGCATCGCGCCTCAGCGAGGACCCCGCGGTGCAGGTTGCCCTCGTGGAAGCCGGGCCGGATGACCGCGGCAACGACGTGATCCTCCGGCTGGACCGTTGGATGGAACTGCTGGAATCCGGCTACGACTGGGACTACCCCATCGAGGAGCAGGAAAACGGCAACTCCTTTATGCGCCACGCCCGCGCCAAGGTCATGGGCGGCTGTTCCAGCCACAACTCCTGCATCGCATTCTGGGCGCCCCGGGAGGACATTGACGAGTGGGAGCAGAAATTCGGCGCCGCCGGCTGGAACGCCGAGATGGCGTACCGGCTCTACAAAAAGCTCGAAACCAACGAGGATGCCGGAGCTGAAGGTCAGCACCACGGCGACAGCGGCCCGGTGCACCTGATGAACGTCCCGCCCTCGGACCCCAGCGGCAAGGCACTGCTGGCGGCCTGCGAAAAGTCTGGTCTTCCTCAGGTGCGGTTCAACTCCGGCGAAACAGTCATCAACGGGGCGAACTTCTTCCAGATCAACCGGCAAGCCGACGGCACCCGCGCATCGTCGTCGGTGTCGTATATCCACCCGATCATGGATCGTAAAAACTTCACGCTGCTGACCGACCTCCGGGCCCGCAAATTGAACTTCGACGCCGATAACCGGTGCACCGGCGTCGACGTGGTGGATAACAGTTTCGGCAAGACCCAAACGCTGACGGCGCACGCGGAAGTGATCCTCTCCGCGGGGGCGATTGACTCCCCGAAGCTCCTGATGCTCTCCGGGATCGGGCCGGCCGCGCAGTTGGAAGAATTCGGCATCGAGGTCCGCGTGGATTCCCCCGGCGTCGGCGAGCACCTGCAGGACCACCCGGAAGGTGTCATCCAGTGGGAAGCCAAGCAGCCCATGCCGGAGACGTCCACCCAGTGGTGGGAAATCGGGATCTTCGCCGCCACGGAGGAAGGGCTGGACCGCCCGGACCTGATGTTCCACTACGGCTCCGTACCGTTCGACATGCACACCCTGCGCCAGGGATTCCCGACGACGGAAAACGGCTTTTGCCTGACACCTAACGTCACCCATGCACGGTCCCGCGGCACCGTTAAGCTGCGCAGCAGCGACTACCGGGACAAGCCGAGGGTGGATCCGCGTTACTTCACCGACCCGCACGACATGCGGGTGATGGTAGCCGGAATCCGCAAGGCCCGCGAGATTGTGGCGCTCCCGGAAATGGCGGAGTGGGCCGGCCGGGAGCTCTACCCTGGCGAAGCGATCCAGAGCGACGCGGAGATCACCGATTACATCCGCAAAACACACAACACCGTCTACCACCCGGCGGGCACGGTCCGGATGGGTGCCGTGGACGATGTCCTCTCGCCGCTGGATCCGGAGCTTCGGGTCAAAGGCGTCACCGGCCTGCGGGTGGCCGATGCCTCGGTGATGCCGGAACTGACCACGGTGAACCCCAACATCACCACCATGATGATCGGGGAGCGTTGCGCCGAGCTGGTCAAGGAAGCGCGGCTCGCCTAGATCCCGCTGCGGGGGCGTCCTGTTCGCGCTGCCGGACCACGACGCCGGTCCGGCGGCGGCGCGAACAGGGCCGCGGCAAGCGCCGCGCCCGCGCGCATCATTGAGGTGAGCTAGACCCGTTGGGGGACATGTCCACTCCTCTGGCCAGCCTGTGGGCATGTTGCATTATGTCCATGGGTGCGGCGGTAGGTGGGACATGTCCACTCCCGCGTGCCCATTCCGTGGGACATGTCCACACTTGGGTTGCGGAATGAACTTTACTCCGCGACCTGGGTCAGGCCCGTACCCGTGCGCCAGTGGACATGCCCGATCTCCGCGTCCGATCCCCGGGGGGCATGTCCAGCCCCGGGCCCGGAGGGGGGGCATATTGGGAACATGTCCATTGGTGCGGCGCTGGAAAGGGCATGTCCCAAGGGGGTGCGCCGCTCCGGGGGGACTCTGGCCCTAGACAGCAGTTTCGCCGTCGGCAAACATGGAGCCAAAGGGACTGCGCACAAAGTTGAGCGGAGTAGACTCAACTTTAATATCAGCATTTTTCCCGGAAGGAGCTCTCTTTGGACGCGAAATTCACCACCAAGAGCCAGGAGGCTCTTGCGGCAGCCGCCATGAACGCCTCGACGGCGGGCAATCCCCAGCTCGAACCCGCCCACCTGCTGAAGGCGCTGATGGACCAGCGCGAGGGCGTCGCTGTTGCACTCCTGCGCGCAACGGGCACGGACCCGGATTCGGTCAGTGTCCAGGCCAGCTCCGCCATCAAAGCGCTGCCGTCCACCTCCGGCGGTTCGGTGCAGCAGCCGCAGTTGTCCCGCACCGCGCTGCAGGCAATCAAGAACGCCCAGAACGAGGCCGAGCGGCTGGGCGACTCCTTTGTCTCCACCGAACACCTCCTGCTGGGGCTCGCCTCCGGAAGTGACGCCGTCGGCAAGCTGATGCGCGACGCCGGCGCCTCGCACGAGGCCCTGCTCGCCGCATTGCCGGGTGTCCGCGGCGACCGGAAGGTGGACAGCGCCGACCCCGAAAACACCTTCCAGGCGCTGGAGAAGTACGGTACCGACCTTACGGCGATTGCCCGCTCCGGCAAGCTGGACCCTGTCATTGGCCGCGACGCAGAGATCCGGCGCATCATCCAGGTGCTGAGCCGCCGGACCAAAAACAACCCGGTCATCATCGGCGAGCCCGGCGTCGGCAAGACCGCCGTCGTCGAAGGCCTCGCCCAGCGGATCGTCGCCGGCGACGTCCCCGAAAGCCTGCGCGGCAAGACCCTGATCGCCCTGGACCTCGCCTCGATGGTGGCCGGCGCCAAGTACCGCGGCGAATTCGAGGAACGGCTCAAAGCGGTCCTGGAGGAGATCAAGGGATCCGACGGCCAGATCGTCACGTTCATTGACGAGATCCACACCGTGGTGGGCGCCGGCGCCTCCGGGGATAGCTCCATGGACGCCGGGAACATGCTCAAGCCCATGCTCGCGCGGGGTGAGCTCCGGCTGATCGGCGCGACCACGCTGGACGAGTACCGCGAAAACATCGAAAAGGACCCCGCGCTGGAACGCCGCTTCCAGCAGGTCTTCGTCGGGGAGCCCAGTGTGGAGGACACCATCGGCATCCTGCGCGGACTCAAGGAACGCTACGAAGCCCACCACAAGGTCGCCATCGCCGACTCCGCCCTCGTCGCTGCTGCCACGCTCTCCAACCGCTACATCTCCGGGCGGCAGCTGCCGGACAAGGCGATCGACCTCGTGGACGAGGCCGCGTCCCGGCTGCGGATGGAAATCGATTCCGCCCCGGAGGAGATCGACCAGCTGCGACGGTCGGTGGACCGCCTGACCATGGAGGAGTTGGCCCTGGCCAAGGAGACTGATCCCGCGTCCGTGGAGCGGCTTGCCGCCATCCGGGCGGACATGGCTGACAAAAAGGAAATGCTCGCCGGGCTCAACGCCCGCTGGGAGGCGGAGAAGGCGGGCCTGAACCGGGTCGGCGATCTTAAGGCCAGGATTGACGAACTGCGCTCCGCGGCCGAAAAGTACCAGCGCGAAGGCGACCTCGAAGCCGCTTCCCGGATCCTTTATGGTGAACTTCCCGCCCTGGAGCGTGAACTCAACGAAGCTGCCGAGGCCGAGTCGGCCCGGGTGGCCGGCGGTGGTGCCAAGCATGACCTTATGGTTGCCGAAGAGGTGACCGCCGATGACATCGCCGAGGTCATCTCCGCTTGGACGGGCATCCCGGCCGGACGTATGTTGCAGGGCGAGAGCCAGAAACTGCTGGACATGGAGCACGTCCTGGGCGAGCGGCTGATTGGCCAGGCCAAGGCCGTCACCGCGGTCTCCGACGCCGTCCGCCGCGCCCGCGCGGGGATCAGCGACCCGAACAGGCCCACCGGTTCCTTCCTGTTCCTGGGCCCCACCGGCGTCGGCAAGACCGAGCTGGCAAAAGCCCTGGCCGACTTCCTCTTCGACGACGAACGCGCCATGGTGCGGATCGACATGTCCGAATACTCGGAGAAGCATTCCGTCGCGCGCCTCGTCGGAGCGCCTCCCGGCTACGTTGGCTACGAGGAGGGCGGACAGCTGACCGAGGCCGTCCGCCGCCGGCCCTACTCGGTGCTCCTGCTCGATGAGGTGGAGAAGGCCCACCCGGAAGTGTTCGACATCCTGCTGCAGGTGCTCGACGACGGCCGCCTCACCGACGGCCAGGGGCGCACCGTGGACTTCCGGAACGTGATCCTGGTGCTGACCTCCAACCTGGGCAGCCAGTTCCTGGTGGACCCCACCCTGGACGCGAACGCCAAGCGCGAGGCCGTGATGGCCACCGTGCACGCCTCCTTCAAGCCCGAGTTCCTGAACCGGCTCGACGAGGTGGTGCTGTTCGATCCGCTCAGCGTCGAGGAGCTGTCCCGGATCGTGGAACTGCAGGTCAAGGAACTCGGCGAACGGCTCAAGGGCCGCCGCCTCAACCTGGAAGTGACCGAAGGCGCCAGGGCCTGGCTCGCCGTCACCGGCTTCGACCCGGCCTATGGTGCCCGCCCCCTTCGCCGCCTGGTGCAGCGCGAAATCGGCGACCGGCTCGCCAAAGCCATCCTGGCCGGCGAGATCACGGACGGTGACACCGTTCTGGTGGATACCGCCCCGGACCTGACCCAGCTCACCACGGGCGGTGCCGAAGCGTCGGACCGGCCCGACGGCGGCGCCGCCACCGGCCACGGTCTCTCCGTCCGCCGGAAAGAATAGCGCCCCGACGCCTCTAGCGCGGCCGTAAGCACCAACTGCCAGCCGGACCTTTCTCCGGCTGGCAGTTGGTGCTTACGGCCAAAAAATCCCGGCGGACCGGGGTGCCGCTAGGGAATCAGCGATTCCATGATGGTGTTCCCGGACTCTATGGCCACGTAGCAGTCCACACGACGGTCGCCTTTGTCCCAGCTAGTGGAGCTCGGGTACGCGAGCCTGTAACCGAGCAGATAGTCGGACTCCTTCGGCGCCAGCGATGCGGTTTTGCAGGTATCCAGGGCCTTTTGCTTGAGCGCGTCCCGTCCCGGGTAGGAGTCCGCGTCAGCGTAGCGCGCGACGGCGACCAGCTGGGCGGAGTGGCCGGAGCTGCACTCGACGACCGTTGACGTCTGAGCTTCCGGGTCGAAATCCTTGAAGCAGTCTCCAAGCTGGAAATCCAACGGGCCTACACCCTCCAGCGGGAGCGGCCCACGGCTTGCCGGCGCCGACGGGGCGCTGGCAGCGGGCGAGGCATCCGCAGCGGGCTGCTGGGTGCCGCCGCCCAACGACGTCAGCCACCAGATCAGCGCGCCCGCAAGGACGACTGCGGCCGCGGCTGCGCCGATCCTGGCGGGACGCTGCCGGCGAACCCACCCGCCAAGCCGCCTGGCGTTCTTCGCGGCGGCCTTCCCTGCCCCTGCGAGGGTTGTGCCGGCTGTTCCCGCGGCTTCCCCGGCCCCTCGAGGCGCACCCGCGCCGGCTTCCCCGGCCCCTCGAGGCGCACCCGCGCCGGCTTCCCCGGCCCCTCGAGGCGCACCCGCGCCGGCTTCCCCGGCACCTCGAGGCGCGCCCGCGCCGGCTTCCCCGGCGTCGGGCCGGTTGACCGGCGGAACGGACGGGCGGACGGGGGGCGGGAGCGGCGCCGCTGGCGGCACGACCGGTGTGCCGGAGGTAGGCGGCGACGAGGGCCTCGGGGGGACCGGCCGCTCGCCGGATCCACCGGCCGGGCGAACCCCGGGTGTGCCGGCGTCCCCGGGCCTTTCGTTCTCTTCGGTCACTGAGAATTCACCACTTTCGTGCGTTTTTGCCGGGGCCGGACGTCCGGCGGAGGGGACCGTTTCCGGGAGCCCACAACGGAACTCTATCTAAGATGTTGGCCCGGCTGCATGCCGCCGGGTGACCGATAGGGGTGGCGGCGCACGCCACACTGTCCACGGCTGTTGCCGCGGGGAGCAGTTACCGCTGAAAGCATGTAATCTAGGTGTACGACAAATTGACCAAACATTCCGGGGCCTCACTAACGCCAATGGTGACCACCTCCGGTCCGAGTACAAAAAGGGGGTCACGCCATGGGGCGCGGCCGTCAAAAGGCAAAAGCTACCAAGCAGGCTCGGGACATCAAGTACTACTCCCCGAACACTGACTACACGGCCCTTCAGCGTGAGCTCAAGAGCTCTGAAGTTCGTGCACCGAGTCGATTCTCGGCTGAGCCAGTGGAGCCGGACTATTCGGCCTACGTGGATAAGTACGCGGACGATGTGGAAGAGGACGACGACGAGGTAGATTCCCGTCGGATAGGTTAGTCGAAACTTCCTTCCGGCATGCTCCTCCGATTGCGGATTGCCGACCACACGATTTCAGGCCCGCCGGCCGCCCCCAGTACGGGAGCGACCGGCGGGTTTTCTGCACTCTGTTCCGGAAGGAATATTATGACCACCCATACTGAGTACACCGACGGCGAGATCTGCCGGACGGACCTGCAGAGCAGCGACGTTGAGTCTGCCAAGGCGTTCTACGCCGCGGTCTTCGGCTGGCACTACAACGATCTGCCGGCCCCGGACGGGAGAAGCTGCCACCAGGCCTTCCTGGGCGATGACCTGGTGGCAGTGCTAGCGCCGCAGAATCCGCAGCAGCGGAGCGCCGGGGTGCCGGGGCAGTGGAACGTGCACTTTGCGTCTTCCGACGCCGGTGACCTCGCTGCCGGGCTGGTCGACGCCGGCGGACGCCTTGAGTTTGGGCCGGAGCCGGTGGGCGGCACCGGAGTGTTGGTCCTTTTCGCCCCGCCCGGAGGCGGCACCACCGGTGCCTGGCAAGCCGGAAGCCACATCGGCGCTGCCCTTAGCGGGGAGCCCGGTTCCCTGGCCTGGGCCGAACTGCTGACGCCCGAGCCGCAGACCGCCGTCGGGTTCTTCCAACAGCTGTTTGGGCACGACGTGACGGAGTATCCGCAAGACGACGGCGGCAGATACACCACACTGATGGTCAACGGCGCGGAAGTGGCCGGGGTCGCCGGGGTCCCGGCGGACGCCGTGGGTACGCTCAAGCCGGGGTGGCAGGTGTACTTCGGCGTGTCCAGCGTCGCGGAAGCCGTTGCGGCGGCCGTCGCGGCCGGCGGCACGGTCCTGATCGAACCGGACGAGGTCGAGGAAGCCGGCACCATCGCCACCCTCGCGGATCCGCAGGGCGGCGTTTTCAGCGTCCTGGAGGTTTAAAAAGCACGGGTGCTCCCGTACCGCCGGTTACCCGGCGGTGCGGGAGCACCCGGAGCGGCTTATGCGTAAGCGTTGACCAGCCGGACGGCGCCGCCGTCGACGCCCTTGGCGCCCTGTACGTAGTCCGGGCCGGTTTTGATGACCGAGTCCGAGTTTTCCTCGACGGTGCCCATCACCCAGGACGGCAGGCCTCGTTCGTTGAGGCGGTTCACTGCGGCGTCGGCCGCCTCCGGTGAGACGATCGCCACCATTCCCACACCAAGGTTCAGCGTACGCTCCAGGTCGGCCAGCGGGACGTTGCCCAGTTCGGCGACCAGCCGGAAGATGGCCGGGAGCTGCCAGGTGGAGCGGTCCACTGTGGCCAGCAGCCCCTGCGGCAGCACGCGGGCCAGATTGGCTGCAAGGCCGCCGCCGGTGACATGGCTGAAGCCGTGCACGGCTGCGCCGGCGGCCGAGCCGTTCACCGGGAAGGTGCGGGCCAGGTCCAGGCAGTCGGCGGCGTAGACGCGGGTCGGTTCAAGAAGTTCCTCGCCCAGGGTACGGCTGAATTCGGAGACATGGCGGTCCAGCGCCCAGCCGGCGTGGTTGATGACGCGCCGCACCAGGGAGTAGCCGTTCGAGTGCAGCCCGGAGGAGGCCATGCCGATCACGACGTCGCCGGCGCGGACGCGGTCCGGGCCCAGGAGGTCGGCGGCTTCAACAACACCTGTGGCGGCACCGGCGACGTCGTACTCGTGCTCCCCCAGCAGCCCGGGGTGCTCTGCGGTTTCGCCGCCCACCAGGGCGGTGCCGGCAACGGAGCAGGCGGCGGCGATGCCCCGGACGATGTCGGCAATCCGCTCCGGGACCACCTTGCCGCAGGCGATGTAGTCGGTCATGTACAACGGCTCGGCACCCACCACCACGATGTCATCAACGACCATACCAACCAGGTCGAAGCCGATGGTGTCGTGGATGTCCATGGCCTGCGCGATCGCAACCTTGGTGCCCACACCGTCCGTGGAGGTGGCCAGCAGCGGGCGCTTGTAGCTGAGCAGCTTCGAGACGTCGTACAGGCCGGCGAAGCCGCCGACGCCGCCAATCACCGAGGAGTTATGGGTCGCCTTGATGGCGCCCTTCATAAGTTCGACGGCGCGGTCGCCCGCTTCGACGTCGACGCCGGCGGAGGCGTAGGTGATGCCGACAGCATTTTGGGCGGCGTTCATCTCAGCGGCCGGGGAGGCGGAAGTCATACGGGCTCTTTCTTGTCGGCAGCAATGGAACGATCAATGCGATCGGCATCGGTGAGCAGTTCTTCGAATTCGGCGTCGGGGCCCGGATCGCAGCCGGTGGCCCCCGGTTTCCCGGCCGGATCCTCGTCCGGGGAAAATCCGGACCCGGCGTCGGTGGCAACCGCGGTGGGGCCGGTGGTGGCAGGCGCCGGGCCGGCAGGGGCGCCGGCGGCCGGAAGTCCCCCCAGGTCGGTGCGTTCGAGCAGGTTCTTGCCCAGCTTGTCGGCCCCCGGAAGTTCAATCGGGTACTTGCCAGTGAAGCAAGCGGTGCACAGGCGTTCGCGGGGCTGGCGGGTGGCGTCAATCATGCCGTCTTCGGAGATGTAGGCGAGCGAGTCGGCGCCGATGGCCTGGCAGATCTCCTCGATGGTGGCGCCGTTGGCGATCAACTCAGCCCGGGATGCGAAGTCGATGCCGTAGAAGCACGGCCACTGCACCGGAGGGGAGGAGATCTTGACGTGGACGGACGCGGCACCGGCTTCGCGGAGCATCCGGACGATGGCGCGTTGGGTGTTGCCGCGGACGATCGAGTCATCCACCACCACCACACGCTTGCCGCGGATCACGGATTCCAGGGCGTTGAGTTTGAGCCGGATGCCGAGCTGGCGGAGGGTCTGTGAGGGTTGGATGAAGGTCCGGCCCACGTAGGCGTTCTTGACGAAGCCGTGTGCGAAGGGGATGCCGGATTCCTCGGCGTAGCCCACGGCAGCGGGGGTGCCGGACTCCGGCACCGGAATGACGATGTCCGCTTCCTGGGTGTTTTCGCGGGCCAGCTGACGGCCCATTTCCACGCGGGACTCATACACGGAACGGCCTGCAATTGAGGCGTCCGGCCGGGCGAGGTAGACGTACTCGAAAACGCAGCCGGCCGGCGTCGCCTCGGCGAAGCGCTCGGAGCGGACACCGGCTTCGTCAATAGCGATGAACTCGCCGGGCTCGATTTCGCGGATGAAACTGGCGCCGACGGTGGCGAGGGCCGACTGCTCGGAAGCGACCACCCAGCCGCGCTCCAGCCGGCCGAGGACCAGCGGGCGGATTCCATAGGTGTCGCGGGCCGCGTAGAGCGTGCCTTCATCCATAAAGACAAAGCAGAAACCGCCCTTGATCCTGGGCAGAAGCTCCATGGCGGTCTGTTCGAGCGACTTACCCTCTTCGCCCTCCAACAAGGCAGTGACGAGGGCCGTGTCGGAGGTGTTCCCCTGTTTCATTTCACCGGTGAGCTGGCCGGCGTTGCGGTCCGCGATCATGGCTTTGAGCTCGGCGGTGTTGGTCAGGTTGCCGTTGTGGGCCAGAGCCACGGTGCCGGTCGCGGTCGCGCCCAAGGTGGGCTGCGCGTTGGCCCAGTGGCTCGCGCCGGTCGTGGAATAGCGGCAGTGGCCGACGGCCAGGTGCCCGGTCAGGGTGTTGAGGGTGGTCTCGTCGAAGACCTGGGACACAAGCCCCATGTCCTTATAGACGCTGATCCGGTTGCCGTCACTGGTGGCTATGCCAGCCGACTCCTGACCGCGGTGCTGTAGCGCATACAGCCCGTAATAGGTGAGTTTTGCAACCTCTTCACCGGGCGCCCAGACCCCGAAGACGCCACATGCGTCTTGGGGGCCCTTTTCGCCAGAGAGAAGGTCATGAGAAAGTTTTCCATCGCCGCGTGCCACCGGTCGATTATCTCACGTTGTGCGCGAGGACGTTTGCGGGGTCCGGATTATGACCTGCGGCCCGTTCAGGGCCCCTGCGGATCCCCGGCGTCCGGAACGGATTCGACGACGGCGCGCTCGGCCCGGCGGACGCTGAGGCGGTCCAGGATGAGGGCCGCGACGCCGCCGGCAATAATGCCGCCCGCGCCGCAGAGAATCATAAAGAAACCAAACACCGCACTGGCGTCGTAGCTTTCATCCCCCGGGAGTCCGTAGGCGAGGAAGGCGGCCACGCCGAAGCCCAGAAGTCCGCCCAGGACCAGGAATGGCACATACTTGGGCGCCCGGCGGACAGTAACGCTGCGGCGCTCGGGGACGTGCTGTTCGCCTGCGGTGCCGGATTCTTCGGGGGTAGACATGCCGTTAAGCCTACTGCCCCGGCAGCCACTGCTACCGCCGATCCGGCTGCGCTGCCGAAACGCGGACGGGCCCGCCTAGGCTGGAATAGCCGGTCCCGAGGCGTCGGCGATGATGGCTCGGACGGAGTTATTACGCTTGTTATGTGTGAGCTCCACCAAGCCCAACGCTTCCAGCAAGGGCGGCAAGTACATGCCAAACCGGCCGCGGTATCCCTTCCGCAGCCCGTACCAGCCGCCCACCGGATTGTCCGGGCGCCGCCCCCAGGCCTCGACAGTTCCATCGGCTGCCGCTTTGTTCTCATCGGCGGCACCCAATGGCACCCAATCGACTTTCTCCATCAGCCACAGCGGTAGGTCTTCGAGGGCCCGGAGGTGATACTTCAGTGTGGTGGAGCCGACCTGGCAGACGAGCGCAGGGGGATCAGATTCCTCGTCGCGGTACATCGTGTACTCGGAGGTCCCCGGGGCTGTCTTGAGGACCCACGGATCCAGCTTGGTTCCAGTTGCCACTTGGTGTCCGCCTTCGGTTGGGCCGCTGTCCGGCGCTGTTTGGACTGAGCCTACCCAGTGCGCCCGGCCAACGCGAGAGCTTAGAGGCCCAGCTCGTCCCTCAGCGCAGCGACGTGGCCCTGCGCTTTGACCTGGTACTGCGCCAGCTTGACCTTGCCCTCGGGGTCCAGGACCACCGTGGAGCGGACGATCCCGTCGGTGACTTCGCCGCCGACCAGCTTCTCGCCCCAAGCGCCGTAGGCCAGCGCCACGGCGTGGTCTTCGTCGGCCAGCAGCGGGAAGGTCAGCGCGAAGTCGCCGGTGAAGTGCGCCAGCGCCTCGGGCGCGTCGGGGGAGATGCCGAGCACCTCATAGCCGGAACCCTGCAGGGACGCCAGGTTGTCACGGAAGTCGCAGGCCTCGGTGGTGCAGCCCGGCGTGGCGGCCTGCGGGTAGAAGTACACAATGACGTTCTTGCCGCGGTAGTCGGCCAGTGAGACGTGCTGTCCCGCAGCGTCCGGAAGGGTGAAGTCCGGGGCAGGGGTTCCGGGCTGGAGTTTGACAGTCAGCTGGGGGCTCATAAAGGGTCCTTCGGGTCTGCGGAGGTCTGCGGGTCCGTCTGTTGGCACTGCAGTCTTTCCCCCCACAACCACCGCGCTAGGTAGGGTATTCCGACTTTGCCAGTTGGCCAAGCGGACGGGCAGCGCGGAACCACCGGTTTCAAAGCCATCGGGCTTTTTCGCCGCGGAGGCCTCCAGCTACCTCTTGGTGGGGTCCTTTCGGGCAGCAAGGCCCACCAGCGCCCCGACGGCAACGCCGATCAACAGCCCGGTAAAGGGCTTGTCGGCGGTGGCAACTCCGATGGCAAAGCCAAGGGCCGCGCCGAGGAGCATGCCGATCCACAGGGATTCGTATTTCACAGCTTCAGGCTAGCAAGCGTCAGCAAGCGGGTCAGCCGGTGTTGGCGGCGCCGGATGCATCCCGGGTTTCCTGTGATCGCGGACTTTCCTCTGTTGCTGCTGACCCGGCGCCAAAGCTGCCGAGCAGCGCGAGCGAATCGGCGGAGGGCGATCCTGGTTTTGCTGAATAGAGCCGAAGCACCTGATCCGGGTCGTCGCGCAGGGAGAGGTCTTCGAAATTCAGTTCCAGGTCCCCGACGACGGGGTGGTGGAGCCGGACACTTCCCGCGGAGCCCCTGGCCACCCGGTGCCCGGCCCACCACTGGCGGAATTGCTCGCTGTGGACCGCGAGTTCGCCGACGAGCTGGTTGGCCTGGGCATCGTTGGGATGCCGGCCGACGTCCACACGCAGGGACCCGGCGGCCTCGGATGCGACCGCGGGCCAGTCCCGGAAAAGCTCGCGCGCGAGCGGATCAAGGATGATCCACCGGGTCAGGTTCCGCTCCGCCGCCGGCAGGGCAGGGAAGTCGGCGAGTAACAGGAAAGCCAGGGGGTTTCCGGCCAACACGTCGGTGCGGCGGCCCAGCACCAGGGCTGGAACATTGCCGACGGCGTCCAGGAGTTGGCGCAGTGCGGGCCGCACACCCTGGGCCGAAGCCGGCGGACGCTGGGTGTCCGCGCAGTTCTCGAGGAGGTCGATCATGTGCGCCTGCTCGCTCGGGTCCAGGCGCAGCGCCCGGGCCACGGAATCCAGCACGGCGCGGGACGGGTGGATGTTGCGGCCCTGCTCCAGCCGGGTGTAGTAGTCGGTGCTAACGTCAGCCAGCCGCGCGATCTCCTCGCGCCGCAGGCCGGGGACCCGCCTGCCGGCAGAGCCCGAGGCGAGCCCCGCGTTCTCCGGCGTCAGCCGTGACCGCATGGCTTTCAGGAATTTTCCAAACTCGGCGCTCTGACCCATGCGCTCCATTCTGCCGTGCCCGGCGCTTGGCTTTCTACGCCGAAGGTAGGACTCCCAGTCCTAGGAATCGCAGGGAGTGGAAAATCCGCTGACTTCACTTCGCTGCCTGCGTAGCATCGTGTGCAGGCCCATCCCCTAACGGAAGAAGTGATGATGACCCACGCACACGAAACCACCATTCCTACCGTGACGTTCAACAACGGCCTGCGCATCCCGCAGCTGGGCTTCGGCGTGTTCCAGGTTCCGCCCGCGGAAACCCAGCGCATTGTCGAGGATGCCCTGGCGGCCGGCTACCGACACATTGACACCGCCGCAGCGTACCGGAACGAGGCCGGCGTGGGTGCGGCGATCGCCGCGTCCGGTATTCCGCGCGAGGAAATCTTCATCACCACCAAGCTCCGTAACGGTGAGCAGGCCCAGGCCCGGGAAGCGTTTGAGAACAGCTGCAAGGCGCTCGCGGTGGACTATGTGGACCTCTACCTGATCCACTGGCCGGTGCCGTCCCAGGGGATGTTCACCGAGGCGTGGAAGGCGCTGGAGGAAATCCACGCCAGCGGCCGGAGCCGTGCCATCGGGGTCTCCAACTTCCTGGCCGACCACCTGGACACCCTCCTGTCGGCGTCGGACGTTGTCCCGGCCGTGAACCAGATCGAAATCCACCCCACCTTCCAGCAGCAGGAGCTGGCCGCCAAGAGCCGGGCGCTGGGCATTGCCGTGGAGGCGTACAGCCCGCTGGGTCAGGGCGCTGACCTGAATGCCGCCGCGGTGAAGTCCCTGGCCCACACGTACGGTGCCACCCCGGCCCAGATCGTGCTGTCCTGGCACCTCAGCCAGGGCACTATCGTCATCCCGAAATCGGCCGACTCAACCCGCATGCGGGAAAACCTCGGTGCCGTGGCCCTCCAACTCGACCCTGCCGAGCTGGCGGAAATCACGGCGCTGGAGTCCGGCGCCCGGGCCGGCGCAGATCCTGCCGAGGCCGCATTCAGCCAGATGTAGCCAGCCTGCACTCGGGAAGGGAAATCCGTCCGGACCTCGGATGGCCTGAACCGTCTGCGACAACGCCACGGCCTCGCGGTCGATGTTCGTCCGCGGGGCCGTGGCGTCCTTGCGTGGATCGTCAGTTCGTGGTGAAGTCCGCCCTTCGTCAGGCCGCGAAGCCGTCCGCGATGTCCAGGACCTCGTCCAGGATGGCGAGTCCGGCCGCTGTGTCTTCGATGCTGGTGTTGCAGGGCGGGACGACGTGGATGCGGTTGAAGTTCGCGAACGGCAGGAGGCCGCGGGACTTGCAGGCGGCCACCAGCTGGTTCATTTCCGGGCTGGAGCCGCCATAGGCAGCCATCGGCTCGCGCGTCGCACGGTTCTTGACCAGCTCGATGGCCCAGAAGACCCCGGTTCCACGGACTTCGCCCACCGAGCGGTGGTTTTCCGCGAAGCCGGCGAGTGCCGGCCCAATCACGGTTTCCCCGAGCAGCGCTGCATGCTGCACAATCCCTTCGTCCTCCATGGCGTTGAGGGTGGCCACGGCGGCCGCGGTGGCCAGCGGATGTCCGGAGTAGGTCAGGCCCCCGGGGTAGACGCGCTTGCCGAAGGTGGCCGCGATTTCGGGGCTGATCGCCACCCCGCCCAGCGGAACGTAGCCGGAGTTCACTCCCTTGGCGAAGGTCAGCAGGTCCGGGACGACGTCGAAGTGCTCGATGGCGAACCACTTGCCGGTCCGGCCGAAACCTGACATCACCTCGTCACAGATCAGGACGATGCCGTATCGGTTGCAGAGGTCCCGGACCCCCTGGAGGTAGCCGGGCGGCGGCAGGTAAATGCCGGCCGTTCCCGGAATGGATTCGAGAATCAGCGCCGCGATGGTGGACGGGCCCTCAAAACTGACCAGTTGCTCCAAATGCTCCAGGGCCCGCTGGCTTTCCTCTTCCTGGGTGGTGGAGTGGAACGCGGTGCGGTACAGGTACGGCGGGAAGAAATGGATGGTTCCGGTGCTGGCGTTGTCGCTGTCCCAGCGGCGCGGGTCTCCGGTGAGGTTCACGGCGAGCTGCGTGCCGCCATGGTACGAGCGGTAGGCGGAGAGCACCTTGTGGCGGCCGGTGTGGAGCCGGGCCATCCGGACGGCATGCTCATTGGCATCCGCGCCGCCGTTGGTGAAGAAGATCTTGTTCAGCTCCCCGGGGGTCCGCTCAGTGATCAGGCGGGCCGCCTCGGAACGGGCGTCGTTGACGTAGCTTGGCGCGATGGTGCACAGCTTCGCGGCCTGGGCGGCGATCGCGGCTACGACGGCGGGGTGCTGGTGACCGATGTTGGTGTTGACCAGCTGGGAGGAGAAGTCCAGATATTTGTTGCCCTCACCGTCCCAGACGTGGGATCCCGCAGCTGCCGTGATAACCATGGGGTCCAGGAGGTCCTGGGCGGACCAGGAGTGGAAAACGTGCTTGCGGTCCAGCTCGTACGCCCGACGGGCGGTCTCGGCGGTGTCCTTGATGTCCAGGATGCTGCTGTCAATTGTGGAAGTCATATCAAATGCCTTTCTGGTGTGATGCCGGTCAGGCGTTCTGCGGGAAGCCAAGATTGATCCCGCCGTGGCTGGGGTCAAGCCAGCGGGACGTGACAGCCTTGCCCCTGGTATAGAAACCGACGCCCTCGGTGCCGTGGGCGTGGGTGTCACCGAAGAGCGAGTTTTTCCAGCCGCCGAAGGAGTAGTAGGCCATGGGGACCGGAACCGGAACGTTGATGCCGACCATACCGACCTCCACCTCGTTTTCGAAGCGGCGGGCAGCGCCGCCGTCGTTGGTGAAGATGGCGGTGCCGTTGCCGTAGGGGTTGGTGTTGATCAGTTCGAGCGCCTGCTCGTAGCTGTCGACCCGGACCACCGACAGTACAGGGCCGAAGATTTCGTCCTGGTAGATGGACATGTCCGGCGTGACGTTGTCGAACAAGGTGGGGCCGACGAAAAAGCCGTCACCTTCCGAATCGGGGGCCACCTGGCGTCCGTCAACCACCACTGTGGCGCCGGCGGCCTCGCCGGCGTCAATGTAACCGGCCACCTTGTCCCGGTGGACGGCCGTGACAAGCGGGCCCATGTCGCAGCCCCGCATGCCGTCTCCGGTGCGGAGCGGCCGGGTACGCTCGGCAATTTTCGCCACCAGCTCATCGGCGATGCCGCCCACGGCGAGGAGCGCGGAGATGGCCATGCAGCGTTCGCCGGCCGAACCGAAGCCGGCGTTCACTGCTGCGTCGGCCGCGAGGTCGAGGTCGGCGTCGGGCAGGACAATCATGTGGTTCTTGGCGCCGCCGAGGGCCTGCACACGCTTCCCGTTGGCGGTTGCCGTCTGGTAGACGTACTTGGCGATCGGCGTGGATCCGACGAAGGAAACGGCCTTGATATCGGGGTGGCCGAGCAAGGCGTCTACTGCCACCTTGTCGCCGTGCAGGACATTAAAGACACCGTCCGGCAGCCCGGCTTCCTTCCAGAGTTCGGCCATCCAGTTGATCGCCGTGGGGTCCTTTTCGCTGGGCTTGATAACGACGGTGTTGCCGGCCGCGATCGCAAGGGGGAAGAACCACATCGGCACCATGGCCGGGAAATTGAAGGGGCTGATGATGGCGACCGGCCCCAGCGCCTGCCGGATCGAGTGGACATCCACATTGGTTGACGCATTCTCCGTGTAGCTGCCCTTGAGCAGGTGCGGGATGCCGCAGGCGAACTCGACGACTTCCTGCCCGCGGGTCACCTCACCGAGGGCGTCATCCAAAACCTTGCCGTGCTCCGAGGTGATGATGGCGGCGAGTTCGCCTTTGCGTGAGTTGAGCAGTTCGCGGAAGGCGAAGAGGACCTGTGTGCGGCGGGCCAAGGAGGTGTCCCGCCACGCAGGGAACGCGGCCCGGGCCGCCGCGACAGCGGAGTTGCCCTCGTCCGCACTCGCCAGTGACACCAGGCCGGTGACCTTGCCCGTCGCCGGGTTGGTAACCGGGGCCGTGCGCGCCCCGGCCGGGACGTAGCGGCCGTTGATCCAGTGCTCGATGATGTTCAAGGTGTCTCCTCATGCGGGGTGGTCAGTTGTTTGCCTTCAGTGTGTCCGGCGCGGCGGCGCAGCAAAAGTGCGGGTGCGTAAAGAGAATCGCTGCGCGTTTTGCACATTGTAAATATTTCCGTTGTCCGCGCCATCGGGCCCGCGCGGCAATGGTGCTGCGGTCGGGAATGCGACCATTGAGGATGACGAAGCCCTTTACCCTCACCCAGCTTCGGTACTTCGCGGTGGTGGCCGAGCTCGAAAATATGACCAACGCGGCCGAGCGGCTGCTGGTCACCCAGTCCACACTCTCTACGGCGATGGCCCAGCTTGAAGCCAGCCTGGCTACCCAGTTGTTCGTCCGGCTCCGGACCCGCGGCCTGCGGCTGACGCCGTCCGGCAGGCAACTGGCCCAGGACATCAAGGTGTTGCTGGAACACGCCGATTCCCTGTACGAGTCGGCCCGGGGGCTCGCGACGAGCCTGGTGGGGGAGCTCAAAGTCGGTGTCTTTTCGCCGCTGGCGCCGTTCAGGCTCCCGGCAATTCTTCAGACCTTCGAAGGCCAGCACCCGGGAGTGGAGGTCTCCTTCCTCGAAGCCGATCTTGCGAGTCTGCAGTCCGCCCTGCTTGAGGGCTTGTGCGATGTTGCACTTATGTACGGTCTTGGCCTGGGCCGCGGATTCACGCACACCGTCCTGGAGCGCGTGCCGCCCCATGTGCTCGTCCACGCGGAGCATCCCGCAGCCAACCGCCCCGAGCGCAGCATCGCGCTGAAGGACCTTGAAGGCGAACCTTCGGTAGTGCTGGATCTGCCGCACAGCCGGGAATACTACGAGCAGCTCTATGCCATCGCCGGTGTAACCCCGAATGTCCGGCACCGATTTGCCGGCTATGAAACGGTCCGGTCATTTGTGGCCAAGGGCCACGGGTACGCCATGCTCAACCAGCGGCTCCACAGCGACTTGACGTACTCCGGGGGGCGTGTTGTGGCGCTCACCCTAACGGATGATTTCCCGCCGATCGAAGTTATGCTGGTCCGCCCCGACGGCGTCACCCCCACCCGCAGGGCCCTGGCTTTTGAGCAGACATGTATCCGCCTCTACGGTGCCGCCCGGAACTAGCCGCCCGGAACTAGCCGCCCGAAACCAGCCGCGGCCATGCCGGCCAGCCGTTTTGGCATTGGCAAAATCGATCGATCGATCAAAAACAATCAATTGGACAGATGTGAAGCGGATCACACAGAGTTGCTGCAGTGCGGCGGCGTTGGCGACTTACCGGTGAAAAAATCCCCGCAGCGACGGCCTAGGCCGAATCCCTCAGCTCGAAAGCCATTCTGATCAAAGGAGATTCCATGGTTCCGATTCACAGCCCGCGTGTCCGAAACATGTCCAGGCCGAGTCAGGCAGGCAACACCGCGGCAACAACCGCAGAATTCAATTTCCGCGGCCGTAACCTGGCACAGGTCATCGGAAACACGGCGCCCCTAGCGTGGCTGTCATGACAAGCAACGACATCAAAGACCAGCCGCAGTCCGCCCGAACCGCAACAGAACAGGGCTCCGCCCCTGCCGTGCCCCGCATCACCAAGATGCAGCGCCGGGTGCTGGCTGGCGGCAGCATCGGCCAGTTCATCGAGTTCTACGACTTCACCTTGTACGGCCTCACCGCCGTCATCTTCTCGCAGGTGTTCTTTCCGGGAAGCAATCCCGTCACGGCCATGCTGGCCACCTTCGCGACCTTTGGCGTGGCATTTGTGGTCCGCCCCATCGGCGGGTTGTTCTTCGGGGCCCTCGGCGACCGGATCGGCCGGCGTCACGTCCTGACCATCACGCTTATTGCCATCGGCGGGGCAACCGCCCTGATGGGGCTGCTTCCCACCTATGCCCAGATCGGCGCATGGGCACCGGTCCTGCTGGTCCTCTGCCGCCTTATCCAGGGATTCTCCGCCGGCGGTGAATCTGTGGGAGCGCCGTCGTTTGTCTTCGAACACGCACCGGTCAACAGCCGCGGGTTCTGGCTCAACATCACCATCGCCGCCACTGCGCTGCCCTCAGTCTTTGCCGGCACGATGATCCTGATCCTCAGCCAGTCCCTGTCGAACGAGGATTTCACGGCCTGGGGCTGGCGCCTGCCGTTCCTGCTGGCTTTGCCGCTGGCGCTTTTCGGCGCCTGGATCCGCAGCCGGACGGTGGAGAGCGAAGCGTTCAACGAGGCCAAGGCGGCCCGGACCAAGGAATTCAGCCCGGTCCGCGAATCCTTCCGCGAGAATAAGCTCCGGATGGTGCAGGTCATCTTTGTGATGGGGCTGACGGCCATGGGGTTCTACTTCCTCTCCGCCTACTTCGTCTCCTATGTCCAGACCACCGGACACCTGAGCCGCGAGCAGTCGCTGATGGCCAACGCTGCAGCCCTCGCCCTCTACGCTGTCCTGCTTCCGATCGGCGGCCGCCTCGGGGACCGTTTCGGCCGCAAACCGATGCTGATTGCAGGTTCGGCAGCTTTGGCGCTGCTCTCGGTTCCGAGCTTCATGCTGGTCACCAGCGGCAGCTTGCCCCTGGCCCTGCTGGGCCAGGCACTCTTCGTCGTCGCGCTCTGCATTTACGGCGGCGGCTGCTACACCTTCTTCGTCGAGATCTTCACGACCCGGACGCGTTTCACCTCGGCGGCGATCAGCTACAACGGCGCCTACGCCCTTTTCGGCGGCACAGCGCCGTTCATCGGCACGGCCCTGGTCGGCAGCACAGGTGTTCCCCACGCACCCGGCTTCTACATGGCCGCCGCGGCCGTCGTTGTGCTCCTGCTCGTGCTGTTCACCAAGGTGCCCGAGACGCGCGGGCGCGTCGGCTAAGCCCGCCGCCGCCGGTTCCTCGACACCCCACCACACAAAGGACTTCCCATGAACTCAGCAGCTTTCCTACAAGACTTCCATTTCGTGGCCACCATCGGCGCCACGCCCAATAGCGGCGTCGACCGGCAGGCGGCCACCGCCGAGGATGCGCAGACCCGCAACTGGTTCGCCAACTGGGTCAACGACGCCGGCTGGGAACTTCGGGTCGACGGGATCGGCAACATGTTCGCCCTGCTCGAGTGGACGCCGGGAGCACCGTATGTGCTCATTGGCTCGCACCTGGACAGCCAGCCGCTCGGCGGACGGTTCGATGGTGCCTACGGCGTCATCGCCGCACTGCACGCGGCACGGCGGATCGGGGCCGACGTCGCTGCGGGCGGGCCGGCGCCGCGGTTCAACCTGGCGGTGGTGAACTGGTTCAACGAGGAGGGCGGGCGTTTCGCCCCGAGCATTATGGGCAGCTCAGTCTTCGCCGGGTTGCTGCCGCTGGAGCGGATGCTGGACGTCAGGGACCTGCACGGCACCAGCGTCCGCGAGGCGCTGGAGGGCATTGGGTATCTCGGTACGTCCGAGGGACCCGAGGTGGCCGGCTACGCGGAGATCCACATCGAGCAGGGCCGGATCCTGGAGCGGGAGGGGATCAATATCGGCTTGGTTGAGAGCAGCTGGTACACCCAGAAACTGGACATCGAAGTGCTGGGCGAACAGTCCCACACCGGAGCGACGGCCATGGCTGACCGGCACGACGCCCTGGTGGCCGCGTCCAAAATCATCCTGATGGTCCACGACGTCACCGAGGACTTCGCGGACCAGGCCCTTGTCTCTTCCGTTGGGCAGCTGACGCTGGAACCGAACTCGCCCATTGTGGTGGCGCGAAGGGTGCATCTTGTGGCAGACCTCCGATCAGGCGATCCGGACATCGTCGCGGCTGCCCGGGCCAAGCTCATCGCTGACATCGACCTGCTGGCCCGCACACACGACATCAAGGTCAACGTCAAGGATTTCGATGTGCGCCCGATCCGCCGGTTCCCCGAGGCCGGACTGGAACTTGCGGACAAAGTCGCCGCTGACCTGGGCCTGTCCTCCCGCCGTATCCGGACCATGGCGGGCCACGACTCGGTGGCCATGAACACCGTGGCGCCCGCCGTGATGCTCTTCGTTCCCAGCGTCGACGGCGTCTCGCACTGCGAACGCGAGTTTACGTCCGACGCCGACATGGTCACCGGAGTGGACATGCTCACCGGAGTCGCCCGCCAGCTCATCGACGGTGCCCTCGCGGAAGCTGCCGATGTGCCGGCGTCGGGCGTGG
The DNA here is from genome assembly GCF_030063265.1 of Pseudarthrobacter sp. PH31-O2. Classification (NCBI taxonomy): domain Bacteria; kingdom Bacillati; phylum Actinomycetota; class Actinomycetes; order Micrococcales; family Micrococcaceae; genus Pseudarthrobacter; species Pseudarthrobacter sp. PH31-O2. Next base: position 28,355 of record NZ_JASIST010000008.1, on the reverse strand, counting down.
CATGACCGAGCTGCACTACCTTGACGCTACGACGGCACTGCGGCTCTTCCGGGCCCGGGAACTCTCACCGGTGGAATTGCTGGAAGCGGTAGCGGCAAGGACCCAAGCCGTGAATGGGGGCATCAATGCCCTGACGGAAACCCTGTTTGAGGAAGCGCTCCCGGCCGCCCGGCAGGCGGCCGCCAGCTATGCACGCGGACGGGACCTGACACCGCTGCTCGGATTGCCGGTCGCCGCTAAGGAGAAGCACGGGCTCAAGGGACGCACCCTCTCGCAGGGGCTCGTCGCCCGCAAAGGGGACCGTGCAAAGGCAGACCATCCAGTCATCGATCGAATCCGGCGGGCCGGGGGAATCATTCATGCGCGCACCACAACCCCGGAATACAGCTGCGCCACGGTCACCCACAGCGCCTTGTGGGGTGTGACCCGCAATCCCTGGAATCCGCAATATTCCCCCGGCGGCTCCTCGGGAGGCTCCGGGGCGGCGCTCGCCGCGGGGCTGGCACCGCTCGCCACAGCCTCGGACATCGCCGGCTCCACCCGGCTGCCGGCCTCGTTTACGGGCACCGTCGGCTACAAGGCGCCGTACGGACGGATCCCGGGCCTGCCGCCGCTTTCCGCAGACCACTACCGGGGCGACGGCCCGATGGCGCGGACCGTCGCGGACACGGCGCTGCTGGCAAACGTGATGGCCGGCCGGCATGCCGCTGACCATACGTCCCTGGGCGGCGGCCTGGCGCTGGCCGTGCCGCCGACAGGTGCCGATTCGGTGGCCGGCCTGCGGATTGCACTGTGCATCCGGCTGGGTAACTACCCGGTTGCTGCTGATGTGGAGGCCAACACACGCGCCGTGGCATCGGCGTTGGCCGCAGCGGGCGCCGTGGTGGAGGAGATCGAACTGCCCTGGACCGTGGAGCACATCAGCCGGACGATATTTACGCACTTCGGCTACCTGCTGGGCCCGGTCATGGAAGATGACACTGCCGATGCGCCGGAGCTGCTGGCCGCCTACACCCGGCGCTTTATGGCCGACGCACAAAAAGCTGCCGGGGAAAATCGTTTCATCGACGGGGTCCGGGCGGAGACCCGAATCCAGGCCGACCTTGCCGCGGCGATGGCGGGCTTTGATGCCCTGATCTGCCCCGCCTCGGCCGTCGCGGCGCTGGATGCCGACGGTATGTATCTTGACGGGATCGACGCCGGCGGCGTCCGGCTTGGGCACTACTGGCAAGCCCATATGACGGCGCCGTTTAATATCGCCAACCGGTGCCCGGTGCTTGCAGTGCCCAGCGGCATGGCCGAGTGCGGCATTCCCACGGGGGTCCAGATCGTGGGCCATCCGTTCGATGATGCGACGGTCTTCGCAGTGGGTGCCGCCGTCGAAACGGTGCGCCCGTGGGCGGACCGGCGCCCGGACCTGGTGGCGTCCGCCGGTCCTCCCCGCGGCACGGTGGCTATAGTCTGATGATGGAAAAGCGAATCTTGGGTAAGACCGGACGGAACGTCTCCATCGTGGGACTGGGGACCTGGCAGCTGGGCGCGGACTGGGGAAACGTGGATTCCGCGCAGGCGCAGGCCGTGCTGGGCGCATCCGTGGAGGCCGGCGTTACGTTCTTAGACACCGCCGACGTCTATGGCGATGGCCGCAGCGAGCAGGCCATCGGTGCGTTTCTGCGGACCAACCCGGGCCTGGATATCACCGTGGCCACCAAAATGGGGCGGCGGTTGGAGCAACTGCCGGAGAACTACAACCTGGCGAACTTCCGCGAGTGGACGGACCGCTCCCGCCGGAATCTGGGCCTGGAGCAGTTGGACCTGGTTCAGCTGCATTGCCCGCCCTCCGCCGTGTACAGCAACGCCGAAGTCTACGACGCGCTGGACACACTTGTGGACGACGGCGCCATCCGGAATTACGGCGTCAGCGTGGAGCGGACGGACGAAGCCCTCGAAGCCCTTCGCCACGACGGAACGGCGACGGTGCAGATCATCCTCAACGCCTTCCGGCTCAAACCCCTGGACGAGGTGCTGCCCGCGGCGGCAGCGGCCGGCGTAAGCATCATCGCCCGCGTGCCGCTCGCCTCCGGGCTGCTCTCCGGAAAATACACCGCGGACACGTCCTTCGCGGCGGACGACCACCGGAACTACAACCGCACCGGTTCGGCCTTCGACGTAGGGGAAACCTTTTCCGGTGTGGACTTCGGGCAGGGCTTGGCCGCGGTGGCGGCGTTCGAGGAACTGGTGCCCGACGGCGTCAGCACCGCCCAGGCGGCCATCGCCTGGATCACGGCCCAGAACGGCGTCAGCACCGTGATCCCCGGGGCGCGGAACCCGGACCAGGCCCGGTCCAGTGCCGCAGCGGCGGGTGTCGGCGGCATCGACGCGACGTTCGACGCCGGGGTCCACGAAGTCTACGACCGCTATTTCCGCGCATCGATCCACCCGCGCTGGTAGGCGGTTACTCTGCCGGGTACCAGAGCCGGTGCCCGTCAACGCGGGCGAAAGAAGTCAGTGCGTGAGGTTTGGTGGACTTTTCCGTCATGATGTCCAGCACTTCGACATTCCGGAGCAGGAGGGCGTCGCCGATCAGGGAACGGTGGCAGCGCCACGGGACGGCTTCGGCGCACATAATCGCCGCATCGTTGGTCCGCCCGCGTTCCATCAGCTTCCCGACGGCGGCGGCGAATTCTTCGGTCTGCATGTAGTCCGCGTATCCCCGGAACGACGCGTTCCGCCAGGCGCCATTGGGGCTTCCTTTGCTGGTGGGCCGCAGACCGCCGAGGGATGCCATTCTCCGGTAGGTGATCCCGCCGGCACGCACACTCGCCGCAAGCACTTCCGCAGCGAACTGCGGATTGTGCCGGGACCTCGGGACGGTGCGCACATCGATCAGTTTCTTGACGCCGTGGGCTTTGAGGATGCTGATGAATTCGTCGATGGGATGAGTGGAGTGCCCCACCGTAAAGATGGTCATGTCCGTCATGTCCCCATGATATGGCGCCACAAGGGCTGGTGCCGGCGGCCCAGCGCCCGGATAGTCTAAGTAACCAACGAACTGCCAAGGGAGCGGCACCACCATGGCACCATCCGCCATTGAGGACTTTGTTGCCAGGCTGGCGTCGGTGGAAACGGGTCCGGGCTGCGCCAACTTCTTCGATCACAGCATCCCCGCGAATGCGCTGCGCCGGCAGAATCTGGCGATTTACCTGCGGGAAATGCTGGATCGGTCCCCGAAAGTGCTGCTGGTAGGGGAAGCCCCGGGCTTTCGGGGCATGAAGCTCACCGGAGTCCCGTTCACCAGCCGCACCACCCTCCAAAATCCTCACGGGTTTGGCCTGTTCGGGCCGGGAAGCGGATACGTGCTGCCGCCGGATGCTGACGGCGTTGCGGCAGAGCCCACAGCAACGGTGATGTGGGAGGTCCTTGCCGAGCTGGACTTCCTGCCGTTGCTCTGGAGTGCGTGTCCTTGGCATACCCACGTGCCCGGCCGGCCGCTGTCCAACCGCACTCCAACAGCCGCCGAAACAGCACTCGGATCTCCGTTCTGGCGGGTGCTGGCCGACACCTTCGCGATCGAAACAGTGGTGGCCGTGGGCAACGTGGCGCACCGCAGCCTGCTGCGGAGCGGCCTGGATGTGACGAAAATCAGGCATCCCGCGCATGGCGGCCGGTCCGGTTTTAAGCGTGGCCTGCAGGAGCTGCTCGGTTCCGGCCTTCCGGCGTAAGGGCGCCGGCTCAGGCCGAGGCGAGCAGCCTGCCCCAGCGCCGATCCAGCAGCGGTGCGCCGGCCAGCTTGAGGCAATGCCACAGCGTGACGGCCACCGAGTCCAGGACGGGAACGCCCGTCTCTGCCTCGATTTCTGCGGTGATGTTGGCGCCATAGAGGTTGGTGCAGAGGTAGATGATGGCATCGGGCCCGGCTGCCGCCAGCTCCAGCGAGCCCGGACGCATCTCCTCATCCGCCACGCGGGCGAACGATTCGTTGTCGCTTAGGCCCAGGTACCGATGGTCGAGGGTTTTGATGCCGTCCCGTTGATAGGACGCCACGATCTGCTCGTTGACGTCCGCGGTGTACGGGGTGAAGAGTCCGATGCGTTCTGTGCCGAACGAGCTGAACGCCGCCATGTACGCCAGGGTGGAGGTGGTGGCCGGGATGCCCGTGGCGTCCGTGATGTCCGCCGCGAGCCGGCGGTCGTAGTCGACGCCCAGCCAGGAACCGGAAGTACCGTTCCAGGCGATGACGTCCACATCGGCGGTGGCAAGGAGTTCGGCGGCCGAGCGCATGACGGCGGCATCGAACTGTTTGTCCGAGGATTTGTCCAGGGCAATCCGGGTGACGGGGATCCGGGCGAAGTGGATGGTGACGTCCTCACGGTCACCCAGGATCCGGTAGCTCTGCGGTTCGAGGCAGGTGTTGGATGACGGCACGATCATGCCGATGCGGGTGGCGCGGGTTGCGGAAGGCATTGCGGGGCTCCTAGCGGGTGGCCTGGGCGGCGGGAACACGGACGGATGCAGTGGTGGCCTGATGCTCGCGGAAACCGTTGCGGGCCACGAAGTTTCCGACCGGGCCGGGGTCATGGAACCCGCCGCCGTCGAGCACCACACGTCCGGCGGAGACGACGACGGCGGGCCAGCCTGTAAGCGTCCGGCCCTCGAAGGGCGAGAAGTCGGTGCCCATGTGGAGGGCGCCGCCGTCGACAACGCGTTCCTCCGCCGGATCGAAGATGACCAGGTCGGCGTCGAACCCGGGCGCGATGCTTCCCTTGCCCGGGAGGGCGTTGATGCGGGCCGGCCCGGCGGAGAAGACTTCCACGAAGTCCTCCACCCGTGCTCCGCGGGAGGCCTCCAGCAGGGCGGTGAAGGTGACGGGCATCCGGGTTTCGACGCCCGGGAGTCCGTGCGGCATTTCGCGGATGTCGTCCGTGCGCTCCCGCTTTTGCGTGAGGTCGTAGCAGGAGTGGTCGGAGGCGACGGTATGGATGGCGCCGTCGGCAAGCCGATCCCGGAGTGCGGCGACTGTCTGCGGACTGCGCATGGGCGGGCAGCAGGCGTACCATTCGGGCATCACCGAGCCGTAGACGCTGTCGTCGAGGGTGAGGTAGTGCGGGCAGGTCTCGGAGTACGCCTCCTGGCCGCGTTCGCGGGCTTCGGTGACCAGGTCCACGGCGCCGGGGGTTGACTGGTGCACAAAGTAGACGGGGGCTCCGGTGTATTCGGCCATGGCCAGGGTTTCCTTGACCGAAACCTCCTCGGCCAGTTCGGGGCGGGTGCGGTGCAGGTATTCGATGCCGATCCGGCCGTCGTCCGCGTGCTGCTGCGTACAGTCCGCGATGATGGGGTCGTGCTCGGCGTGGATGTAGGTGAGCCCGTCCAGTCGCACCATCTCGCGCATGACCTTCAGGATCGTGTCCCCGTCCGCCATGGTGCTGCCGCGGTTGGTGGTGTACATCTTGACGGACCTGACGCCTTCGGCGGCGAGCTGCTCCAGTTGCCACGGCACAGTTTCGTCCCAGCTGACCACGGAGCCGTGCAGCGCCACGTCGCAGCGGGACTCCCGGGCCAGTTCCTTCTTGTGCAGCACGGCCGCGAGCGGGGTCTCCCGGGCATCGCGGGGGATGCCGAAGTCGATGATTGTGGTGGTGCCGCCCCACAAGGCGGCCGTCGACGTGGTCCGGTAGTCATCGAGGGTGCGGAAACGGCCGGTGATCTGGGCAACGTGGCAGTGTCCGTCGACGCCGCCGGGAATAACGAGCCGGCCGGCGGCATCGATGATGCGAACGCCGGCGGGGATGGGCTCGGCAGCGTCGACAAGCCGGTCGATGCGCCCTTCCCGGACCACAACGTGGGCCTCTTGGCGGCCGAAGCTGTTGACCACTGTGCCGTTGGCGATGACGAGTTCTGGGGTGTCTGACATCGGTGTCCTCCTGGGGAGAAGTAGCTGGTTGGCCGGTTAGGTGATGACCGGTTGCCGGATGGCGCGGTTCGCGGCGGTTTCGCCGCGGGCGGCGTTCTGCGCGGTGGTGAGGGCCGCCTCCAGGTTCTCCGAGAGGCCACGGCGGGCCTTGGCCGGGGGAGCGGCGAAGGCACCGGCGCGGTGCGGGCCGGAATCAAGTCCGACAACGGCTTCGGCCAGGCGGATGCCCGCCGAGATGCCGTCCACAACGGGCACCCCGATCTGCCCTCGGAGTTCGCGGGCCAGCCCGGCGAGCGGCGCTCCGGCGAGGATGACGACGTCGGCCCCGTCCTCGGCGACGGCCTGGTGGCTGAGTGCCAGCAAGGCTGCCTTGAAGTCCTGCTGGACCGAGGCGATGCCGTGGAGCGCTTCGTTGAGGGAGCGGATCGATGCGAGCCGGCCGCCGAGGCCGAAGCGTTCCACGCAGTCCCGGTACCAAGGCCGGATCCGGTCCGAGATGGCGATGATGGAGAAGCGGTGTCCCTGCAGGGCGGCGGCGCAAAGGGCGGCCTCGGTGATGCCAAGGACGGGGATGCCGGTGAGTTCCTTCAGTGCCGGCATCCCGGGGTCCCCGAAGGCGGCCACCACCACGGCGTCGACGCTGGTATCGGATCCCGGCCCGTCACGGGTGTATTCCGCGACGATTTCGGCCACTGCTCCCGCCGCGATCAGTGACTCAAAACGGGTTTCGATGTATTCCACGCCGTATCCGGCGGTCCGGACCACAAGTTCGGTGCCGGGGGCGGCGGAGCGTAGGGCTTCCGCCTCGATCAGCGCCGTAACGTCGTCGCTGATGTTGGGGTTGATAACAAGAAGTTTCATGGGTTCTTCCGATGAAGGGCGGGTTCTGTCCGGCTGAAATCCTCCGGAAACTGTTCACGGTATTTGCCGATGTGCGACGCCGATTGGGCAGCTGCCCGTTCCGGGTCGCCGCTGGCGATGGCGGCATAGAGGGCACGGTGTTCTTCGATGAGCTCCGGCAGGTCGCTGACGTGACGGAAGAGCCAGTGCATCCTGCCCTGGAGCGGTTCCAGGGCGGACCTGAGGAAGCCGTTGTCCGCGATCCGGGTGAGGGCATCGTGGAATTCGCTGTTGGCGCGGTGGGCTTCCATAATGTCGCCCCTGGCCAGGCAGCGGTCTGCCTCGTCCAGCAGGCCCTTGAGGCCGCCGAGGTCCTCCGCGGTAGCGCGGGCCGCGGCCAGGCGGCAGGCCAACACCTCAAGGGACTGCCTGACGTCGAACAGATCCTCGACGTCTTTGGGGCTCAGGGTGCTGACCTCGGCCCCGCGGGCGCCCCGGTCGCTGATGAGCCCTTCCTGGCGCAGCATGCGGAGCGCTTCGCGGACGGGGAGGCGGGAGACGTTGAATTCAGCGGCGAGGTCGCGTTCCACCAGCCTGGTGCCGGGAACGTAATGCCCTTCGAAGATCCTGGTGCGGAGGGTGTCCCGGACGGACTCCCGAAGGGGGCGTTCCTTGTCCTGGGTCTGTTCTGCGCTGTGCATGTTTCTCCACTTTCGGTTCTTTTCCGGCATAGCGTTCCCGGCTTCAGGAACAGGTGCGTGTGGCCAGCTTAGACAGGTAGCCGCTTGTTGTAGTTCAGGGTCAGCACGGAGACGCCCATGATGATCGCGGATCCGACGAAGTACAGCAGCGCCCAGGTGTAGGAGCCGGTGGCGCCCACGATCAGGCCGACCGCGATGGGGGTCACGAAGCCGGAGATGTTGCCGCTGAAGTTCATCGCGCCGCCGAGGACGCCGGCGTTGGTCCGGCCGCCCAGGATGGAGGGGATGCTCCAGAACAGGCCCACCCAGCGGAGGAAGAACATCACCACGGACAGGAGCACAACGGCGGTGGTGGGATCGGCCACGACGGTGACGCCAATCAGGCCGCCGATCACAACCACGCTGGAGGTGCCCAGGAGTGTGCGCATCACGCGGTTGGCGGAGGCGCCGGTGGACTGCCACTTGTCGGCGATCGCGCCGCCCAGGATTTCCCCGACGAAGCCGGCACCGAAGATTACGAAGGTGGACCAGCCGATGGTCTTCAGGTCAAAGCCCTTGTCCTGGGCCAGGTAGAGCGGGCCCCAGGTCAGGAGTCCGTAGAAGACGCCGTTGAAGCCCAGCCAGCCGAAGCACATGGCCCAGAAGGAACGGAACTTCAGGTAGGGCAGGAGTGCGCGCTTGCCCTTGCTTCCGTCGAGCTCGGCCGCGGCGTCCTCGGCAGCGTGGGATGCTTCGATGTATTCAGCCTCGGCAGCATTGACCCCGCGGTGCTGGCGGGGGTTGTCCCGGACGTACCACCAGACGGCAAGGCCCATCAGTACGGTGGCGGCGCCGGCCATGATGAAGGCGATGCGCCAGCTGCCGGTGGAAGCGATTAGGCCGGCAATCAGGATGCCGCCCAGGCCGGCGCCAAGGGGCGCGCCGGCGTCGAGGATCGTGGCGCCGCGTCCGCGCTCTGATTTGTGCATCCAGATGGCGTTGAGCTTGCCGCCGGCCGGCATAACGCCGGCTTCCGTGACGCCGATGCCCAGCCGGGCAATGAACATGCTGATGAAGCCGCCGGCCAGCCCGGACGCTGCCGTGGCCGCGCCCCAGCCAACACAGGACGCCGTCATGACCTTGCGGGGACCGAATTTGTCGATCAGGAGGCCTACCGGGACCTGCATCAGCGCGTAGGTCCAGAAGAAGGCGGAGAGCAGGAGGCCCACAAGTTCAGGGGCGAGGTTGAATTCTTTCTGGATGATCGGCAGGGCCACCGAGATGGAGCCCCGGTCGATGTAGTTGACGGCGACCAGGACCAGCAGGAGCAGGAACATTTTCCAGCGGACGTTGGTGCGACGTTGCACGCCGTCCTTGCCGGTCTTGTCGTCGGGGAGGGGTACTGCGGTTTCAGTATTTTGAACAGACACAACTTCTCCTTTGCAGAGAGGAAGATTGCAGGCGGGGAAAAAAGACGTGGGTGTTCGCGGGGCAGGAGGCCGGTTGGTGGGGCACCCTGGGTCCAATCCGGACGCGCCGGGCAAGTAACTGACTGCGGCTCGGGATCCGTAACGCGATCTTTTGGGATCCCATTTTGGGATCCCAAAATTCAGAGTAGAAGTGACCTCCGCCACTGTCAAGGGATTTTCCTGCGTCGTGGCCCAGCCGGGCCAAATAACCGATTGTGACTGCCGTGGGGGATCGTCTCACTGCGCGGTTGGGCCGGGCGCGGAGGCGTGAGGGGCCGGGCGATGGGCGCGCAGAAGGGCCCGCGGCGGCGCCGCGGGCCCTTCTTGTGTTGCGTCGGGAGCTGTAGTGCCCGGCTGCCTCGGTATCCCGGCGAACCGGGCGGGCCTACTTTGCCAGGAACCCCAGCAGCAGCTCGTTAACCTCTGCGGCGTGCGTCCACAGCATGCCGTGCGGGGCGCCCTCGATCTCCACGTACTCGGCGCTGGGCAGCGCCTTGGCGAAGCGGCGGCCGGTGGCGTCGATTGGCAGGATGTTGTCCGCGGTGCCGTGCACAATCAGGGTGGGGACGTCGATTTTCGGGATGTCGCCCCGGAAGTCCGTGAGCCAGGAGGGCTGGGCGGCCACGGAGGCCGTGGGGCCGCCGGAGGATGCCAGGTTCCAGCCGGCGCGCATGACTTCCTCGCTCAGCCGCGGGGTGCCCAGGAAGGTGCCGCTGTTGTAGAAGTTCTTGAAGAACTCGGTGAAAAAGGCGTAGCGGTCTGTGGTCACGGCCTCCAGCAGGCCGTCGAATACGGACTGCGGGACGCCGTCGGGGTTGTCGTCGGCCTGCAGCAGGTACGGCTCCAGGGAGCCGAGGAACACGGCTTTGGCCACCCGGGCCGAGCCGTAGGTGCCGAGGTACCGGCCCACCTCGCCGGTGCCCATCGAGAAGCCCACCAGCACGGCGTCGTTCAGGTCCAGCGTGGTGAGCAGGGCGTCGAGGTCGGCGGCGAAGGTGTCGTAGTCATAGCCGTCGGTGGGCTTGCTGGACTGTCCAAAGCCGCGGCGGTCGTAGGTGATCACCCGGTGGCCTGCGCCCAGCAGTGCCGTGGTCTGCTTCTCCCAGGAGGATCCGTCCAGTGGATAGCCGTGGATCAGGACTACCGGCTGGCCGCTTCCGTGGTCTTCGTAGTAGAGCTCAATGTCGGTGCTGTTCTCGGTTCCAACCTTGATGTAAGCCATATCAGCGGTCCTCTCGGTACGGTTCGGAAGTCAGTTTGTGCGGGAGCGGCACGGTTCAGCTGCCACTGTAGGGAACCAACGCCGTCCGGCCGGCGAGTGTTCCCAGGGCCGCATTTGGTGCGGCTATACCCCTGGGGGTATAGTGGTCGGGACGGACCTACCCAAAGGAGAACCAGATGTGCCGACAGGTTGCATGCAAGAAGTGCGGTAAGACCACCTGGGCGGGCTGCGGCCAGCACGTTGACCAGGTCATGCGGGGCGTCAAGGGCGCCGACCGCTGCAAGGGTCACGAGGGTGAAGTCAGCACCAAGACCGGTTTCTTCGCCAAGCTCTTCGGCCGCTAAACCGATTCTCCGCCGAAACGAAAGTGCCCCTGCCGCGCCCGCTGCAGCAGGGGCTTTTTCCGGTAACCGGCCTTAGTCCAGCAGCGCCCTCGCCACCACGTCGGTCAGTTCGTGGATCACGGCCAACCGTTCCTCGCTCTCGAGGTCCTCGCCCCAGGTGTAAATCGTGAGCGCGTAGGACCGCTCGCCGGCGGTCAGGAGCGCTGCATCGTGGACGTAGCCCTCCACTTCGCCGTACTTGTGCTGCACAGTGATCTCCGGGCCGACGGCGGCGGGAATGAGCCGTTCGTTGTTGGTCTCCTGCATGTAGCCCAGCAGCTCCCGGGTGTGCTCCGCATTGAGCAGCTGCCCGGTGGACAGTTGCTGGAGCAACCCCGCCATCTCGGCAGGTGTCAGCAGGTTCAGTTCCGGGTCGTAGCTGATCCCGATCGATGCGGCGTACGCGATCAGCTTAGGGTAGCCAATGTCCTGCATCAGCAGCAGCCAGGAGTCGTCGCTGCTCGTGTTGACCATCGCCTGGAGCTGGAACGAGGCGTCATAGCTGCCCAGCGGCGCGTTCAGTGACTTCTCGCCGGTTTCCACCAGATGGTAGTAGGCAGCCGCCGTGATGATCTTTGCCGTGCTCGCTGCCATAAATTCGGCCCCGTCGCCGTAGCTGCGCGGCTCCCCGCCGCGGGTGTCCGCCACTGCGACGCCGATCCGGTAGCGGGAGTTCTCTGCCAGGATCCGCGGGATCTCGGCGTTAAGGTCGACGGCGGCCCGCGGAGCCTGCGCCGCCGGAGCCGCACCGGGCTGACCGGGCCACTGGTCCTTCAGGCTGGACAGGAAGCCCGACGCCGGAACGGGACCGGTGCGCACAACGGCCAGGATTCCCACGCCGAGCAGCACCAGGACCGTCGCCGCCCAGACCAGGAGCAGCTTGCTCCGGGCGCTGAGGGTTTTGGCGGCCGGGCGGGAGGGTCCCGAGGTGTTCATGGTGCAGGACCTTCCGGGTCAACAAGAGGGGGGATTCCTTGAAATGTATGCCGGGAGGCGGGGCAAGTCCACGCCCCGCGCGGGGCGGCGCCAAGCTGAGGGGAAACTCCCAGCTCTGACTTTGTCGGGCGTGCCACCGCGGTCGGCGCAGCCTGCGCCGTCGGCCCGTGCGGCCCCGCTAGGCTGGCAGTTATGCCGAGGAAAATTACTGTCAGCCTGCCGGATGCGACCCTGCGCCAGTACCTCAGGCCGCACCCCGACGTCGACGTCCTCGAGTGGGACCTGTCCGGGGAACCTCCCCGGCCGCGGATCGACATTGTGGTGCCGCCCTACATGGGCGGTCCGGGCGTCCTGCGCAGCCTGGCGGCAGTGGAAACCGGGCTCGTGCAGGGCCAGTCGATTGGATATGACGGTGTTGCGGAGGCGCTGCCGCCGGGCCGGGTGTTTGCCAATGCCGCCGGCGTCCACGAAACCTCCACCGCGGAGCTGGCCCTTGCCCTGGTCCTGGCCAGCCAGCGCGAGTTCCCGCGGCAACTGCAGAACCAGCAGGAGGGCCGCTGGGAGACCCGCTCCACGGCCAGCCTCGCGGACCGCAAGGTGCTGCTGGTCGGCTACGGCGGCGTTGGCAAGGCGATCGAGGACCGGCTCCTGCCCTTTGAAACCACCGTCACCCGCGTGGCCAGCACGGAACGGGCCGAGCCGCGGGGCCACGTCCACGGCATCACCGAACTGCCCGCCCTGCTGCCGGAGCACGACATTGTGATCGTGGGGGTCCCGCTCAACCACGCCACGCATCACCTCATCGACGATGCCTTCCTCGCGGCCATGCCCGACGGCGCCTTGCTGGTCAACGTGGCCCGCGGACCCGTCGCGGATACCGAAGCCCTGATTCGGCATACCGCCACTGGCCGGATCCGGGCGGCCCTGGACGTCACTGATCCGGAGCCGCTGCCGCAGGACCACCCGCTGTGGCGGACGCCAGGCGTGATCATCAGTCCACATGTGGGCGGGGATACCTCGGCGATGCTCCCGCGGATGGGCCGGCTGCTCCAGCGGCAGATCGACCTGATGCTGGCGGGCGAGCCGCCAGCGAACGTGGTGCTGGGCGGCTAGACCAGCTGCGGGGTGAGGACGCAGAACTGGTTGCCCTCGGTCCCGCCAGGCACGCCCACGGCACATCACCTTGTCCGACGTCGGCGTCAGTGGCGCCCGGCGCCCGGAGCCCAAAGCCCGGCGCCCGGAGCCCGGCCACCTCCGACGCTTGGTGATCACCCGGAGTAGGGCCTCAGATCCAGATGGACACGGCCACCCACGCTCTCCAGCGCGCGCGATGGAACTCCAGATACGGCCCGACAACCTTGGCCGAACGCAGCCTCGCGGAATCGTCGGCCACCCAGTGCAGGGTCCAGTCCGTCGCCTTGCTCCAGAACCGGGCCATGGCACGCGGATCCGCGCAGCAAGCTACACCGGGCCGGCGACCGGGCGCACCGGCCAGGCGCTCAGCTTTTCTTCAATTCCTCGGCGAGCATCACGAGGATGCCGCTGGGCCCGCGGACGTACGTGAGCTTGTAGATGTCTTTGTAGGTCGCCACGCCGCGAAGCGGATAGCAGCCGTGCCTTGCGGCTATTTCCAGGGCTTCGTCGATGTCAGCAACTGAGAACGCGACCCGGTGCATGCCAATCTCGTTGGGACGCGTGGGCGCCGTCTCGATCGCATCGGGGTGGATGTACTCAAAGAGTTCGAGGCGGCCGTGACCGTCCGGCGTTTCGAGCATGGCCATGTTGGCGTGATTGCCGTCAAGCCCGACGGCGTCGGTCCAATCGCCGCTGACGGTGTCCCGGCCAACGACCGCGAGACCGAGGTCGGTGAAGAAAGCGATCGCGGCCTCCAAGTCGCGGACGGCGATGCCGACGTTCTCAAGTCTGATGTTCATGCTCTTCACGCTACCGAGCCGGCCCGGTCCAGATCCAGCGGCGACGGGCTACGCGCCACCATATAATTCGAGGATGCCAATCACGCGCCTTGACCGAGGCAACTTCGTCCAGCCGTACGCCCTCCAGCAGTCCGGAAGCGAGCTGTGAGCGGCGGTCTCGTCGCCCTGCTGGACGACATAGCAGCCCTGGCCAAGATTGCGGCCGCCTCGGTGGACGACGTCGCAGCCGGAGCGGCCAAGGCGGGGGCCAAGGCAGCGGGCGTGGTCATTGACGACGCCGCCGTCACCCCGCAGTATGTGTCCGGGGCGGACCCGTCCCGCGAACTGCCGATGATCAAGCGGATCTTCTGGGGCTCGCTGCGAAACAAACTTTTGATCATCCTGCCGGCGCTGCTGCTCATCAGCGCCTTCATCCCGGGGGTCATTCCGTTCATCCTTATGCTGGGCGGCACCTACCTCTGCTATGAGGGTGCCGAGAAGGTCTGGCATAAGCTCCGCGGCCACCACGAGGCCGATGAAGAGACGCCGGCGGTCGACCGGGGCCCGGAGGCGGAGGCCAAGGTCACCAAGGGCGCGATCACTACGGACTTTATCCTCTCCTGCGAGATCATGGTCATCGCGATGAACGAGGTGTCCGCCGAGTCCCTGTGGACCCGGGCGGTCATCCTGGTGATTGTGGCGCTCGCGATCACGGTGGGCGTGTACGGCGCCGTCGCGCTCATCGTCAAGATGGACGACATCGGCCTGCACCTGACCACCAAGGAGTCCGCGGGCTCCCAGCGCTTCGGCGAGCTGCTCGTCAAGGGCATGCCCGCCGTCCTGACCACGATCACCGTTATCGGGACGGTCGCCATGCTGTGGGTCGGCGGCCACATCATGCTCCAGGGGGCCTACGACCTTGGCTGGCACCTGCCGTATGACCTGGTCCACGTCCTGGAAGCTCCCTTCGCCGGGATCCCGGTGGTGGGCGGCTTCCTGGCCTGGCTTGTGAACACCCTGTGCTCGGCCGTCCTTGGTCTCGCCTGGGGCATCGTCGTCATGGCTCTCCTGCATCCGCTGCTCAAAGTGCTGCCGTTCGGCAAGAAGGAGGGCGGGCACAAAGAGGGCGACGTCCGCGCCGCGGTCGACTGAGATCCAACCCGGATCAGCCCTCAGAGGAACCCCGTCCGTTCCAAGCATCCGGACGTAAACTGAGCCTCGAATCACTTTGTGTGACACGTGGCTTGGAGTTTGGATGCTCTGGAAACTGCTCGTTGAATACTTACAGCCGCAACGGCGGCTGCTGCTCGCCGTCGTCGTCTTCCAGTTGGCGCAATCCATCGCGTCGCTGTACCTGCCCACGCTGAACGCGGACATCATCGACCAGGGTGTGGCGAAGGGGGACACCGACTACATCCTGCGCACCGGCGCCGTGATGCTGCTGGTGACCCTGCTGCAGATCGTGTGCGCCATCGCCGCCGTGTACTTCGGGGCGAAGGCGGCGATGGCGCTGGGCCGGGACGTGCGCGGGGCGATCTTCAGCAAGGTAGCGGCCTTCTCCGAACAGGAGGTCACCCACTTCGGCGCGCCGAGCCTGATCACCCGCTCCACCAACGATGTCCAGCAGGTCCAGCAGCTGGTGCTGATGTCCGCCACCCTGATGGTCACCGCGCCCATGCTCAGCATCGGCGGGGTGATCATGGCGATGCGGCAGGACCTCCAGCTGTCCTGGCTGATTGCGGTCAGCGTGCCGGTGCTGCTGGTCGCCGTGGGGCTCATCATCATCCGGATGGTGCCGCTGTTCCGGCTGATGCAGACCCGGATCGACACCGTAAACCGGGTGCTCCGCGAACAGCTCACCGGCATCCGGGTGGTCCGGGCCTTCGTCCGCGAGGACGTGGAGAGCGCCCGCTTCGGCCGGGCCAACGCGGACGTCACAGACACCGGACTGCGCGCCGGCCGCCTAATGGCGCTCGCGTTCCCTACCGTGATGCTGGTGCTGAATGTCTCCTCCGTGGCCGTGATCTGGTTCGGCGCGTTCCGGATCCAGGACGGCTCCATGCAGGTGGGCACCATGATCGCGTTCCTGAGCTACCTGATGCAGATCCTGATGTCCGTTATGATGGCGACGTTTATGGCGATCATGATCCCGCGCGCCGCGGTCTCGGCCGACCGGATCGGGAAGGTGCTCGGGACCGAGTCCAGCGTCCGCCCGCCGGAGCATCCGGTCGACTTTTCCGGGCGCACCGGCCGCGGTGAGCTTCAGATGCGCGACGTCGGTTTCGCCTACCCGGGTGCCGAACGGCCGGTCCTGTCCGGGATCAGTTTCACCGCCCGCGCGGGGCAGACGACAGCGATCATCGGTGCCACCGGTTCCGGCAAGACCACCCTGGTGAACCTGATGCCGCGGCTCTTCGACGCCACCTCCGGTTCGGTCCGGATCGACGGCGTGGACGTGCGCCAGCTGCACCCGGACCTGCTCTGGGGGCACATCGGCCTGGTCCCGCAGAAGCCGTACCTGTTCTCCGGGACCGTCCGCAGCAACCTGCTTTACGGCAAACCCGACGCCACGGAGGATGAAATGTGGCAAGCGCTGTCCATTGCGCAGGCGGAGGACTTTGTCCGCGAGATGGACGGCGGGCTGGATGCGGCCATCTCCCAGGGCGGCACCAACGTCTCCGGCGGGCAACGGCAGCGGATCGCGATCGCCCGGGCGCTGGTGAAACGGCCCGAGCTTTACATCTTTGACGACTCCTTTTCCTCGCTGGACACCGCCACCGATGCCCGGCTGCGGCGGGCGCTCAAGGAGCACACCGCCGGCGCCACCCTGGTGATCATCGCCCAGCGGGTCTCCAGCATTGTGGACGCGGACCAGATCCTCGTCGTCGACGACGGCAGGATCGTCGCGGACGGCACGCACGAGGAGCTGCTGGAGACCTCGGAGACGTACCAGGAGATTGTGAACTCCCAGCTCGCAGCGGAGGAGGCAGCATGAGCGGCACCAACAGCAACGGCCCGCGGACCGCAGCTGACGGACGGGTGCCCGGCGGGGGAGCCGGGAAACCCGGCGGACCTGCCGCCGTCGAGCGCATTCCCCGTCCGCGCGGCGGCCCCGGCCACGGCGGACCCTTTGCCGGGATGAACGTGCCGGCGGAGAAGGCAATGAACTTCGGCCCGTCCGCGAAGCGGCTGCTCGGCCAGCTGCACCCGGAGCGGCTGTGGTTGACCCTGGTCCTGGGACTCGCGGTGGTGAGCGTGGCGTTCTCGGTGATCGGCCCGCGGCTCCTCGGCGAGGGCACCAACCTGATCTTCGCCGGCGTCGTGTCCAAGCAGCTGCCCGCAGGGGTGAGCCAGGCCCAGCTGATCGCCCAGCTGCGCGCCGCGGGGGAGAACCAAAAAGCGGACATGCTCAGCGCCATGACGCTGACGCCCGGGGTTGGGATCGACTTCACCGCGCTGTCCTCAGTGCTGTTGTGGGCGCTGGTGCTCTACGTGCTGGCCTCGGCGTTCAGCTGGGTGCAGGCGTACGTGCTCAACGGGATTGTGCAGCGCACCGTGTTCCGGCTGCGCGAGCGGATCGAAGCCAAGATCAACCGGCTGCCGCTGCGCTACTTCGACTCGGTGCAGCGCGGCGAGCTGCTCAGCCGCGTTACCAATGATGTGGACAACATCTCCCAAAGCCTGCAGCAGTCCATCAGCCAGGCCGTCACCTCGCTGCTGACCGTGCTGGGCGTGCTGATCATGATGTTCATCCTCTCGCCCACGCTGGCGCTGATCGCACTGGTGACAATTCCGCTGACGCTGGTGACGACAGCGCTGATCGCCAAGCGCTCGCAGAAACTGTTCGTGGCGCAGTGGAAGCACACCGGTGAGTTGAACGGCCAGATCGAGGAGACCTACACCGGGCACGCGCTGGTGAAGGTCTTCGGCCGGCAGCGCGAGGTGGAGGAGACGTTCCGGCAGAAGAACGCGGAGCTGTACCAGGCGAGCTTCGGCGCGCAGTTCATTTCCGGGCTGATCATGCCGGCCATGACGTTCATCGGGAACCTGGTCTACGTGGGGATCGCCGTGGTGGGTGGGCTGCAGGTGGCTTCCGGAGCCATGCAGCTCGGAGACGTGCAGGCGTTCATCCAGTACTCCCGGCAGTTCACCCAGCCGCTGGCCCAGCTGGGGTCCATGGCGAACCTGCTGCAATCCGGTGTGGCCAGCGCCGAGCGGGTGTTCGAGCTGCTGGACACCGAGGAGCAGTCGGCTGATCCGGATGTTGCGGTGGTTCCCGAGTCCAAGCGCGGGCGGCTGGTGTTCGAGGACGTGTCCTTTGCGTACACGCCGGACAAGCCGCTGATCGCGGACCTGAATCTGGTGGCCGAGCCGGGGCAGACCGTGGCCATTGTGGGCCCCACCGGAGCCGGCAAGACCACCTTGGTGAACCTGATGATGCGCTTCTACGAGCTCGACGCCGGGCGGATCACACTCGACGGCGTGGACGTCACCGCGATGACCCGCAACGAGTTGCGCTCACGGATGGGCATGGTGCTGCAGGACACCTGGCTGTTCGGCGGGACCATCCGGGACAACATCGCCTACGGCCGGCCTTCCGCTTCCGAGACGGAGATCATGGAAGCGGCGAAGGCCACTTACGTAGACCGGTTCGTCAGGTCCCTGCCGGAGGGCTACGACACCGTGCTCGACGACGAGGGTGCCAACGTCTCGGCGGGGGAGAAGCAGCTGCTCACCATTGCCCGGGCGTTCCTGGCCCGGCCCTCGGTGCTGATCCTGGACGAGGCAACATCGTCGGTGGATACGCGGACCGAGGTACTGGTGCAGAAGGCGATGAGCGCGCTGCGGTCGGACCGGACCTCGTTCGTCATTGCCCACCGGCTCTCCACCATCCGCGACGCCGACCTCATCCTGGTGATGGAGGCCGGCCAGATCGTCGAGCAGGGCACGCACGCGTCGCTGCTGGAGGCTGGCGGGGCGTATGCGCGGCTGTACGAGGCGCAGTTCGCGGCCCCGGTGGCGGAGGTCTAGCGGGGACCCGGCCGGACCGGTGTTCAGACCTTAGACTGCAGCGGACTCGTCGTAGCGGCCATGGCGGTGCAACCACACATAAAGGCTAACTGAGGCGCCGACGGCCAGCAGCGGGACGGCCCAAACTGCGGAATCAGTGCCGCGCAGCAGGACGGCAACGGCAACGACGGCGGCCGCCGTGACGCCGACGCCCGGTGAGGCAGTTGAGATGTGCCGCAAAACGTCTTTCCTGAACTGTCCATGCAGAGCCGTGAGGCCGACGATGGCGACCACGAGTGCGATTGCCGCTCCGAGTAGAATTAACCCCTCGGCGAGGCCAATGACAACGACTCCAGCAGCGAAAAATAAGCTTAGGAGTAGCCAGTAAGCGTCTTTAGTTTGACCATTTCGGATTATTTGGTTCATTAGTTCGATCCTAGCAACCGCGGTTGAAGTCGAGGGCTGTTCCGCCCAAGCCCATGGCCAGGGCACAAGCGAGAGCGGCTCCAGGGCCGAAGAATCCCATTGCGCCGCAGAACGCTGCTTCCGTTGCATACCAGGCCCAGAACGCAGCCCACGCTGATGGACATGAAGGAAGGGCCGTCGTCTCGCCCTGATTTTTTGCTGGGGCCGTGAAGCCGTATGTCGGATCGATCTCGACGCTGGTGGCCAGGGTGCCGTCGGACATTGAAGTCACCCTGATATCGAGGGCGCCCTTGTTGGTCATGTCAACAAAACTGCGCAACGCCTCGGTCGGCATGGAGGCCGCGAAGAACGCCTTCTGCTGGTCGACGTCGACGTTATCGAACCGCTCGAGATACGTGTCGATTGCCGGCGCGTCATCCAGGATGTTCATCCGCTCTTGGAAGTCGGTGGGGTCAGCCGCAATATGCTCGCGGAGGTTATCCATTGCGATTGCCTGTTGTCCTGCCGAGGGCTCGCCCGCTTCTGCGAACGATGCCGCTGATGCCGCTGTTGGCGTCGAGAGCCCTACCAAAGCGCAGCAGAGCATAGCGATCATTAGACGGAACTTCCTTCTCATGTTTCCCCCAATTTTTGATGTCACAAGTAAGACTCAAGCAAATATGCCAGTGAATAGACTAAGGATAATATTGTGACAATTCTTGTCAAGAAAGCCTACATGCCGAGCTTGATGCAGTGCGATCGATTAAACAGATTGTCACGGGGAGAGTGCGGCTGTGGTCGCACCGGAGATCCTGCCACATGCGGGTCAGGATCTATTCGGGCCACCTCTTGGGCTGACATGCGGTTCCATGCGTCGATTTCAAACCCCGCAAAGCTGCCGATGTCGCGGCGCTTCCTTGGCTCGCCGTCCAGAGCCCAAATCTGGAAAGAGCTCGCACTGTCATTGACAGGTCTTACACCAGCGGCCACGGGTACCGCGACCCGGTGCGATCCACGGGCAGCACCCCCGCGACCAGCATGCGCTGAACGCGCCGTTTCAGGGCTGTGACCTCGTCGTCGTCGAGCAGCTCGGCCAGCTCGGGAGGCGCGGCCTCGGCGAGCGGAGCGAGGTCCGCCAGCAGGGCATCGGGAATCGGGTCGCCCGCGAAGTCCCAGATCACGGTGCGCAGTTTGAACGCTGCCGAAAAACACAGCCCGTGGTCGATGCCCCAGATCCGCCCGTCGTCGCCGCGCAGCACATGCCCACTCTTGCGGTCGGTGTTGTTGGCGACGTAATCGAACAGCGCCATCCGGGCCATGTCGGGGTGCGTGGAAGGGTCCTCGGATGCCAGCGTGAAATAGTGCTCGCGGAAGTCGCAGTCGATGAACCACTGCAGCGAGCCCACCCCCAGCGGCGCGTCCTCGCGGATCACCGTAGGCGGCACCATGCCCCAACCCAGCGCCTCGCTGAGCAGATACGCCGCACGTTCGCGCCGGTGCAGCCCTGGCTCAAAGTCGGACAGCGGACGTTCCCCGGCCACCGGCTTGTACACCGCCTGTGCGCTGTCCTCCCCGTGGCTGAGCTGGACCAGGAACGTTTCGTTGCTGCTGCGCAGAATTTGGCCCACCAGCTCCACACCGCCCTCGGTGAGCAGCGTCAGCTCCCGCCCGGCCCCCGCAGATTCGTGCGTCACCGCGGCCTCAGCTTGCTTAGCGGCTCCGAATGGGAATTCACCATCGGCACCGAGGACGGCTGGCCATCCACAAACTGCACCGCGGACACCGAGCCCGGGCTGATCATAATGCGCTGGAACAGATCCAGGGGTGTGCCCAGTGCATGGGCCACCGCCGCCTTGATGGTGTCGGCGTGGGAGAAACAGACGACGACGCCGCCCGGGTGCGCCACACAGAGCGCTGCCAGCGACCCAACAATCCGGTCCTGCATCTCGGTAAAGCTCTCACCGTGGGGGAAGCGGAAGGTGGACGGGTTGTTCTGCACGGTCCGCCACTCCGGCAGGACCGCCAGGTCAGCGATTGCCGCGCCGGTCCAGTCGCCGAAGTCGCACTCTAGCAGCCCGGGCTCGTGCTGCACCTCCAGCCCGGTGCGGGCCGCCGTCGGCTCCGCCGTCTCGCGGGCGCGCTCCAACGGCGAGGAATACAGGGCGCTGACGGACAAGCCGGTGAGCCGTTCAGCCACCCGCTCGGCCTGGGCCCGGCCCCGGTCGGACAGATGCAGTCCCGGCGCCCTGCCCGGCAGCACGGTGCCCGTCGTCGGCGTCTCCCCGTGGCGCACTAGGAGCAGGAGCGTGCCCTGCCGCCGGGGCTCCGCTGAAGGTTCGGAGGTTGCTGAAGTCATCAAGTTCTAAGCGTAGCGGGAGGGGTCCCCGCCCGAGCTTGCGAGGGAAGGGGAAACTGCGGAGCGGTGGGGGGTGCCATGGTCCCGAGGCGAGGTCTACGGTGGAGGGGTGACTGAACGCCCTGAAATCTTCACAGTTGGTGAACTGCGAGTCTCCGGCCACGTCCAGAAGGACCTGCGCCGGGAAATCCGCGACAACCTCCTCGCCGCGCTGTCGGCGGGACGTGATCCGTGGCCCGGCATCTTCGGCTTCGGCCGGACCGTGCTGCCGCAGTTGGAGCGGGCCCTGCTCGCCGGCCATGACATTGTCCTCCTGGGCGAGCGCGGGCAGGGCAAGACCCGCCTGCTGCGCACCCTGGCCGGGCTGCTGGACGAGTGGTCGCCGGTGATCGAGGACTCGGAACTGAACGAACACCCCTTCGAGCCCATCACCGCGCATTCGCGTGCCTTGGCGCTCACGGAGGGGGACAGACTGCGCGTGGCCTGGCGCCACCGCTCGGAACGCTATGTGGAAAAACTCGCGACGCCGGACACCTCCGTCGCGGACCTGATCGGCGACGTCGACCCCATGCGCGTGGCAGAGGGCCGCCGGCTGGGCGACCCGGAAACCATCCACTACGGCCTGATCCCGCGCTCCAACCGCGGGATCGTGGCCATCAATGAACTCCCGGACCTCGCCGAGCGCATCCAGGTCTCCATGCTCAACGTGATGGAGGAACGCGACATACAGATCCGCGGCTACGTGCTGCGGCTGCCCCTGGACGTCCTGGTGGTGGCCTCCGCCAACCCGGAGGACTACACCAACCGCGGCCGGATCATCACGCCCTTAAAGGACCGCTTCGGCGCCGAAATCCGCACGCACTACCCGATCGAGCTCGACGACGAAGTGTCCGTCATCGTTCAGGAGGGCCACCTGGTGGCCAACGTACCGGCCGTCATCCTGGAAATCCTGGCCCGCTACACCCGGGCCCTGCGCCAGTCCCCGGCCATTAACCAGACCTCCGGTGTGTCCGCACGGTTCGCCATTGCCGGCGCCGAAACGGTAGCCGCCGCAGCCCTGCGCCGGGCCAGCGTCCGCGGCGAGGACGAAGCCGTCGCCCGAATCATCGACCTGGACGCCGCCGTGGAAGTCCTGACCGGAAAAATCGAGTTCGAATCCGGCGAGGAGGGCCGCGAACAGGACATCCTCGACCACCTCCTGCGCACCGCCACCATGGAGGCCGTGCGGGAGCACTTCCACGGCCTGGATCTGGGACCGCTGGTCACCGCGTTGGACGGGCACGCCACGGTGACCACCGGCGAGCTGGTCACCGCGAAGGAATTCCTGGCCAACCTCCCCTCCCTCAACGGCTCCGGCCTCTACGAGGAGATCGGCGAACGCTTGGGCGCGGACAACGACGGCCAGCGCGCCGCCGCCGTCGAACTGGCACTCGAAGGGCTCTACCTCAGCCGCCGGATTTCCAAGGAGTCCGACGACGAGGCCACCATTTACGGCTAGGTAGTTCCAAGGCAGAGGACAGGAAGCGCCATGAGCCTTCACAACCGGTCCAGGTACGGCCGCTACGCCGGCGGACCCGACCCGCTGGCGCCCCCGGTGGACCTGGCGGAGGCGCTGGATGCCGTCGCCGACGACGTGATGGCCGGCTACTCGCCCCGGCGCGCGCTGCAGGAGTTCCTCCGGCGCGGCGGCCGGAACCAGCAGGGCCTGGACGATCTTGCCGGCCGCATCCAGCAGCGCCGCAAGGACCTGCTGGGCAAGCACAACCTGGATGGCACCCTCAACGAGGTCAAAAAGTTGCTGGACGCCGCCGTCCTGGAGGAGCGCAAACAGCTGGCCCGCGACGCGATGATGGACAACGCCGACCGCGCGTTCCGCGAAATGCAGCTGCAGAACCTGCCCAAGTCCACGGCAGCCGCCGTCCAGGAGCTGTCCTCCTACGACTGGCAGTCCAGCACCGCCAAGGAAACGTACGAACGGATCAAGGACCTGCTGGGCCGCGAAGTCCTGGACCAGCGGTTCGCCGGCATGAAGCAGGCGTTGGAAAGCGCCACCGAGGAGGACAGGGCCGCCATCAGCGAGATGCTGCGCGACCTCAACGAGCTCCTGGACAAGCACCGCCGCGGCGTGGACACCGAGCAGGACTTCCAGGACTTCATGGCCCGCCACGGCCAGCACTTCCCGGAGAACCCGCAGTCGGTTCAGGAGCTGGTGGACGCGCTGGCCAAGCGGGCAGCCGCCGCCCAGCGGATGATGCAGTCCATGTCCCCGGAACAGCGCGAAGAGCTGATGCGGCTCTCCGCCCAAGCATTCGGCTCACCGGAGCTGATGGCACAGCTGGGCCAACTGGACCAGACCCTCCAGGCCCTGCGCCCCGGCGAGGACTGGAATGGCTCCGAACAATTCGAGGGCCAGGAAGGGATGGGCCTGGGCGATGGCACCGGCGCGCTCCAGGACCTTGCCGAACTGGACGACCTCGCCGAGCAGCTTTCCCAGGATTATGACAGTGCGCATATGGATGACCTGGACCTGGGCGCCCTGGCTCGACAGCTCGGCGACGACGCAGCGGTCACCGCCCGCACGCTCGCCGCGATTGAAAAGGCCATGCACGACGGCGGCTACCTCAAGCGTGACGAGGACGGGAAACTGCAGCTCTCACCCCAGGCCATGCGCCGGCTGGGCAGGTCGCTGCTGCGCGACGCCGCCAAGCAACTCTCCGGCCGGCAGGGCAGCCGGGAAACCCGGGAGTCCGGGGCAGCGGGGGAGCCCACCGGCTCCAGCCGGCCGTGGGAGTTCGGCGACGCCGCACCCTGGGACGTCACCCGGACCATCACCAACGCGATCCGCCGGACCGTCGCCGACGGCGGCGATACCAGCCACGGCCTCCGGCTGGCGGTGGACGACATTGAGGTGACGGAGACCGAAGCGCGCACGCAGGCCGCCGTCGTCCTGCTGGTCGACGTTTCCTATTCCATGGCCGCCGAGGGACGCTGGGTGCCGATGAAACGCACCGCGCTGGCCCTGCACCACCTGGTCTCCACCAAGTTCCGCGGCGACCGGCTGCAGCTGATCACGTTCGGCCGCTACGCGCAGTCGATGGACATTGGCGAGCTCACCTCCCTGCCGGCCGTGCGCGAGCAAGGCACCAACCTGCACCACGGCCTGCTGTTGGCCGGCCGTTTCTTCCGCCGGCACCCGTCCATGCAGCCGGTCCTGCTGGTGGTGACCGACGGCGAACCCACCGCCCACCTGCTGCCCGACGGCGAATCGGTCTTCTCCTGGCCGCCGCACCCGCAGACCATCCGCCGCACGGTCGAGGAACTGGACAAGGTGGGCCGAGCCGGTGCGCAGTCCACGTTCTTCCGGCTTGGCGATGACCCGGGCCTGGAACGCTTCGTCCAGCAGATGGCCCGCCGCATCGATGCGCGTGTGGTGGCGCCGGAAACCGACGATCTGGGAGCGGCAGTAGTGGGTGAATACCTCCGCGCACACTTCCGTGGCCGCCCCTACGGCGACTCCGATTGGGCAAGTTAGGCGGCCGGCCCGCGCGAGTTCAGTTTTTGCTCGACGGCGGTACGGTTCTTTCAGCGTTGGTCTGGAGTCGGTGGGATCGATGACCATACAGTGACTGCGAACCACAACCACTCCAGGAGATGACATGTCCCTCGTCCGCGTGCATAACTTCTCGATCTCCCTCGACGGCTTCGGCACCGGCGAGGGCCAGCAACTCGACGCCCCGTTCGGTCACGCAGGCACACGGCTAGTGGAGTGGGCGTTCGAAACGCGCACCTTCCGCGAAATGGGTATCCACGGGGAGTCGCCGGGATCCCGCAGGGTCGACGAGGCATTCGCCAGCCAGTGGGGGCCCGGGGTTGGCGTGGAGATCATGGGACGGAACAAGTTCGGCCCGCAGCGCGGTCCCTGGGAGGACGCGGAATGGAAGGGCTGGTGGGGCGAAAGCCCGGTCTTCCACACTCCTGTTGTTGTGCTGACACACCATCCTCGGCCGGTACTCGAGATGGAAGGCGGAACAACCTTCCATTTCGTGGACGCCGACCCCGTCTCCGCGCTCCAGCAGGCTCGGGCCCTGGCCGGCGACCTCGATGTTCGGATCGGTGGCGGTGTCAGTACGGTTCGGCAGTTCCTCGAGGCCGATCTGATTGACCACATGCACATTGTCCTGGTGCCGATCGTCCTTGGTCGGGGCCAACGGCTCTGGGACGGACTCGAAGGACTCGAAGAACGTTTTGACATCGAAGCGACTCCGTCCCCCCTCGGTGTCCTCCATCTGGTCTTCACTCGACGTACGGCCCGGTAGGCCGACGTCGGAACGGGCCCCGCGGGCTCCCGGCCGCTCACCTGTCAGGACAGCTTCGCGATCGGGGCGAGCACGATCGGGCCGGCGGCTAAATTGTCAGTGCCTCCTGAGATGCTGTGGGTATGGAAGGCGAAGCAGTGCTGGAGACGGTGGCGGCCATGGCGGCAGCCGTTGCCGCTCTTTCAGTTCACGTCTGTGGGGGTGTTTGCGCCGGCCGCGGGACCGTAACCGAAAGCGCGACCGCAGGCACGATTGTGGGTGCGCCGGGTGCTGACCCGATTCGGGATCAGGCGGATGCGTGTCTGGATGGTCTTGCTGAAGTGGGCCGTATGGAAGCCCGGTTGGCCGCGCTGAAGGTACATTTCGCCGCCGGCTACGCCGCCGCGGGGGTGGCCATGACGGCGCCGGCCGTGTCCCCGCAGCAACGCATCGCCCGGCAGATGGCGGTGACGGCTGAAGTTGCCTGCGTGCTGACAGTGAGTGAGAGGTCGGCCGCGGCACTCCTGGCGGAGTCCGCCACGCTTACAACCGGGTTGCCGCTGACGCTGTCGGCGCTGCTGTCGGGGAACATTTCGTGGCAGCACGCACGGGTGATGTGTGATGAGACGTCCGGGCTGGAGCCCGCCGCGGCCGCCGCCCTGGAGGCTCATTTCCTGGACCCGGAGGCTCCCTTTGCAGCGCGCGGCTGCCCGGCGGGAGAGCTGGTGCCAGGCAGGTTTCGGGCCAAGGCGCGTAGTTGGCGTGAACGGCACCATCCAGTGAACATGCAGGTGCGCCACCGCAGAAGCATGCAGGACCGGCGGCTGGAATATGCCCCGGACCGGGACGGCATGGCGTGGCTCTCAGCCTACCTGCCGGCGGACGCTGCGGCGGGGGTCTGGGCACGTGCCACGGAGGCGGCCCGTGCCCTGCAGGGTCCGTCCGAATCCCGGACCTTAACCCAGTTGCGGGTCGACGTCGCCGCCACGTGGCTGCTGGCTGGAGTGGCGGATGGAACCCCATCACCCGCGGCTCAGGTCCTGGTCACCGTTCCGGTGTTGACGCTGATTGGCGCAGGGGAGGAACCGGCCCTCTTGGATGGGTACGGTCCCATTCCGGGGAGTATGGCCCGCCGGCTGGTCGGCGATGGTGCCGGATCGTTCCTGCGGGTGCTGACCGATCCTGCCAGCGGAGCGCCGCTGGAAATCGGACGCACCAGCTACCGGGTTCCGAAGGCGATGCGCCAATGGCTCCGGCTCCGGGATGGCCGGTGCCCTTTTCCCGGCTGCAGCAACCCTTCCCTGGACAACGAGGCGGACCATCTCTTGGCGTGGTCGGAGGGAGGCGGCACCGGCGTCGCAAACCTTGGCCAGCCCTGCCGAAAGCACCACCGCCTCAAACACCTCACGCCCTGGCGGCCTGATGGTGCGACCAGGGACCAGCCGCCGCGCTGGATCTCGCCCTCGGGACGCTCCTACCCCAGCGAACAACAGGACTGGGAACCGGCTCCCTGGCCAGCCGCGGGTCGATACTAGCGGCTGCTCACCTTGCCGAACAGCCTCGCCAACGGCGCGAGCACGATCGGGCGGGCGGCGTACCACCCGGCGGCGGTGACGGCGATGGCGGCGGCGAAGAGCCAGAAGCCTGCCCAGTTCACCGCGTCGGTGCCGCCGAACATGTGGTTGAGGTTGCGCAGGGCACCGGTAGCGAACACCAGGAACACATGGACGAGTATAAACGCCACGAAAAACAGCATCGTCGGGAAATGGACCGCGCGCGCAAGCTCGATCGGGTAGGCCCTGTTCAACGTCTTTGTGTTCTTCGGCCAGAATTCGCTCATGCGTACGCCAGTGATCGCCGCGAGCGGGGCCGCGACGAAGACGACAATGAAGTACATCAGCTGCTGCAGGCTGTTGTAGTTCACCCAGCCATTCTCGACGGGCCAGTCGAGTGTTATGTACTGCAGGAGCGCGGAGAGCGCGTTCGGGAACACCTCCCAGCTGGTCGGGAGGATCCGCATCCAGTGGCCGGAGGCAAACAGCAGCACCACAAAGACGAGTCCGTTGACTAGCCACAAAATGTCGAGCGACTGGTGCAGCCACAGGTTGATGCTAATTTTCTTGCCACCGCGTTTCGGCGTCCAGAACGCCGGCGGTTTCTGCTGGGTGCGCACCTGGTAACCGGAGCGGATGATGAGCGCGATCAGGAAGATATTCAGGAAGTGTGACCACTGCGCCCACCACGGAAAGCCAGGCTCCGCCGTCTCGGGCAGGCTGTATTCGCCCGGGTATCGGTCGAGGAACGCCGGCACACCGGGCAGCGTGGTCACACCGCGCGCGGCGAGCACCAAAATGCCGGCAGCGGCCACAGCGCCGGCTGCGAAGATTAACACCAGCTTTATCCACTGACCCAGGGTCCGGGAACCGTAGAGCCGCGCCTCGGCTTTTGGCCGGACGGGCTTTTGCGCGGCAACGGACGGTGCCGCCGCTGCCGCTGCCGGTGCCGCTGTCGCTGTCGCTGTCGCTGTCGCTGTCGGTACGGGTCCCGACGACGACGCCGACGCCGGTGCTGATGCCGGGACGGCGGGTACGCTCGCGACGGTGGTCGCCGGGACCACGGGGGCCTCTTGTGCGCTCGCCGCCGCCACCGGCGGTTCGGCCTCGGCTACGGCGTGCTCCACGCTGGTAGCCCGCGCAGGAGCCTGGACAATGTGCCCGGGAGCTGCCTGAACTGTAGGTGCAACGGCGGCCGAGGGAGCAAGTCCAGCCAGCGGCCACGGCTCCCCGCCGGGGACACGGGGAAGCCCACGACGCAGCGGGGTCGCTGCCGCCGTCGTCGTCGTGGCCGGTGCGGTCGCCAAGGGAGCTGCGGGTCGCGTCGCCGCCGGGATTGCTTGCGCAGGGGTCGCGGCCGCCGTCGCCGGTGCCACCAG
>NZ_JASIST010000007.1:0-223948 GCF_030063265.1 Pseudarthrobacter sp. PH31-O2 | reverse complement strand
AGCCCCGCAGACCTCGACTGGGTTGCCCAGGAACTCAACGACCGACCGCGCAAAAGACTAGAGTTCAAGAAACCGATCGAACTGATCGAAAACCTCCTGTTGCAATGACCGCCTGAATCCGCCGATCCCTCACCGGACATCTCTCACTCGTCCTTCTCAGCTTCAGCATGACTGTGCAATGAGGGGGTCGGCCCGCCCGTCTGCTCCGGCACGTCGAGGGGCTAGGAGGGGACGATCGAGGCCTCTTCCACGGATAGGAGTCGGGCGTAGTTCAAGCACATGCTGAGGCTTTCGTTTGCAGGGACACGGGCACCGTTCAGGGAAACCGACACACCCTCGGACAGAGGCGAACTATCGGGAAGAACCAGCGACTCACCATCGAATTTTGTGCCTTCTGGAAAAACCAATGTGTAGTCATCACCGTCTTCGGCGCGGACGATAAAGCAACCAGCTCCGTCATTGCCGAGGCGTCCGGTGAGCTGTGCTTTTTCTCTCGGAGCGGACGACGGGCCAGAATGAACCACGGCCTTTTTGCCGCCATCACTGAGAAGTAACTCGGTTGGCAACTCCTGCTTCACCGAAGGAGAGACGCTGACAGTGGGAGATTCTTGGGCTGCCGCGGCGCAGGAGGCCAAGGAGAGAGCAATGACGCTCAAAGCGCCGAAGGAAAGTGCGTTCTTCATTTCTGTCCCCAATCAGAATTGTTGTGTTGCCTTAGCCTAAAGCTGTGGCGGAAACCGGGCATCAACTCGACTCTTACTGAAACGAAATTGGTAACAGGTTGTCTGTTGGAACATCTCTTCCGGTGTGATGCTGGGACGAGCAGCCAGTTGGAGCTTGAGGTCAGACGGTCAGCTTCTGCCTAGCGGACGCGAGCCTGGGCAGCGACGACGACCTCTAGCCACAGCCGCCCTGTAGAGGATCCCCTTACGGACATGCAGTGGCTGTGCAGACGGCTTTGGAAATTTTGTGCAGACGACTTCGGAAAATCACAGCGGCAACCGGATCCGCATCAATACGGGAATGCACGTTTACCCCGCACGGTAAGCATGCACGCTGAACGGGGGTCAACTGCAACTACCTGACTCCTACCGCTTGACAAGACATAGAAGCATCTACTTCACCCTCTGGATGGTCGCCCCCTCCGGGGAACTTGCCGGGACCCGCCCCGTCGACCGCCTGAAAGGCGGCCCCGCTCCCCTGCTCCGCGCGCTGGAATCCTTCCGCTGTCATTAGATTTGGCCCTTGGCCTCACCCGTAGGGTGCGTACCGTTGGCCCATGGGACTCATCTACGGCCCCGACCTGGCAGCCCTCACGCTGGCTCGCGGCGGAAGAATCCCAAGGACACGGCGCCCTGGAGGTAAACATGCGCGACTATCTAATCGGCCCGAGACGACGCAACGGCGTCGCATACCTGCAAATGGTGGCCATCACTTGCTCGACCAGCAGCTCATGAGCAATCGCGGTATTGCATTCATCCTCGAATGTGACTAGAGTCACCGGAGTCAGGGTAAGAATTGGAGACCTCCTGTTGGAGGTTCTAATCTGCCCTTTTTTTGTACCCAGAAACGGCCTCTAACATAAGGGTTTCCCGACAGAGAGGTCGGCCAATTGAGTAATTTTGTACTTCGCGGCGTGCAGGACGTTGTTTCCTATATCGATGAACGCCCCAAGATCTCCGGCCGCGCCGGATTGATCTGGTGGCTGGCTCTTGGAGGCTTGTTTCTCGACGCATTTTCCAACTCGGCATTGAGCGCTGGACTTGGACCGATGACAAAGGACCTTCAGTTGAGCGCCACCCAAGTGGCTGTCCTCACATCACTGGCGTCCTGGGTGGCGATTGCGTTCAATCCGATCGGCGGCTGGATGGCAGACAGATGGGGCCGCATCCCACCGCTCATTTTTGCCAAGGTTCTGGCGCTCGTTGGTGCCGGTCTGGCCGCGTTTGCCCCCAGCTTTGAGATGGTACTGGCGGGCCGGTTCTTCGTCGGCGCCGCCTACGGAATCGACTTCGCTATCGCCATGGCTCTGCTGGCCGAATTCACTCCGGCTAAGTTCAGAAGCCGCCTTAACACCTGGCAGGGGATCTGGTACACGGCAGTCTGCTCCAACCTGCTGCTCGCGATCCTCTTCTACAACATGGGCACCGGGGCCTCCATCTGGCGCTACGCAGTAGGTTCCGCGGGAGTCGTGGCCCTAATCATGTTTGTCGCCCAGTTTCGCTACCTAGTGGAAAGCCCCACGTGGGCGGCCCGTAAAGGGCTTCTGGAACGCGCCGCCGCGTCCATGACAAAGATCTACGGCCATCCCTTCACGGCCGCTGCGGAAGAGGACCGCACACCCATCCTGAACCAGGCCACCCGCGGCATAGCGAACGTCGCATTGATCTTCAGAGGCAGCTATCGACAGCGCACCATTCTGGCCGGAACGGTCCAGATGGCCCAATCCATCCAGTACTTCGCAGTCGGCTGGTACCTGCCAATCATCAGCTTGACACTGTTCGGGCAGGATTTCGTCGTGGCAACACTCGGCGCCCTGGTCTTCAACCTCTTCGGCATCGTGGGAGGCTTCCTCTCACCGAAAATCGGGAAATACTTTGGCCTCCGCAAAGCCTCAGCCCTCGGGTTCGGCGCAGTGTTTGTCATGCTGGTGATCATGGGCCTGTTCTATCAGAGCATGCCGATATACCTCGCCTTCCTCGTGCCCTCACTGTTCATCCTGTTCCATTCCGGAGGGCCCGGGGCCAACGGCAAGAGTCTGTCGACGCTCTCCTTCCGCAGCGAGCTGCGTGCTGGCGCCAACGGCGTCATTGGGGCGATTGGAAGCATGGGCGCCGCCCTGGGCCTGTTGGTTTTTCCCCTGTTGAAGGAGGGCTTGGGCCTAGGCCCGACCTTCTTGATTCTCTCTGCCGTTCCGCTGACCGCCTGCATCGTCTGCTCCGTAATTAAGTGGGATCCGACCCGGGCTCTCCTGAGCCCCGACGAAGAGCTGGACGCCCCGCAATTCAAGAGCGACGTCGCCCGCGTCGCGGTCCCCACGCCCTAACCCGAGGGAGCGAGCTCATGACCATTCCGGCCATCCTGGCAATAGATGAAGGAACAACGGGCACACGTGCGGCATGGGTCACGGCCGACGGGGGCGTGCACTCCCTCGAGTACCGCCACCTCACCGTTTCCAGCCCACGGGCAGGTGTTGTGGAGCAGGACGCAAATGAAATCCTGGCGAAGACCCTGGATGCCTGCCGCGCCGTGGTCGCCCGCGCCGAAAAGGCGGGCGTCCAGATCCAGGCTGTAGCCATAGCCACCCAGCGCTCGACGGCGGTGCTGTGGGACAGGCGCAGCGGCCGCGCGCTGGTGCCCGCCATGGTCTGGCAGGACAGCCGCTATGCCGAAGAGCTCGCCGCGCTGGGTAGCCTCTGGAACGAACGGCTCGTGGCTGCGGTGGGGCGGCCCACAGGCGTGCGCTCACCGTACCTTTGGGCCGCGCACCACCTCCGGGAAACCCCGGAGGTGGCCGCGGCCCACAGGGAAGGGCGGCTTGGCTTCGGAACGGTCGAAACCTGGCTCCTATGGAACATCACCATCGAGCACAGCTACTTGGCGACGGCCACCAACGTCACATCGGCGGGCGCCTACGTGCTGGCCGAACATGCCTACGAAACGGCGTGGATTCAGGCGCTGGGCTTCCCACTGGATCTGCTACCGGAACTTCGACAGGACGTTGACGCGCTGGGCCACACCGATGCGGCGAAGCTCGGCATCTCGGTGCCGATATTGGCCGCCATGGGGGACCAACATGCCGGCACCGTCGGACTCGGATGCATCAACTCTGGCCAGGCAATGTGCGTTCACGGTACCGGCAGCTTCGTTGACCTCGTCACCGGAGACATCCCGCCCCAAAAGCCTGGCCTGTACCCCGGGACTCTGACCTTAACGGGCTGGCGCCGGCAGCATCGGACTGTGTATGCGGTGGAAACCTTCACGGCCACCACCGGATCTGCGCTCGATTGGGTCTGCGAAACGCTGGGCTGGTTCAGCTCCGCCAAGAAGGTCAGCGAGCTTGCCGGCACTGTGGATGGCTCCGGCGGCATCATGTTTGTTCCTGCCTTGACCGGAATCAGGACGCCCGTCGTGGAGCCCAAGGCACGCGCTTCTCTGACCGGGTTTTCGCTGTCGAGCACCAGGGCCGAAGTGGCCTATGCCGTACTGGAAGGCATCGCTCAATCCGTAGCCAGCAGCACGGAAGCCAACGCGGAAGTCGCAGGGATAGAAGTCAGTGAGATCGTTGTCGGCGGGGGCATGTCCGGCAGCGACCCGCTCATTCAGATGCAGGCCGACCTGACAGGGATCCCGATGCGCCGCCTGCCAGGGTCGGAGGCGGCAAGCCTGCGCGGAGCCGCTTTCATGGCGGGCGCCGACGGTCTGCTGTGGGACTCGCTGCCCGGGGCCGTCTCAGTGCTGGGCCAAGGCGAGATCTTTCACCCCCGCCTCTCCGAGGACCGCAGGATGGATCGTCGCGCCGAGTGGGCCGCCCGCATTTCCGCCGAACTTGAAATGGTGCGGAACTAGGCGACCACAGCCTCAATCCGCTTCACAGACCGCACCGCCGAGCGATCGCACGGATCACCTGGCGCACCTAGAGAGACACGAATAATGATTTCCATGCCTTCACGCAAGCCCCGGGCGGAACGCGCCCACATGGTCTCCGACACGCCGCTGAGAATGGAACGGGCCGAACAAATAGACAGCCTTGACGGCGGACGCTTTGACATCATCGTAGTTGGCGGCGGCGTCACCGGCGCCTACACCGCGATGGACGCGGCCCAACGCGGGTACCGAGTGGCCCTGCTGGAGAAAGACGACTTCGCCTCCGGGACCTCTTCCAAGTCCTCCAAGATGATCCATGGGGGTCTGCGCTATATCGAACAAGGTAACCTGCCCCTTGTTCGCCACTCATTGTTGGAGCGTCAGCGCCTCCGCAAAAACGCCCAGCACCTGGTCCAGCGCCTGCCCTTCCTCTTTCCGATCCTCTCCCAGAACGGGGTCCTTGACCGCCGTCTGGCGGCCGGATTCGAAAGCCTGCTGTGGACGTACGACCTGGCCGGCGGGTGGCGCGAAGGTGTGCTCCACCAGAAGCTGACCAAGAACGAGGTTCTCTCCCATTGCCCCACCTTCAAGGCGGAGCATCTGGAGTCGGGTCTCATGTACTACGATGCACGGGCCGACGACGCCCGGCTCACCTTAGCCCTCGCCCGAACTGCAGCTTTCCACGGCGCCACCGTTCTCAACGGCGCCAAGGTCAGCGAGGTGACTCGGAACGGAGACAAGGTCAGCGGCGTCATCGTCGAAGTCGGTGGCCGGGAAATCCGTGCCGAGGCAGGCGTCGTCGTCGTTGCCACCGGGGTGTGGCTTCGTGACTGGACCGGCGCCGGCCGCGGCGCCGACGCGCCAAGCATCCGTCCCGCCAAGGGTGTACACATAGCCGTCCCCTGGACCAAAATCCGCAACGACTGCACGGTCACCATCCCAGTTCCCGGACGCAACCGTCGAGCCACCATCACTCGTTGGGGGGATACCGCCTACCTCGGCACCACGGACGAGGATTACGACGGCGACCTCGATGATGTGAACTGCACCCGCGAGGAAATGGACTTCCTGCTCGACGGCGCGCGCACCGCCCTGAACATCGACATCGAAGCGGAGGACGTCCTGGGCAGCATCGGAGGCTGCAGACCCCTGGTCGCTCCCCCGGGCGGCAAAACTATCGAGGTCAAACGTAATCACGAGATCCGCACTGACCCGGACGGGCTCGTCACGGTGGTCGGCGGCAAACTGACCACCTCCCGTCACATGGCGGAACAAACCGTGGACGCTGCCCAAAAGGTCCTGGGTAAGCATCGTCGCTGCCGGACCAAGAACGCACACCTGCTGGGGGCGGCCGGGTACGATGCCGAGGCGATCACCGCCTCTGGCGGCTTGGCCTCCCATTTGGGAGAGCGCTACGGCACGGAAGCACGCTTCGTCACGGACATTCTGGCGGAGGACCCATCGCTGAACACTCCAATTGTCGAAGGCCTGCCTTATCTTGAGGCCGAAGTCGTGTATTCCGCCCGGCACGAGATGGCCCGCAGCGTCGATGACATTCTGTCGCGACGGACCCGGTCCCGCATCATGGCCAGGGACGCCTCCTCCGCCGCCGCCGCCCGTGTGGGC
Organism: Pseudarthrobacter sp. PH31-O2; assembly: GCF_030063265.1. Classification (NCBI taxonomy): domain Bacteria; kingdom Bacillati; phylum Actinomycetota; class Actinomycetes; order Micrococcales; family Micrococcaceae; genus Pseudarthrobacter; species Pseudarthrobacter sp. PH31-O2. Next base: position 217,735 of record NZ_JASIST010000007.1, on the reverse strand, counting down.
GAATTGCTGATGAAAGAACTTGATCTGTCGGCAACCGAAATTGAGCGTCAAGTGGCCACGTATCGAAACCAAACTGCGCACGAACGCGCCATCCTGATGGGAGTTAAGTAGAAATGATTAGCAAGGAAGCAGTAAAACGCGGCTACAACCGGGGCAACTACACCGTCGGTGCACCCACCCAGCCCCGGTTCGCTCGGAGCCTTGGAGCCGTCTCCGGCGAGCCGACCTTCTCCGCCAACCCTGTAACCGTCCCGGCGGAAACTATCAGACGGCTGGAGGCCCTGGCGGACCGAGTGGTCGTCGATCCCACGCTCGTTCGGGACGGTACCCGCGACTGGTGGGCCGGGACCATGATCTCCGAGACCGGAGGACGGCCGGTCACGCCCGGCGCCGTAATTGTGCATATCTCCAGCACGGAACAGGTGCAGCAGGTAATGCGGGTCGCCCACGCGGCGAACATCCCGGTCACCGTCTCAGCCGGGCGCAGCAACGTCACGGGATCTGCGCTTCCCATCAGCGGGGGTATCGTGCTGGACGTCTGCGGCCTTGATAAGTTCACCTCATACGACGAGGAAAGCCAGCTCGTGGAAGTGGAAGCTGGCGTTTTTGGTGACATCTTCGAGGAGCGAATCCAGGCCGACTACGGCATGACACTTGGGCACTGGCCCTCCTCCTATGCCATCAGTACAGTGGGCGGCTGGGTGGCGTGCCGAGGCGCCGGCCAGCTCTCGACCCGCTACGGCAAGATCGAGGACATGGTCCATGGGCTAGATGTCGTTCTGGCCAACGGCGACCTCGTGACCGTCGGCAACGGCACCCGTGCCGCGGTCGGCCCCGACCTTCTCCAACTCTTTATTGGTTCCGAGGGCACCCTCGGGGTCATTACGAAGGTCCGCTTCAAATTGCACCGACTACCGGACCACGGCCGCGCCATCGCCTACGGGTTCGCTACTTTTGCGGAAGGCCTCAAAGCCTGCCGGCAGATCATGCAGCAGGGTGCCACCCCCGCGGCTCTGCGCCTGTATGACGAGCTTGAAAGCGGCCTGCAGTTTGGTCTGCCGAAAACCAACGTTCTGCTCGTCGCCGATGAGGGCCCGAAGGAGATAGTGGAGGCAGGGCTAACCATCAGCGAAGGAGTATGCGCGGCTAGTGCTGTGAAGCTTGACGGCGACGCCATCTTCGAAAGATGGCTGGACACGCGATACCTGACAGGCAAGAGCGCTGAAGGGTTCACGCCCAGCCCCGGTCTCGTGGCGGACACTTTGGAAATGATCGGAGCCTGGAAAGACTTGCCTGCCATCTATGACGAGGTGGTCGCGGCAATTAACGCCGTACCCGGTACCTTGGCTGGTTCCGCTCACCAGTCGCATGCTTACCTGGACGGCGCTTGCCTTTACTTCTCGTTGCGCGGAGATGTGGCTGTAGACGAGAGAGCGCGATGGTACCGGGCTGCCTGGGATGCGGCCAACGAGGTTATACTCCGGCACGGGGCCACCCTCAGCCACCACCATGGCGTTGGACTCCTGCGTGCGCCGTACATGGCAGAGTCTTTGGGTAACGGATTTGATGTACTCCGCACAATCAAGGCTGCGCTTGATCCCAAGAATCTACTTAACCCGGGCAAGATGGGACTGTAGTTCTCCACTACGGCAGCCCCGCTATCCACTATCCCTTGACGACGACACGAGTTCTCTAAAATGATTGATTTTCCTCATGATCTGGACATGAAACTCACCAGAAATCCGGTGATCGCCTCAGTCTTCGGCGCGGGATCTGTGGCCGGGTTCCTAGACTCCGGCTGCCAGCTCTGCATCCTGGCCCACGTGTCACTGCATGAGCTGGAGGGTCTGCTTCATCAATTAGACCGAGTGGGAAAATTCACCTTCGTCAACATGGATGCCTGTTCCGGGCTAGGCCAGGACCGGGGTGCGGTGGAATACCTGAAAAAGATAGGCATCCAGGGCGTTGTCAGCACCAAGACAGCCATGATCCAGCGCGCCAACAGCCTGAACATGGTGACCATGCAAAAAGTCTTCGTGACGGATCGATCCAATCTTCCCCGCAGCGCAGCCGCGCTGGAACAGAGTAGACCCCATCTCGTGCAGGTGATGCCCTGGCCCGTGATCGCCCACCTGACAGAGGGCGAGAAGCGCAGCCTTTCGCCCTTCATCGCCGCCGGTTTCATCCGTACCGAGTCAGACGTAGCCACGGCGCTGAGGGCAGGCGCCAAAGGCGTCTCCACCAGCGCCAATGAACTATGGGATCAAGCCGGCCATCAGCCAAGCTAACCAGTCCACTCAGAAAGAGGACCATGGCCAAGAGATACCTACAGGTAATTGCCCACTATCGCGCTAAGCCAGAAGAAGTGGAAACAGTTTCAGGACTGCTCCACGAACTTTCCACGGCCAGCCGAACGGAGGCGGCCAACATTTCCTACGAGTACTTTCAGGGGGTCCAAGACAAGGCGCACTTCGTCATCCTCGAACGCTACCGTGACGCAGATGGCTTCGCCGCACATCGCGCTCAGGACCACTTCAAGGCCATCGGCCTCGGACAGATCATCCCCAGACTCGAAAGCCGGCAGATTGAGAGCTACGAGGGCCCCCTCGACGATTGAACGGCCGCAGTTTCCCCAGGACTCCGGAAGTTCTCGGTGCGCTCCCGATCCGGGAAAGATAAGGCCGGTGGGCAGGTTCACGTGGTGATCGACTCGTTTAGCCGCGGCACCGGTCGAGTCACGGATCTGATTCCTGGCCGATCCGGACGGCCGGATGACGCCATCGGTGGAAGAGGTGATCGACGGGCTGATTCGCAAACGCTATCAGGAGCAGCAGCAGCTTTGCCTGGCGGCGGTTCACGGCGACATAGTCCGCGCGGGTTCGGAGGAGGGAGTGCTTGCCCCGGCGCCTTCGTTGAAGGAGGCCTGCCAAAATCAATCAGAGGACGCCCCGTAGACGTGGCCGCAACCCGGGATCTTCCACCACTCCGTTTCATTCCGCTCTTGCCCGGCCCGCGGGAGCGGGATTACATGTTCGAAGTAACTTCACATCACCTCAAAAGATCGAAATAGGCCGTATCTGTATTCCAAGCTATTGGATGCAGTAGCGTGCCAACTGCGGGATTTAGCGCACTGTACATCATGCCGTCCCCCGCATAAATGCCAACGTGTCCCCAATCGGCTGGCCCTTGTGCGTTCTGGACCACCAGGTCCCCCGGCTGCGGATTGTCGGTCCGAGTACCGGCCCTCCATTGATCCACTCGCGGCAGATTGACCCCGGCCTGGCTGTAGATCCACTGGACGTAACCGGAACAGTCCCAGGCTTTGAAAGCCGTCCCGCCCCACACGTAGGCACCGCCGACTCCTTCCTGGGTAAACCGCAGGATGTCTTTGCGGATTTCGCTCAAATTTGTGGGAACAACCGGGTCCGTCGGGGAATGCAGCGCATCGGAGCACCTGGCCGGTGTTATCCCGCCGTCGAGCGCCTCAACGATGGCCGTCGCGTCAGCCTCCCACCGCGCGTACAACTCCGGGAACGCCGACACCTGGACGGCTTGCGCAGCTTCGCCTTTGTTCATGGATTGCCAACCGCGAATATCTAATAGCCCGGGTGGGCTGCCATGGTTGGGGCCGGCAGGTCCGCCGTAAAAGGCTCGCACGTTGTACTTGGGATCCATCAACTGTTCAACGGTCCCCCAGCCGGCCGCCGGGCGCTGTTGGGCGGTGCCGAGGGAATCGTGGTCGCTGCCGAGGCCGTCATGCGGGTACTGGAGCGAGGCTGGTACGTTCACGTTGGCGAGGACTCTGAGGCTGGATTCCTGCAGAGCCATCATGATTGCGATGATCTGGCCGTCCCGGGGGACCCCCAATTGCTGGCCGATCGAAACGTAGTCCGCCGCGACGGTCATTTGCCTGGCGGTCACACTGACCGGGGCCAGGCTGCTCACGCGGATTCTCAAGGCGCCAGTTTCGATGGCGCCGGGCTGGCCAGCAGTGCCACTCTGCGAGCAGACGGGCGGGGTGTCGGCCGCGCTCGCGCCGAGCACCGCCACGGCTGCGCTAAACGCAATGGAACCCACCAAGATCAAGATTGAGGCCGCGGCCAGCGAAAGCCGCAAAATGGCCCGGCGCTTGACCAGCCCAGCAAACACGATGGCGGCCGGCATCAATAGACGATCCTGCTCGGTGTGGCGTAAAAACCGACCATGACGCAATGATCCGTCGGGGCCGTAACAGCCGGCGGGCAGTTCACCATGACGCTGACAGGTGCCGTGTAGGTATTGCGAACAGAAATTGATTGATCCAGGACGTCGACCGAGACTGTGCACACATGCAGTCCCTCCCATGGCGCCGGCCGCTCCCGAACCCTGGCCAGCTCGCTGTCGCAGTGCAGGGATTCGACCGCGGCCGAACGGTGCGCCTGCTGATCAGCCAAAGTCGCATAGCTTCCCGCGTTGACCCCGGTCGCTTCGAACTCCTGCACCAACACTGCCAAGGGATTGGACCCGTCCGGCAGCACGTCCCACCAGCCGCGGAGCCGTGAGTAGACCTCCGAGTAGGACGACGTTCGCGTGTCCCAGGTGTAGATCGCCGTCGCCGCCGCGGCGGCGAGCTGGCGGAAGTCAGCAGTCAGGGGTGCGCCCTCCGGATCGGCAATCACAACGTCGGGAGCCACCGTGGGAGTTTGTGCCTTCGTCCCGGGGGAAGCGTTCGCCGGGCTCTGAGGGATCGGCGTCGTCGACGGCCCTGCAACCGGAGCCTCTGCGGGCGTGCGCGACGGCCGCGTGAGAGCGATGAGCGCCGTGACCACAACCAAGAGGGCGATTGCGACGATCCACCATCGACGCCGGCTGCTTGGGCCGGGTAGCGCGTTTTTCGGAAAGACGTACATTCGGGCCTCCTTCTCGCCTGTTCATGGCGAGAGGACAGGTCCACAACATGACTCAGTAGGCAGTCCGCGTCCCGGCCTGGAGAATCCTCCATGCGGTTTGATACAGCCGGCGTGCGAAGCCGATCTGGACAGCCAGATAGCGTTCGGTGACTCCCAACTGGGCCGCCAAAGCTTCCAGCGCCCTCTTCCGTTCGGGTCCTCGTAGTCCGGGGCGAACGATACTTTCAGCTGTTCTGCGGAGTACCGGCGTGGGCAGGCACTCTGCTGCGCGCTGGCATACGTCTCCGATATTGCTAATGGCCGCCTGCTCAACGTCCAGGGCATTTCGAACAGTTTTCGCCGTCTGGCGAACCACGGTCACCGCGTGCCAGCGCCGGCGGTCCTGTGGCGACGGCGGACCATAGTGTCGCCGCCCGGTGAGACTGTCCACGGCAAGATCCCAAACTCCTGGCGGCACGCTGGCCCGGGTCAACTCAATGACCATTCGCGCCCATTGTTGGTCAATAATCTGCTCGGCACTTTGACCTCCACCCCGGTCCATGCCCAGCAACACCAGAGGAGCAAATGCCGCCGGCCCGTCGGCATTCCCTGGTTCCATGATCAGCGGGAGTGTCTGATGGCTCAGCTCCCGACGGGTGTGCGCGGCGCACACGTTCGCGCACACGCCCTGAACCCACGCACCAAAGGGAATACCGGGGAGCTGGCGGTAATGCCCCCGGGTCACCCCATCCCACACCGCGACCCGGATGTCCTGCATAACGTCGTCCACATCGCAGGCCCGGCCGATCCGCGAGAGATGCGAAACCACGTACCGCTGAACGCCGTCGACGGCGATCATGATTTGATCTACCGGAATGGCAACCGCGGCGGACTCCGGCGCACCGCGCAGGGAGATGTCGATACTTCCTACACTTGGCTGATCTTGTGGGGCCTGATTCAACCTGGCTTCGACTCGCATGGTCTTCACCGCTTCGACTAAACGATTCCAATAAGTCCGGCACCGGCACGACCGGCGCCCTAAGAGTGGCAGCGAAAGCCAAGGCCGACCACTACGACAGGAAAGCTATACAAACTATTCTCAAAGATAATTAAAGTATCGTCAAGACTGCGGGTCTTACTTTTCGGGGATCGTTCGGTGAGAATGGTTCCATGCCCAGGATCACGCAGCCTCGCGACGAAGCCTGGTCGAACGACGTCGAGGCCGCTGTCGCGACATTTGGCAACAGATCACGGAACGAGATCCTCCGCTACCTTTCCGCGCACGGTCCGGCGACCCGCGGTGACATCGTGGCAGCAGTGAGCGCCGGCGAGCCGAGCGTAGCCAAGCACCTGCTTGCACTTGAGGAGACCGGCGCTATCGCGGTGGACCTTGAGCCGGGCCGGCGGCATGGCCGCTCGCCGCGGTATTCAGCCAACCCTGCACGGATCAAGGAGTTGCTGGCGGCTCATCTTCAGTATCTTCTGGAGGATTAGCGGCTGCCTCTTCCGCCCCAGGATGGCGATCAATGTCCTTGTTGAGGTATTCAGAGATAGCCCTTAGCGTCTCCGGAGAAACATCACCCAGCGTCCGCGCCGCAAAGGTCTTCACCCTGGCCGCGCGGAGCGACTTCACAAACTCGAGTTGCGAATCGATCCGCTCGGGCAAGTCGGCGCTGTCGCCGATCAGGTACGACGGGTCAACGTTAAAGATGTTGCACAGCTCGGCCAATAGCGCCGAATCGCTGACCAGACGACCAGTCCCCTCTTTCATGTAGAACCAGCGCGCGCGGGACAATTTGATGCCCCTGGCCTCGAGTTCGGCCTGGACCTCGCGAAACGTTACGGGCTTCCCACGTTCGGCAACCACGACGTCGAGCAACAGATTCAGACGACGAGCCAGCTGGGCCTGGGGAGACAACATGTCACCGCGGCCTGCCTCGTCCATCCGTACTGCCCACCCCTCGATCTGATGCGGGGCCGGCAACCCGGTCAGGCGCTACGACTCCCTTTCGCCCCAGTATTGCCTGAGTCGTCCGGCGCGGCAATCAACCGCTTCAACCAGTTGAGGATTCATTTGCTCACTCTGGTCTATCCAACATGACCTCAACCGGAGTAGCCTGCTGCTGTAGACCCGTCTACAGCAGCAGTCCTTCACCATTCCCCGGGTTGTGGTCCCCATGTCGAGCATTTTGATGAACCGAACACGAAGCCGAATTATCCGGTTCCTACTCAGGAACGGGCCCTCAACCTGCGGCCAGATCGGCATGGGAATCGGCGCCTCGCCCTCGGCCATTCGCAGGCAACTCGGCTTGCTCACCGATGCCGGGCTGGTACAGCGCTCATCGGCTCAGTTCAGTGCCTCAGCCGAGCAGGTGCAGCTCCACGCCGCGGCCTTCGAAGCGAGTTTCCAGGTCACCGTCATGCCGCCGTGATTTCCGGCGTACATGGACGGGGACAGGACTCGCGCCAGCGGTCCTCGCCGCATATCCACGAAGGGATCGGACAGGGGCATGAAACTTGAATTCTTCGAACCAGCCGAGGCTGCCACCGTCCTCAAATGTTCAGAGGCCTGGCTTAGGGACGGAGCTGCCAAGGGTGAGTTCCCGCACGCCGTCTGGGGCAAGGGGAAGATAGTCTTCACGTCGGTTCATCTCCGGGAGATTGCAGAGCTACGTGAAGTCCGAACCAGTGGACCTGCGCCGCAGTCCGTCCGCATGATCGGGACGCGGGCACAGGCCCGCCAGAAGTACTCCTAGGTAAACCAACCGCCACAGACGCTATCCGCGCCACACCACCGCGGAACGCTCGACGGCGTCGGCGGCATCCTGGAGCGCCTGCGGCATCAAGTGGCCATACACCTCCTCGGTGGTTCGCGTGGATGCGTGCCCCAGGCGGCGGGAGACGGTGAAAAGCGAGACGCCGTCCTGAATCAGCCAGGACGCATGGGTGTGGCGCAGGTCGTGGATCCGGGGTGACTTCTTCAGTCCACGCGCTTGGGCCGCTTTCACAGCGGGAGTCCAGTAATGGTGCCAGTACAGCTTGTGGACAATGCGCTCACCCTTGGGTGTGGTGAACAGAAGATCCGCGCCTGGCCGGCTGGCCACCAGCGGAATCAGGACTTCCACCAAATGGGGATTCAAGGAAACCGTCCTCTTCCCGGCCCCCGTCTTGGTGGCACCAATGTAGTACTCGGACTCGGACCCGCGTTTCCAGGCCTTATTGATCCGCATGGTTGCCGGCCTGGACATCAGGTCCACATCCGCCACCGTCACGGCCGTGGCCTCGCCAAAACGGGTACCGGTCATGACCAGAAACTCCGTAAAGGCCTTGTACCGCTCCCCCATGCACTCCAGGATCAGCCCGAACTCCGCATGCGTCAGGAACCTGGTCTCATCCTCTGCCTTTTCGCCGGACGGCAACTGGACGCCCCGGCACGGATTATCCTTCCGGTAGCCGAGACGGACCGCCGTCTCCATCGCCGAGAAAATCAAGCCATGGTTGTTCTTAATGGTTTTCGCCGACCGGCCTTTGGTCTGCATCGTCTTCATCCAGTAGGTCAAATGCCGGTAGTCCAGCTTGTCCACCGGAATATGGCCAATCACGTCCGCGATGTGCAGCTTCAGCATGGTCTGATACGTGTGGACGGTACCAACGGAGGGCCGGACCAGAAGATCGATGTGCTCTTGGATCACGGCGGCGACGGTGGGCGCTTTGGTCTGGTTCGCGAGCATCGCATGCTGGGCGATCTCAAACGATTGGTTGTTGGCGTCAAGGAGGCGCTTCAGGGTGATCGCTTCGGATTCCGTGGGAAGCGTGATGCCTTGTTCCTGGCGGTTGGCCGGGTCCCGCCAGCAGACCATAAAGGACGTCGTACCGTCCTTTTTTGTGCGTTTTCTAATGCTGGCCATAGGAAAAATGCTACGCCGCTGTCCACACTTTAAGTACTTTTGTCCACACTCAGCACCTCAAAAAGCCACTGACCTGCGGAAACACTGTGCCCGAGGTGGGACTCGAACCCACACACCTTTCGATACCGCATTTTGAGTGCGGCGCGTCTGCCAATTCCGCCACTCGGGCGCGGAGTACACCAGGAAATAATCGCAGAGACACAGTGCTGTGAGCAACGCGATCGCTTCCAGTGCGCGAAATTACTCTACATGCAGATAGGCTGAATTCCAGAATCGCGCCAGTGACGCCGCATCGAACATATCCGGTCCCAGCAGCGCAGCGGTGACAACCTAAGATGGTCTAGTTCCCGCCGCACCTTTCCAAGGAGTTCCCGTGTCAGAACAGACGGAGTCAAACATCACGTCCAAGCCGGCGCGCCGCGTGGTTGTCGCCGAGGACGAGACCCTCATCCGGCTCGACATCATCGAGATCCTGCGGGGTGAAGGCTACGACGTCGTCGGTGAAGCGGACAATGGCGAAAAGGCCGTCCAGCTCGCCGAGGAACTTAAGCCGGACCTCGTCCTGATGGACGTCAAGATGCCCATCATGGATGGCATCACCGCTGCTGAGAAAATCGTCAAGGCCCGGATCGCCCCCGTGGTCCTGCTCACCGCATTCAGCCAGAAGGAACTCGTCGAGCGCGCCCGCGACGCCGGCGCCATGGCCTACGTGGTCAAGCCCTTCACTCCGGCGGACCTCATCCCGGCCCTGGAGATCGCACTCTCCCGCCACGAGGAGATCAAGGCCCTCGAAAGCGAAGTGACCGACCTCCAGGAACAGTTCGCCACCCGCAAGCTTGTGGAGCGCGCCAAGAGCCTCCTGACCACCAAGATGGGACTGACGGAGCCGGAGGCGTTCCGTTGGATCCAGAAAACCTCGATGGACCGCCGCCTGAGCATGCGTGAGGTGGCCGAGACCATTATCAACCAGGTCAACTAGCCGGGCCGGCAACACCAGAGCCTGATTCGCACGACAAAAGGGAGGGTCCCCGCCAGTGGCGGGGACCCTCCCTTTTGTCGGCAGTGACGGAACTAGATTTTACTGTTCCGCTTCTTCCGTTCCGGCCACGGGCCCACCTTGTCCTTGGTGACCTCGGTGTTGCCGTGGCTTCCGGCGTCCGCGAGGTCGCCGACACGGTGTACCTTCAGCATATTCGTGGAACCGGCCTTTCCGGGAGGCGAACCGGCGGCAATAACCACCATGTCACCGTCGTCAACGAGGTCCATGTCCAGCAAGCTGCGGTCAACCTGGGCAGTCATCTCATCCGTGTGGCCCACCATCGGGACCAGCACCGGCTGGATGCCCCACGTGAGCGCCAGCTGGTTCCAGACGTGCTCCACCGGGGTGAAGGCGAACACCGGACGGATCGGACGCAGGCGCGACAAACGCCGTGCCGAGTCGCCGGACTGGGTGAAGGTACAGATGTACTTCGCATCCAGCTGATCGGCGATTTCGACGGCGGCACGGGTGATGGCGCCGCCCCGGGTCTTGGGCTTGGTGCCCAGCGGGGGTACGCGTTCCAGGCCGTGGACCTCGGTTGATTCGATGATCCGGGCCATCACCTTGACGGTCTCGATCGGGAACTTGCCCACGCTGGTCTCGCCCGAGAGCATCACCGCGTCGGCGCCGTCGAGCACGGCGTTGGCGCAGTCAGAAGCCTCAGCGCGGGTCGGGCGCGGGTTGTCGATCATGGATTCGAGCACTTGGGTTGCCACGATGACCGGCTTGGCCCAGCGGCGTGCAAGTTCGACGGCGCGCTTCTGGACGATCGGCACTTCCTCCAGGGGAAGTTCCACACCAAGGTCCCCACGGGCCACCATAATGGCGTCGAACGCGTCAATGATCTCCGGGAGCTGCTCAACGGCCTGCGGCTTCTCGATCTTGGCGATCACCGGTACGCGGCGGCCTTCTTCGTCCATGATCTCGTGGACGCGGGTGATGTCCGAGGCATCGCGGACGAAGGAGAGGGCCACCATGTCCACGCCGCGGCGCATGGCCCAGCGCAGGTCGTCCTCGTCCTTTTCGCTCAGAGCCGGGACGTTCACGGCAACGCCGGGCAGGTTGATGCCCTTGTTGTTCGAGACGTACCCGCCAACGATCACCTGGGCAACCACCTTGACGGCGTCGACGTCGATCGCCCGAAGGGCAACCTTGCCGTCGTCGATCAGCAGCGCATCTCCGGGGTTGACGTCCTCGGTGAGGGTCTTGAGGGTCGTGGAGCAAATGTCCTTGGTGCCCGGGACATCCTCGGTGGTGATGGTGAAGGTGTCGCCTACAGCCAGCAGGTGCGGCCCGTCCACAAACCTGCCGAGGCGGATTTTCGGCCCCTGCAGGTCGGCCATGATGGCAACTGCCTTGCCCAGCTGACCGGCCGCCTTGCGGACGTTCTCGTATGTGTTGTCGTGCACGGCGTAGTCTCCGTGGCTCATGTTCATCCGGGCCACGTCGACCCCGGCTTCCAGTACGGCGAGCGTGTTGTCAAAGCTCGCGATCGCCGGTCCGAAGGTGGCCACAATTTTTGCGCGTCTCATATACCTACCCTAGTTGTCTCTTGGTTGTTTTAAGTTGTCGCGGGGACGAACGGCTGGCGTCCGTCCCGGCACCGGGAGGGGCCGGACTACAGGACGGCCATGGCCCGGTCGCTCGGGGATACTGGTGCCGGAAGGATGGTGCTGCCCATCAGGAACTTATCCACCGCTGCGGCGCAGGCGCGTCCCTCCGCGATGGCCCAGACGATGAGTGACTGGCCGCGGCCAGCGTCTCCGGCGACGAAGATTCCCTCCGTGTTGGTCATGTAGTAGCCGTCGCGGGCCACGTTGCCGCGGCCGTCGAACTCGGCGCTGACCTGCTCGGTGATCCCTGCCGGTTCCGGACCGGTAAAGCCGAGCGACAGCAGGACCAGATCGGCCGGAATGATCCGCTCGGTGCCGGCCTTCGGGAGCCGCTTGCCGTCGACGAATTCGGTTTCGGCGACCTTAACTCCGGTCACTACGCCGTTCTCGCCAACGAACTCCACCGTGGAGGCGAGATAGGTGCGCTCGCCACCTTCCTCGTGCGCGCTGGCCACTTCGAACAGGGTCGGGAACGTCGGCCAGGGCTGGTGGCCGGCCCGCTCCGCCGGCGGCTGCTTACCGATCGCCAAGGTGGTCACCGACGCAGCCTGGTGCCGGTGCGCGGTCCCGAGGCAGTCCGCGCCGGTGTCGCCGCCGCCGAGGATCACCACGTGCTTGCCGGCCGCGTTGATCTGGTTCTCCACGCTCTCCCCCGCCACCACACGGTTGGCCGGGACAAGGTAGTCCATCGCGAAATGCACTCCCTCGAACTCGCGGCCCGGGATCGGCAGGTCACGCGGTACGGTGGCGCCGGTGGCGACGACAACTGCGTCGTACCGGCGCCGGAGCTGCTCCCAGGTCACGTCGCTGCCGACGGCGACGCCGGTCCGGAAGCGGGTGCCTTCGGCCTTCATCTGCTCCAGGCGGCGGTCAACGTGCTCTTTCTCCATCTTGAAATCAGGGATTCCGTACCGCAGGAGGCCGCCGATCTTGTCATCGCGCTCGTAGACGGCGACAGTATGGCCTACCCGGGTCAGCTGCTGGGCGACGGCGAGTCCGGCGGGACCGGAACCGACGACGGCGACCGTCTTGCCGGACAGGCGGGCCGGCGGCAGCGGGTTGACCCAACCGTTCTCGAACGCCTGGTCAACGATCGAGACCTCCACCTGTTTGATGGTGACTGCCGGCTGGTTGATCCCCAGCACGCAGGACGCCTCGCAGGGCGCCGGGCAAAGCCGGCCGGTGAACTCGGGGAAGTTGTTGGTGGCGTGCAGCCGTTCCATGGCTTCCTCGCCCTTATCCCGCCAGATGAGGTCGTTCCACTCCGGAATGAGGTTGCCCAGCGGGCAGCCCTGGTGGCAGAACGGCACACCGCAGTCCATGCAGCGGCCGGCCTGAGCCTTCAGGACACCGTTTTCCTGCGCCTCATAGACCTCTTTCCAATCCATGATGCGGACCGGGACGGGGCGGCGCGGCTGTGTTTCGCGCTGACGTACTTTCAAAAATCCGCGTGGATCAGCCACCGGTCACCTCCAGGATTCGAGACCAAACTTCTTCACCGTCGGGGTCCAGCCCCTCTTCGATGGCATCAAGACGGGTTTGCAGGACTGCCGCATAGTCGCGCGGCAGCACCTTGGTGATACGGGCCGCGGTGTCATCGAAGTTCTCCAGCAGCCGTGCCCCCAGCAACGACTCTGTCTCCTCGGTGTGCTTGAGCAGCAGTCCGTGGACTATATCCCGGTCCTCGGCATCCAGCTCGTGCAGCTGCAGTTCGCCGGATTCCAGGGCCTGCTTGTTCACGCGTTCGGTCTTCAGGTCCAGCACGTAGGCCGTCCCGCCGGACATGCCGGCACCGAAGTTTCGGCCGGTACGCCCGAGGACGAGCGTCTGGCCGCCGGTCATGTACTCGCAGCCATGGTCGCCGATTCCTTCAGCCACCGCCGTAGCGCCTGAGTTGCGGACCATAAACCGTTCGCCGACCTGGCCCCGCAAATACATCTCGCCGCTCGTGGCACCGTAGCCGATCACGTTGCCGGCGATCACATTGCGTTCCGCCGGGAAGACATTTGTGCGGTCCGGCCGGACGATGATGCGGCCTCCGGAAAGCCCCTTGCCGACATAGTCGTTGGAGTCGCCGAACATCCGCAGCGTAATACCGGCCGGCAGGAAGGCTCCAAGTGACTGCCCAGCCGTGCCCGTCAGGGTGATGTCGATGGTGTCCGTCGCCAGCACGTCGGTGCTGAAGGTCTTGGTGACCACATGACCGAGCATCGTGCCGACAGAGCGGTCGGTGTTGATAACATCCACGGCGATCCGAACCGGGGTCCGGTCACTTAGGGCTTCCGCAGCCATCGCAATCAGGCGCTGGTCGAAGTGCTTGTCCAGCTCATGGTTCTGTCCGGTGAGGTTGCGCAGCGGGGCCTCGTCGTCGAACTCGAGCCCATGCAGAATCGGGTCCAGGTCCAGCCCGTCGGCCTTCCAGTGATTGATCGCTTCGCGGGTGTCGAGCATCTCGGCGTGGCCAATCGCTTCCTGAATGCTCCGGAAGCCAAGCTCGGCCAGGATCTCCCGGACCTCCTCGGCGAGGAATTCGAAGAAGTTCACCACAAATTCCGGTTTACCGCTGAAACGGGAACGCAGCTCCGGGTTCTGCGTTGCGACGCCCACCGGACAGGTGTCCAGGTGGCAGACACGCATCATAATGCAGCCGGACACCACCAGCGGGGCAGTGGCAAAACCGAACTCCTCACCACCGAGCAGCGCGGCGATCACAACGTCCCGGCCGGTCTTGAGCTGCCCGTCCACCTGCACCACCACGCGGTCGCGCAGCCCGTTGAGCATCAGGGTCTGCTGGGTTTCGGCGAGTCCGAGTTCCCACGGCACACCGGCGTGCTTCAGCGAGTTCAGCGGCGAGGCGCCGGTTCCGCCGTCGTGCCCGGAGACCAGCACAACGTCGGCCTTGGCCTTCGTCACGCCGGCGGCTACCGTGCCGATTCCAACCTCGGAGACCAACTTGACGTGCACCCGCGCGGAGGGGTTGGCCCGCTTCGCATCGTAAATCAGCTGGGCGAGGTCCTCGATCGAGTAGATGTCGTGGTGCGGGGGCGGGGAGATGAGCCCGACGCCGGGCGTCGAGTGCCGTGTCCGGGCCACCCAGGGGTAAACCTTCTGTGCCATCAGCTGACCGCCTTCGCCGGGCTTGGCACCCTGCGCCATCTTGATCTGGATGTCATCGGCGTTGGTCAGGTAGAGGCTGGTCACGCCGAAACGCCCGGAGGCAATCTGTTTGACCGCCGAGCGCCGCGTCGGGTCGAGCAGCCGGTCCACGTCCTCGCCGCCTTCACCGGTGTTGGACTTTCCGCCCAGCCGGTTCATGGCGATCGCGAGGGTTTCGTGGGCCTCCTGGGAGATCGAGCCGTAGCTCATCGCGCCGGTGGAGAATCGCTTGACGATGCTGGAAACAGATTCCACTTCCTCCAGCGGGACCGCGGGACGCAGCCCGGCCTTGAACTTCAGGAGCCCGCGAAGGGTCATGAGGTTCTCGGACTGGTCGTCAACGCCGCGGGTATAGGCCTTGAAGATGTCATAGCGGCGCTCACGGGTGGCGTGCTGCAGCCGGAACACGGTCTCCGGGTTGAACAGGTGCGGCTCGCCATCGCGGCGCCACTGGTACTCACCGCCGCCGAGCAGCGGCTGGTGGGGCTGCTCAATGCCGTTTTCGGGGTATGCCATCCGGTGGCGGGCGGCGACCTCCGCGGCAATGACGTCCAGGCCGATCCCGCCGAGCTGGGAGTGGGTGCCGGAGAAATACTCGTCCACCAGGTCCTGGCCCAGGCCAAGGGCTTCGAAGGTCTGGGCCCCCGTATAGGAGGCCACTGTGGAGATGCCCATCTTTGACATGATCTTCAGGACACCCTTGCCGAGGCCCTTGATCAGGTTGTAGACACCGTCATGCTGGGTGACCCCAACAACGTCGCCCGCGGAGATCAGCTGTTCCACTGATTCCATCGCCAGGTACGGGTTCACGGCGGAGGCACCGTAACCGATCAGCACGGCGACGTGGTGCGTTTCCCGGACGTCGCCGGCCTCGACCACAAGGGCAGTCTTGGTGCGGTTGGCGCTGCGCAGCAGGTGGTGGTGCACGGCGCTGACAAGCAGCAGCGAAGGGATCGGCGCCCACTGGGCGTTGGAGTCGCGGTCCGAGAGTACAACGTACTGCACTCCGCGGTTGATGGCACCGGACACCTGCTCGCAGATTTCAGTCAACCGAGCGCGCAGCGCGTTCTCGCCACCCTCGGGGCGGTACAGGCCGCGGACCTTCATGGCGACCCTGTCCCCGTCGGGGCTCTCGATGTTCGCGATCTTGGCGAGCTGGTCATTGTTGATCACGGGGAACGGCAGCGAAACCTGCGGCTGGCGGACCTGCTTGGTGTCCAGCAGGTTACCGTTTGGGCCGATGGCACAGGTCAGCGACGTGACCAGTTCCTCGCGGATGGCGTCCAGCGGCGGGTTGGTGACCTGTGCGAAGGACTGCACAAAATAGTCGAACAACAGCCGGGGCCGCTTGGAGAGCACAGCCACGGGAGTGTCCGATCCCATGGCTCCGAGCGGCTCCGCGCCGGTCCGGGCCATCGGGCCGAGCAGAATCTTCAGTTCCTCGGTGGTGTAGCCAAAGGTGCGCTGGCGGATATTGACCGAGGCCGCCGTATGGACCACGTGCTCGCGTTCGGGCAGGTCCTTCAGGTCGATCAGGTTTTCCTTGACCCAGTCCGCCCAGGGGTTGGCCGCCGCCACCTCGGCCTTGACCTCGGCGTCGCTGATGATCCGGCCGGCGTCGGTGTCCACCAGGAACATCTTCCCGGGTGAGACGCGCCCCTTTTTCACCACCTTGGAGGGTTCGACGTCGATCACACCGACCTCGGAGGCGAAAATGATCAGGCCGTCTTCGGTGATCCAGAACCGGCCCGGACGGAGCCCGTTGCGGTCCAGGGTGGCGCCGACGAGGTTGCCGTCGGTGAAGGAGACGGCGGCGGGACCGTCCCACGGTTCCATCAGCATGGAGTGGTATTCGTAGAAGGCACGGCGGGCCGGGTCCATCGTGGCGTGGTTTTCCCAGGCCTCGGGGATCATCATCATGATCGAGTGCGTGATCGGCCGGCCCGAAAGCCAGAGCAGCTCCGCTACCTCGTCGAAGGAGGCCGAGTCGGAAGCGCCCGGGGTGCAGATCGGGTACAGCTCCTCCGGCGAATCCCCCAGCAGCGGGTTGGCCAGCTGGGACTGGCGGGCACGCATCCAGTTGCGGTTTCCCTTGACCGTATTGATTTCGCCGTTGTGGGCGATGGTCCTGAAGGGCTGGGCCAGCGGCCAGGACGGGAAGGTGTTGGTGGAGAAGCGGGAGTGGACGATCGCGAGCTTGGTCTTAAAGCGTTTGTCCGAGAGGTCCGGATAAAACGGCTCGAGCTGGGCCGTTGTGAGCATGCCCTTGTAGACGATGGTCCGGGAGGACAACGACGGGAAGTACACGCCGTATTTGTTCTGCGCCCGCTTCCGGATCCGCCAGGCCCGCGAGTCGAGTTCGTTGCGCTCCAGCACTTCCCCGTTGCTGGAGGCAAAGAAGGGCTGGGAGAAATACGGCATGCAGGCCCGGGCCATCGCCCCGACCAGGTCAGCGACGATCGGCACCTCACGCCAGCCGAGGACCGTCATGCCCTCGTCCGCGGCAAGGCTTTCGATGCCCGCCTTTGCGGCGTCGGATTCGCGCTGCTCGGCCGGGAGGAAAGCCGTCCCCACCACAAACTGGCCGGGGGCGGGAAGCTCGAAGTCGGTAACTGCGCGGAAGAATTCGTCCGGGACCTGCATCAGCAGTCCGGCGCCGTCGCCGGTTCCCTCGTCGGCGCCCACGGCACCGCGGTGCTCGAGGTTGCGCAGGGCTGTCAGGGCCGCGTCAACAATGTCGTAGCCCGGCTCGCCCCGCAGCGTGGCGATAATGGCGAGGCCGCAGGCGTCCTTCTCCTGCTCCGGGTTGTAGAGTCCGGCCGCTTCGGGAAGCGCCGCGAACCGCTTGAAAGGTGACATGGCGGCCTGGTTCGGCTCGGACCAACTGGGGCTGTGCAGGGTTTGGGTCATGGGAGACGTCCTTCCTCCTGATCGTGCGTATGGGAGGGACAACATTGGCCCGAATCGGTGCGCCGGTGTGACGGGTGCAACAGAGTATGTTCTTACTCGAATTGTAGGCCAGCGCCGCTTCCTGCACTAACAGTTACGCGGCCCCGGCCCGGGCTTGCTCGAAACACCAACTGTTTAATGTCCGTTGCTTCCCTGCCGCCACGACGCTGTGGAACGGGCCTTGCGGGGGGTGACCCCGCAGCCCGGCTTTCGGGGACTGAGCTACTTGGTGCCCTCAGCCTCCGGCGCGGTCCCGGTGCTCTGGCGTCCGGGTGTTCCGGCTGCCGGTGCTCCCGCGGCGGGCTTGGTGCCGCCGCCGGGTTCCTGTGACGTCCCAGCTGGGGCGGAAACGTGACCTGGACCGCTTTGGTTCTCAGGGAGAGTATCACGCAATTCACTATCTGAGACAGCAGAATCCGAATGGTGGACGTCGCCAGAGGACGCCGGAACGGTCGCCGGCACCTTGTTTTCCGCGCCGTTTCCGGCCTTAGTACCCTCCGCGGTGGGGGCGTCATCTGCGGCATGGGCCGCGTCATGGTCGTCCGGAACCGTGATTTCCTCCGCATCCGCGTCGGCGTCCGTATCCGCGTCGGCGTCCGACGGCGCACGGCCCGCCAGGTACACGGTGTCGGGCTCGGTGCGCTTGCGCAGGCCCAGGATGACGAAGATGGCCAGCGCGCCCAGCAACACGACGATGCTGGTCCACACGTTCAGCCGGGTGGTAATGCCGAAGAAGGTGATCTGCTCGGCGTCATCGATCCGCATCGCCTCGATCCAGACCCGGCCCAGCGTGTAGTAGACCGCATACAGGGCGAACAGCCGGCCGCGGCGGAAACGGAACTTGCGGTCCAGCAGCAGCAGGATGCCCACCCCGGCCAGGCTCCACAGGGATTCGTAGAGGAAGGTCGGGTGGAAGAGTGTGCCAGCGGCCATACCCGGCGGGAAGTTCGGATTGTCCGCGTCGATCTGCAGCCCCCACGGGAGCGTGGTGGGCCCGCCAAAGAGTTCCTGGTTGAAGTAGTTTCCCCAGCGGCCGACCGCCTGGGCCAGCAGCAGCCCGGGTGCGGCGGCGTCGAGGAACCCGCTCAGTTTGACACCTGCCCTGCGGCAGCCGATCCACGCGCCCACGGTGCCGAGCAGCACGGCGCCCCAGATCCCCAGACCGCCGCGTTGGAGCTGCGGGATCAGGGACAAGTCGCCGGTGCCGTCGAAGCCGGGGCCGAAATAGGCATCCGGCGAGGACACCACGTGGTAAAGCCGGCCTCCGATGATGCCAAACGGGATGGCCCAAATGGCGATGTCCCAGACGCTGCCCTCCGGGGCGCCGCGCTTGGCCCAGCGGACGGACGTGAGCCACAGCCCGACGACGATGCCGAGCAGGATGCACAGGGCGTAGGCATGAATGCGCAGTGACCCCCATGGCAGCGGGATGTCGAAGCCGGACCATTCCGGGCTCGGAATACTCGCGGGGATCATCGCTGCCGCGTGGAGGACTGACTGCATGTGTTTAAACTTCTTCCCTGGTGAGGCCGGTACTGAGGTCTTTCGTCAAGGACGCTACCGCATCGACGCCGCCGTCGCCGATGGCCACGACCAGCGCGGTGCCAACAATCACGCCGTCCGCGTAGGCGGCAATCTCGCGGACCTGGTCCGCGTTGGAGACGCCCAGTCCCACGCAAACCCGTGCAGCGCCGGCAGCGCGCGCGGCCGCGACGACGTCCTTGGCCGCCGAGCTGACCGACGTCCGGGCCCCGGTGACGCCCATGATCGAGACGGCGTAGACAAAGCCGCGGCTCGCGTCAACGGTGCGCTTCATCCGCGCCGGTGAGGAGGACGGCGCCACCAGGAACACCCGGTCCAGGCCGTATTTGTCCGAAGCGGCCATCCATTCGGCGGCTTCGTCCGGGATCAGGTCCGGGGTGATGAGACCGGCACCCCCGGCTTCGGCGAGCTGGCGGGAAAAGTCCTCCACACCCATCCGGACAACGGGATTCCAGTAGGTCATGACCAGCACCGCAGCGTCAGTCTTGCTGGTAATGCCGCGGACGACGTCGAAGACATCCTTAACGTGGAAGCCCTTGGCGAGGGCCTGCGTCGTCGCTGCCTGGATGACGGGGCCATCCATCACCGGGTCCGAATACGGGATGCCGATTTCGATCAGGTCCGCGCCGTTCTCCGCAAGGGCGATGCCGGCTGCTATGGTTTCTTCCACGCTGGGGAAACCGGCCGGGAGGTAGCCGATCAGAGCTGCACGGCCCTCGGCCTTGGCGCGGTCAATGGCCGCAGCGGACTTGCTGGCGGTCCGGGCTGCCCCGGCGTCGGTCAGGTCATTCACAGCTGTTCCCCTTCGGCGGCGATCTCGTGTTCGGGTGAATCCTTATCCAGCAGGTCGAACCATTCGGCGGCGGTAGCCACGTCCTTATCGCCGCGGCCGGAGAGATTAACGATCATGATCTTCTCGGCCGCCCTTCCGGGCCCGGCTTCGGCAGCGAGCCGCTGGCCCACCTTGATGGCACCGGCCAGCGCATGCGCGGACTCGATCGCCGGGATAATCCCCTCGGTGCGGCAGAGCAAGCGGAAGGCGTCCATGGCTTCACTGTCCGTGATCGGTTCGTAGCTCACCCGTCCAATGTCCGCGAGGTAAGAGTGCTCCGGTCCGACGCCGGGATAGTCCAGGCCTGCCGAAATAGAGTGCGATTCGATGGTCTGGCCGTCGTCGTCCTGCATCAGGTAGGAGCGTGCGCCGTGCAGCACTCCGGGCTTGCCGAGCGTGATGGTGGCGGCATGGCGGCCGGTTTCGACGCCGTCGCCGCCAGCCTCGAATCCGTAGATCTTCACCGAAGGATCATCCAGGAAGCCGTGGAAGAGGCCAATGGCATTGGAGCCGCCGCCGATGCAGGCGCACACCGCGTCGGGCAGGCGGCCGGTCTGCGCCAGGATCTGGGCGCGGGCTTCCTCGCCGATGACCTCGTGGAAGTACCGGACCATGGCCGGGAACGGGTGCGCCCCGGCAACTGTGCCCAGCAGGTAATGCGTATTGTCCACATTGGCCACCCAGTCGCGCAGCGCCTCGTTGATGGCATCCTTGAGGGTCTGGGAGCCGTTGGTCACCGGAATGACAGTGGCCCCGAGCAGCTCCATCCGGGCCACGTTCAGGGCCTGCCGGCGGCAGTCTTCGGCGCCCATGTAAACAACGCATTCCAGGCCCATCAGGGCGGCGGCAGTGGCGCTGGCGACGCCGTGCTGCCCGGCGCCGGTCTCGGCGATGAGTCGGGTCTTGCCCATCCGCTTGGCAAGGAGTGCCTGGCCCAGGACGTTGTTGATCTTGTGCGACCCGGTGTGGTTCAAGTCCTCGCGCTTGAGGAAAAGCCGGATCCCGCCGGCGTGCTCGGCGAAGCGCTTGGCTTCGGTCAGCAGCGAAGGCCTGCCGGAGTAGTTCTTGTTCAGCTCCGCAATTTCTGCGGTGAACTCGGGATCGGCTTTGGCCTTCTCGAAGGTGTCTTCCAGCTCATCCAGGGCCGCGATGAGTGATTCCGGCATCCATCGGCCGCCGTAGGAGCCGAAGTAGGGTCCGGGGGCATGCCGCAGGGATTCTCCACCCTGCAGGAACGCGTCCACGGTGCTTTCGCCTGAGTTGGCTGCTGGCGCATCGACCATCAGTCTCACCATCCTGTTCCACTGCTTATTTGATCTGGGGGCCGCACGGAAGCCCTGACCGCCTCCGGACGGGCATTGCCCGGCCGGACCACGGATCAGGAACGTGCGGCGATTTCTTCTGCTCCTGCGGCCATAAATTCGGCGATCCGCTCCCGCGGGGTCGCGTCGCTGACCAGCGTTTCGCCCACGAGGACGGCATTGGCGCCGTTGGCGGCATAGTGCCGGACGTCGTCGACGCCGCGAACACCCGATTCCGCGATGACCAGCGCACCGGCGGGGATGTTTCCGGCGAGTTCGGCGAAGACGGCACGGTCGACGTCGAGTGTCTTGAGGTTGCGTACATTAACCCCGATGATCCGGGCATCGGCAGCAACCGCCCGTTCGACTTCTCCGGCGGTGTGCGTCTCGACGAGTACGTTCATCCCGAGTTCGCGGCTGAGGGCCGTGAACTCGCGCAGTTGCGCGTCGGACAGGGACGCAACGATCAACAGGATCAGGTCGGCCCCGTGTGCCCGGGCCTCCCAGATCTGGTATTCGTCGATCATAAAGTCCTTGCGCAGCAGCGGAATGTCCACGGCTGCCCGAACGGCGTCGAAGTCGGCCAGCGAGCCGTTGAAGCGGCGCTGTTCGGTCAGGACGCTGATCGCGGCGGCACCGCCGTCGGCGTACTGCACCGCCAACGATGCGGGGTCAGCGATGCTGGCGAGGTCGCCTTTGGAGGGACTCCGGCGCTTGATTTCGGCGATGACCTTCAGCTGCTCCCGGCTTGCCGAAGCGCCGCCAAGGGCGGTCCAGGCGTCGCGAGCAGGCGGGGCTGCAGCCGCGCGCTCCTTCAGTTCTGCGAGCGTCACAAGGCGCTGGCGGCCAGCCATATCCTCCCTGACACCGGCATTGATGTCATCGAGAACGCTCACCCTTAGTGGCCGGCGTTCTTCAGCTTGCTGCCGCCAACACCGTATCCGGCTTTGCGCATGGCGAAACCAATGACCAGGCCGATCGCCATCACCACACCACCCGCGATGAAGATCGGGGTGTTGGCGATAACAAAGGCGATCGACATAATGAGCGCGCCGACCAGCATCACCAGGACGGTGGTCCAGGCGGCCGGGCTGTTGCCGTGGCCCGTCGGTTCGCTGTGGTCCACGTCGTCGTAGGAGTAGCCGGTTCCGGCAGCCGGCTTGGGGGCGGAAACAGGGGCATTGCTCATGGGAATCTCCTCAGGGTAAATACTGCTTACATTCTGCCATTTATTGTCCGTGTAATTGGCCGCGCCCGCGGCATCGGCTCAAGTGGGGTCGTCACCGCGGGACAACCGGTCCCAGCTGTCGATCTCGTCAGTTGGGCCGGCCGGCGCCGCAGCCCCGCCGGCGGCGGCAGTTGCCGCGGTGTCATATTTTGTGCGCGAGCGCCAAAAGCGGCCTGCGGGGATGATCAGCAACGCGCTGAGCCCCAGCAGGACGCCGGCGACGACGGCGAGGACCGGGAACACCGTCACGTCCACCTGGACGTCGCTGCCGGAGATTCCGGTGGCGGCGGCGATGGAGCCCTGGGCTGCGGCCGCCGGGTCCGCGAGGACGAGCACGGCGGCGCCGACGATGCCGGCGGCGGCGAGCAGGATCAGCGCGGTGATGATCCAGCGGGCGATCCGGCCGGCAATCGACGCGGCCAGGCCGCCGGCGAGTGCCACCAGGGCCAGTGCCGTGACTGTGGTGGCGGCTTTGCTGCCTTGCACGTGCAGGCCGTCCTGGCTGCTGACGGCCGCCCCGAGCTGGGCCGGATCGAGGTGGACGGTTAGCCAGCCCTGCGTTGTGGTGCCAAAGACGGCAAGTGCCAGCGCCGTAATGGCCAGGACCAGGGTGGACTTACGTGCCCAGCGCGGAACCACCGGGCTGGTGCTCTTCACGACGGTGCCGCTCATGGCTGCGTCCCGGGAATGGAAATCGAGTCCGCCGTGATGTTGCGCAGCGACCGGGCAGAGTGGACGGCCCGCATCGGGGCGGCGGCCTTGTTGACCGTCTCCAGCGCCTCGGCGGCGTTGACGGAGTCGGCCACAATGCCGCCACCGGCCTGCACGTAGGCGCGTCCTTCCCGCAGCAGGGCAGAGCGGATGGCAATCGCCATGTCCATGTCGCCGGCGAAGTCAAGGTAGCCCACCACTCCCCCGTAGATCCCGCGGCGGTGCGGCTCAAGTTCGTCAAGCAAGCGCAACGCCCGCGGTTTAGGAGCGCCCGAGAGCGTTCCGGCGGGAAATGTCGCCTTCAGCACTTCGTAGGCGGTGGCGTTGGGGGCCAGTTTGCCCACCACTGTGGAAACCAGATGCATGATGTGGCTGAACCGCTCGACTTCCATAAACTGGGTCACGTCAACGGATCCGGCGACGCAGACCTTGGACAGGTCGTTGCGGGAGAGATCCACAAGCATCAAATGCTCGGCGCGTTCCTTTTCGTCGGCGAGGAGTTCTTCAGCCAGCGCCGTGTCCGCCTCAACGGTTTTGCCCCGCGGTCTGGACCCGGCGATGGGATGGGTGATGACGTCCTCGCCGGTCACGGTCACGAGTGCTTCCGGGGAGGACCCGACGATGGAGTACTGCCTGCCGGCAGTATCCTCGAGGCTGAAGATGTACATGTACGGGCTGGGGTTGGTATTCCGCAGAACCCGGTAGACGTCCAGCGGATCCGCGCCGCATTCCATTTCGAAACGCCGGGAGATGACCACCTGGAACACTTCGCCGTCGACGATCGCTTCCTTGCCGCGGTCCAGGGCGGCGAGGTAGTCCGCTTCCTCCCAGCGTTCCTGCACGCTCGAGGCGAAGTCGAGTGCGGCGGCGTCGAGCACGGAGACCGGCTGCCGGACGGGGGCGCTGACCTTGGCCAGCAGGGCCTTGACCCGGGCGACGGCGTCGTGCCACGCCTCGTCGACGCGCTCGGTGCTGTTGTCGAAGTTGATGGCGTTGGCAATCAGCAGCACGGTGCCGTCCATGTTGTCGTGCACGGCCATGTCAGTGACGAGGTTCAGCGCCATGTCGGGCAGCTGAAGGTCGTCCTCGGGCGGGCTGGTCAGCTTTTCCCAGTGCCGGACGGTTTCCCAGCCGAGGAATCCGACCAGGCCGGAGGTGAACGGGGGCAGGCCTTCGAACCGGTCGGTGCGGAGGGCCTCGACGGTGTCGCGGACCGCGTCCACCGGGCTGCCGCCGAGCGGGACGCCGACCGGCGGTTCGCCGAGCCAGTGCGCCTGACCGTCCTTGGTGGTTAGGGTGGCCCGGGACCGGGCACCGATGAAGGAGTAGCGGGACCAGGCGCCGCCGACAGCCGCGGATTCCATCAGGAACGTTCCGGGCTGGCCCTGGGCGAGTTTGCGGTACAGCCCGATCGGGGTCTCGGCGTCAGCCAGCACCTTGAGCCGGACGGGGATAACACGGCTGTGGCCTGCGAGTTCACGGAACTCCGCCAGGCTTGGGCTAATGATTCCAAGGTCCTGCATGGCTGTGATTTCCGCCTGTTCTTTCAGTGGTGGTCCTGATGGTTGCTTGGCTGTGGCCGGATAGCGGCGCCGCCCCGGTGCGGTTGTCCGCCGCGGTCAACTGCCGGGTCAGTCGGCGGGGCCGGTGACAGCGTCGAGATCGCGGCCCGCAAAACAGGTCCGGGTCCCGGTGTGGCAGGCGGCACCGACCTGGTCCACCCGGACCAGCAGCGCATCGCCGTCGCAATCCATGGCGAGCGACTTGACCCACTGCACGTGACCGGAAGTGTCGCCCTTGCGCCAATACTCCTGGCGGGAGCGGGAGAAGAACGTCACCCGCCCGCTGGTCATGGTGCGGCTAAGTGCCTCGTCGTCCATCCAGCCCAGCATCAGCACTTCATGGGTGTCAAACTGCTGCACAATCGCTGCGACCAGCCCGGCGCTGTCGCGTTTTAACGCTTCGGCGAGCCCTGCGGGGAGCGGGCCCGCCGGCGCGGCAGGAACAGTCGCGGCGACGGCGTCCCCGTTATCCGGAGATCCATCAAGCGGGTGGGCACTACCAAGGGCGGGGGCGGGCTGCTCAGACATCAGCTCAAGTCTAGTGCCTTCACTCGGGCCGGCGCCCAGTTGGCCCGCGGTCCGCTTGCAGCGCGGTCCGCCGAGGATCGGCGCCACCGCGATAAGATCGGGGCCGCTAATGCCAAAACTACGGCAATTCAAGTGCACACGAGCCGCTGTCTCGTGCTAGTTTCACAAGTGATGCATTTCGTCGATCCCTCCCGAGAATTCTTGGCCGAAACCCTGCTCGCGGCCGGCCCTGACTCCCCCACGCTCTGTGCCGGGTGGCAAACCCGGGACCTTGCCGCGCACTTGTACCTGCGCGAGCGGAAGGCCGCTGTTGGTCTGGGGCTGCTGGTGAAGCGGCTGGCCAAGGCATCGGACCAGGCCACGGCCGCACTGGCAGCGAAGCTCACGGCGCCGGAGGAGTACACCAAGCTGGTGAGGTTATTCCGTACCGGTCCCTCCGCGTTCTCGCCAATGAAGATCAAGGCCCTGGACGAAAGCGCCAACCTGATCGAATACTTCGTCCACACGGAAGACGTCCGCCGTGCCGTCGACCGCTGGGCGCCCCGTGCCCTGGACGAGGACTACTCCGACGCCCTCTGGGACGATCTGATCAAGCGCGCCGCCATCTTGTACCGCGGCGTGGACCTGGGCATCGTGCTGGTGCGCCCTTCTGGCCCCCGGCACGTCGCCAAGCGCGCACCGGTATCCGTGGCGATCGTTGGCGAGCCGGGCGAGCTCCTGATGCACGCCCACGGCCGGACCCGACATTCGCTCGTAACCTTCGAAGGCCAGCCGGACGCCGTCGCGCTCCTGCAGTCAGCCGAAGTCGGGCTCTAGGCCCCGCAAACGCCCTCACCCCGCAAGCTCGGCCAGCGGACCCTGCGGGCGTGGCCCAGGCGCGACCAACCTTCTTTTTGCGTAATTGCGCTTAGCGGACGTCGAACCCTGCTGCCCGGATGGCTGCCTTGACCTGGGCGATCATGTCCAGCGGTCCGAAGTGGAAGACCGACGCGGCGAGGACAGCGTCCGCGCCGGCCGCCACCGCCGGCGGGAAGTGCTCAGGTTTCCCGGCTCCGCCGGAGGCAATGAGCGGAACCTTGACTGCTGCCCGCGCCAAGCGGATGAGCTCCAGGTCGAAGCCGTCCTTGGTGCCGTCGGCGTCGATCGAGTTCAGCAGGATTTCGCCGACCCCGCGGTCGGCAGCTTCACGGGCCCATGCGATTGCGTCGATCCCGGTGCCTTGCCGGCCGCCGTGTGTGGTCACCTCGAAGCCGGAGGGGGTGGGCTGCGAGCCGGGGCGGGTGCGCCGGGCGTCGAGGGACAGGACGAGGACCTGGGAGCCGAAGTGCCGGGTAATCTCATCGATCACCCCGGGACGCGCGACGGCAGCGGTGTTTATGGCGGCCTTGTCCGCGCCGCAGCGCAGGAGCCTGTCCACTTCTGCAACACCACGGACGCCGCCGCCGACGGTCAGTGGAATAAAGACTTCCTCCGCGGTCCGCCTGACGACGTCGAACGTGGTCTCCCGGTTACCCGATGAGGCCGTGACGTCCAGGAAGGTCAGCTCGTCCGCGCTGCCGTTGTCATACCGGTGCGCGAGTTCGACAGGGTCGCCGGCGTCGCGAAGCCCTTCAAAGTTGATGCCCTTGACGACGCGGCCGGCATCGACGTCAAGGCACGGGATAACGCGGACAGCTACAGCCATGACTTCTCCTGGTATTGGCTCACGAAAAAATTTCCGACGCCGCTCAGATGCGGCAGGCGTGGATGGTGCTCACCAGAATGGCGCGGGCACCCAGGTCGTATAGTTCGTCCATGATCGCGTTTGTCTGTTTCTTCGGCACCATCGAGCGGACGGCAACCCAGTCCGAATCGCGCAGCGGCGACACTGTGGGCGATTCCAGGCCAGGGGTCAGGGCTGCTGCTGCTTCCACCAGCTCCTTGCGGATGTCGTAGTCCATCAAAACGTACTGCCGCGCCACGAGAACACCCTGCAGGCGCCGGATCAGTACCTCGGCGGCGGCGTTCCGCTCGCCGGCGCGGCCGATCAGCACGGCTTCGGAGCGCAGGATCGGCTGGCCGAAAATCTCCATGCCTGCTGCTTTGAGGGTGTTGCCGGTTTCAACGACGTCGGCGATCGCGTCCGCGACGCCGAGCCGGACGGAGGACTCAACGGCGCCGTCAAGGCGGACCACCCGGGCGTTGATGCCGCGCTCGGCAAGGTAGCCGCGGAGCAGTCCGTCGTAGCTGGTGGCGAGGCGTTTGCCTTCAAGCTCTTCGACGGCGGTGAAGTCGCCGACCGGGCCGGCGAAGCGGAAGGTGGAGGCGGCGAAGCCGAGCGGAAGCAGTTCCGCGGCTTCAACTTCGGCGTCCAGGAGCAGGTCTCGGCCGGTGATGCCGACGTCGAGCGTTCCCTGGCCGACGTAGACGGCAATGTCACGCGGACGGAGGAAGAAGAATTCAATGTCGTTGTCCGGGTCAACCATGACCAGTTCGCGGGTGTCGCGGCGCTGGCGGTAGCCGGCCTCGGCGAGCATGGCGGAGGCAGCTTCGGACAGGGATCCCTTGTTCGGGACGGCAACTCTGAGCATGGGGAAGGTCTCTCTTGGTTGGGACGAAGTCCGTTCAGAAACAGTCCGTCCGGGAATTGTCGGTTCAGGCACAGCGGGCCACGCAGTACACCGGGTTCGCAGGCACGGCCTGCCGGTTTCCGGAGCGGACGTGGCTAGAGATGCTTGTAGACGTCTTCCAGGCTGAGTCCCTTGGCCAGCATCAGAACCTGCAGGTGATAGAGCAGCTGGGAGATTTCTTCAGCGGCGGCTTCATCGGATTCGTACTCGGCAGCCATCCAGACCTCGGCTGCTTCCTCCACGACCTTTTTTCCAATGCCGTGGACTCCGGAATCCAGTTCGGCGACGGTGCGGGAACCCTCCGGACGGACGGCTGCCTTTTCACTCAGTTCTGCGAACAGCGATTCGAAATTCTTCACACCCGCAAGCCTACTTCCTCGAGGGGGGCGGGTGCCTGCCGGGCCGTTCCGTGACGGGCGGGATGTGGGCGATGACACAGTCCGCAAGGTCCGGCAGGGGCTGCCCAGGGTCCGGCCTGCGCTGCCCGGGGTACGGCCGGACCCCAACCGCCGCGGCTTAGCTGAATTGTTTGAGCGTCACCGCTGTCGCCAGTGCGGCGGTGACGGCCTCGTGGCCCTTGTCCTCGGTTGAGCCGGGCAGCCCCGCCCGGTCAATACCCTGCTGTTCCGTGTCACAGGTCAGCACACCGAAGCCGACCGGAACGCCGGTGCGCACGGAGACTTCCGTCAGTCCGAGCGTGGCTGCTTCGCAGACGTACTCGAAGTGCGGGGTGCCGCCGCGGATTACGACGCCGAGCGCGGCCACCGCGTCGAAGTGCGGTGCCAGCCGGGCGGCGGCGACGGGGAGTTCGAAGGTGCCGGGGACCCGAAGCACTGTCGGCTCGTCGATGCCGGCGTCTTTCGCTGCGCGCAGGGCGCCCTCCAGAAGCCCGTCCATGATCCGGGTGTGCCAGCTCGCTGCCACAATGGCCAGTTTCAGCCGGGAGGTCTCCTCCGGCTGAAAGGTGCTGAGGTCAATCTGTGGTGCGCCGTGTCCGCTCATCTGGGAATCCTTGTTCTGCTCAGTTGTGGTGTGCGTGTCAAAACGTGGGAGCGGCCCGTGGCGGGCTGCTGCCGGTTAGTCAGTCGTGGCTGTTCTCGAAGCCGCCCGGACCCGATGCCGGCGCCACCGGCTGCACGTCCAGGACCAGCCGGTGGTCCATCCGGTCCTTTTTCGTCTGCAGGTACCGGATGTTCTGCTCGCGGGATGGAACTTCGGTGGGCACCATCTCCACAACACGGACCCCGGCCTGCGCCAGCCGGTCCTGTTTGTCCGGGTTGTTGCTCAGCAGGCGGACCTCGTGGAGGCCCATGTCCGCGAGGATCTGTGCCGCGGCCTGGTAGCTGCGGGCATCCACGGGCAGTCCGAGCTGTTCGTTGGCCTCGACCGTGTCGAAGCCTGCCTCCTGCAGGGCGTAGGCCTTCATTTTGTTCGCCAAGCCGATTCCCCGGCCCTCCTGGCCGCGAAGGTACAGCAGGGTTCCGCCGAACTCGTTGATCATCTCGAGGGCATACGCGAGTTGCTCGCCGCAGTCGCAGCGGTACGAGCCGAAGACATCTCCGGTGAGGCACTCAGAGTGCAAGCGGACCAGCGGAGCCTGCCCGTCGACCGGTGGCAGCGGGGAGCTGACGGCCAGGTGCTCGGCGCCGGTGGCCTGATCGGTCCAGGCTTGCGCCACAAAGTTGCCGAAGGCCGTGGGCAGCTGGACGATCGGGCCTGCGCTGACCGGATGCGGCAGGTGTTCGGCCGCCAGCTGTTCTTGTGCTTCAGACGTCGTCATCGTTTCTCCTCCATTAAACGGGGTCCGTTGGATGACCGGCGGGCTGCGCCGCCTCGAGGTAGGCCACCAGATCCGCAATCGAGATCAGCGGGCAGCCGTGCTCAAGGGCGAAGCCGCGAAGTCCGTCCAGCCGCATCATCTCTCCGTTGTCATACACCACTTCTGCAATCACACCCACGGGCTCGAGTCCGGCCAGCTTGCACAGTTCTACAGCCGCTTCGGTGTGCCCGGCGCGTTCCCGCACTCCCCCGTTAACGGCCCGGAGCGGAAAAACATGCCCGGGGCGGGTCAGAGCCGCCGGCTGGCTCCCGGGATCGGCAAGGATCCGGGCTGTCAGGGCGCGGTCCGTGGCGGAGATCCCGGTGCTCACGCCCAGCGCGGCGTCGCAGGACACTGTGTAGGCGGTGCCCTTGGCATCCTCGTTGATGTCAACCATCGGAGGCAGCGCGAGGGCCTCGGCCCGGCCGCCCTCGAGCGGCACGCAGATCACACCGGAGCTGTACCTGATGGTCCACCCCATCAGCGACGGCGTGGCATGCTGCGCGGCGAAGATGATGTCGCCTTCGTTTTCGCGGTCCTCGTTGTCCACCACCAGGACGGGACGGCCGGCGGCAATTGCGCGGACGGCGTCTTCAATCAGGTCGAGCCCGGCCGGCGCGGTAACGGGTGCGGGCCCGGCCGCGTCGCCGGCTTGGCTAAGGATGCCTTGACGGGCAGGAATGTCCTTGACGGTGTTCACGCTGTTGCCCCCTCCGCGCGTACTGCTGCTCCCCCGGCTGCAGCGCCGGAAAAGGCGAGCAGGCGCTCAGTGTACTTCGCCAGCACGTCAACTTCGAGGTTCACGCGCCCGCCAAGTGCTTTGGCGCCCAGTCCGGTGTCGGAGAGTGTGGTGGGGATCAGCCCCACTTCGAACCACGGGGCCGGTTCGGCGGCCGGGCTCACCGCCGTCACGGTTAGCGACACGCCGTCGACGGCAATCGAGCCCTTCTCCGCGATATAGCGGGCCAACCCCACCGGAACACCGAAGCGCAGCCGGTCCCAATTGCCCAGCGACTCGCGTTCGAGCAGTTGCCCGACGCCGTCGACGTGGCCCTGGACAACATGCCCGTCGAGCCGGCCGCCGGCCGGCACGCAGCGCTCGAGATTAACGGGGTCCCCGGGGGCAAGCTCGCCTACTGTGCTGCGGGTGAGCGTCTCGCCCATCACGTCTACGCTGAAGTCCCGGCCGTCGATCGCCGTGGCCGTGAGGCAGACGCCGTTGACGGCGATGGATCCGCCTAGGGCCAGCCCCTCGGTGCTGGCGGGAGCGTGCAGCCGGACGGTGGCGCTGATGTCACCATTGCGTTCAACGGACAACACCTTCCCCTGCTCGGCAATAATTCCGGTGAACATCAGTTGCCTCCTGCGGCGGTGTCCGCGCCTGCGCGGGACGGGGTTGAATCGGCTGAAGAGTTGTGGGCAGCCGGCGCGTTGCCGGTCCCCGCCGGGGTGGTTGGCGTGGGGCCGGTTGGCGTGGGGCCGGTTGGCGTGGGGCCGGTTGGCGTGGGGCCGGTTGGCGTGGGGCCGGTTGGCGTGGGGCCGGTTGGCGTGGGGCTGGTTGGCGTGGGGCTCAAGTGCAGCCGCAGGTCTCTGCCAAGCAGCTGAACCGCGCCGCCGGACGCCGGATCCCAGTCCCACCTCTGGGCGTTCGCCAAAGTGGAGATGCCCAGGTCGTCCAGGGCCGGAGTTCCGGAACCGAGCAGGGTTGGGGCCAGGTAGACGATCAGTTCATCCACGAGCCCGGCGGCCAGGAAAGCACTTAGGATCCGGGAGCCGCCTTCGACCATAAGGTGGCGGACACCGGTGGAAAACAACGCCTCCAGGGCCTCCAACGGCTCACGGGTGGGCAAGTGCAGCACCTTGCCGTCGGAGCCGTGAACGGCGGCGTCTTCGGGGATCCCCCGCAAACCCATCACAGCGCGCAACGGTTGCCGGCCGGCGGGTTTCCCGTCCGGTCCCCGGGCAGTGAGCCGCGGGTTGTCGACCAGGACCGTTTGTGTGCCGACCAGGATTGCGTCGATCCGGCCACGGAGGGCATGGTTGTCCGCCAGCGATTCGGGGCTCGAAATCCATTGGCTGGTGCCGTCGCTGGCGGCGATCCGGCTGTCGAGGGTCTGGGCGATGTGCAGGGTGACAAAGGGCCGGGCGGCAGCAACGGCGTCGAACCAGCGCCGGTTCATGTCCAGCGAGGCCTCGGCGCAGAGCCCGGAGCGGACGCGGACGTCCGCTCCGCGTAGCGTGGCCGCACCACCGGCCGCCGGGTCGTGTGGGTCATCTACCGCGTAGACGACGTCGGTAATACCGGCTTCAATGATCGCCTGGGTGCACGGCCCGGTGCGCCCGCGGTGGTCACACGGTTCCAGTGTGACCACCATCGTGGTGCCACTGAGGTCGATGCCGGCGGCTTTGGCTTGGTCAATGGCGTCCGCTTCGGCGTGCGCGGTGCCCGCCCCGCGGTGGTAGCCGGTGACGATGGGGGTTCCCGCGGCGGAAATCACGACCGCGCCAACCAGCGGGTTCGCGCCGCGCGGCCCCTGCAGCGCCGCAGCCAGGGCGGCGTCCATGGCGGCAAGCTCGGCGGTACTGAAGCCTGCAGCGGCCAGCGCCTCGACCGTCGTATCGGGCGTGGTATTCAGGACGCTCATCAACACCTCACCGGGCTTTCGCAAACCGTGGTGGTGGTCAAGAGCCATCGCAGAGAGTACATCTGGTTGCCGTTCCTTCCCTCAAAAGCGCGATGGCTCCGGGGGCATACGACAGCAACATTCCGCGGCGCCGGCAGGGCTCCGCAGTAACAGCTGTACGTGCTTCTCTCATCCAGACTTTAACTGTCGGTACCGGAGTTCCACCGGTTCAACCGTTTGCCGGCTATCTTCCCGAGGGAGGCGCCGGCGCGCGGGTCGCGGACTATAACCGCCGGTTCGGACTTACACCGACCCCGGAGCACGTATGTGTGTAGCTATTCTGGCACAACCGCCGGGCAGCCGCGGGTATTCCCCCGACCGGATGTTACGGCGTTGGTCCTTGGCGCCCGCGTTGCCGGCCTCAGCGTTAGCGTTGCCCGGCGGCCCGAAGCCGTTCGATGGCCTCTCCCGGATCCTCGGCACCGTAGACGGCGGAGCCGGCGACGAACACGTTGGCACCGGCGTCCGCGGCGCGGCGGATGGTGTCCTCGGTGATTCCGCCGTCGACCTGCAACGCCACCTGGAGGCCGGACGCGTCGATCGCCGCGCGGGCCCGGCGGATCTTGGGGAGCGTGAGGTCCAGGAAGGCCTGGCCACCGAAGCCCGGCTCCACAGTCATGATCAGCAGCATGTCCAGTTCCCCGAGCATGTCAAGGTATGGTTCGACGGCGCTGCCCGGCCGAAGGGCCATCCCGGCCTTCGCGCCGCGGGCCCGGAGCTCACGCGCGAGCTTGATCGGCGCGATGGAGGCTTCGGCGTGGAAAGTCACCGACGCGACCCCGGCCTCCGCGTACGCCGGAGCCCAGCGGTCCGCATCGTTAATCATCAGGTGGGCATCCAACGGCACCGGGCTGACCTCCTGCAGCCGTGCAACGACAGGTAAGCCCAGCGTGAGGTTGGGCACAAAGTGGTTGTCCATCACATCGACATGGACCGCATCCGCGTTGCCGATCCGGCGCAGTTCTCCTTCGAGGTTCGCGAAGTCGGCGGAAAGAATGCTCGGGTTGATGCAGCACGTGGCCATGTGGAATTCCTTGTCATTCTGCTCGGATGTCCCGGTGCGGGTCGCTGCTCTTTAGTGCTTCAGTATTTCGTGTTGCTCAGGCTAATTTGTGGATTAGCGCCAGGAACATGGCGTCGGTCCGGTGCACGTGGGGCCACAGCTGGGCAGTGAGCTCGTGTCCGGCGTCGAGGTGGCCGGTGAGGCTGACGCTGTCCAGCACCGCACCGGCGTCGAGCAGTTCAAGGTCGTCGCGTTTGCGCAGCACATCGCTCACAACTGCGGTCGTTTCCGCCGGGTGCGGCGAACACGTCACGTAGGCCACCACGCCGCCGGGCTTCACGGCGTCCACTGCGGACTTGAGCAGTTCCCGTTGCAGCGGGCCGAGGTCCGTCAGGTCCTTGGGGGTCCGGCGCCAGCGTGATTCCGGCCGGCGGCGCAGGGCGCCCAGGCCGGTGCAGGGCGCATCAACCAGGACACGGTCGAAGCTTTCCGGCATCTCGGTGCCCACCTCGCGGCCGTCCCCGGTGCGCACATGCCAGACTTCGTGCGGGACCGCGGCGAGGGCCTGCCGGACGAGCTTCGCGCGGTGCGCGGCGGGCTCGTTGGCCAGCAGGGTGGCCCCGTGTTCGCGGGCCAGTGCGCCGAGCAGGGCTGCCTTGCCTCCGGGTCCGGCGCACATGTCCAGCCATCGTTCAGCCGGACTTTCCGACCCGGCGGTGCTGTCGCCGGTTCCTCCCTCGCCGGTCCTCGTTGTGCTGCCGCCAAGGTCGACGGCGGCCAGGGCCCGGGCCACGAGCTGGGAGCCAACGTCCTGAACACGGGTGGTGCCTTCCCGCACGGACGCGAGCCGGCCGAGGTCTCCGCCGCTGGAGAGCGCCGAGCCTTCGACGAGTTCCCCGGGTGTGGCGCCGCCTTCGAGCGCCTCGTCCAGGCTGCCGAGCCCGGGCAGCGCCACAAGGTTGACCACGGGAGCGGCATTGTCCGCTTCAAGCAGGTCACCGATTTCGCTGACGGGACGCCCGTGGGCCACCAGGGACTGCCGGAGCGCCCGGACAATCCATTCGGGGTGTGCGTAGCGGATGGCTGCCTTTTTGGTCTCATCCGTCTCATCGCTGAGCAGCAATTCCAGCCACTCCTCAAAGTTTCGGGCTGACACCTTGCGCAACACGGCGTTAATCAGGGTCGATGGCCCGGCGCCGATCACCGCGCGGGCCAGGCCCACTGTCTGGTCCAGCGCCGCGTGGGCGGGGACCCGCATGGCCAGCAACTGGTGCGCCCCGATCCGCAGCGCATCAAGGATCGCCGGGTCCAGCTGGTCCAGAGGCCGGTCCACGCAGCGGGCCAGGATGGCGTCATAGGTTCCCTGGCCACGCAGGGCCCCGTAGCTCAGTTCCGTGGCAAACCCGGCGTCGCGCTTGTCCAGGCCGTGGTGCCGGATCCGGGCGGGGAGGACGAGGTTCGCGTAGGCGTCCTCGGCTGCGACCGCGCGCAGCACTTCGAAGGCCACAAGCCGGGCCGGGTCCGCCCGGCGGGTTCGCTGGGACGGCGCGTTCTCGGTGAAACCGCGCTGCGGACCACGGTTCCGTTCCCGGCCCTGAGCATTCCGATGGCTGCCGTCGCGGCCGCGGCCGCCCTGGCCACCGCTTTGTCCGGCGCCGCGCTGGCCGCCTGAACCGCCGCGCTGGGGGCCGTTGCCCCGGCCGCTCGTCCCGGACTCACTCATTCGAATACCACGCTTTCCAGTGTTGCCTGTCCGCGCGCCCAATCAGCGGCGGTCATCATTTTTTTGCCTGACGGCTGGATCCGGGTGAGTTCCACCGGGTGCGAACCGGTGCCCACCAGCACTCCTTGACCCGCCAGTGCCAGCTGACCCGGTTCCAGGTCGCGGCCCGCTGGCCGCAGCAATACCGGTTCCAGCTTGATCCGCTGGCCGCCGAGGGTAGTCCACGCACCGGGTTCAGGGGTGACCCCGCGCGCCCGTCGTCCGATGGCCAGGGCCGGTTGCTGCCAATCGAGCCGGCCGTCGTCGAGGGTCAGTTTGGGGGCTGCGCTGATGTCGCCCTGCTGCGGCACCGCGGCGGCTTGGCCTGCGTCCACCGCGGACAGGGTCTGGGTCAGCAGCACGGCCCCGCTGTGGGACAGCCGCTCGAGGAGGGCACCGGCGGTGTCCTCCGGCAGGACTGCTTCGGTCAGGGTACCGAACACCGGGCCGGTGTCCAGGCCTTCCTCCAGCAGGAAGGTGACCGCGCCGGTGACGTCGTCGCCGGCGATCAGGGACCGCTGCACGGGAGCCGCGCCGCGCCAGGCCGGCAGCAGAGAGAAATGCAGGTTGATCCAGCCATGGCGGGGAATGTCCAAGGCCACCCGCGGGATGAGCCCGCCGTAGGCCACAATTGCTGCGACGTCCGGGGCGGCAGCCGCTATTTCTGCGGTCACGGCGTCGTCGACTTTCGAGGCATGGATGATCTTGATGCCCAGTTCCGCGGCGCGGGAAGCCACTGGCGACGGCGTCAGCACGCGTTTGCGCCCGAGCGGCGCGTCCGGCCGGGTCAGGACGGCGACAACGTCAAAACCCGCCGCCACCAGCGCATCCAGGGAGGGCACAGCCACGGCCGGTGTTCCGGCAAAAAGGACCCTCACTGGGAGTTGCCGAAAGAGCCGAAACTGCCGGAACCGAAGCTGGTGCCGACTGTCCTGGCCCGTTTCGCCATGGTCTGCTCCGTAATGGAGTCGTAGTTGGCGTTCCGGATCGCGCGCAGTGCGCTCTTGCGGTCTTCGCCCTCCAGCCGGTCGGTGAAGAGGATTCCGTCCAGGTGGTCCGTTTCGTGCTGGAAGGCCCGCGCCAGCATTCCTTCGCCCTCCACCGTGACCGGGTTTCCGTGCAGGTCCACGCCGGTGACACGGGTGTGGCGCCGGCGGCGGACCGGAAAACCAAGACCCGGGATGGAGAGGCACCCCTCAACTTCGTCGGGTTGGAAGTCTGCACTGTTCTCCAGCACAGGGTTGATGATGTGTCCCTCGACGCCGCCGATCCGGTAGGTGAAGACCCGCTGGCTGACGCCGACCTGGGGTGCGGCCAGGCCCGCACCTTCGACGTCTTCCATGGTTTCGGTCATGTCGGCAACAAGCTTCGCCAGCTCAGGCCCGAACTCCGTCACGGGATCGGCAACTGTGCGCAGCACAGGATCCCCGATGATGCGGATATTCAAAATGGCCATGTGCAGTCTGTCCTTACAGTGGGCGGCGATGGGATCCAGTCCAGTTTAGTTGCACATCAGCCCTTGACCCGGACGCGGCCAGCAAATCCGTCCGGGTGGATCGATGGTCTGCTCGCGCGGTGTAGGTGTCCGGTTTGACTGGCTGTGGCTTCCGGATGCCGGGGCTGGTCCGTTCTGAGGGCAGGGAAGCGGGCCGGGATTAGGGCGGGGATCTGCGGTCCGCACGGAGTCGCCAAGGCTGTGTCGCGCAAAATGTCAGACCCCCCGAGCAGAATGTTTATATGGAAGCCAGCAGGGATTTCATCACCGTCCGGGACACGGACCGGCGCGTAACTCCGGCCGGGCAGTCCGGAGTGGATGATGCCCTTGCCACACTCCGCGCAGTGGGCTCGACGGCAGTCGAAGCTGCTGCGGGGCTCGGGTTCGCGTCAGCGTCGGATTTCGCCGGCACCGTAGAGGAGCTCTCGCGGGTCGTGGAGTATTTGCAGGTTGTGGCAACCGGCGCGGTGGAACGGACCCGGAAGCAGGCGGCGGCCACAACAGCAGGCATTGTCGCTGGCAACTCGTGGACCACGGGCTGGCGGGAGGACCCCGGCACCGGGGCCGGCTGCGGCACGGGTGCGGGTGCGGGTGCAGAACCCGAGGTTCGTGCTGCCGGCCGGGAGGTCGCGGCCGGGTTGGAGCGCGCGGCTTGGGGCGAACCGGCACGGCGATCCTTGGACGCTGCGCCGGCCCCGGCTGTTGCGGTGGACGACGGGTACCGGAACGTCACGGAGTTCCTAAGGGCGCGGTTGCGGATCAGCTCCGCGGAGGCCCGGCGCCGGCTCTGCCTCGCCGGAACCCTGTTGCCCCGGCAGGGATTCACCGGGCAGGACCTGCCTGCGCTGCGCGCCGAGCTTGGTGCCACGGTGGCAGCCGGAGAGGTCCCGTCCCGGTCCGCGACCATCATCACCCTGGCCCTGGACCGGGTGCGGCACGTCTGCGACGAGGCAACCGCCGCCCGGATGGAGCACGCGCTGACCCGCACCGCCGCGGACAACGACCCGGACTTCCTCGCCCGCGTGGCCCGAAGCTGGACCGATGCGATTGATCAGGACGGCGCCGAACCCTCCGAAGAACTGCTCCGCCAACTCCAGGGCGCCTTCATCCGCAAACCCCGCCAAGGCCTCGCGCACCTGGAAATCTTCGCGACCACCGAACAGTTCGAGCACCTCCTCACCGTCATGAACACTGCCACCAACCCGCGGACCAGCGCTGCAGTGTACGCCGAAGCGTCAGGTGCATCGGATGCGTCAGGATCGTCGGGTGCGTCAGGAACGTCGGGTGATCCGGGTCTCGGAGGGGCCGCGGCAGCACAGTTGGACCTTCGTTCGCGCCCACAGAGGCTGCTGGACGGCCTGGTCGGAGCCTGCAAGGTCGCCCTCGCCACGGGATCCCTGCCGGCCGCGGGTGGACTCAGGCCGCAGGTTATGGTCACCATCGATTACCGCGGGCTACTGGCCCTGCTCCGAACCAGCCAGGACAGCCGTTCAAACCAGACCAGCCGTGCAAACCGGCAGGCCGGCACCAGTGATTCCGCCGGCCGGACGATGGCCCATACCGGGTCCCTGCTCTTCTCCGGGCCTGTCAACGCCGCCACGGCACGGAAGATCGCCTGCGACGCGGACATCATCCCGGTGCTGCTCGGCAGCGAAGGCAGGGTCCTCGACATCGGCAGGGCCACACGGGTATTCCCGCCGCACATCCGCAAAGCCCTCATCGCCCGCGACCAGGGCTGCGCGTTCCCCGGCTGCACAATCCCGGCGTCCTGGTGCGAGGCCCACCATGTCGACTACTGGTCACGCGGCGGCACTACCGGAACTGACAACGGAACCCTGCTGTGTTCGCACCATCACCATGTAATCCACAAGGAGCAATGGACCATCCAGGTCCGCACCGGGGTTCCCTGGTTCATCCCGCCACCGCACGTCGACCCACGCCAGCAACCCCGGCGCAACACCTACTTCCACCTTGCAAGCACAGAATTCACCGCCAGTTAGCTCTGCCAGGCAGATACACGGCATAGCCACAAGCACGGTGTCGGCTGGCCCATGCACGGCGCATGCGGATTGGTGCCCCGCGTTCCTGCCACCGGGGACCGAATGTTTTAGGGTAGGCCGATGCCTGGCATCCAGGGGTACTGGCTGCCACGTTTGTCACTGGCACGCACCTTCTAGACCCCATCGACTACCGGGAAGTCAAGGCTCGGCTCGAGTCAGCTGGCGGTGGTTGGGTTCGGCCCCCAACTAAAGTTCCTCTTTGGCAGATCCTGAACCGCCTAGCCGACGACGCGGCATATCCTTTGCACGGCTCCGCCGATCCGGGAATTAACGTTTTTGAAACGCCGACCCCTGTTGACTACTCGCCTGATGACTTAAGCGAGCAGAAAGCGGTCTTCGCTCCCAGTGACGTACGGATACCCCTGGCTGGCCTAGATCCAGAGTCCGAGCAGGGTATTCCGAGGCGGCGCCGCGAAATGCCACGCTTGGCTGCGTCCGAACCGCTGTTTCTGCTGACATCCAGGTGGCGGAGTTCCGCAGCGACGCCTGGAAACGATGACGCTGACGTGACGGCGCCCGGAGCCACCTCAGCGGGCTACCGGCGGCGCGATCGGCAGGAGGGCAGTTCCGGCCGCTGTGGTGTCGGCGGACATTTCCCAGACGCGCCGCAGGGCGCAGAACTTCCACCAATGGTGCTTGAGGACGTCAGGGTTGGCGCGCAGCGGACGGACTTCAGTCTGCCCAATCGCCACCGCTAACAGGATCGGGGATTCACCGTGCTGCCAGGCTTCCCACTCCCCTGCCACGGGATCCACCAGGCTTTCCTCGGCCTTCATGCCGGCCACGAGCTGCATCACCACTTTGTCATCGAGTGGTTTGACTGTGCCATCTCGGCTGGTGCCCTTGGTTTTGTAGTCGATGAGGCAGGTGCGGCCGTTAATCCTGGCGACAAGGTCCAAGGTCCCGGCATAGCCTACGGTCTTGTTCCAGACCGTGATTTCCGGGGCAACGGGTTCCACTTGGAAGAGTTCCCACCACTCGTCGAACCTGGCCGCGAAAGCTTCCTCACCGTTCTCGGAGAGGGCCTCGCGGGTTTCCTTCATCTGGTGCGGCCGGCCCAAGGCACGCAAAGCCACTTGCTCACAATAGTTGTGCACCCGGTCTCCGCGTTTCGCGGCATCGTCGCGGTAGGTTCCGGCCGCTTTGGCGGCACGGCTCACCGCCTGGCGAAGCTTGGCCGGACTGCCGAGAATACCGGGCAACCCGGGGTCCTGGGCGAGGCTGTTGGCGCCCATGTAGCCAAACCAGCCGTCCAGGCCATGGGGCTGCTGGCCGATCACTGTGGTAATCGAGGGCACGGAAAACTGCTCCGACGTGGACCGGGCATACATCCGGCCGTGATCCGTGGCGTGGGCAAGAAGTGGGGCGGTCATAACAAGACTCTTTCACGGGGGTAAGACAGTGCAGAACACCGCGATCCGCTCAACCGAGGCTCACACCATGCGGCTCACCAGAACGATCGCCGGTGGCAGGAACTCAGGACGAAGCCCGCAGCATTTAACTGAATGGTCCGCCCCGCTCACTGAGCGGGGCGGACCATTTAGTGCGTGGGCGATACTGGGTTCGAACCAGTGACCTCTTCGGTGTG
The DNA here is from genome assembly GCF_030063265.1 of Pseudarthrobacter sp. PH31-O2. NCBI lineage: Bacteria > Bacillati > Actinomycetota > Actinomycetes > Micrococcales > Micrococcaceae > Pseudarthrobacter > Pseudarthrobacter sp. PH31-O2. The sequence continues at coordinate 177,478 of NZ_JASIST010000007.1, read as the reverse complement.
AACGAAGCGCGCTACCACTGCGCCAATCGCCCCAATGCCATTGAATGCTAGCCCACCCTGAGCAAATTTAGAAATCGGGGCGGCACGCTACCGTGATGGCGCCGTATGCGTCCTTCAACACTGCCCTGCTGAACTGCGGCCCGCTGGGAGGGCCACCGGGCTGCGACCGGAAAAGCCTTCCCTAATTACATGGCTGTAATTCGAAAAAAACCCTAGAATTCAGGGATACAGCGGTCTTGAAGTCAGTCATCGTCGGCTCGATTTGTAAGTTCCCTGAACCTCCTATAGAGTTCTTACTCGTTGGAACGCGAGGAATTGCCGATTGCGGCGGGGATTTGCTGACAATAATGCGGACGTAGCTCAGCTGGTAGAGCACCACCTTGCCAAGGTGGATGTCGCGAGTTCGAATCTCGTCGTCCGCTCGCAGGACACTGTCACGGTAAGGTTCTTTGGAATCGTATCTACACGGTGGGTTGGCCGAGAGGCGAGGCAGCGGCCTGCAAAGCCGTATACACGGGTTCGAATCCCGTACCCACCTCGGTGAAAACCCTGGTTTCCGGTGCAGATCGGATGCAAGGGGCGATTGGCGCAGCGGTAGCGCGCTTCCCTGACACGGAAGAGGTCACTGGTTCGATCCCAGTATCGCCCACCAGAGCAAGGCAACTTGCTTGATGCAGTACCACCGGCCAAGCCGGCATGGACTAAAATGCGGACGTAGCTCAGCTGGTAGAGCACCACCTTGCCAAGGTGGATGTCGCGAGTTCGAATCTCGTCGTCCGCTCTCTTCATTGCAATTCCACTCCGGATACTTCCGGTTGCGGGCGATTGGCGCAGCGGTAGCGCGCTTCCCTGACACGGAAGAGGTCACTGGTTCGATCCCAGTATCGCCCACCACAAGAGCAGCTCCCCCGGAGCTGCTCTTTTTTGTGCCCGGCCCCTTGTCCAGGGTTATAGGGTTAGCGGCCAAAATGCGGGTTATAGGACAAAATGTGTGTCAATGCCGGGCGCGTCAGGTGCGTCCTGCCCATCCTCTTCTGGCCCACAGCCCTTCGTCAGCTCTGAGTCCGGCCCCTCCGGTCTGCTGGCCTGAACGCTGGGAGGAATCGCCTCTTACCCTGTGAGCGGACACCCTTGGCACCCCCGCCAGCTCCGGTTAGGGTAGAAAATGCAGGAGCGATCTGGCTCCACGACCGAAGGGAGGTGCCCGTGGGATTACTTGACGATCTAAAGGGCAAGGCTCAGCAAGTTATTGGTGGCAACGAACGAGCCATCAAGGACGGCATCGAAAAGGCCGGCGACTTCGTCGACTCTAAGACCGGCGGAAAGCACGCCGACAAGATCGATGCCATGCAGCGCGGCGCTTCCGGCTTCGTGGACAAGGCGAACGAGAAGCCCAATACGGCTCCTGTCGCCGATCGAACTCCCGTGGCCGATGAGCCGCCCGCCGCCGGCGAAGACCGCCGGCCAGGCCTCTGACCCAGATACGTCAGCGAGGTGCCGGTCCCGCCGAGAGGCGGTGCCGGCACCTCCGGCGTTTAACGGCTCCGGCGTTTAACGGCTCCGGCGTTTAACGGCTCCGGCGTTTAACGGCGCCTCGACTACACGGACCAACCACTGGCCAAGGCGAGCCCCCTACGGCACGCCAGCGAATGACTCGCCGCAGCTGCGGAGCAGGATTCGCTACGAGGGCTCGCGGTTCTGGCCTTCCCTGGCCAGTGCGGTAAGGCGTGAGACGGCCCGGAAGTACTTCTTTGTATACCCGCCGGTCATCATTTCTTCGGTGAAAAGCTGGTCGAACGGCACACCGCTGGCAAGGATGGGCACGTCTTTGTCGTAGAGCCGGTCCGCGAGTACCACGAACCGCAGCGCCACTGCCTGCTCGGTGATGGTGTGGACGTTTTTCCAGACCACGCCTTCGATCCCGTCGAGCAATTGACGGTAACGGCTCGGGTGGACACCGGCCAGATGGTCGATCAGGGTGCTGAACTCATCGCGCGCCACTGTCTTTCCATGGAACTCCGCCTGCATGCGGTGCGTCAGCTGTTCGTTGGGCAGCGGCTGCGGCGCGGCGGGCAGACCTCGGTGGCGGAAGTCCTCACCATCAATCCGGACCACGTCGAACTGGTCCGCCAGGACCTGGATTTCCCGGGCGAAATCGACGGCGGCAAACCGGCCGTCGCCGAGTGAACCGGGCAGGGTGTTTGAGGTGGCCGCGAGCTTGACCCCGGCGTCGGCCAGTTCGCGCATCAGCCGGGACATCAGCACGGTGTCGCCCGGATCATCGAGCTCAAATTCATCGATGCAGACCAGCTTGTAGTGGCTCAGCGCCTCCACGGTTTTGCGGAAGGAAAGCGCCCCGACCAGGTTTGTGTATTCCACAAAGGTGCCAAACGCCTTGGGCCCCGGGGCGGCGTGCCACAGCGAGGCGAGCAGGTGGGTCTTGCCGACGCCGAAGCCGCCGTCGAGGTAGATCCCCGCCCGGGAGATGTCCTTTTTGCCGAAGAATCGTTTGAAGAGGCCCTCCCCATCGCGCGACCCCACGTTGGCCGCAAAAGCTTCCAGCGCGCCGACGGCGGCACTTTGGCTGGGTTGGGCCGGGTCCGGCCGGTAGCTGGAAAACGACACCTCACCAAAGCGCGGCGACGGATAAAACCCGTTAAGGAGTTCGTCCACTGAAACGGCCGGGGTGCGGGCGGTGAGCTGTTCGATCTGTACCAAGGTGGTCCGTTCTGCTGGTCTCTTGTCCCCAAAAAGAATACCGGCAAAGCGCGCGCCGACTGTCGGCCCGAGGAGTGTAGCCGGACGGCGCGTGACGAAGGCCATATTTCCGTCCGTGAACCAGGGGAGGAAATCCCGGCGGGCCGTGGTTAGTGTTGGAGAAGGCCCGGCGCCGTGCTCGATCCTGCAACGGCCCGGCCTCCTGACCGTTTCAGTGAAAGGCCACCAAATGCCCTACCCCGTTGAGCAGAATGAGAAGTTCGCCGGCTACGCCCACCCCGAGCGCCTAGTGTCCACCGAATGGCTGGCCGCCGCGATCGAATCCGGCGACCTCAACGACGGCCGGCTGGTGGTGGTGGAATCCGACGAGGACGTCCTGCTCTACGAGGTCGGCCACATTTCGGGAGCCGTGAAAATCGACTGGCACACGGACTTGAACGACGAGGTTACCCGCGACTACGTCGACGGCGCGGCGTTTGCTGCCCTCGCGGCGGCGAAGGGAATCTCCCGCGACAGCACAGTTGTCATCTACGGCGACAAATCAAACTGGTGGGCCGCCTACGCCCTCTGGGTCTTCGAGCTCTTTGGCCACAAGGACGTCCGGCTGCTCGACGGAGGCCGGGACAAATGGGTCGCCGAAGGTCGGCACCTCACCACGGACAAGCCTGCCGTCGCCCCGGGCGAGTACCCCGTCGTCGAGCGGAACGACGCTCCGATCCGTGCCTTCAAGGAAGACGTCATGGCACACTTCGGCAAGCCCCTGATCGACGTCCGCTCCACCGAGGAGTACACCGGCCAGCGCACGCATATGCCCGCCTACCCCGAGGAAGGCGCCCTGCGTGGCGGACACATCCCCACTGCGGCGTCCATTCCCTGGGCCCGGGCAGCCGCCGAGGACGGCACCTACCGGACCCGCGCCGAACTTGAGTCGTTGTACCTTGGCGAGGCCGGGCTGAAGGCGGGAGACGATGTTGTGGCGTACTGCCGCATCGGCGAGCGTTCCAGCCACACGTGGTTTGCACTCAAGTACCTGCTGGGCTTTGAGTCAGTGCGCAACTACGACGGCTCCTGGACCGAATGGGGCAACGCGGTCCGCGCCCCGATCGTCAAGGGCGCTGAACGCGGCAGCGCGCCGGCTGCCGGGTAGCCCGCAGGCTGCTCCGGGCTCCGGGCGGAATGCGGGCGCCGAGCGTGCGGAAGCTGGAAGACGTAAGCTGGACGAGATGAATACTCCTGCCCTCCCCACCGCACTGGCCGAAATCGTTGACGACTTCCAGGCCGTCACGGAACCCGACCGGCTCCAACTGCTCCTCGAGTTCTCCCGCGAACTTCCGGAACTTCCGGACCGGCTCAAGGACCACCCGGAGCTGATGGAGCAGGTGGTGGAATGCCAGTCGCCGCTGTATCTGACCATTGAAACGGAGCAGTCCGACGGCGGCGCGGCAGAACGCGTACAACTCTTTTTCAAGGCTCCCCCCGAAGCCCCAACCACCCGCGGCTTTGCGAGTGTCCTGCATGCGGGTCTTGACGGCCTGAGCCCGGCCGAGATCCTGGCAGTCCCGGACGACATGCCCGAACTGCTGGGCCTCACCCGCGCCATCACGCCGCTTCGGATGCGCGGGATGACCGCTATGCTGGGCCGGATCAAACGCAAAGTTGCTGCCCTTCCGCAGCAGCCCTGACCGACGCACGGATCGTATGGCACGCAAGCAAGCTTCACAGGGAACCCCGGCGACCGCCGCGCTAACGGCTGCCGGGGTTCCTTTCCTCGTCCACCCCTACAGCCATGACCCGGCCGCCGCCAGCTACGGGCTGGAAGCCGCGGAGGTACTCGGCGTCGATCCCGCACGCGTGTTCAAAACCCTGATGGTCGACGTCGACGGCCGGCTAGCCGTCGGTGTTGTGCCGGTGAGCGGCAACCTGGACCTCAAGGCGATGGCGGCCGCCCTCGGCGGCAAGAAGGCGGCGATGGCGGACCCCGCGGCGGCCGAACGCCGCACCGGCTACGTTTTGGGCGGCATCTCGCCGCTGGGACAACGGCAGCCCTCCCCCACCGTGGTCGACGCCAGCGCACTGGCCCTGGAAACGATATTTGTCTCCGGCGGTCGGCGCGGCCTGGACCTTGAGCTAAGCCCGGCCGAATTGATCCGGCTTACCGGCGCCCGCACGGCCCGGATCGGCACCGGCAGGAACTAGCCGGCTTCCGCACGCCGGGGGTGCAGAAAAGAGCAATGTTGTCGGCAAACATTGCCGTCAACTGTCAACCCGGCGGGGCTCCGGCTCCGGATTCGGCTGGCCAGGGTTAGGGCGGGGCGCAATCTGCTGCCCCAGCCAAGCCGTGACCAGCCGCTCCCAGCGCTCCGGATCCACATTCCACTCCTTGGTGTGGCGGGCGCGGTCGAAGGTCTCGAAGGTAACCATCTCCGGGTTCTTCTCCGCCAGGGCCGCGGACGGGCCGTAGGGGACGTATTCGTCGTCGACGCTGTGGATGATCAGCGTCGGCGTCCGCAGTTCCACCGCACGGGATACCCAGTCCATCGCCTTCAGGTCCACCGGGGCGGCGAGGCCGGTCAGCCGCCGGCCCAGCTTGTGGCTCATCATAAGCTGCCCGTAGCGGCCGACCGCAGAGGGAATCCTGTTGAGTTCTGCATGGTGCGCCAACACATTCACCCAGTTAATGACCGGGGCATCGAGCACCATCGCGCGGATCAGGGGGTGGTAGCGGGACAAATCGGCGGTCTGGAGGCAGATGGCCCCGCCCATGGACCAGCCAAAGAGCACCACTTCACGGGCGCCGTGGCTGAGGGCAAAGCCGATGGCGGCCTCAACGTCGCGCCACTCGGTGGAGCCCAGACCGTATCGTCCGTCGTTCGCCGAAGGCGCCAGCCCGTCATTGCGGTAGGAAATCAGCAAGCTGGTCAGGCCCAGTTCCCGGGCAGTCGGGACGGCCCGGAGGCATTCCTGCCGGCTCGCCCCCCGGCCATGGACCATGATCGCCCAGATCCCGGACTCGTGCGGGCCCCGGACCAGCCAGGCCGGCGCTGTTCCGCCGTCGACGTCGATGTCCACGTCTTCCGGGGGCAGGCCGATGCTGGCGGGATCCGGGAACGCGGCTCCGCTCCAGTAGCCGCGGCGGGCCGTGCTGAGGTCGCCGCTGTAGACAGCCTCGACTTCCCGCTGCACGGTGCGCTCTGCCGGCGAATAGGACACGATCCGGCCGATCCGGGCGTGTCCGCGTCCGCCGTCGAAGAACAATCCATAGACGCCCTCGACCGTGGACTCGGGCGTCGCGGCGAGGATCACCTGCAACCCGTGTCCGGCCCGGATGACGGCGAGAATTTCCTGGTCCTCGTCCTTGACCTTGGCGGGGGTGATCACGCGGCGGGCGAAATACAGGGCGAGTGCGGAGGATCCGGCAGCCAGCAGCCCGGCCGCTGCACTGCCGCCAATGATGCCGCCGAGGGCCCATTTAGCAATGCCCTGGGCCGAAGCGTCGGTTGCGGTGGCAGCAGCGGAGCGGGTGGCCCGGCCGCGGGCGGCGGGGATCCGGTGCGGATCCGGCAGGAGGCGGAGGGAAGAAGCCATGGCACCATTCTTACCGAAGTCCGCGCCCGGCACGGCATCCGGGGACATCTGGCCGCAAACCGTGCGGGCGTACCGGTGCGCGACTAGGCTGGGGGCATGAGTGATCCAATCGTCATTTTGACAGAAGAGCCCCTCGGCGCGGACGACCGCGTCAACATTGAAACACTGCTCGCCGGAGGTGATACCCCGCTGGTGGTCCTGGTTCCGGCCAGCACGGAGCGGCACCTGCTGGTGGATTTCCTGGAGAATCTCTCCTTGCTGGAAATTTCCAAGGCCTTCCGTGAACTGACGGCACACTCCGACCCTGCGGGGGAACGCGCCGAAGCCGCGGAAACCCTGGCCGCCTCGCTCGCAGCGCTGGCAGGACTCGGCAGCGGCGTGACCGGCGAAATCGTTGAGGGCAAAGCCGTCGACGGAATGGTCGCCCGGGTCAAGGAACTCGGCGCCGGGCAGGCAGTTGTCATCACCCGTCCGCATGCCGTGGCAGACACCTTCCACACGGACTGGGCCACCAAAGCCCAGGACAAGCTGGGTCTTCCGGTCCTGCATCTTTATGCCGGATCGGGATTTATCGGGGACTCCTGAGCGTTACTGAGGCTATGAGCATCTTTACAAACAGGCCAAAAGTCACGCCCGTCAAGGATCCCGCCGCCGAAAGCGCGGGCGGATCCGATGCCGGCAACGCCAGCCCGACGGTGGAAAAATCCGACGAGCAGTGGCGCCAGGAACTGAGTCCGGAGGAGTACCGCGTGCTCCGCCAGGCAGGGACCGAGCGCCCGTACACCGGCGAGTACTGGGACTCCCACACCGCTGGCGTTTACCAGTGCCGCGCCTGCGGCACGGAGCTCTTCACCAGCAAGGAGAAGTTCGATTCGCACTGCGGCTGGCCCTCCTTCTGGGCCCCGCTGGCGGACGGCACCGTCCGGTATATCCATGACCGCACCCAGGGCATGGAGCGTGTGGAAGTCCGCTGCGCCCACTGCGATTCGCACCTGGGGCACGTGTTTGAGGGCGAGGGGTACGGAACCCCGACCGACCAGCGCTTCTGCATCAACTCCGTTTCCCTGAAGCTGGTTTCGGCCGGCGACGCCGGGCAGTAGTCCGCACCGGGTACGGCTGCGACCAGGACCCCCGGCGGCACCGCAGCAGCGGCGCCGCCGGGGGTCCTCTGCAGTGCTCGCCGGTTCGCCCCGCCCGAATCTCCGGGAAGCCCCGCGGCCGCTGGAGCTGGCCGGGGTCCTGCGGTCGGTTTGCCCCAGACTTTCTTATGCTCAAGCTTGTTTTGCGTTAGTACCTCTGTTTGCTTGCTACGCTCGTTTCAGCTACTGACGAGCGACGCTCCCAGCAAACAGAAAGGCGCCAGCTGACGATGACTACCACTGCTGTCACCACCACTGCCCCGATCACGGCCGACTCCCCGGCGTGGATGGAGCTCAAGGCCGCCGCCACCGCGCTGCAGGCACTCCAGGTCCAGGACGGCTCCGTGCCGGAGACCGCCAACCACGAACCGGCCCGCGGATATGTCCGGACGATCTCGTCGTCCATCACGGCTCTCGCGCCGTCCTTTCCGCACGACGCCGACTACCTCACCCTCCTTGTGACCGACTTCGGCCGCTGGGCCGACGGCGGCTTTGGCGTGCCCGATTTCCTGGACTCCCTGCAGGCCTTCCAGCCGCAGCAGCACCGGGTCAACGGCCTGCAGCACCTTGTGGTCTTTCCGATGTACACGCAGAACGGCAGCAGCAACCGCCTGGTCGAGGCCGTCCTGATCGAGGTCATCTGGCCCGAGTTCATTGCCGGGCTGGAGGAGGGCGACTACTCCAACAAGCTCTTCGTGCCGATTCGTTTCCTGGATTTCACCCCCGGTTACAACACCAATTCCGCGGTGCTGTTCCCGGAAACCGTCGCGGTCCGCCAGACTCCTACCTTCACCTGGGGCGCCATCTTTGCCGACCGTGAAGCAGCCCGCTTCCGCCGCGTGCTCAGCGCCGCCGCGGACATCACCTCGCTGCAGCTGCCGGAGGACGCGGCAGCCCTGCTGACGGACCAGGAGCTGACCCAGGAAACCTTTGTGATGTGGGACCTGATCCACGACCGCACCCACATGCGCGGTGACCTGCCCTTCGACCCCTTTATGATCAAGCAGCGGATGCCGTTTTTCCTGTACTCCCTCGAGGAATTGCGCTGCGACCTGACCGCATTCCGCGAATCCGTGAAAATCGAAAAGGACGAGGACGCCGATCCGGAGGCCCGCCGGCACGCCAAGCTGGTCCAGTACGTCGTTATCTTCGACCGGATCTTCCGCTTCGCCATTACCGGCAGCCGGGTGCGCAACTACGACGGTCTGGGTGGCCAGCTGCTCTTTGCCTGGATGCACCAGCACCGCGTCCTGCACTGGACCGACAGTAAACTCAGCATCGACTGGGACGAGGCCGCCGACGTTGTGGTTGAACTCGGCGCCAGGATCGAAGAGCTCTACTGGCGCTCCATCGACCGGCCGAAGATGGCGCACTGGCTGGCCGCGTACGAGCTGATTTCCGGCACCGTCACACCCAACCCTTCGTCCGTCTGGGCCAAAGGTCCGGATGCGCTGCCGCTGGCCGGCCCGCCGCGCGGACTCACCGACCAGGTCCTCGACGACGAGTTCCCGCTCTCGATGTTCTACGAGGCACTTGAGAAGAAAATGCGCCCGGTCATCGAATCCACGGCCGGCATCACGGGCACCTCGGAGACCTCAAATACCAGCACGGCCATGAACGCCGCATGAGCGCCGGACGGCCCCTGAACGTGGTGGTCACCGGCGGCAGCGGCCCGTCCGGAATCGCCGCGGCGCGCGCGCTGACTGGGGCCGGGCACACGGTCTTCACCGTGGGCTCGGACCGGGCCCGGATTGAAGCGGCCGCCGCGGAAGCCGGAAGCGCAGTCACGCCACTGGTGTGCGACCTCGCGGACCTCGCTGCAGTCCGGTCGCTGCACTCCACCGTGCACTCGATGCTGGCCGGAAAAGGCGGGGGCGTCGACGGCGTCATTCATCTGGTGGGCGGCTGGCGCGGCGCCAAGGGCATCACCGACCAGAGCGACGAGGACTGGGACTTCCTGGAACGCGGCGCAATCACCACGCTGCGCAACGTCTCGCGCGTGTTTTATGACGATCTTGCGGCGTCCGACGCCGGCCGCTTCGCCATGGTGTCCTCCACGGCCGTAGGCCGGCCGACGGCTGGCGGTGCCAGTTACGTGGCTGCCAAGGCGGCAGCCGAAGCGTGGACCCTGGCCGTGGCCGACGGTTTCCACCGCGGGCAGGCGGGGGCCGCCGGTCCCGGCAGTGCCGCCGTCCCCGTTGAACAGCACAGCGCGGCGGTGATTTTTGTGGTGAAAGCCCTCGTGGATGCCGCCATGCGCGCGAAGTCGCCGGAACGCACCTTCCCCGGATTCACCGACGTGACGGAACTGGCTGCGGCCGCCGTCGGGCTCTTCACCTCCCCCGCGGCGGAACTCAACGGCCGGCGCGTACTGCTTGGGCAGGTTCCGCAGCCCTGACCGACCCCTTGCGGCTTAGTGCCGGGGCCCGGATCTCCTTAGACTGAAAGAGTGAGCAAATCGATGACAAGCACAGTTGAAACTGCCCCCGCCAGCACAGCGGTGCGGCTCCACGATCCCGCCGTCCGCGGCTTTGCCTCGGATAACTATTCCGGCGTACATCCGGAGGTACTGGCGGCCCTGGCCGCCGCCAACGAGGGCCACCAGGTTTCCTACGGCGAGGACGACTACACCGCCCGGCTCCAGCAGTTGATGGAGGGCTACTTCGGCGCAGGGATCGAGTGCTTCCCGGTCTTCAACGGCACCGGCGCCAACGTGCTGTCGCTGCAGTCCCTGCTGCCTCGCTGGGGGGCCGTGGTTTGTGCCTCCACCGCACACATCAACATGGATGAGAACGGCGCCCCTGAGCGGATCGGTGGCATCAAACTGCTCCAGGTCCCCACAGCGGACGGCAAGCTGACTCCGGAGCTAATCGACAAGGAAGCCTGGGGCTGGGGCGACGAGCACCGCGCGCAGCCGCTGGCCGTGTCCATCACCCAGACCACCGAACTCGGCACCTGCTACACGCCGGACGAAGTGCGGGCGATCGCCGAGCATGTCCATTCCAAGGGCATGAAGCTACACATGGACGGCGCCCGGCTGGCGAACGCTGCAGCCCACTTGAATGTGCCGCTGCGGGCCTTCACCCGCGACGCCGGCGTCGACATCCTCTCCTTCGGCGGCACCAAAAACGGCTTGCTCTTCGGTGAGGTCGTCATCGCCCTGAACCCGGCCGCGGCCCAGGGCCTGATCTACCTGCGCAAGATGAACATGCAGCTCGCCTCCAAGATGCGGTTTATGTCCGCGCAGTTCATCGCCCTGCTCGAAGGGGACCTGTGGCTGCGCTCCGCCTCGCACGCCAATGCCATGGCTGCCCGGCTTCGGGCCGGCGTCGAATCCATCCCCGGCGTCGAGCTAAGCCAGAAGACGGAGTCCAACGGCGTGTTTGCGGTCCTGCCGCCCGGCGTGGCGGACCGGCTGCGCGCGTCCTTCCGTTTTTACGACTGGAACGAGGCGGCCGGCGAGGTTCGCTGGATGTGCTCCTTCGACACCACCGAAGACGATGTTGATTCCTTTATCGCCGCCATCAAGCGCGAGCTCGCCGCCGGTTGATCCCGGCAGCGGGCCCGCCGCCCTCGCCCGCCCAAAGCCGGAGCGGGCAGCGGCGGCGAGCCTGCAGGGCTTGTGCACACTCCGTGCATAATCTTCCATTGTGAACGCACTCGACCAGGTTCCGGCAGATTTTCTTTTTGCCCTGGGAACCCTTCGGCAGGCACGAACCCGGGGTGAACTGCGCCTGGAAGAAATCCCGGCCCCGGCGCGGCTGGCACCGTTCGCCGTGGCACTCGGGGCGGAGGTTGTTGCGCCCGGCGCATCAACGTCTTCCGGCGCAGTCCATGGACCCGCGGCGGCCGCCCTGACGCGAGCGTCCGAGAGCGAGGACATCGAACTGGCCACCGGCCGCTTTATCCTGCTGCACGATCCCGACGGCTCCGCGGTCTGGGAGGGGGAATTCCGGATCGTTACCTACATCCGCGCCCAGCTGGAACCGGAGATGGGCAATGACGAACTGCTGGGTTCCGTTGCCTGGACCTGGCTCGTTGAAGCCCTGGAGGACCATGCCGCACCGTACCGCTCGGCCGGCGGCACCGCGACCAGGGTACTGTCCGAAAGCTTCGGAACCCTCGAAGGCCGACCCAATTCGATCGACATCGAGCTCAGGGCATCCTGGACTCCGGCCACCCCGGACATCACCTCGCATCTGGAAGCCTGGTCCGACATGGTCTGCACGTTCGCCGGCCTGCCGCCGCTGCCCGACGGTGTCACAGCCCTGCCGCGCCGGCGCCGGGGACGGGCCTGGTTTGGAAGCTGACATCGGCCGCAAGGACGGGCACACCGACTCCTTTTGGCGGATGCGCGGCCCGCAGCACCGTGTTATCGGTAAACTAAACCCATCATGACCCCTCAAATTCCGGAAATCAGCACGGCAGGCACCGTACAACATCAGACCGAGGCCGCTGACGCCACAGCCCACATCGCCGTGGACGGCTTCGACAGCCTGGTTCCCGAGGTGATCGACCTTGACGCCCCCCGCGACGGTGTGCCGCTCGTTATTGAAACCATGTCCGGGCTGGAACGCTGCGCGGCTGCCCTCGCCGCAGGCCATGGCCCTGCCGGAGTCGACGCCGAACGCGCTTCCGGTTTCCGCTACGGCCAGCGCGCCTTCCTGGTGCAGATCCGCCGGGAGGGCTCCGGCACCTGGCTGATCGACCCGGAACCCTTTGGCGACCTTGGCATCATCAACGAGGCCCTGCGCGGCGTCGAATGGATCCTGCACGCCGCCAGCCAGGACCTGCCGTGCCTCTCCGAACTCGGCATGTGGCCGGACAGACTCTTTGACACCGAACTCGCCGCCCGCCTCGCCGGGCTTCCCCGGGTGGGCCTCGCTGCGGTGATCGAGCAGCTGCTGGGCTTTGGCCTCGCCAAGGAACACTCAGCGGCCGACTGGTCCACCCGGCCGCTGCCGGAACCGTGGCTCCGCTACGCGGCACTGGATGTCGAAGTTCTTACCGAACTACGCGAGGAGCTTATCGAACTGCTCACCGCCGACGGCAAACTGGACTTCGCCGAACAGGAGTTCGCCGCCATCCTGGGCGCCGGCCAGGCACCACCCCGGGTCGATCCGTGGCGGAAAACGTCCGGACTGCACCAGATCCGCGACCGGCGCCAGCTCGCCGCGGTGCGCGAGCTATGGCTCGAACGGGATTCGCTGGCGCAAAACCGCGACGTCGCCCCCGGCCGGCTGATTCCCGACTCCGCCCTGGTCGCGGCGGCGAAGGCGATGCCCGGCACCGTGCCCCAGCTGCTGGGGACCAAAGGCTTCCACGGCCGCGCAGCCCAGCGCGAGGCACCGCGCTGGCTGCGCTGCATCACCGCCGCCCGCGCCCTCGAGGACCTTCCTCCCCTGCACCTGCCCACCAACGCTCCCCCGCCCCCGCGGGTCTGGGCCGACCGGGACCCGGAGGCCGCCGCCCGGCTCGCCACCGCCCGCCCGCTGCTGCAGGCCAAGGCCGAAGAACTGAACATGCCTTTGGAAAACCTGTTGACCCCGGACTACCTGCGCCGTGTCTCCTGGCGTCCGCCCGTGGAGTTCAGCGAAGAGGGAATCGCCGAGGAACTGGCGAACCTCGGGACCCGGCAGTGGCAGATCGAACTGGTCACCCCGCTCATCGCCGAAGCCTTCCGCAACCCGCAGCCACTGCCGGTCAAGGAAGCCAAGACCGTGCCGGCCCCGGACAAAGCAGGCTAAGCCCGGCAGCCGCCCTCCCGGCCCGTTGCCAACCCGCCTCCATGCGGCCCGGCCACCTACTCCTTGCCAGCTATGTTACTGACAAGTAACATGTTGTCTGATGTCGCCCGGTTCTGCTGTCCTCGGCGTTTGCGCGCGGGGCAGGGGTCCGGCACCCAGGTCTCGATGAGGAGTAACACGTGAGCCACACCCGGAGCACCGCGAATCCGCGCACCATCCGTGAGGTCGTCTTCGTCGACGGCGTCCGCACCCCGTTCGGCCGGGCCGGCGAGAAGGGCATCTACGCCGGAACACGGGCCGATGACCTCGTAGTGAAATGCATCCGCGAGCTGATGCGCCGCAACCCGTCCCTGCCGGCCGAACGAATCGACGAAGTGGCCATCGCCGCGACAACACAGACCGGTGACCAGGGACTGACAATCGGCCGCACCGCGGCCCTGCTGGCCGGACTGCCGCGGACCGTACCCGGCTTTGCGATTGACCGGATGTGCGCCGGCGCCATGACGGCCGTGACCACCACCGCCAGCGGTATCGGCTTCGGTGCCTACGACGTTGTGATCGCTGGCGGCGTGGAACACATGGGCAACCACCCGATGGGGGCCGGTGCGGATCCCAACCCGCGCTTTATGTCCGAGCGGATTGTGGACCCGGCAGCCCTGAACATGGGCAACACGGCAGAGAACCTGCACGACCGCTTTCCCGCCATTACCAAGGCACGCACCGACGCCTACGCCGTCGCTTCCCAGGACAAGCTTGCCGCAGCATACGCGAAAGACCAGATCCAGCCGGACCTGGTCCCCGTGGCCACCATAAAGCCGGGCCGGGGCTGGACCGTCAACACGGTGGATGAGCCGCCGCGCCCGGGCACCTCCGTGGCGGACCTCGCCACGCTCAAAACCCCCTTCCGCGCCCACGGCCGGGTCACGGCAGGCAATGCAGCAGGCCTCAACGACGGCGCCACCGCCGCACTGCTGGCCTCCGCCGAGGCGGCCGAGGAACTTGGCCTGCCGGTGAAGATGCGCCTGGTCAGCTACGCCTTCGCCGGCGTCGAGCCGGAAGTTATGGGCATCGGCCCGGTCCCGGCCACCGAGAAGGCCCTGAAGAACGCCGGACTCGGCATCGAGGACATCGGCCTGTTCGAAATCAACGAGGCCTTCGCCGTCCAGGTGCTCAGCTTCCTGGACCACTTCGGGATCGCCGACGACGATCCCCGCGTCAACCGCTACGGCGGTGCGATCGCCGTCGGGCACCCGCTCGCTTCGTCCGGCGTCCGGCTGATGAACCAGCTGGCCCGCCAGTTTGCCGAGGACCCGGGCGTTCGCTTCGGAATGACCACGATGTGCATTGGCCTGGGCATGGGGGCCACCGTCATCTGGGAAAACCCGCACCACGCCGATTACGGCACCGACTACACCACCACCACGACTGGAGCCGCAGCATGAGCGCCGCCGATTTCCATAAGCTTGCCGAGCTGTTCCCGAACGAGACGGTAACGCACTCCTACGTCCAGGACATCGCGCTGCCGGCTGTCAACGGCAAGAGCCCCGGCACCTTCGCGCTGCTCACGCTCGACAACGGCCTGGACCACTCCAAACCCACTACCTTGGGCCCGAACACGCTGATCGAGCTCGGCACCGCCCTGGAGGGGCTGCGGGACCGTGCCGCGCGTGGCGAGATCGCCGGCGTTGGCGTCACCGGCAAGCCGTACTTCCTGGTCGCCGGCGCCGACTTGTCCACGGTCAAATCGGTCAGCGGCCGCGAGCAGGGCCTCTGGATGGCCCAACTCGGCCACGATGTCTACGCCACGCTGGCAAACCTCGGGGTTCCCAGCTTCGCCTTCATCAACGGACTGGCCCTCGGCGGCGGGCTGGAGATCGCCCTGCAGTCCACCTACCGCACCGTCTCCACCGGCGCCGGTGCGCTGGCACTGCCGGAGTCGTTCATTGGCCTGATCCCGGGTTGGGGCGGCGTCTACATCCTGCCGCGGCTGATCGGCCCGGAGAACGCCGTTAAGGTGATGATCGAGAACCCGCTGAGCAACAACCGCACCCTGACCGGACCGCAGGCCTACAAACTCGGCGTAGCGGACGCCATCTTCGAGCCCGCCGACTTTGTCGAGCAGTCAGTCGCCTGGGCTGCGCAGGTTATCGCGGGCGCCCTCACGCCCGAACGCGCCAATGCCGTCGACCCCGCCGTACCGGAGGTGGCCGATCGCTGGGCCGGTGCCGTCGCCGCGGGCCGCGCCTTTGTCGAAACCAAGACGTCGAACGCCTCCCCGGCCCCGGCCGAGGTGCTGGACGTGCTGGAAGCAAACCGCACCATGACCCAGGCTGAGTCGGCGGAGCTCGAGTGCCGGACCCTAGCGGACCTTATGCAGACCGACGAGTTCCGTTCCACTGTCTACGCCTTCCTGGATCTGGTGCAGCGCCGAGCCAAGCGCCCCGCCGGCGCCCCGGACCGCAAACTCGCCCGTCCGGTCACAAAAATCGGCGTCGTAGGGGCCGGCCTGATGGCCAGCCAGCTCGCGCTGCTCTTTGCCCGCCAGCTCAAGGTGCCGGTGGTGATGACGGACATTGACCAGGCCCGGGTGGACAAGGGTGTGGGTTACGTGCACGCGGAGGTGGATAAGCTGCTGGCAAAAAAGCGGATCAGCGCGGATGCCGCCAACCGGACCAAGGCCCTGGTCAGCGGCGCGGTTTCGAAGGAAACCTTCGCCGACGCCGACTTCGTCATCGAGGCCGTCTTCGAGGAACTCAACGTCAAGAAACAGGTCTTCAAGGAACTTGAGACGATCATTTCGCCCGAGTGCATCCTGGCGACCAACACCTCCTCGCTGTCCGTCACCGCCATGGCTGAGGACCTGGAGCATCCGGAGCGGCTCATCGGCTTCCATTTCTTCAACCCGGTGGCAGTGATGCCTTTGCTGGAGATTGTCCGGGCCCCAAAGACCGACGACGCCGTACTGGCTACCGCGTTCGAACTGGCTAAGGGCCTGAAGAAGTCCGCAGTACTTGTCAAGGACGCCCCCGCTTTTGTGGTCAACCGCATCCTGCTGCGCCTGATGGGAGAAGTGACGGCCGCCTTCGACGAGGGTACCCCCGCCGGGGTGGCGGATAATGCGCTGCGCCCGATGGGCCTGCCGATGACACCTTTCGTTCTCGGGGCCATGGTGGGCCTGCCGGTCGCGCAGCACGTCCAGGAGTCCCTGCACGCTGCGTTCCCCGGCCGGTTCACCGTCTCGCAGAACCTGCAGAACCTGATCGCTCACGGGGTCCGGTCCATCTGGGACCCGGCCTCGGTGACGGCCGGTACGCCGACCATTCCGGCCGAGACCCAGGCCCTGATGTCCTTTGGGGATTCGCCGTCCACCGCCGGGGAGGTGCTGCGCCGCACTCAGGACGCCCTCGCCGAGGAAATCGGACTGATGCTGGACGAGGGTGTCGTCGCCGGTCCGGAGGACATCGACCTTTGTATGATCCTCGGTGCCGGCTGGCCGATGTTCCTTGGCGGCATCACCCCGTACCTGGACCGGGTCGGCGCCTCGGAGCGTGTCACCGGCCGGAAGTTCCTGGCGCCGGGTGTGGCGTCCGAGCCGGCCTAACGCCCGGAGCGGCCGGACGGTCGAAGTGACCTAACACCCCGCATGCCGGCGGCACTCCCGGCGGCGGGCATCAGAGTTCCTGAAGCCCGCCGCCGCTGCGCGTTAAGGTCGCTGGGCGTTAGGGTCGCTGGGCGATCAGATAAGGTGCGCAGTGGCCGCTGCCTAGCCGGCGTCGTGAGTAACCCGCAACGCCGTGCGGGCACGCGCAGCGGTTTCCCGGGCGACAGCGAGGCCATCTAGAAAAGCGCGACTTTCGGCGTTCGCGGGAAGAGGTCGTTGAGTTCGTCACGTTCCGCGGCGGTGGGGATCCAGGCCACGGCGGCGGCGTTTTGCCGGACCTGCTCCGGCCGGGTGGCTCCGGCGATAACACTGCTCACCGAGCGCTGGGCTGCAAGCCAGGAGAACGCCACCTGGATCTCGTTCAGGCCCCGCTCGGCTGCGAAGGCGCCCAGGGCCGCCAACTGTTCCCAGTCGGCGTCGTGGACCAGGTTCGTGCGGGTGTGGCTGAGGCGCGAACCCTCAGGTGCGGTGTCCCTGGCGTATTTGCCGGTCAGCAGGCCGTTGGCCAGCGGGAAGTACGGCAGCACGCCCAAGCCGTAGGCGTCCGCGGCCGGAGTGACCTCAAGCTCAGCGCGGCGGTCCAGCAGGTTGTAGTGGTTCTGGCTGGAGATAAACCGGGCTCCACCGCGGGCACGGGCCACGAATTCGGCTTCGGCGATCTGCCAGCCGGCACGGTTGGAGTGGCCGATGTAGCGGACCTTGCCGCTGCTGACGAGCTCATCGAGGGCATCGAGGGTCTCCTCGATCGGGGTCAGCGGGTCGGGTGTGTGGAACTGGTAAAGGTCGATCCAGTCCGTCCCGAGCCGGCGGAGCGAGGCCTCCGCAGCCTTAATGATGTACCGGCGGGAGCCACGGGCACCAAAGTCATTGCCGTTGGCACCGCCCATGTCCATCCCGAACTTCGTGGCGACCACTGCCTCGTCGCGGCGGCCGTTCAGGGCCTTGCCCAGCATGGTTTCGCTCAGTCCCGGTTCCCGGCCGTAGGTGTCCGCGACGTCGAAGAAGGTTATGCCGGAGTCCAGCGCCGCATGCACCACGGCGTCGGTCCCGTCCTGCGACTCGGTCGCCGTATTGGCCCGGCCAAGGTTATTGCAGCCAAGTCCAACGACGGAGACGGTCAGTCCGGAATTTCCCACGCGGCGGTATTCAGTCATGTACTTCAGCCTATAACGGCCCGGGCCCGTCCGCGGGCCGCTGCGGCGGCCGGCGTCCGGTGTGCTGCCCGGGCCGCGGAGGGTTATCCGGCGGTCAGCTCCAGCCCTTGATCGTCGAGGGCATCCTGGAGCTGGGCCAGGGTCCGCGGACAGATGCCGTGCATTCGGGCAAGTCCCCGCCCGCCGAGTGCCGCCACCTGTTCGAGTGACTCGACTCCGGCGTGTGCGAGGGCCCGGCGGGCCGGAGCCGAGATCCCCCGCGGCAGCGGGGTACGGCCCGGTTCAACGGATTTCGCCGCCATCTGGAATTCCTTTCCGTCGGGGTCCCCAAAAAATGGTCTGCAAGCTGCCCGTGGAGCGGCCCGCGGAACTAGAGGCTAAAGCTGTTCGCCGGCTTGGCTGAGTACTTGAGTCGAAAGCTGGACCCGTCGGTAGCGGCGCCGATGCTCAACTTGGTGAAGTCGAGGTCCTCGCCCCGAATGCAGACCTTGATGGCATTAACCGCCTTGTTGACGTCCGGGGTCAGGATAAAGATGTTGAGCTTGGAATCGGAAAATTCCGAGCGGTCCACTATTCCGAGGCCCCGCCACGCGAGGTGGCTGATCAGTGCGTCCTTGGCCTTTTCCTCGAGGTAACGGTCGCGATCCGTGCCACCCTTGGTCTTCAGTGCATACTGGGCCACGACCCAGAACTGCCCGTCCTCGGGGATTTCGGCAAAACCGTCTTCGGCGCACTGCACGGCGAAGGCATCCATCAGTCGCTCGGCAGCGCCGGCGTCGGCGACGTCGGTCTCATCGGTTTTGCTCTGGTGCCCGACGACGCCGTGGTTCATCACAAATTGGCTGTAGTCCTCGTCAAACCAGGCCTCCCTGAATTCGAGGACACCCTCATCGTTGCGCTTGTAAACCCGGATAATTCCGCTCATGCCCGTCCTTTCCTGAACCATTCGCGGTCTGTGCCGTCGAAGGGTGGCTGTTCTGCCTTGACGGCCTGGTAAAGCTGATCCGATGCGGCGCTGATCCGGGCCGCCACGTCCTCGGGGTAGTCCATCTCCACTCGGTGCTCGGCAAACTCGTCCTCATCGTCCACGTAGACTCCGCGCTCCGCGGTACGGATGACGTCCAGGTCCATGTCGATCAGGTGGAACTCGGTGACGCCGGGGCGGATGGTTCGCCAGCCGTGGTCCGTCGCGAGATCCACGTAAACCCTGACGCCGGCGGGATGGCCCGCTGCGTAGAAGGTGGCGACGTACTCGCCGCTTCGCGGAACCAGCAGCACGGCGTCCGATTCGGTGTAGAACGCGGCGCCCGGACGCGAACAGAACTCGTTGGTTCCCTGGAAGATCCACCAACCGTGGACGTCCTCGCCGAGGTAGGTACCGGGCACCACCCAGTGGGCCTTGCCGTTCCATTTGCGGTTCCGGGAGACTACCAGGTCTCCCGGAACCAGGTCCTTGGGGGTCCTCACAGAATCGGCAGGCTGCCGGTGCTGGGGTGTTCCTGGCCGGGGAGGGGACGCGCGAACGGTACCTTGGTCCCCAGGACCTGAGCCACGACGTCATGGGTGATCTGCTGGGCGGTCAAGCCGACCCGTTCGAGCACCTGGCTGCGGGTTCCATGGTCCAGGAATTCCACCGGCAGGCCCACTTCGTTCAGGGCGGTGTCCACTCCGGCGGCGCGCATTTCCTGCCTGATCCGGGACCCGACCCCGCCGGCGCGGACCCCGTCCTCGATGCAGATGACGAGCCGGTGGTGGGAGGCGAGGGCGACGATGGATTTCCGGACCGGCAGGACCCAGCGGGGGTCCACCACTGTGGAGCTGATGCCTTGCGCCCCGAGGCGGTTGGAGACGTCCAGGGCGAGTTCGGACATGGCCCCGACGCTGACGATCAGGACGTCGTTCTCGCTGGAGCCGACCGGGCGCCGTGCCAGCACGTCCACGCCGTCGCTGAGCCGCTCGACCGCCTCAACTTCGGCCCCGACAGTGCCCTTGGAGTAACGGATCACACTGGGGGCGTCTTCGATGGCGACGGCCTCGCGCAGCTCCTCACGCAACCGGTTGGCGTCCCGGGGCGCGGCGAGGTGCAGGCCTGGCACGATTTGGACCATGGCCATGTCCCACATGCCGTGGTGGCTGGCGCCGTCGGGCCCGGTAACGCCGGCCCGGTCCAGGACGATTGTGACACCGGCTTTGTGCAGGGCGACGTCCATCAGGAGCTGGTCGAAGGCGCGGTTCAGGAAGGTCGCGTAGACAGCGACGACCGGGTGCAGTCCCCCGAACGCCATGCCGGCGGCGGAGGTGAGAGCGTGCTGTTCGGCGATGCCGACGTCGAACACCCGCTCCGGGTGCCGGGCAGCGAACTTGTGCAGGCCGACCGGGATCAGCATGGCGCCGGTGATGCCGACGATGTCCTTTCGCTCATCGGCGATCTCGGCGATCTCGTCGGCGAAGACGGCGGTCCAGGATTTCGCTCCGCCGGCCTCGGTTGGCGCTCCCGTCTCCGGGTCAATAATCCCGACGGCGTGGAACTGGTCCGCTTCGTGTGCGCGGGCGGGCGCGTAGCCGTGACCCTTTTCGGTCATGGCATGCACAATCACCGGCCCGGCGTAATTCTTCGCGGTGGACAGTGCGTGCTCCATGGCCTGGAGGTTGTGGCCGTCGACCGGACCGATGTATTTCATCCCGAGGTCCTCAAACATACCCTGCGGGGCCCACCAGTCCTTAACGCCCTTCTTCATGGCGTGCAGGCTGCGGTAGGTGAACTGGCCCGCGGGTCCGCCGTTCTGCAGCTTGCGCCGCCACCAGTCCAAGGTGCCTTCGTAGGCAGGGGCGGCGCGGAAGGAATCGATGGTGGGGCGCAGCGAGGCGAGGTAGTCAGCGAATCCGCCCACGGTCGGGGCGTAGGAGCGGCCGTTGTCGTTTACGACGATCACCACCCGGCGCTTTTTGTCGGCCGCGATGTTGTTGAGGGCTTCCCAGGCCATTCCGCCGGTCAGCGCGCCGTCACCGACCACGGCGATAACGTAGCGGTCCCCGTCGCCGGTGAGCTGCCGGGCCCGGGAGATCCCGTCCGCCCAGGACAGCGAGGACGATGCGTGCGAGCTTTCGACGATGTCGTGCTCTGATTCGGCGCGGTCCGGGTAGCCCGACAGACCGCCTTGCTGGCGCAGGGTGCTGAAATCCTGGCGTCCGGTGAGGAGCTTGTGCACGTACGACTGGTGGCCGGTGTCAAAGACGATGCTGTCCCGGGGAGAATCGAAGACCCGGTGCACAGCGATGGTGAGCTCCACCACACCAAGGTTCGGGCCCAGGTGGCCGCCGGTCTGGGAGACGTTGGCGATCAGGAAGTCCCGGACCTCGGCTGTCAGCCGGTCCAGCTGCGCCTCGGACAACTTACTCAGGTCCTGCGGGTTGCGGACGGTCTCCAAGATTCCCAACGGCCCCTCCTTCGGGTGGTAGACATGCCTTTTAACTCTAACGCCTCAGGCATGGCGCCGGTGCCGGGCCACGAAAGCCCCGGTCCGTCGGGAACGGGCCGGGGCTTTCGGGTTGATACTTCCGGACTGCGGCTAGTTCGCGGAGATCTGCCGCAGCACGTACTGCAGGATGCCGCCGTTGCGGTAGTAATCGGCCTCGCCCGGGGTATCGATGCGCAGGACCGCATCGAAGCTCGTGACGGTACCGTCCTCGGCCGTGGCAATGACCTTCAGCGTCTTGGGTGTGGTGCCGTCGTTAAGGGCTGTGACGCCCTCAACCGCGAAGGTTTCCGTGCCGGTCAACCCGAGGCTGGCCGCGTTCTGGCCGGCCGGGTACTGCAGGGGCAGGACGCCCATGCCGATCAGGTTGGAGCGGTGGATGCGCTCGTAGCTTTCGGCAACTACAGCCTTGACGCCCAGCAGCGCAGTTCCCTTGGCTGCCCAGTCACGCGACGAGCCGGAGCCATACTCCTTGCCGGCGAGGACCACCAGCGGGATGCCGGCCGCCTCGTAGTTCTGCGCGGCGTCGTAGACGTAGGCCTGCGGGCCGTCGGCCTGGGTGAAGTCACGGGTGAAGCCACCTTCGACGCCGTCCAGGATCTGGTTCTTGATCCGGATATTCGCGAACGTACCGCGGATCATCACCTCATGGTTGCCACGGCGTGAGCCGTAGGAGTTGAAGTCCTTGCGCTCCACACCGTTGGCCAGCAGGTACTGACCGGCAGGGGTGTCCGACTTGAAGGAACCCGCCGGTGAGATGTGGTCGGTGGTGACGGAATCGCCAAGCTTCAGCAGCACCCGGGCGCCGGTGATGTCCTTGACGGGCTCCGGCTCCGCCTTCATGCCGTCGAAGTACGGGGGCTTGCGGACGTACGTGGATTTAGGGTCCCAGGCGAACGTGTCGCCGGCCGGCGTGGAGAGAGCTTTCCAGCGGTCGTCGCCGTCGAAGACGCCCTCGTAGCCGCGGGCGAACATTTCCTTGTCGATCGAGGAATCGATTACCTGCTGGACCTCAACCGGGTTCGGCCAGATGTCCTTCAGGAAAACGTCTTTGCCGGCCTCATCCTGGCCCAGCGGGTCAGCATCAAAATCGAAGTCCATGGTGCCGGCGAGGGCGTAGGCGATGACCAGCGGCGGGGACGCCAGGTAGTTCATCTTCACGTCCGGGTTGATCCGGCCCTCGAAGTTGCGGTTACCGGACAGCACAGCTGCAACGGAAAGATCGTTGGCCGCGATGGCCTCGGAGATTTCGGCGTCGAGCGGGCCGGAGTTTCCGATGCAGGTCGCGCAGCCGTAACCGACGATGTAGAAGCCGAGCTTCTCCAGGTAGGGGGTCAGGCCCGACTTGTTGTAGTAGTCGGTGACAACCTTGGAACCGGGAGCCACGGAGGTCTTGACCCACGGCTTCGAGGTCAGGCCCTTGTCGACGGCGTTGCGGGCCAAAAGCGCGGCGGCCAGCATCACGGACGGGTTGGACGTGTTGGTGCAGGAAGTGATCGAGGCGATCGACACTGCGCCGTGGTCCAGCTCGAACTCGCGGCCGTCAGCGGTCTTGACACTGACTTTCTTTGACGGCCGGCCGTTGGACTTCGGCCCGTGCGCGTGCGGGGCCTCGTCTGTCAGGTGCGTCTTGGTGGCGGTGAAGGACGGGGTATCGGACGCCGGGAAGCTCTCGTCAATGGCCTCATCGACGCTGCCGCCGACGAGGTCTTCCTTCACATAGTTGCGCAGGTCCTGGCGGAACTGGGCCTTGGACTCGGTGAGGATGATGCGGTCCTGGGGGCGCTTCGGGCCGGAAATCGACGGAACAACCGTCGACAGGTCCAGTTCGAGGTACTCGGAGAACTTGATCTCACGTGACGGATCGTGCCAGAGGCCCTGTTCCTTAGCGTAGGACTCCACCAAGGCGACGTTCTCGTCCGAGCGGCCGGTGAGGCGCAGGTAGTCCAAGGTAACGTCGTCGATCGGGAACATGGCGGCCGTGGAGCCGAACTCCGGGCTCATGTTGCCGATGGTGGCGCGGTTGGCCAGCGGCACGGCCGCAACGCCTTCGCCGTAGAACTCGACAAACTTGCCGACCACTCCGTGCTTGCGCAGCTGCTCGGTGATGGTCAGGACGACGTCGGTGGCGGTCGCGCCGGCCGGGATGGACCCGGTCAGCTTGAAGCCCACAACGCGCGGGATCAGCATGGAGACGGGCTGGCCAAGCATGGCTGCCTCGGCTTCGATGCCGCCAACGCCCCAGCCCAGCACACCCATGCCATTGACCATGGTGGTGTGCGAGTCGGTGCCGACGCAGGTGTCCGGGTAGGCCCGGACGACTGAGCCGGACTCGGTGTCGACCTCGCGGGTCATGACCGTGCGGGCCAGGTATTCGATGTTGACCTGGTGCACAATGCCGGTCCCCGGCGGGACAACCTTGAAGTCATCAAATGCGGTCTGGCCCCACCGCAGGAACTGGTACCGCTCGCCGTTGCGCTGGTACTCGATCTCCATGTTGCGCTCCAGTGCGCCGGAGTTGCCGAAGGCGTCGATCTGCACGGAGTGGTCAATCACCATCTCGGCGGGAGCCAACGGGTTGACCCGCTTGGGGTCCCCGCCAAGTTCCTTGACGGCCTCACGCATGGTGGCAAGGTCCACTACGCAGGGCACGCCAGTGAAGTCCTGCATGATCACGCGCGCCGGCGTGAACTGGATTTCAGTGTCGGGCTCGGCGCTGGGGTCCCAGCCGGCCAAAGCGCGGACGTGGTCGGCCGTAATGTTCGCGCCGTCCTCGGTCCTCAACAGGTTTTCAAGCAATACCTTGAGGCTGAACGGAAGGTTTTCTGCACCTTCGACGGAGTTCAACCGGAAAATTTCGTATTCGGTACCGGCAACATTAAGTTTGCCTTTTGAACCGAAGCTGTCCACAATGCTCATCACAGGACTCCTCTCGCAACAGTTTCATCTTTGTCGCGCCGCAGACCCCTTGCTAGTTAGGTGGCCCTAACTAATGCTTGGCCTTGCTCGCACAAGGATCGGTACAGGGTGCAGGAGGTCAGCCGTGGGTACGGAGCGCGACGTCGGACTACTTCGCCCATCCTAGTGGCCTCAGCCCCGCGGAGTCAGTAGCGCCACAGTCTCCATGTGGTGGGTATGCGGGTACAGGTCAAAGGCCCGCAGCCCTGCCAGCTCCCAGCCGGATTGCTGGAAGTAGCCGACATCGCGGGCAAAGGACGCCGGATCGCAGGACACGTAGGCAACGGCGCGGGGGCCGGCTCCGATCAGCTGGTTTACCACGGCCTTGCCGGCACCGGCCCGGGGCGGGTCCAGCAGGATCGCGTCGAAATTGCGCGCCTTTTCACGCAGGACGCGTTCCACCCGGCCCTGGACGATCTCAACCTGCGGTGCATCATGGAGGTTCTTGCGTGCGTCCCGGCTGGTCCCGGGAGCCCCTTCGACTGAGAGCACCGAACCCGTGGCGCCGACGGCGTCCGCGAGCGGGGCGGTGAACAGGCCCACCCCGGCGTAGAGATCCGCAACAACGGCCCCCGGTTCCAGGAACCCGCCGTTGTGCAGGAATCCGGTCACGGCCCCCACGAGGGCGGCGGGGGCCTCGCGGTGGATCTGCCAGAAGCCGTCGCCGGTCACACGGTAGTCGTGCCCCGCCGCGGTCTCCTGCACATAGGTGCGGCCGCGCAGCCGCAGTACCTCGCCTTTGACCGGATCAAAGCTCGCCACCGAAACATCGTCGGGCAGCTGGGCCAGGACCGCGCTGAGCCGCTTGGCCCGGGTGCCCGCGGCCGGGACCAGGAGCACCAGCGGCCGGGAGCCGTTCGCCGGTGCGGCGACCTCAATGCGTTCAATGCCCTGCAGGTCGATGTCCCAGAGCCGGAGGTTGTTGATGGCGTCAACGGCCAGCGGCATCTCCCGGACCGGAAGGACGGTATCGGAGCGGTGCGCGTGCATTCCAAGTTTGCCGGCCGGGGTCACGGCGAAACCGGCGCGGGTGCGCCAGCCCAGGCCGGCCGGCGCCGTCGTTCCCTCCTCCCCCACGGCTTCGACCAAGGAGCCTGCGGCGGTGTCCGTCCCTGCCAGCGGCAGTTCGACGCCGGCCAGGCGGTGCAGCTGCTCGGCCAGCACCTCGGCCTTGAGGCTGCGCTGGCGTGTCAGTGCGATGTGGCCGAGTTCTGCGCCTCCGACGGGCGGGTGACGGTGCGACCAGGAACGCGCGGAATCGGCCAGGTCCCAGAAGTGCGCCACCCGGTCCGGGGATGCGTCAAGGACTTCCACGACGTCGCCGCGCCAGAACTTGGCGTCCGCGCCGGACTCGGTGAGACGGACCTTGACTCTCTCGCCGGGAATGCCGTGCCGGACAAAGACCACCCGGCCCTCATGCCGGGCGACGCAGTGCCCGCCGTGGGCGACCGGCCCGACGTCGACGATGAGATCGGTGCGGTTTGGGGCCTGGGTGTCGGAGTTCATTGGATGTCCTGCAGTCTCTTGGCTTCTTCGGAGGATTTCAGCTGCCACGGCACACTGGCCACCATCACGCCGGGCTCGAAATGCAACCGGGTTTTGATGCGAAGTGCGGTCTGGTTGTGCACCAGTTGCTCCCACCACTTACCCACGACGTACTCGGGGATGTAGACCACAATCAGGTCGCGGGGCGAATCGCGCCGCATGTTCTTGATGTACTCCATGATGGGGGTGACCGTTTCACGGAACGGACTGGCCAGCACGGTCAACGGTACCGGGATTTCCAGTTTCTCCCAGTCCGCGACCGTCTGTTCGGTCTCTTCGCTGCTGATGTCCACGGTGATGGCGTCCAGCCGGGAGGGCCGTGACGCGCGTGCATAGGCGAGGGCGCGAAGGACCGGCTTGCGCACGTGGGAGACGAGGAGGACTGCGTGCACCCGGGTGGGCAGGGCCCGCGGCGAGGAATCCTCATCGACTGCGAGTTCCTTGGCCACGTTGTCATAGTGCGACCGGATGCTCCACATGATGAGGAACAGCGCGAACATTGCCAGCAGCGCGATCCACGCGCCCTGCTGGAACTTGGTTATCAGCACAATCACCAGGACCAGCGCGGTCATGCCGAAGCCGATCGTGTTGATGGTGCGCGACTTGAGCATACGCAGCTTGACGGCGGGGTCCTTCGCGAGCTTCAGTTCCCGGCCCCAGTGCCGGATCATGCCGAGCTGGCTGATCGTGAAGGAGATGAAAACACCCACAATGTAGAGCTGGATGAGCTTGGTGACGTCGGCGTTGAAGGCGATGATCAGCACCAAAGCGCCGGCTGCCAGCGCCAGGACGCCATTGCTGAAGGCGAGCCGGTCCCCGCGGGTGCGCAGCTGCCGAGGCAGGTAACCGTCCTGGGCCAGGATCGAGCCAAGCACCGGGAAGCCGTTGAACGCCGTGTTGGAGGCGAAGACGAGGATCACGCCGGTGGCGGCGACCACAATGAAGAAGGGGATGGAGCCGGCTCCAAAAATGGTCTGCGCAATCTGGCTGATCGCCGGACTCTGGATATAGCCCTCCGCCAGCGGCTTGCCATCGAGCAGGAACTCGGTGGCAGGGTCCAGCACAATGTGCACCTTCGTGGCGTTGGCCAGGTAGATGATCCCGGCCAGCATGGACGCCGCGATCACGCCGAGCAGCAGCAGGGTGGTGGCCGCATTCTTGGACTTGGGCTTCTGGAAGTTCGGCACACCGTTGCTGATGGCTTCAATCCCGGTCAGCGCCGCTGCGCCGGAAGAGAAGGCCCGGAGCAGCAGGAAGGCGCCGGCGAGGCCGACCATTCCCTCGTCGAAGCCCGCCGCGGGCACGATCGTGAAGGCTGCCGAGGGCGCTTCGCCCAGTTGGCCGGTGGCCGCCTGGAAGATGCCGATGGCCGTCATACCCAGGATGGAGGCCATAAAGATGTAGGTGGGGACGGCGAAGACGCTGCCGGCTTCCTTGATGCCTCGCAGGTTAACGAGGGCCAGGATCACGACGCCGATCACCGCGATGGCGGCCTGCTGGCCGTGCAGTGCGGGCACCGCGGAGGTCAGGTACGTCGCGGCCGAGGACATCGACACCGCAACGGTCAGCACGTAGTCGACCAGCAGCGCGGAGGCGACGGTGAGCCCGGCATATTTGCCCAGGTTCTCGTTTGCGATCTCGTAGTCGCCGCCGCCGGAGGGGTAGGCATGGACGTTTTGCCGGTAGGAGGCGACAACAGTCAGCAGCACCACCATGACGGCCAGCCCCACCCAGGGCGAGAACGCCACGGCGCTGACGCCGGCCAAGGCCAGGGTCAGGAGGATTTCGTCGGGCGCGTAGGCCACTGAGGACAGCGCGTCGGAGGCGAAGATGGGAAGCGCGATCCGCTTCGGCAGCAGGGTGTGGGCCAGGCTGTCGTTCCGGAAGGGCTTGCCTACCAGCACCCGCTTCACGGCATTGAATATTGTCGGCACTCCACAAAGCTAGTCGCATTCGGACCCGATGTCATGACGGCGACCGGGCGCCGCGCGGCGGCGGCTCCAGGTCGCCGGGGTGCGGCAGCGGCGGGGCTGGCTCCAGGTGGCGCCGTGGCCGGTAGAGTTTTCCGCAGTAGCAGTCACAAAGCTTGAGGAGGCACGGTTGGCGCACTTCGTGATTATGGGTTGCGGCCGCGTGGGGGCAACCCTCGCGCACACGCTCGAGGATGCGGGCCACTCCGTGGCCATCATCGACCAGGACGACCGCGCCTTCCGTCGGCTCCGAACGGGCTTCACCGGCCGCAAGGTCACCGGCGTCGGCTTTGACCGCGAGACCCTCAAGCAGGCCGGCGTTGCGGAGGCCTATGCCTTCGCGGCTGTCTCCAGCGGCGACAATTCAAATATCCTGGCCACCCGTGTGGCACGCGAAACCTTCCACGTCCCGCACGTGGTCGCCAGGATTTACGACCCGGGCCGGGCTGAGATCTACCAGCGGCTCGGCATCCCCACGGTCGCCGCAGTGCGCTGGAGCGCGGACCAGGTGCTCCGGCGGATCCTGCCCGAACAGCACCTGGCCGGCGACTATCGCGACCCCTCGGGCCGCCTTGTGCTCGCCGAAGTGGACCTGAACCCCGCGTGGATCGGCCACCCGGTCACCTCGATCGAGAAGGCCGCCGGGATCCGCGTCGCGTACCTGACACGGTTCGGTGAGGGGATGCTGCCCGCGGCCGGAACCCTGTACCAGGATGGCGACACCGTGCACGCCATGCTGGGCGTGGACCGCAGCAGCGAAGTCGGCCATGTTCTTGCCCAGCCCCCCGCCAAGGAGTCCTAAGTGAAAGTCGTTATTGTCGGGGCGGGAAGCGTCGGTTCCTCGATCGCGCGCGAACTGCTGGCCCACAAACACGAGATCCTGCTGATCGACCTCAAGCCCGAGGTAATCGGGCGAAGCGGACTGCGGGGCGCCCACTGGCTGGTTGGCGATGCCTGCGAACTGAGCACCCTCCAGGACGCGAAACTGGAAGACGCCGACGTCGTGGTCTCAGCTACCGGTGACGACAAGGTCAACCTGGTGGTCTCGCTGCTGGCGAAGACCGAGTTCGGCGTCGGACGCACGGTAGGCCGGGTCAACAACCCCAAGAATGACTGGATGTTCGACGATTCCTGGGGCGTCGACGTTGCGGTGAACACCCCGCAGCTGATGACTGCCCTGGTCGAGGAGGCCGTGGAGATCGGCGACCTCGTCCGGCTGCTGACCCTGCAGACCGGGGTGTCATCGCTGGTCGAGTTCACGGTCCCGCACGATTCACACGTCGTCGGACTGACCGTGGGCGGCATCGAATGGCCCGAGGATTCGACCCTTGTGGCAATCCTGCGGGATCAGGCACCAATCACGCCGAGCCGGGATGACGTGATTGACGGCGGGGACGAGCTGTTTTTCGTCACGACAATCGCAGCAGAGGACGAGCTGCGTGCCCTGCTCTCGCCGGAGTCCCAGGGCGAGCTGCCGGCGGAACAGCAGGGCGAAGACTCGCACGCCCACGAAGTCTTCGACGGCTTCGACGGCTAACCGGCTGTTGCCGGCAACCCCCGGTTGCCGGCCGGTTCAGTTGGGGGTTGCGGCTGGGGCGGGCCGGGTCAGCAGCCAGGCAACCCAGATGCCCAGGATGTACAGCGGTGCTCCCATCAGCAACCGCGTTGTGGCGAGGGCCGCGAAGCCCGCCTCGCCCATAAAGTACAGCGGAAGCTGGACCAGCAGGCGAAGGGCCAGGACCCCGATGATCACCCAGGTGCCGATCCGGTAGGCCCTGACCCGGGCTGGCTGCTTCCGCCAGTCCAGTCCTTCGTTCCGGATGAAGCCGAAGAGCAGCCCCGCAAACGGCCAGCGAACGGCGATCGAGATCGCCATCACCACGATGTAGGCGGCGTTGGTGAAGAATCCGGGGACGTAGAAGTCCTCGGCCTTGCCCGTGGTGTTGGCCAGCCACGCGGACAGCCCGACGCCGGCAATTCCCGCCAGTGCCTGCGTCAGCGGCTTGCGCTGGATGAGTCGGGCGACGGTAAACGCCGCCGCCACGGCCAGCGCGGAGACCAGCGCCAGGGGCAGCTCGCGCGCGATGGTGAAAGCGACCAGGAAGACCAGGCCGGGGAGGATGCTCTCGGCAATGCCCTGAATGCCGCCCGCGCTCTTGAGCACGTCGATGTTGCCGTTGCCGGACCGGTGCAGACCGGCCTTGGCGGCGTAACCTTCGGCGAGCTGCGCCGCTGTTGGCTGAACCGCTGTTGGCTGAACTGCTGTTGGCAGCGGCTCAGCGGGTTCCCGCCCTGCCGCGCCGGGATTTTCGGGAACCGTCATTGCTCCTCCTGCGGGGAGAGTATTTCGTAGCGGGGATTGAACATGGTCGGCAGTCCGTCCCGGACTGTGACCATGCCCTGCAGGCGCAGTTCGGTGCCGGCATCGACACCGGGTATACGGCGGCGGCCCAGCCAGACCACCCGGAGCCGGTCCTTGGGAACGGCGGACCGCTGGCGCCATAGGCCGGAGGCCGGCGTGGCGGCTGCGGTGCCGGATGCCACGGGGACGGAGCGTTTTTTGACCGGCGGCGCGTTGTGGTCGACGACGATCGCGGTAAAGGCAGCGACCTGGCTCGCCGGTGCGTAGGTGACCGATTCGATGAAGCCATGGCATAGCACGCGGCCGCGGTCCGGCAGTTCCCGGACGGAGACCGACGCAGCCGGGTCCTGGCGGGCAGCATCAGCCAATCTGGGTGGTCTCCGGTCCGCGTTCGGGGCGCTCGATGTCCGGGGCGGACTGTGGAGCGGGCACGGCGTTCTCCTTGGGCAAGTGCAGCTGCAGGAGGTCACGCGGGGGCATCGGGCTCTCGCCGCGCACCACCACGAGCTGCCGGAACAGTTCCTCGAGTCCGGCGGCCGCGTCGCGGTCTACAGCAGCCTCCCCGCCGAACACGCCGCGGAGGAACCAGCGCGGGCCGTCGACGCCGATAAAGCGGGCCACCCGGTAGCCGTGGCTGCCGTCGGCACCACCAGCGGGAAGCTTGGCGAGGAGTTCGGCGCCGAAGCCGCCCTGGACCTCCTCGACCTGGCCACCCTGGCTGCCGACGGACTGACCGATCTGCTCACGGATTTCCTCCCACAGGCCTTCGGAACGCGGAGCGGCGAACGCCTGGAGCTGAAGGCTTGAGCCGTTCAGGTCCATGGTGACGGCGACAACGCGCTGCGTGGCCTCTTCGACCTCAAGCCGGAGTTGCAGGCCTTCCGCCGGTGCAATCAGGAGGGCGCCGAGGTCCACGTAGCCGTCCTGGTCCTCGATCTCCGAGACGTCGAAGGGACCCGTGCCGCCGCGAAGCGGTGCGGCGGCTGCAGTCCCGGTCGAGTCATCGGCGGACGCTTCAGCAACTGCCCTCGGGGACTCCCCGGGTTCCGTCGCCTGTTCCTGCTTGGCTTTCTTGCCACGCCCAAAAACCATGGGGTCGTCTCCTTAATTGTGATCCTGTGCCGCCGCGCCACACTGCGCGTGCGGGGCTCCGGCTTTTATAGGCTGGCTGATGCAGCAAAAAAGCCGGCTGGTACGTCCTGCAAACGGGTCCTGCTGACCAGTTCGCGGCATCCGTTCGGGCCCGGCAGGCCTTTGCTTAGACCGGCGCGCCAAAACCTCCGGTAGACCCGAAGCCTGCGCCGCCGCGGACCGAGCCACTAAGTTCCTGGACCGGCAGGAAGCGGGCGTACTCCACTCGTTGAATTACCATTTGTGCAATTCTATCGCCGCGCGAGAGTTCGATCGCCTGGTGCCGGTCGGTATTGAGCAGCGTCACCGCGATTTCTCCGCGGTAGCCGGCGTCGACGGTTCCTGGGGCGTTAACTACTGTCAGCCCGTGTTTGGTCGCCAGCCCGGACCGCGGGTGGATCAAGGCAACAAAGCCGTCGGGGAGGGCAATGGCAACCCCGGTAGGGACCAGTTTGCGCTCCCCCGGTTCCAGCACTACGTCCTCGCGGGTCCGCAGATCCGCACCGGCGTCGCCGGGGTGCGCATACGACGGCGGTTCCAATCCGTCGTCGAGCATCTTCAGCTGGACCGTAAGGGTGGTGGTTCCGTATTCGGGCGCAGGCTGCGTTTCCGGCAAATCTTCGGGCGTTGCGTCGGTGGCGTCCACGGCAGTCGTTTCTTCAGTCACAGTTCCTCACTCTAACGCCAGCGGCGACGATCGGCCACGCGGCGTCCGGCCGGCCGGGATACAGGACCTGCTGCCGCCGCCAAGGTGAAATAGCCCGGGAAAAGTGGAAAGCTGGCCTTATGCCCGAATCCAGCGCAGCCACGCCTGCCCCCATAAGCACCCCCAGCGACGCCACAGTTGTGTACAACGAGAAACTCTGGCCGAACGCTTGGATCTGGCTGGTGGCCGCGGGACTGTCGGGCGCCGGGATTCTGGTATTCGCCCCGATCAGCATGTTCGCAGGGATCACCGCTGCGGTGGTCCTCTTTACCATCATCTCGGTGTTGCTGGTCCTGTCGACCCCTTCCATTACGGTCACGGCCGCCACCTTGCGCGTCGGCCGGGCCACGATCGAGCGCGGCTTTGTTGGCAGCGCATCCGCGTTCCGGGGCAAGGAAGCGACGGCAGAACGCGGCACCCGCCTAAACGGCCTGGCGTTCCTGTGCATCCGTGGATGGATCGATCCAGTGGTCCGGGTCGAGATCACCGACCCCTCCGACCGGACCCCGTACTGGCTGGCCTCCACGCGGCACCCGGACCAACTCCTCGCCGCCCTGGCCTCCTAGCCCGCACAGTCCCGGCATTAAGGGAGCGAACGGGGCCGGCTGCGGACCGAAAAGCCCTGGAAAGTAGCGGAAAATTGCGGCGCGCCCTCCGTCCTCACCGGAATTCGCCCGCATCGATGGCAGAGTTTCGATTGTTAGTAATGCCAGGGTGGAGGATTTGTATGCAGGATCTACGGCTTGTAGGCGTCCACGACGACGGGGAGCATCTCCTGTTGAGCGGCACCGGCGGCGAGATGTTCCAGCTGCCGATCGATGAGGCGCTTCGAGTGGCGGCCAGCAGGACCGCGGCTAAGGCCGCCTCCGGCGCTGCGCCCATTGCCATGTCTCCGCGCGATATCCAGGCGCGGATCCGCAGCGGCTCGACGGCGGCCGAGGTGGCTGAGCTCTCCGGCATTCCGCTCGCGAAAGTGCAGCGCTACGAGGGCCCGGTCCTGGCCGAGCGCGAGCACGTGGCTGCGCAGGCCCAAAAGGTGGAAGTCGCTGCCCCGGCCCCAGGCCATGACGTGTACCGCTCCGTGTTTGGCGACCAGCCGGCATTGCTTGGCGACATGGTGGCCCACCGGCTTAGCGCGCACGGCATCGATGCCTCCACTGTGGAGTGGGACTCATGGCGGCGCCCCGACGGCAGCTGGAACGTGGTGGCCCGGTTTGAGGCGAAGGCCGGCGGACCCGCTGGCATCGGCGAGGAACCCCCTGCCATGTGGACCTTCAGCCCGGCCCGGAAGTCCCTGCAGAACGCGAACCGCTGGGCGCAGCAGCTCAGTGAACTTGAGCCCCTCGACGGTCCGGTCCCGGCCCGTCGGCTCGCTGCCGTCTCCGACCGGCCCTTCGATTTTGAAACCGACGCCGATGCCGCCGCGCGGACCGCCACCGCACAGCTCCAGGTCGTCCAGCAGCTCCAATTGCAGCAGGAGCAAGAGTCCGACGGACTGCTTGACATGCTGCGCTCCCGCCGCGGCCAGCGCCTCGGTGTGGACGAGGACGCCGACGACGCCCTGGCCACGCTGCTGACGAACGGGGTCCCCGCCGCCCACCCGCGGCCCTCCGAAGTCCCTGCCGAGGTCTCCGCCGAACCGGAACCCGCCGGGACCGGGGGCAACACTCCGGAACCGGAAGACACCGAACAGCCGGTTCCTGCCGCGGATCGCTGGGAACGACGCCGCGACGGCCGGCCCTCGATCATGTCCAGGCTCACCTTGGCGCCCCGGCACCAGGACGCACCGGATGACGCCCTGCGGCTGCACGACGGCGTCAGCACCGAAACGCGCGAGATCACGATCGCGGCGTCACAGCTGCGTCCGGTCGGCAAGCAGGGGCCTGTTTCCAGCCCGGGGCTCGATGAGCTCCTCGGCGGCGGAACGTCCCGGCGCCAGCAACGGGAACCCGCAGCGGCAGCCCGCGATGACCGCGACGCCGAGCAACCGGAGCGCCAGCCGGCAAAGCCAAAACGCTCCAGCATCCCGAGCTGGGATGACATCGTCTTCGGTGCCCGCGGGGACTAGGCCTTCTCCGGAAGATCCGGTGCCCCCGGCGCGGGGCCCTGACCGCGCAGTCAGCCGCGGTGGGCCCTTCGTCCGTCCGCCTGGAAACACAGCAGCGGGACTTCACGTTCGGCTTTTGTCAGCGATCCGTGCTGGCCCACCACCTCAAGGGCCGTTGGCCGGACCCGCCGGGTGTCATAAAAGGCCACGGCGTCCCTGGCCGCGATCATCACGTCCCCGATCCGCGTAACAACCTCGGCCCGGACCTCACCAAAGAGTCCCGCGGCGATGCCTTCCGCCCGGGTAAACGCCCAGATCCGCTCTCCGAAGCGTGCCCGCCAGGCCTCAACCAGCCGCAACCGGCCGGCATCGCCCACCTGGTCGTCCAGGTACAGGTGGACCATCCGCGGCTCCCCCGCCGTGTGCCGGACACCGGCCACAAGTTCGGGGTCGGCGGAATAATCGATTCGCTGCGACTGCGGCACGTCAAGCATGCCGTGGTCCGCCGTGAGCACAATGGTGGTGCCTGCCGGCAGGGTGGCGCTCAGCCGTTTGACGGTGGCATCGAGTTCCTCCAGCTGGTGCTCCCACTGCGCTGACTGGCAGCCGTAGCGGTGCCCGGCCTTGTCCAGTTCGTTGACGTAGAAGTACATCAGGGACCGTCCCGATCCGGCCATCGCCTCGGCGGCGGCAGCGGTCCTGGCCTGCGCGGTGGTGGCAGTGACGTAGCGGCCACCACGCAAGGCAGCGCGGGTCATGGCCGAGTCACTGAACTTCGGGAGGCTGACTGTGGTGACGTCCACATGGTCCGCGGACTGCTCGAACACCGTCGGGAACGGCTGCCACCGCTGCGGGTCGACGCCGGCGTCCCAGCCGCCAAGCATGTTGACCACCCGGTCCTGATCCGGGTCCAGCACGTCGTAGCCCACCATGCCGTGCTGCCCGGCGGCCAGGCCGGTGCCGAAGCTGGCCAGCGACGCCGCGGTGGTGGACGGAAATGCGGAGTCCAGCCAGACCGGCACCTCGCCTTGCCCGGACTGCATGACGGAGCGCAGGAACGGTGTGTGCGCCGACTTCTGCTTCAGCAGGTTTCGGCCCAGCCCGTCGGCGAGAACAACGCAAACACGCTGCGCAGCCGGCAACTTGAGCCGGTTCTCGAAACCCGGCACGCCCAGGCTGGCGGCGGCACTTGTGAGCACTTCGGCGATGGAACGCTCACCGAACGCCGGGGCCGCGGGCAGGTTCTGCGCAAGGGCCGCGGCGGAGGACAGGGGTTGGGGGGTGCCGGCCGGTGCCATCTCAGCGCTGGTGGCCGCGGCTGGTGCGGCTGCCGAACACGCCCATACGCGGGCGCGGCGGAAGTCCCGGACCGGTGTGCGGGACCGGGGCCGTGGACCCGGTATTCACGGCGCGAAGGGCACGGGCGAACAGCTTGGCGTCCTGGACAGCCTGCAGGCCGTCGGCCTCGGCGCTGATCCGGAGGACAATGTCTTCCTGGGCGATGGTGCCGCTGTAGCCATGGTCGGACTCGCACTGCGGGTCGCCGCAGCTCGCCGGTCCCATGTCGAGGCGCTGGCCGCCGGACCAGGCGATGGACAGGGTCAACTCCCGCACGGGATCCGACGGTTTGTAGTCCTGGGGCTGGGCGTACACATAACTGAGCAGCACGGAACGGATCTGTGTCACCGGAACGGATTCGGTGGAGACCTGGGCCACGATCTGTTCCCCGGCCTCGTCCAGCTGCTGGTCATCCACATGGGTGATGACGAGCATGTCCTCGGTCAGGACCAGCACGGAAATGTGGCGCCGCACTTCGGCGCGGTCGAAGTGCGTCTCCAGGTGCACCAGGTGGGCCACGCAGTCACGGCCGTCAAGTGCATCGGCGACGACGTCGGCCACCAGCCGGGGGTAGAAACCGGCCTGCTGCAGTGCCCCTTCCAGGCTTTGACCCTGCGCGCTGTGATCATGCAGGCCTTGATGGTGCGCGCCCGGACGTCCGGATACTGCCGCCTGGGGCTTGGGTGTCGGAGACTGAAAGCTCATGGTCCCCATTTTCACAGATCGGCTGGGGACATGCTAACCCGTTGCCGGCCGGGCGCCGCCGCCGCCGTGGCGCCGGCACTCCCCCGCACCGGCTCCCGGGCCGTCAGCTGCGCATGGCCCGCCGGGCGCTGTCGGTACGCTGGGCAGCATTCGCGATCCGGACGTCGGCAGCGAGGATGGCCGCGCCGTCCGGCCCGGCGAGCACGGGGTTGAAGTCCACCAAGGCGATTTCCGGGTGGTTGTCCTTGAGCTTGGTCAGCCGCGCCGCGAGGTCCTCCAGGGACCGCGCATCCACGGCCGGCAATCCCTGGTAGCCGAAGAGCTTGCGCGAGGCACGGGGGGACCGGATGAAATCATGCAGGTCGGAGCCGGAGAGTGGAGGCACCCGGTGGGCCCAGTCGTCCAGCAGGTTGACCGCATCGCCGGCCAGGCCAAAGGAAACCACGGGGCCCAGCAGCGGGTCCTCGATGGCGCGGAAGGTGCACGCCTGGCCTACCGGCGCCATGGTCTGCACCTCCAGCGACGGCGAGCCGTAGCGTTCCAGCGACTTGCGCATCTCCAGTACGTTGCGGCGCAGCGAGTCCGCATCCTGGATGTCCAGGCGCACCCCGCCCAGGTCCAGCCGGTGCCGCAGCGCAGGGTCGGTTGTTTTCAGGGCCACCGGCCAGCCAAGCCGGTCCGCGGCCGCGAGGGCCTGTTCGACGGTGTCGAAGCCGACCGACGGCACCACCCGGATACCGTAGCGGGCCAGCAGGCTGGCGGCCGTGTCCGGGTCCAGCCGGAGCAGTTGCTCACCGCCCACCCCGTCCAGCAGGCGTTCGAGCTCCTCGTGGGTGCCTTCGGGGTCGCAGCCCTCCGGCTCCGTGAACAATCCCTGGTCCCGGTCGAGCCACTGGGCGTAACGGACCACGGCACTAAGCGCCGCCACTGCCGTCCCGGGGTTGGAGAAGCAGGGAACCGCCGCCGGACCCGCGTCGGCTCCGACCATCCCTTCAACGTAGATCGAGGGGTCAAGGAGCCCGCTGAACGCCGCGACCACGGGTTTGCCCGCCGCCACCGAACATTCGGCCAGCACTTCGGCGATCTTCTCGACGGTCAGGCCGTGGGCCGGGAGCAGGGCGACCATCACGGTGTGGACGGTGTCCGCCGTGAGGATCTCCTGCAGGCTGTGCCGCAGCGCGGGCAGCGCCACGGACATCCCGGCGTCGAGGTCGACGTCGGTAACGATCCGCTCCACACCGAGGCCCTGGGCCGCGGCACTGTCAGCAACGACCTTGCCAAGGGCCCGCGAATTGCTGAAGACGGCGATACCCGGCCCCTTCGGCAGCGGCTGGCTCGAGACGATCTGCGCGACGTCCATAAGTTGCTCGATCGTCTCAACGCGGATCACCCCGGCCTGGCGCATCATCGCGTCAAGTGCCTCGGGCGGGGCCAGGGTGGTGCGGACCGCGTGGCCGGGAGGCAGGCCCAGGCCCGTCGCGTCGGATTTGGCCACGATGACCGGCTTGGTCCTGGCCAGGCGCCGGGCCAGGCGAGAAAATTTGCGCGGGTTGCCGATCGATTCCAGATAGAGCCCAACGGCGGTGGTGTCGGCGTCGTCCTCCCAGAACTGCATCATGTCGTTGCCGGAGACGTCGGCCCGGTTCCCGGCCGAGAGGAACGTGGAGATCCCGACGCGGCGCCGGCTGGAGGCGGCGTAGAGCGAGACACCGATCGCCGCTGACTGGCTGAACAGGCCCAGGCCGCCGCGGCCGGCCAGCGTGGGCGCCATCGAGGCGTTCAGTGATACAGCAGGGTTGGTGTTCACAATGCCCAGCGAGGCCGGCCCGATTACCCGCATGCCGTTGGCACGGGCCTGCCGGACGAGTTCGCGCTGCCGGGCCAGGCCGCGTTCGCCGTCGTCGGCATAGCCGGAGGTAGCCACCACAATTCCCTTGACCCCGGCGGCGCCGCACTCCGCCACGATTTTGGGGACCTCGGCATAGGGGACTGCGATGATGGCCAACTTAACCGGGCCCGGCACTTCGGCGAGCCGGGCAAAGGAGAGCATGCCGGCCAGCTCAAAGGCTTCCGGGTTGATGGCATAGACCGGGCCGGTGAAGCCGCCCTCGATGATGTGCTCCAGCAACTGGTAGCCCACGGTGCCCCATTTGCGGCTGGCCCCGATCACGGCGACAGAGGACGGCGCAAGCAGTTCCTGGATGCTGCGGGCCTCGGCGCGGTGTTCCCGTGACTCCATCACGGCGCGCGACTTGTCGGTGGGGTCGATATTGAATTCGAGGCTGACCACACCGTCGTCGAAATGGCGTTTGACGTCGTAGCCGGCATCTGAGAAGACCATCAGCATCTTGCGGTTTTCCGGGAGGACCTCGGCGCTGAATTTCCGGATCCCGTTTTCGCGGGCGGCGGCGGCGAGGTGTTCAAGCAGAATGGACCCGATGCCGCGGCCCTGGTGCGCGTCGGCGATGTTAAAGGCCACCTCGGCGTCGGCGGGGTCATCGAGCCGGTCATAGCGGCCGATGCCCATGATTTCCCCGCCTACTGTGATGACCAGGGCCACGCGGTCCTTGTAGTCCACTTCGGTGAACCGTTTGAGTTCCTTGGCGGACAGCTTGGACTTAAAGGCAAAGAACCGCATGTAGATGGACTTCTGCGACTGTCCCACGTGGAAAGCCTGGACAGCGTCCGAGTCGGACGGGTGGATCGGGCGCAGATGGGCCGTCCCGCCGTCACGCAGGACAACATCGGCTTCCCAATATTCCGGATATACGCCTTCCGCGGGCTGATCCACCATAGGCTTAGCCTAGTCATAAAGTTACGCAGCGCACGCTCAGCACCCCGCAGAAGGACCCACCAGCCTCATGGCCCGCCGCCAAAGCCCGTCCCCGGCAGGGGAAAGCAGCCAGGATTTCGTCGAGAACATCGTCGACATCGATGTCACCTCGGAGATGGAAGGATCGTTCCTCGAGTACGCCTATTCGGTGATTTACTCGCGGGCCCTTCCGGATGCCCGCGACGGGCTGAAACCTGTGCAGCGGCGCATCCTGTACATGATGAGCGAAATGGGCCTCCGGCCGGACCGCGGCCACGTCAAGAGCGCCCGCGTGGTGGGCGAGGTGATGGGTAAGCTTCACCCCCACGGTGACACCGCCATTTACGACGCGATGGTGCGCATGGCGCAGGACTTCTCGCTGCGGCTGCCGCTTATCGACGGCCACGGCAACTTCGGCTCGCTCGACGACGGACCCGCCGCACCCCGGTACACCGAGGCCCGGCTCGCGGCGGCGGCATTAACGCTGACCGACCACCTCGACGAGGACGTGGTGGACTTCGTCCCCAACTACGACAACCAGCTGACCCAGCCGGACGTGCTGCCGGCGGCGTTCCCGAATCTGCTGGTCAACGGCGCCACGGGCATCGCCGTCGGGATGGCCACGAACATGGCCCCGCACAACCTGGTCGAAGTGATTGCCGCCGCGCGGCACCTGATCGAGTACCCGGAGGCCACGCTCGAGGACATCATGAAGTTCGTCCCCGGCCCTGACCTGCCCACCGGCGGACGGATCGTGGGCCTGGACGGCATCCGCGACGCGTACGCGACCGGCCGCGGCTCCTTCAAGACCCGCGCCAAGGTGGAGGTCGAGCAGCTCTCGGCCCGCCGCACCGGTCTGGTGGTCACTGAACTGCCGTACATGGTGGGACCGGAAAAGGTGATCGAGAAGATCAAGGACGCCGTTAACGGCAAGAAGCTGACCGGTATCAGCGACATCGTGGACCTCACGGACCGCAAGCACGGCCTGCGCCTCGTGATCGAACTGAAGAACGGCTTTAACCCCGCTGCCGTGCTCCAACAGCTCTACCGCTACTCGCCGATGGAGGATTCCTTCGGCATAAACAACGTCACACTCGTCGACGGCCAGCCGCAGACCCTGGGCCTGCTGCAGTTGCTCTCCGTCTACGTGGAACACCGCATCAACGTGGTGCGCCGGCGAACCGCTTACCGGCTCGGCAAGAAGAAGGACCGCCTGCACCTGGTCGAGGGCCTCCTGATCGCCATCGTGGACATTGACGAGGTCATCCAGATCATCCGGTCCTCGGACGAGGCGGCCGCGGCCCGGACCCGGCTGATGTCCATCTACGATCTCTCGGAGATCCAGGCCAACTACATCCTGGAACTCCGGCTCCGGCAGCTGACCAAGTACTCCCGAATCGAGTTGGAGAAGGAACAGGACGAGTTGCGCCGCGAGATTGCCGAGCTCGAGGCCATCCTCGGCTCCAGCGAGCGGCTCCGCGGCTTGGTGTCCGCCGAGCTGGCAGAGATCGCGGAAAAATATGGAACACCCCGCCGCACCGTGCTGCTGGAATCCGAGGCCGTCTCCCCCACTGTCGCCGCGCTGGCCGCCGCGACGGGTACCCGGGGCAAGGCTGCGCCGCTGGCCCTCGAAATCCCGGATGACCCCTGCTGGGCGATCCTGACGGTGTCCGGGCAAATTGCGCGGACCACCAACCGGGACAGCCTCGCCGAATCGGGTCCGCGGACCAGGCACGATGTGTTCGCCTCGGTGGTGAAGTCCTCGGCGCGCGGCGAGATCGCCGCCGTCACCTCCCAGGGCCGTATGCTTCGGCTCCAGGTGATGGACATGCCGGTATTGCCGCCGACTTCCGGTACACCGAACATGGCCGGCGGCGTCCCGGCCAAGGACTTCATCACCCTGCTCAAGGGCGAATCGCTTGTGGCGTTCGCGCCGCTGGATGAGGTGCTCGCCATCGGCACTGCCCAGGGCGTCGTGAAACGTGTCCAGCCCGACTACCCGCTGAACCGCGAGGACTGGGAAGCCATCGCGCTCAAGGACAAGGACACCGTGGTGGGGGTGGCTCCCGCCGGGTCCGACGACGTCGACCTCGTTTTTGTGACCCGGCAGTCCCAGCTGCTGCGCTTCGCCGCCTCCGCTGTCCGTCCGCAAGGCAGGACCGCCGGCGGCATGGCAGGGATCAAGCTGGCCGCCGGGGACCGGGTGATGTTCTTCGGCGCCGCGAGCCCGGACGACAGCGCCGCAGTTGTCGTGACCATCGCGGGCACGGAGGGGGCCCTGCCGGGCACGGCCCCTGGTGCCGCCAAGGTCACGGCGCTGGCCGAATACCCTGCCAAAGGCCGCGCCACCGCCGGGGTCCGGGCACACCGTTTCCTCAAGGGTGAGGACACCCTGCTCCTCGCGTGGGCAGGCCACGGCCCGGCAAAGGCCTCTTCGCTGGCCGGTGTGGCGCGTTCCCTTCCCGGTGAACACGGCCGCCGCGACGGGTCCGGCATTCCGCTCTCGCAGGCAATCGACGCGATCGGTCCGAGTATGTCCTGGCAGCCGGAACCCGGTGCGGATTCCTAAGCCGGCAACGGCGCATGCCGCGGCGGGACAATACGCTTAGACTGCTCCCATGCCTATCATCGCGGACAACAAGGACTGGACCTGGGTGCTGTCGCAGCCTTGTCCGGAATGCGGTTTCGACGTCACAGCAAGCACCCCGGCGACGGTGCCGGGGCAGCTGGCAAGCATGCTTCCCCGCTGGCGGGCGGCACTGCGTCGCCCGGAGGCGGCGGAACGCCCGGACGTAAACACTTGGTCGGTACTGGAGTACGCCTGCCATGTCCGGGACGTCTTCAGCCTGTTCGATTACCGGCTGGATCTGATGGTCAGCGGCGAGGACGCCCGGTTCGCAGATTGGGACCAGGACCTCACCGCCGTCGAGAAGGACTATGCCAGCGCCGATCCGGCCAAGGTCAGCGCGGAACTTACCGCTGAGGGCGAGCAGATCGCGGCGTCCTTCGGCCGGGTCCCGGAGGACCAGTGGGACCGCAAGGGCACCCGGAGCAACGGCTCGGAGTTCACCGTCCTGACGTTCTCGCAGTACTTCCTGCACGACGTGATCCACCATCTCCACGATGTGGATGCCTAACCCGCCGACAGCCGGCTGGTGAACTACCAGCGGGTCCGGGCCGCTACAGTTCCTTGTCCCAGGCCATGCTGCGGCTGACGGCCACATAGCCCATCTTGGTATAGAGGGCCAAGGCACCGGTCGGGTTCTCCGAGTCGACGTCGAGGGAGGCCTGGTCCATCCCGGCCGCGGCGAAACGGCGCATCGCGTCGGTCAGCAGGGCTTGTGCCACGCCGCGGCCGCGGAACTCCCGCCGGACGCCCAGCAGGTCCGTGTAACCCTCCGTGTAGCCCCTGGACCCAGCGATGGCAGCGTCATGGCTGGCGAGCTGGTAGCCGGCGACCCTCCCGGTGGCCCGTTCCAGCACCACAGCGCTGAGATCCGGCCGGGCCAGCGGGTCGTTCAGCACAAAGCCCCACGCCTCATGGTCCCGGGGCTCGCTGCCCCAGTGGTCCTGGAATGCTTCATTGTGCGCAAGCCGCACCGG
Source organism: Pseudarthrobacter sp. PH31-O2 (assembly GCF_030063265.1). Lineage (NCBI taxonomy): Bacteria > Bacillati > Actinomycetota > Actinomycetes > Micrococcales > Micrococcaceae > Pseudarthrobacter > Pseudarthrobacter sp. PH31-O2. The sequence goes on along the minus strand of NZ_JASIST010000007.1, from coordinate 134,821 downwards.
CTCGTGCAGCTCGGGGCCAAAGGTCACCAGCTCCAAGGCGGCGTCAAGCACAACCTCGGGGACGCCATCCTTTAGCGGGCGGTGCATCTCGTTAAAGTAGCGGACAATCCGGTAGCCGGCGGCCTGGAACAGCGCCGCCTGGTGCGTGTGCTGCTCTTCCGCCTGGAGCCGCAGCTTGGGCCTGGCTCCCGGCATTGCGTCCACGGCAAAACGCTGCCGGGTCACGGATTCCATCCAACCCAGCAACCCGGTGCCGATCCCGGTTCCCTGCCATCCGGGATCGACGGCGCCGTAGCCGATCGCCTTCTCGCCTTCCGGGTTCTTGGTGATCCGGCCGTAAGCCCGGGCCACGCCCTCCCCGTCGATGCCGAGGATGGTATTTGCGGCAGCAGGATTCATTGTCGAGGCGAGGACCTGTTCCAGGTCCGCACGGCGTTCGAACCAGGCCGGCTGTTCGACGCCGGCGGTCCGGGCGATCAGCGCGGCCCAGCCATCCAGGTCCGCGGGCCGGCCGGCCCGCCACTGCAGGCGGTGGTCCAGGCTGGTTCGGGGATCGGCGTGTCCGTGCATGGCAACAGGTTAACCTGCGGTCTACCCCCGCGCCAGCGACGGCGTTGGCGCCCCGGAACGCGGCTCATGGCCGGCGGCCGCGTGGTCCAGATCCAGGCGGGTGTCCGCATCGGCAATATCCGCCGGGTTGTGAGTCACCAGCACTACTGTGCGGTCCCGCAGGCCGCGCCGGAGCTGCGCCAGCATCAGCCGGCCGGACTCCGCGTCAAGGTGCGCCGTGGGTTCGTCCAGCAGGATGATATCCGCCCCGGTCAGGAGCGTGCGGGCAACGGCCAGCCGCTGCCGTTCGCCGCCGCTGAGGAACGCACCCCCGGGCCCGATCCGTGTGTCCAATCCGTGCTCCAGCCGCCCGATCAGCGGAGCGAGGCCCACGTCAGCCAGGGCAGCGCGCAGCAGCTCTTCCTGTCCCCGGCGCCGGTCTTCCGGGAGCCCGAGGAGCAGGTTGCCGCGGATGGTCGAGTCGAACAGATGCGCCTCCTGCGGGCACCACGCCGCCCGCCCACCCAACAGGACGTGGCCGCCTGCTGCCGGCAGGAAACCCAGGATCACGGCAAGCAGGGTGGATTTTCCGGAGCCGGAAGCCCCGGTCACAGACAGCCAGCGGCCGGGTTCGGCCGTGGCCGTGAGCGCAGTGAAGACCGGCAGCCCGCCGGGCCAGGCGGCGGCAAGGTCCTGGAGTTCGATGCCCGGCCGGCCGCCTGCCCTGGCCCCGACCGGCACCAGCCCGCCGGAAGTCTTTGCGTCGTGGTCATCGAGTACGCCCGCTTCGCCGATTCGCTCAAGCACGGCCCGCAACGCCGGGTACTGCCGGACGGCCGTTGTGATTCCCGCGTAGGGCTCCACCAGCGCGAGTTGGAGCAGTACAACGACGGCGGCAGTGGAGGCTGCGACGGCACCGCTGAGGACCGAGGGAGCCGCCAGCACCGCGCTGGCGAGGGCTGCGCTTCCGCAAGCCAGCACGGTCAGGCCCTGCCCGAGCCCCTCGGCCCAGGCCGAGCGCTGGGAAGCAGCAGTCGCCGCGCCGTCGGCGCCGGTGATGGCGTCGAGCACGGGTGCGCATACGCCGTTGGCGTGGAGCTCGGCGCGGGCATCGAGGGCCGCCGCCACTTGGCGGAGGACCCCGGAGCGGAGGCTTTGTTCGGTGCCGGCGGACATCCGGTCCGCGGCCAGGGCCAGCGCCGGGGCTGCCACCAGGCTTAGCAGGGCGGCGGCAATCACGGCCGGGAGCGCTGCCGGCACCAGCAGCGCGATGCCGGTAACGGCGGCGGCAGCGACGGCCAGGGCCGTCAGCGGCGGCAGGACCACACGGGGCAGGAGCTCACGTATCGTGTCGACGTCGTCCACCACGGTACCCAGGACGTTGCCGCCCTGCAGCAGCCGGCGCAGCGAGAGGGCGCGCCGGCTCAGCGATTCCCAGAGCCGGCCGCGGAGCCGTGTCAGGGCAGCAAAGACAGCATCGTGCAACAGCAGGCGTTCAAGGTACCGCAGCGCCGCCCGGCCGATGCCGAAGAAACGTACACCCACGATTGCGGTGAGCAGGTACAAGATGGGCGGCTGCTCGCTGGCGCGAATGATCAGCCAGCCGGAGAGCCCGGAGAGTGCGACGGCAAAGAGTGCGGCAAGGGTGCCGACAGCACCGGCCGCGGCGAACGCGAACTGGACCGGTGCGAGCAGCCGGCGGAGCCGCGCCGCCGTCGAACCGTGGCCGGCCGGCGCTCCAAGCGCGCCCCGGTGTTCCGGGCCCTCACCCATTCCCGGCTCCGCAGGCACGGGCCCGGACAGCTGCACTCCGGACAGCTGCACATTGGACGGCCGGGATGCGGCGGCAGGGGAAACGGCCGCCGCGGCGGCCGCCGCCACCGAGCTGCCGGCACCGATTGCCGGCGCTGCACCGATTGCCGGCGCTCGCCCGGGGGCCACCGCCACCAGCTCATCGGCAAGCTCCCGGGTCGCCTGGTCGTGAGCCACCAACACGATGGTGACCTTTCCCCGCAGCCCGGCAACGGCGCGGCTGACCGCTGTTGCTGAGGCACGGTCCAGGTGTGCCGTAGGTTCATCGAGCAGCAGCACCGTAGCGCCCGCTTCCACTCGGGCCAGGCCGCGCGCCAGTGCGACGCGGCGCAGCTCCCCCGGGCTGAGTTCGGCCGGGTGTTTCGCGGCGAGGTGCTCCGCGGCGCAGGCACGCAGGCAACGCAGGGCCGTGGCCGCGCCGGCGCCGGACGCGGCTCCGTCCGGTGCGGCGCCCAGATAGAGCCGCACCTCGTCCAGCACTGTCGGTGCAACCATCACGGGATGCTGCGGTACCCAGGCCAGGTCGGCCGGGGTGAATCCTTCTAACCGACCGGTGACGGTGGTTTTTCCGCCGGTGCCGATGGTGCCGGCCAGGACGCCGAGTACTGTGCTCTTGCCGGCACCGCTGGCTCCGTCGAGGGCGGTGATCCGGCCCGCGCCGGCGGTGAAGCTGAGCGGTCCGACGGCGGAGTCCAGGCTGCCTCGGTAGCTGACGACCAGCCCGACCACTGCCACGGCAGGGGGGCCGGCGGCCGGGCCTGCCGTGCCGGCAACCGCGGCAGCGGATGGCGGGACGGGGCGAAGCGGCGTGGATTCGGGTGCCTCGAGGACTGCGGTGGTTTCGGCGAGCGCGGCGCGGCCGTCGTCACTGGCGTGGTGGGCAGTGCCCAGTTCCCGCAACGGCAGGTAACAGTCAGGGGCGAGGATCAGGGCCAGCAGCCCGGCTTCCAGTGCCATGTCACCGTGCACCAGCCGGACGCCGATAAAGACCGCGACGACGGCCACAGAGATGGTGGCGATGAGCTCCAGCGCGAGCGCGGACAGGAAGGCGGTCCGCAACGTCCCCATGGTCCGCCGTCGATACTCCTCCGAGAGGTCCTCAAGGGCCTTGCGCTGGGCAGTGGCGCGGCCGAGCCCAACGAGCACGGGCAGGCCCTTGGCGAGTTCCAGCATGTGGCCGGAGAGCCGCGACAGCGCCGACCGGGCTTCCCGGACGCGCTCATCGGTGTACCGGCCGATCAGGACCATAAACACCGGCACCAGCGGGACGGTCAGCACAATCACAACGGCACTGATCCAGTCGGCGAACAGAATGCGGGCTCCCAGCAGCAGCGGGAGCGCAGCGCAGTTCACCAGGGCCGGGAGGTACTGGGTGTAGTAGCTGTCCAAGGCATCCAGTCCCCTGGTCGCGAGAATGGCAAGGCCGCCGTCGGCGGGCCCGGCGGACCGGGTGCCGCTGCGCAGCGCACGCGCCAGCAGCTGCGAACGCAGTTCCTCCTTCACACCCAGTGCAGCGCGGCGCGACGCTGCCGCCTGCGCCCAGACGGTCAGGGAGCGCAGCACCACCCCGGCAACCCCCCAGTACAGCTGAGCGTTCCAGGCCGGGTCGCCGGCCATCAGGCCGGCCAGCATGGATGCCACCGCCTGGCCGACCAGCACGAGGGACAAGGCCTTCAGGGCCGCGAGCAGGCCCAGCAGGTACAGGGCTGTGCGGTTGGCGCGCCCCCGGGGGAACTGCGGTCTCATCAGGTGCTAGTCCTTGGGTGCCAGTGCTTTGGCTGCGATAGCCGGGAGGAAGCTGTGGGCCGCCGGGATGTGCGCGTCGCTTACCCGGCGCCGGAACACCCAGTACGTCCATGCCTGGTAGGCGAGCACCAGCGGCAGCCCGATGCAGGCGACGACGGTCATCAGCCCCAGGGTGTAGTCCGAGGAGGAGGCATTTGAGATTGTCAGGTTGAAGTCCGGGTTCAGCGTGGACGGCAGTACCACGGGAAAGGCTGCGCCAAAGATTGATGCGCTGCCCAGCAGCAGGAAGGCGCCCAGCGACACAAACGCCCGTCCCTCGGCACCCTTGCGGGCAAAGGTCCAGGCCAGGACTGCTGCCACCACTGCGGCAACGACGGCCAGCACGGTCCAGATCTCGCCGCTGAGCAGCTGCAGGCTCACGGCCCAGCCCGCGATCGGAAGCAGCAGCACGGGCAGCAGCCGGACGAACCACCGGCGGGCGCGGTGCCGGATCTCGCCGTCGGTCTTCAAGGCCAGGAAGGCGAGCCCGTGGAGCAGGGAGAAGCCGACGACGGCAAGCCCGCCGAGCACGGCGTAGGCACTGAACCACGCGAAGGGGCCGCCTTCACGGTCGCCGTTGGCGTTCAACGGGAGTCCGGTGGTGGTCAGTGCGAGGGCGGCTCCTACGCCGAAGGCCGCCACAAGGGAGCCGAGCGAGATGGCCCAGTCCCAGCGGGCACGCCATCGCGGGTCGTCCACCTTGCCGCGGTATTCAAAGGCCACGGCGCGGAAGATAAGGGCCACCAGGACCAGCAGCAGCGGCAGGTAGAGGGCGGAGAACAAGGAGGCGTACCAGAACGGGAAGGCCGCGAAGGTAGCACCCCCGGCCGTCAGCAGCCAGACCTCGTTGCCGTCCCAGACCGGTCCGACGGTGTTGAGCAAGACGCGGCGTTCGGTATTGTTCCGGGCGAAGCCCTTCATCAGCATGCCGACGCCGAGGTCAAAGCCTTCGAGAAAGAGATAGCCCGTCCACAGCACCGCGATGGCGATGAACCAGATGGTGGGAAGCAGTTCCATGCTGAGTATCCTCTGCGTTTCTTGGGGAGCGAAGGCTTAGTAGGCGAAAGCCAGGACGTCGTCGGCATCCCCGGGCGTGCCCGGGCCGCCCGGCGCCGAGTCATGGTCATCGGGAACGTGGGCGAGCTCGGGCATGGCCGAGACCACCCCGCCCCGGATATACGTGACCAGCAGCTTGACTTCCACCACCAGCAACACCGCGTACACGGCGGTCAGCACCACAAGCGAGGTCAGGAGCTCACCGGCAGAGACGCCCGGTGAGACGGCCGCGGCCGTGAACATAAAGACCTGGTCGATCCCGCTGGGATCCGGGTTGGGGGCGACAACAAAAGGCTGGCGGCCCATTTCGGTGAAGATCCAGCCGGCGGCGTTGGCCCCGAATGGTGCCAGGATCCCGAACACGGCAAGCCGCATCAGGCCGCGGGAGGCGGGCACTGTCCCTTTGCGGGTGATCCACAGTGCAGCGAGGGCGGCCAGGGCCGCCGCTCCGCCGAAACCGATCATCATCCGGAAGCCCCAGTAGGTAACCTCCATGACCGGAACGTACTGGATCTCCTGGCCGGCGCGGTCCCCATAGATCGGGTTGTCCGGCAAATTGGTCCCGTAGTCGGCCTTGTACTGGTCAAGCAGGCTGTTTACGCCCTTGACCTCGGTGGTGAAGTCCCCCTTGGCGAGGAAGGACAGGATTCCGGGGACCTCGATCACGGCGACTACGTCATCGCAGTTTTTGGAGCCGACGTTTCCGACGCTGAGGATGGAGAACCCGGTGCCGTCGTGGCAGGCCGCCTCGGCGGCGGCCATCTTCATGGGCTGCTGCTCGAACATCAGCTTCCCCTGCAGATCTCCGGTGATGGCGGTGCCGGCGAAGGAAATCATGGCGACGACGGCGCCGATCCGCAATGAACGGATCCAGACGGCGTGGTCGGTGCGGTCCCGGCCGGGGATGGCGGCCTCGCCGGGAATCACCCTTCCATCGGCATCGACGGCGTCGATCCCATCGTGGCGGCGGCGCCACAAGTGGTACCAGGCGATGCCCAGCAGGAAAGCCCCGGCGACGGCCAGGGCGCCGAAGAGGGTGTGCGGGACAGCAACCAGGGCGGTGTTGTTGGTAAAGACCGCCCAGGCGTCGGTCATCACCGGACGGCCGTTGATCATCTCCACGCCGACCGGGTGCTGCATCCAACTGTTCGCCACGATGATGAAATAGGCGGAGAAGACCGATCCGATCACGGCGATCCAGAGGCAGGCAAGGTGCACGGCGGGCTTGAGTTGCTTCCAGCCAAAGATCCACAGGCCCAGGAACGTCGATTCCACAAAAAACGCCAGCAGGGCTTCGAGGGCCAGCGGTGCGCCGAAAACGTCGCCCACAAAGCGGCTGTACTCACTCCACGCCATGCCGAACTGGAATTCCTGCACAATGCCGGTGGCGACGCCCATGATGAAGTTGATCAGGAAGAGCTTGCCCCAGAACTTGGTCATCCGGAGGTACTCCGGTTTGCCGGTCCGGTGCCACATCGTCTGGATCACGGCGACCACAAGGCCCAGCCCGATCGTCAGCGGCACCATCATAAAGTGGTAGACAGTGGTGATTCCGAATTGCCAGCGTGCGATTTCCAAAGCGTCCAAGGCAGTCCCTAACTGTGCTGAGCGGGCAACTTCTACATGATGTAGAAAACTTCTTCTACAAAGTGTAGAACAAATCATCAGCTCGCTGCACCCAGCGTTGCACGCCACGGAACGAGCCGCAATGGCGCCTGAGCACGGGAAACGCCGCGCCTGCGGTGTCCCCGGCTGCGCCGGATGGCCCCTGATCGACTCCGGCCTGCGACACGCCCGGCCGAAGTCTTCTACCTCATGTAGAAACTATCCGCAAAACACGGTAAATTTAAGACCACAGCATTGATGGAACGCCCTGCAGGCTGGATCGCCGCAGCGGCACTGACAAAGGACGTACGGAATGGCTAGTCTCGGTGAACTGGAACGGGCAGTGATGGACCTGCTCTGGGCGGGCCACGAGGCTGCCACAGCAAACACCCTGCGGGATCTGCTGGCACAAAGCACACGCGCCGAAAACGGCGCCAGGGGGCACGAGGGCAAGGATCTGGCCGTTACGACGGTTCTGACAGTACTTTCCCGGCTGGAGCGCAAGGGCCTTGTCGAGCGGGAACGCGGCACCCGTCCGCACCGCTACCAGGCCGTCTCCAGCCGCGAGGACCACACCGCTGAGCTGATGCACGAGGTTCTGGGGTCCGCGCCGGACCGCGAGGCCGTGCTCGCCAGGTTTATTGGTTCGGTCACGGACACCGAGGCAGAAACGCTGCGCAAGCTGCTGGGGCTCAGCTAGCGCCCGATGTTCTGGACCTCATGGTTTCTGGCGGTCCTTGCGATAGTGCTGGCCTGGCCGGTGCCTATCCTGCTCTCGCACGCCCAGTGGCCGGCGCGCTCCCCGTTCACGGCCATGCTGCTCTGGCAGACCATCGCACTGGCGGGCGGCCTGTCGATGATCGGAGCCATGCTGGTTTACGGGCTGGAGCCGGTCGGAGACAATCTATTGGCCGGCCTGAGGGCTCTGGCCCGGATCGTCTTCAACAACGCGCCGACAACGGCGTTGGGGTTTTGGCACATTTTTGCGCTCTCGGCAGCGGCCCTGCTCTCGGCGCACCTTGTGTTCACGCTGCTGCTGACCTACTACAAAATCCAGCGCCAGCGGCGCCGGCACCGCGAACTGCTGGAGTTGCTGGCCTCACCTTCCGTTGACGGTCCGCGGACCATGGTGATCAATGTCGACTCCCCCGTTGCGTATTGCCTGCCGGGCGGGGCCCGCTCGGTCACCGTCCTCTCCGACGGATTGATGGCGGCTTTGGAGCCGGCGGAGTTGCGTGCGGTCCTGAACCACGAGAACGCCCATCTGGACCAGCGCCACCACCTGCTGCTCTGGGCCTTTGCGGCCTGGCGGCAGGCCCTTCCCTGGCTGCCTACCACCCGTCTGGCGCAGGAAGCGGTCAGTTCCCTGATCGAGATGCTTGCCGACGACGTCGCGCTGAAGACCGAGAGCAGGGCGACCCTGATCAAGGCCATCGCGATTGTGGCCAGCGGGTCACCCGGCGCCGCAGGCGGCCGGTTGGCTTTTAGCGAACCGGAGCTCTCCGACGTCGAAACCGGGCAGCCCGGTGCCACCGGAGGCGCCGGTTCCGCCCGGGCAACGGCGTCCCGAGTCAGCCGGTTGCTTGCGCCGCAGCCGCCCCTGCCGCAACCGCTGCGGGCCGGCGTCCTGGCAATCTGCCTGGTGCTGCTGACGGCGCCGACAGCGTTGCTGATTGTCCCCGGCCTGCTGGGCTGACCACCGCGGTTGACCGTGGCCGCTCCGCCGCCGGGCTGTTGTACGCCGGCAGGGGCGTCAGGCGTCGATGCGCTCCCGGTCCAGGCTCGCAGCGCCGGCAATGATGAAGTCCTTACGGGGCGCGACGTCGGATCCCATCAGCAGGTCGAAGGTTTCCTCAGCGTGCTTGGCGTTCTCGATTCCCACCTTGCGCAGGGTGCGGTGCCGCGGGTCCATAGTGGTCTCCGCCAACTGCTCCGCGTCCATCTCGCCCAGGCCCTTGTACCGCTGGATCGGCTCCTTGTAGCGTTTGCCTTCCTTGGCGAGCCGGGCCAGCAGGGAATGCAGCTCGGCTTCGGAGTAGGTGTAGATCATCTCGTTCGCCTTCTGGCCGGCGTTGATGACCTCCACCCGGTGCAGCGGCGGGACGGCGGCGAACACGCGGCCCTCATCGATCATCGGGCGCATGTAGCGGAAGAACAGGGTCAGCAGGAGGGTCCGGATGTGCGCACCGTCGACGTCGGCGTCGGTCATCAGAATGACCTTGCCATAGCGGGCGGCGCTGATGTCGAAGCTGCGGCCGGAGCCTGCACCGACCACCTGGATGAGGGCCGCGCATTCGGCGTTGGAGAGCATATCACCCACCGAGGCCTTTTGAACGTTGAGGATCTTGCCGCGGATGGGGAGCAGCGCCTGGAAGTCGGAGGACCTGGCCAGCTTGGCGGTTCCGAGTGCCGAATCGCCTTCCACGATAAAGAGCTCGGAACGTGCGACGTCGTCCGTGCGGCAGTCCGCCAGCTTGGTGGGCATGGAGGAGGTTTCCAGGGCGTTCTTGCGGCGCTGGGTTTCCTTGTGCACCCGCGCGGAGATCCGCGATTTCATCTCGCTGACGACTTTTTCCAGCAGCAGCGCTGACTGGGCCTTGTCATTGCGCTGGGACGAGGTGAGCTTGGCGTTGATCTCCTGCTCCACGACTTTGGCGACGATCGCGCGCACGGCGGAGGTGCCCAGGATCTCCTTGGTCTGGCCCTCGAACTGCGGCTCTGCCAGCCTGACCGTCAGGACGGCGGTTAGACCGGCGAAAATGTCGTCCTTCTCGATCTTGTCGTTGCCGGCCTTAAGCTTCCGGGCGTTGGATTCTACGGCCTTCCGGAAGGTTTTGAGCAGCGCCTGCTCGAAGCCCGACTGGTGGGTGCCGCCCTTGGGTGTGGAGATGATGTTGACGAAAGTGCGCACGGTACTGTCGTAACCGATGCCCCACCGGAGGGCGACATCGACTTCGCAGTCCCGTTCGACCTCGGTGAGCTGACTATGGCCCTTCTCATCAATGACCGGGACCGTTTCCTTGAATTTGCCGGCACCGTGCAGCCGCCAGACGTCGGTGACGGCGGGGTCCGCGGCGAGGAATTCGACGAATTCGGAGAGGCCGCCGTCGTGGTGGAAGACTTCCTCATGTGCGCCGGACTCCCCCGGGGTGCCGGGGACTTTGCGCTCGTCCCGGACGGTGAGCTTGAGCCCGGGGACCAGGAAGGACGTCTGGCGGGCGCGGTCCGCAAGTTCGTCGTAGGAGAATTTGGCGTCCGGGGTGAAGATCTGCCGGTCCGCCCAGTAGCGGATCCGGGTGCCCGTGACGCCGCGCTTGGCTTTGCCCACAACGTCCAGGACGGAGCCATCAAGGAATGGCGCGAAGACGGACGCCGGATCGAGCCTGCTGCCGTTGTCTTTAAAGCGGCCCGGCTCACCCCGGCGGAAGGACATCTTGTAGGTCTTGCCGCCGCGGTCGACTTCCACGTCCAGCCGGGACGAAAGGGCATTTACCACTGACGCGCCGACGCCGTGCAATCCGCCGGACGCGGTGTAGGACCCGCCGCCGAATTTTCCGCCGGCGTGCAGCTTGGTAAACACAACTTCAACGCCACTGAGTCCGGTCTTCGGTTCGATATCCACCGGCACGCCGCGTCCGTCGTCGTGGATCTCCACGGAGTTGTCCGCGTGCAGGATGATTTTGATGTCGTGGCCGAAGCCGGCAAGTGCCTCGTCGACGGAGTTGTCGATGATTTCCCACAGGCAGTGCATCAATCCGCGGGAGTCTGTCGAACCGATATACATGCCGGGGCGCTTTCGAACCGCTTCCAGGCCCTCCAGCACGGACAAATGCCTGGCGGTGTAGTCAGAACTTGGTGCCACGGGGCGGGGACTCCTTCAGGGACGGGACCGTCGCCGTCGGACGGGCAAAGCTGTTAGACGCTCTTGCTAGCCTAGCCGGAGTGCCCTCCGCCGGCGTGCTGCCACTCCCAACAGCCCGAAGCTCCGACGGGCGTTACCGAGACGTGATACGCGTACAGCGAAAGTGTGCCATCCAAGCCATGGATTCGCTGCGAATGCTGGTTATATAGGTATACCGATCTACCAAGGAGGCCGAACATGACAACAGCAGTTGCGGACCGCACACTGAGCACCGTTGACCGGTGCGATCGTTGCGGAGCACAGGCATATGTCCGGGTTGTTCTCGGCGCCTCCGGGGGTGAGCTGCTTTTCTGCGGCCACCACGCCCGCGCCGTGGAGCCGACGCTACGGCCGCTCAGCTCAGACTGGCACGATGAGACCGGCCGCCTTCACGAGAAGCCGCCGGTCCCCGTCGACTAGACCAGCACCCGGTCGACTAGACCAGCAAGAAATGGCCCCTCCGGATTCGGAGGGGCCATCTTGGTCTTAGCGTTCGTCGCGGCAGAGACCACCACGCGCTCAACGACCACTAAGCTTAACGATCAACGCGGAGCCGCGTCCGGCCCCATCCTGGTGGATGCCGGGCCGGGTGCGACTCCGCGTTGCTGCGTTTGTCCTTAGTCCAGGTAGTCCCGGAGGACCTGGGACCGGGACGGGTGCCGTAGCTTGGACATCGTCTTGGATTCAATCTGTCGGATCCGCTCACGCGTGACGCCGTAGACCTTTCCGATCTCGTCTAAAGTCTTCGGCTGTCCGTCGGTGAGGCCAAAGCGCATCGCCACCACACCGGCCTCGCGCTCGGAGAGGGTGTCCAGTACCGAGTGGAGCTGTTCCTGCAGGAGGGTGAAGCTGACCGCGTCGGCGGGGACGACTGCCTCGGAGTCCTCGATGAGGTCCCCGAATTCCGAATCGCCGTCTTCGCCCAGCGGTGTGTGCAGGGAGATCGGCTCGCGGCCGTACTTCTGGACTTCAACAACCTTCTCGGGTGTCATGTCCAGTTCCAGGGCCAGCTCTTCCGGAGTTGGTTCGCGGCCGAGGTCCTGCAGCATCTGGCGCTGCACGCGGGCCAGTTTGTTGATGACTTCCACCATGTGCACCGGGATGCGGATGGTGCGGGCCTGGTCGGCCATGGCCCGGGTAATCGCCTGGCGGATCCACCAGGTGGCGTAGGTGGAGAACTTAAAGCCCTTGGTGTAGTCGAACTTCTCGACTGCGCGGATCAAGCCCAGGTTGCCTTCCTGGATCAGGTCCAGAAACAGCATGCCGCGGCCGGTGTAGCGTTTGGCCAGCGATACCACGAGGCGGAGGTTTGCCTCCAGCAGGTGGTTCTTGGCCCGCTTGCCGTCGTGGATGACGAATTCGAACTCGCGCTTGAGTTTCGGATCCATGCTTCCGTCGTCGGCGTTGATCTTTTCCTCGGCAAAGAGGCCAGCCTCGATGCGCAGGGCCAGGTCGACTTCCTGCTCGGCGTTCAGCAGGGCGACCTTGCCGATCTGCTTCAGGTAGTCCTTAACGGGGTCGGCGGTGGCGCCGGCAGACATAACCTGCTGCACGGGTGCGTCGTCGTCGTCGGCGTCGGAGTAGACAAAGCCGGAGCCGGTAGCGGCTGCTGCCTTGGCCGGGATCTCCTCGCCGTCTTCACCGATCTCAACGGCCTCGACCGCGGCGTCGTCGAGGTCTACCTCGGCGTCCTCATCATCGTCGCCGTTCGCGGCTTTGCCGGCGGCTTGGGCCGCGGCCTTAGCGCCGGGCTTGGGCCCGCGCTTTTTGGGCTCAGGCTTGGCGACTGCCGACTCGGTGCTGTCGCCATCGGCCGAGGCGGCGTCTTTGACAGCCTTGTTGGCGGCGCGGGTGGCGGCGCGCTTGGCGCTCGTCGCCGCCTTCTTCTCCTCGGGAGACAATACGGCCTGGTCGGCGGGTTCCTTCTTCGCGGAAGACGGGGTCACAGAAAACCTTTCTAGCGGCGGTCTGTGGAATCACCATACGGGCAACACCACTATGACCCTGTCAAGTCCGTGTTTGACATCAGATGCGATCACGTCCAGCAGAGCCACTGAGTAGAACTCCTGGAGCGACCGTAATGTTCCCTGTTTCCAAGGTCCATAACGAGCACCTAATACACGGACCCAACCGGGTCTCGGCAACCATTGTCTCACGAATTTCGAAATCGGCACGGACCCGCAGGGCACCCGGAATGGTTTTCTGCCGCCGGTACCGTGCCACTGTCACAGCCGGAGCCTCGGTTTCGCCCCGGTGCCCGGTACCGGCGGGCCTCAGGTGCCGTCCGGCGCGAAACGCTGCCAGGCTGTCTCCCGTCGTCCCGCCCAGCCACACAGCGTTCCGCGGCGGACAAGTTCCGCCAGTAGTTCCGCCAGGCGGTATCCGGGATGTTCCTCGGTGGCCCGGCTGAAAAGCGCATCGGCAAAGGACCCTTTGCCTCGGCACCATTCAATCCAGCCCTGCCCGGTGAGTGCGGCGGCGGCGGCTTCGCCTCCGCCCGCAGCCAGCTGCTCCAGGACCCGGTCCAGGCCTGCCATCGCGGCCCAGTCGGGCAGCTGGGGTGCCAGCCCAAGGAGGATCTCGCCGTAGCCTGGCAGCTCCTGCAGTTGCTGCGCGGGACGCTCACGGCCGGCTCCCCCGCCGCGGCTTTCCTGGTCCGGCCGCTGTCCACCGTCGGGTTCCGGCCTCCGGCTTTGTCGTTCGCCGGGAAAGCCTTCCAGCGGTGGCAAGGGCGCCGGCGCCCGCGTCGCACACAGGGTTGCCGGCGGAGAGCAGGCCGCCGCGGCCGCAAAAACACCGAAGTCCTCGGCACCGCGTTCCGCGGCCGCCTGCCCTGCCGCCGCCATTACCAGCACCGCGTCACGCCAGGACGGAACGCACAGGGAGGCGCGGAGGTAGCCGGTGAGCCCCGCCGCGAGTGTGGGCCCGGGCGCCGGGGCGGCTATCACCTGCGTCCACACTGCCAGGACCTGGCTGAACTGGAGCTTGTCCCGGGTGCGGGCGGCGAACTGCCGCGCCCAGCCACGCTGGGCTTCCAGCACCGCAGGGTCAGGCGCGCCCGTCCGCGACCGGGATGAGGTGGTGCCGGGCGCCGGGCCGACGGTACTGCCGCGGAAGACCATCTCGGCGTTAAGCCGGCTGTTCCTGATTTCCTCCACGGGACGTCCCGGTGGTGCGCAGCACAACGGGTCGAGGCAGTAGGCGTTGCGCCAGTAACCGGAACCGACCAGCCAGGCATCCCGTACCGGCATTCCGGCGCCGGCCAGCGCGTCCTCCAGTTCAGCCAGCAGCGGAGCCCACCGCGCGCCGTCGCCGTCCGTTTCGGTAAAGAACGCAAGCAGCGAGCCGTCCGCCGCGTCGTCGGCCGCCAGGTAGGACGCCACGGTCCGGGCAAAGGCCACCGGGCGGACAGGGCCGGACCTGCCGGGGCCGCCGGCGCTCCCGGGGAGGTCTACCCGCAGCGTTGCTCCGAGCCTTTTGCCCTGCATTGTTATGGCGACGAGGCTGTGGGCTGGCCAGTAGCCAAGGGAATGCGGGATAAACCCGAGGATGTCCTCCGGGCCGGATATTTTCAGGTCATCGGGTGCTTTCATCCAACCAGCCTCGCGGTACGCGCGGTCCCGCGTTAGTGGCGCCTGCCCGTATGTGGACAACCCGCACGGGCGAACCGCGCAGCTGCTGGCGGTCAGGGTGTGCGGCGACGCTCCGCGCTGAGCCTGCGCTGCTCGGCGAGTGCCCGCAGCAGCGGCCGGACCACAACGCCCTGTGCCGCCATCTGCCTGCGCACCTTGCGGCGGATGATCACAATGGCGCCTGCCCCGCCTGCCAGCAGCAGGAACTGCACGCTCAAGGCGATCCGGAAGGGATCGAGCCCGTACAGCTCGCCGCGGGAGAATCCGGTCGCGTACAGGACGTCAAGGATCAAGCCAATCAAGTAGATCGCAATCAGGGAGGCGATAAAGCCGCCCACATTCACGATCCCGGTGGCGGTGCCGATCCGGTGCGCCGGGTTGAACGTGCGGGCGAAGTCGAAGCCAATCATGGAACCGGGGCCGCCGATGGCGAGTACCACCACCAGTCCGGCCAGCAGCCACAACGGGGAGCGCCCCGGGATCAGCAGCACAGCTGCCCAAGCCGCAGCAGTGGCCGCGGAAATCAGCAGCACCATGGTGGACCGCCGCAGCGGGTGGCGGGCAACGAAGCTGCCCATCACCGGTCCGGCGGCGATGGCCGCTGCCACGTAGAGGGTCAGCAGCGCCGACACTGTCGGGGTTTCCAGGCCCTGGGCAGAGATCAGGAACGGGTAGCCCCAGGTCATGGCGAAGACGGTACCGCTGAACTGGACGGTGAAGTGGCTCCAGAGGCCCAACCGGGTGCCGGGCTGCCGCCACGCGTGCGACAGGCTGACCCCCGTGGCGCGCAGGCCCTGGCTCGGCTGCGGTGCGGGGTGCCCGGGTGGCAGGTCCTGAAGCAGGACCAGCACAAGCACCGTGGCGAGTGCTGACATGGACGCCAGCGTCAGGAATGCGGGGGTCCAGCCGGCGAGGTGCAGGATCATAGCGAACGGCACCACACTGAACAGCTGGCCAAGCTGGCCTGACATTCCGGTCAGCTGGGTGAGCAGCGGGACGCGGGTGGGCGGAAACCAGATCGGGATCAACCGGATCACCGAGATGAACGTCATCGCGTCCCCGGCGCCGACCAGTACCCGGCCCAGCACCCCTCCCGGGATGTTCTCGGCAAACGCCAACTGAAGCTGGCCGAGCCCCATCAGGACTGCGCCGCCGGCGATCATGGCCCGCGACCCGAAGCGGTCCACAAGAATGCCAACAGGTATCTGCAGGACTGCGTAGACGAGCAGCTGCAGCACGGTGAAAAAGGAAATTTCGGCAGCGCTGGCATGGAAGCGCTCGGTCGCTTCCAGCCCCACAACGCCGAAGGAGGTGCGCTGGCTGACCGCCACGAGGTACGCGAAGACACCAACGATCCAGATCAGCCAAGCGCGGGGTGAGGTCACTCCTCCATTATGCCCAGTCGACGGAGAAATCGTATTTATTCTCCGGGTTCTTTACGGGCCAGGTAGGCCTCAACGGCGGCGCCAAGGGCATCTGCGTTGGGCAGCTGGTCATTCTCGTCGGCGAGCAGGGAACGCCGTACGGTACCTTCGGCATTCTCGTCATAGCGGGTCTCGAGCCGGGACACCACCTGCTGCACCTCCGTGGAAGCGTCAATCTGCTGGGCGATCTGGCGTCCGACTTCGCGCCCGGCTTCCCGAAGCCGGTCAGCCGGCAGCATCAGCGAGGTGGCCGCCCCCAGGTATTCGAGTCCGGCGACGGCGGCCGTGGGGTATTCGGCTTCGGCGAGGTAGTGCGGGACGTGCATCACGTAGCCGGCGACGTTGCGCCCGGCTTCCGTCAGCCGAAGTTCCAGGAGGTGGCCGATGGCGGCCGGCACCTCGACGGTGGGCTTCCACACCGAGATGCCCTCGATGAGCTCCGGCCGGTTGCCGTGCACCGTGACGCCGACCGGCCGGGTGTGGGGTACGGGCATGGGAATGGAATGGATCCAGGTGACGAGGTTGACATCAAGCGCCTCGACGATGCCAATGACGGCCCGTGCAAACCGCTCCCATTGCAGGTCAGGCTCGAATCCGGCAAGGAACAGGAATGGGCTGCCCAGCCCGTCGACCAGCCGATAGAGGGCAAGGCGCGGCGCCTGATAGTCCTGCAGGTGGTCCTCGACGAAGCTGATCTGCGGGCGGCGGCTCCGGTAGTCCATCAGTTGGTCGGCGTCGAATTCGGCGACAATGCCGGAATCCAGGGTGTCCAGCAGTTCCCCGGTGATCTGGCTGACGACGTGACCCGCATCGGCAAATCCGGTGAAGCCCATCACGAGGTTCAGTCCGCGCAGTTCCGGGCTGTGGAACAGCGCGTCATCACGCAGATAAAGCGATTCGGGGTCCAGCAGGGAGCCAGAGATCCGTTCAAACACGGCATGTTCCTTTCCTCTTAGTCTGTGGGAGCGGCCGGACACGCCAAGAGGGCGTCGGCGCTGTTATCCGGTACAACACGCCGTGGCACGTACTCATTCCTGTCCGCGGTGTGCCGCAGCTCTCATTCAATTGAACACCCGCGCCGGGGAGAGACTACGATCGGAGCTGGCCTTATGACGGCTTGGCGACACCCGGGTTACGTCGCAAACCGACAACGGCCAGGTTCCATGGCAGGACGGAAGAACATGCGGTTCCTGCCCACAAAAACTCAAAGAATTGAGGACTGTCCTCGTGGTCAAGAATAGTGAAGTCAAACTTAGTGCGGTTGCAGGGGACCTGAAGAAGTCCCCCAGCGATGCCCTGGTAATCGGAGTGGGGCAGGGCGCCGACGGTCCCGTCCTGCTGAGCAACCCCCTGACCGCCAAGGCCGCCGAAGCCCTCGCGGACTCACTGAGTGTTCTTGGCATCACCGGCGCAGCGGACCAGGCCCACCGCCTCCCGGGCCTGGGCGAGGCAGGGGCGAAAGTCCTCGTGCTCGCCGGCGTCGGAAAAGTGTCCGCATCGCAGCCGCTCACCGAGGAAGCCCTCCGCCGCGCCGCCGGCTCGGCGGTCCGCCAACTGGCGGGACTCGGCACGGTCACAGTGGCGTTTCCGACGACCTCGCTCGGCGATGTTGCCGCCGTCGCCGAGGGCGCAGCGATGGGCGCCTACTCCTTCTCCGAATACCGTTCATCCACGGACGGCCTGAACGAACCGGTGAAAAACGTTCTGATAGCCACGGATTTTGCCGCAGACAAGGGTCTCAAGGCGGTCCTGGAACGCGCGGCCCTGATCGGCAAGGCCGTCAACGCGACCCGCTCGCTGGTTAACCAGCCGCCGAGCCACCTCTTCCCCGAGTCCTTTGCGGAAGCAGCCAAGGACCTGTCCAAGGGCCTGCCGGTCAAGGTAACCGTCTGGGACGAGAAGCGCCTGGAGAAGGACGGGTTCGGCGGAATCCTCGGCGTCGGCAAGGGCTCTACCCGGCAGCCCCGCCTGGTCAAGGTCGAATACTCCCCCGCCAGGGCCACCGCCAAAATCGCCCTTGTGGGCAAGGGCATTACCTTTGACACCGGCGGAATCTCACTCAAGCCGCACCTTGGCATGGGTGACATGAAGTCCGACATGGCGGGCGCCGCCGTCGTACTGAACACCGTCCTGGCCATCGCGGGCCTCGGCCTGCCGGTCAAGGCCACCGCCTGGCTCTGCATCGCGGAGAACATGCCCTCCGGCGCTGCGCAGCGTCCCGCCGACGTCCTGACCATCTTCGGCGGCAAGACCGTCGAAGTCCTGAACACCGATGCCGAGGGCCGTCTGGTCATGGCGGACGGCATCGTCGCCGCCAGCCAGGAATACCCGGACGCCATCATCGATGTCGCCACACTCACCGGGGCGCAGCTCATCGCCCTCGGTGACCGCACCGCCGGCGTGATGGGCTCCGAGTCCGTCACCGGCGCGCTCAAGACCGCAGCTGACCGCGCCGGCGAGCTCGTCTGGCCGATGCCGCTTCCCGAAGAACTGCGCCCGAGCCTTGAGTCACAGGTCGCCGACATTGCCAACATCGGCGAACGCCACGGCGGCATGATGACCGCGGCCGTCTTCCTGCGCGAATTCGTCGGCAAGGGCAAGGACGGCGAGCAGATTCCGTGGGCCCACATCGACATCGCCGGGCCGTCATTCAACAACGGCAGCCCCTACGGCTATAACCACAAACAGGGCACCGGCTCTACCGTGCGCACCCTGGTGGCCTACGTCGAGGACATCCTCGCCAAGTCCAGCTAGGCACCGGACGCAGCGCCGGGCGGGCACACGCCCTGGTGAGCAGGGCGTGGCGCCCCGCTCACCAGGGCGCGTGAGTCTGGACACAAGCCCTCCACAAACGCCATGGCAAGGTGGAGCATGTATAAGTGGTTCGCTAAGGTGAACTGCGGTAGTCACAAATGAAAGGGAACGGCCCCGCTGGCATAATCGCAGCAGGGACATTCCAAGACCAGATGATGCGTACTCCCGTGTCATCGTTCACGCGAGGGAGCGTTTTAGTGGCCGATCAGGCAACTGCGCAAGAATTCGACATCCTGGTACTCGGCGGCGGCAGCGGCGGCTACGCCACTGCCCTGCGTGCCGTTCAGCTCGGCCTTACCGTTGGCCTGATCGAAAAGGGCAAGCTCGGCGGGACCTGCCTGCACAACGGCTGTATCCCCACCAAGGCCCTGCTGCACTCCGCGGAACTGGCAGACCACGCCCGCGATTCGGCAAAGTACGGCGTCAACGTCACGCTCGACAGCATCGACATCACAGCTGTGAACGCCTACAAGGACGGCATCATCGCGGGCAAGTACAAGGGCCTGCAGGGTCTGATCAAGTCCAAGAAGGCCATCACCGTCATCGAAGGCGAGGGCAAGCTCCAGGGCACCGACACCGTCGTGGTGAACGGGACCGCCTACAAGGGCAAGAACATCGTCCTCGCGACCGGGTCCTACTCCCGTTCCCTGCCGGGGCTGGAAATCGGCGGCAAGGTAATCACCTCCGACGAAGCCCTCACCATGGACTACATCCCTAAGAGCGCGATCATTCTGGGCGGCGGCGTGATCGGCGTCGAGTTCGCTTCCGTCTGGAAGTCCTTCGGCGTCGACGTCACCATCATCGAAGGCCTGCCCTCGCTGGTTCCCAACGAGGACGCCACGATCGTCAAGGCCTTCGAGCGTGCCTTCAAGAAGCGCGGCATCAAGTTCTCCACCGGGACCTTCTTCCAGGGCGTCGAGCAGAACGACGACGGCGTGAAGGTCACCCTCGTGGACGGCAAGACCTTCGAGGCGGACCTTATGCTCGTGGCCGTCGGACGCGGCCCCGTCACGGCCAACCTCGGCTACGAGGAAGCCGGGCTGAACATCGACCGCGGCTTTGTTATCACCAACGAGCGCCTGCACACCGGTGTCGGCAACGTCTATGCCGTCGGGGACATTGTCCCGGGCGTGCAGCTGGCGCACCGCGGCTACCAGCAGGGCATTTTTGTTGCCGAGGAAATCGCCGGCCTGAAGCCGGTAGTCGTCGAGGACGTCAACATCCCCAAGGTCACCTACTCCGAGCCGGAAATCGCGACTGTCGGCTACACCGAGAAGGCCGCAAAGGCCAAGTTCGGTGACGACCAGGTCCAGATCCAGGAATACAACCTCGCCGGCAACGGCAAGAGCTCCATCCTGGGCACCAGCGGACTAGTGAAGCTGGTCCGCCAGAAGGACGGCCCCGTCGTCGGCGTTCACATGATCGGCTCCCGCATGGGCGAGCAGATCGGCGAGGCCCAGCTGATCGTGAACTGGGAAGCTTACCCGGAGGACGTGGCCCAGCTGGTCCACGCCCACCCGACCCAGAACGAGGCCCTGGGCGAAGCCCACCTGGCTCTGGCCGGCAAGCCCCTGCACGGCTGACAGTTCCGCCCGCATCACCGCAAGAACCTCGGGCGAAGTGCACCCGGCACAAAATGCCGGGTGCACTAAGCTCGACCAAGGCAGCAATCATCCGCACTAAAGATCAATAAGGAGAACGGGGACGACATGTCTGAATCCGTTAACTTGCCCGCCCTCGGTGAGAGTGTCACCGAAGGAACCGTCACCCGCTGGCTCAAGCAGGTAGGTGACCGGGTGGAGGTGGACGAGCCGCTGCTCGAGGTTTCCACCGACAAAGTAGACACCGAGATCCCCTCTCCGATCGCCGGCGTGATCGAGGAAATCCTCGTCGCCGAGGACGAGACCGCCGAAGTCGGCGCACCGCTCGTGCGCATCGGCGACGGTTCCGGTTCGTCGGGTTCGGGCGAAGCGCCCGCCGCGGCCCCCGCCGATGAAGCCCCGGCCCCCGCCGCGGCCCCCGAGTCCCCCGCGGCAGCCGAAGCGCCGGCCCCCGAGGCTGAAGCACCCGCCGCGGCCCCCGCTCCCGACGGCGAAGGCCACGAAGTCACCCTTCCCGCCCTGGGCGAGAGCGTCACCGAAGGCACCGTGACCCGCTGGCTCAAGAGCATCGGCGACGCAGTGGAGGTCGACGAACCGCTGCTGGAAGTTTCCACTGACAAGGTCGATACCGAGATCCCGTCACCAGTGGCCGGCGTCCTGCAGGAAATCCGTGTCGCCGAGGACGAAACGGCCGAGGTCGGTTCCGTCCTGGCCGTGATCGGCTCCGCTGCAACAGCCCCGGCAGCGGCCGCTCCGCAGGCCGCCGAAGCGCCGAAGCAGGAAGCTCCCAAGGAAGCCGCACCGGCTGCGGCACCCAAGCAGGAAGCGCCCAAGCAGGAAGCTCCCAAGCAGGAAGCGCCCAAGCAGGAAGCTCCCAAGCAGGAAGCACCGGCTGCCGCACCCAAGCAGGAAGCACCCAAGCAGGAAGCTCCCAAGCAGGAAGCACCGGCTGCCTCATCCGCGGAGTCCGGCTACGTCACCCCGCTCGTCCGCAAGCTGGCCAACCAGCACGGCGTGGACATCTCGGCGTTGACCGGGACCGGCGTCGGCGGCCGCATCCGCAAGCAGGACGTGCTGGCGGCAGCAGAAGCCAAGTCAACGCCGGCCCCGGCCCCGGCCCCCGCCGCCGCTCCGGCGGCACGCCCGTCGGCCGAACTGTCCTCGCTGCGCGGCACCGTGCAGAAGGCACCGCGCATCCGCCAGGTCATTGCCCGCCGCATGCGTGAGTCGCTGGATATCTCCACTCAGCTGACCCAGGTCCACGAAGTGGATATGACCAAGGTCGCCAAGCTGCGCACCAAGGCCAAAAACTCCTTCCAGGCCCAGAACGGCTCCAAGCTGACCTTCCTGCCCTTCATCGCCAAGGCTGTCGCCGAGGCCCTGAAGCAGCACCCGAAGGTCAACGCCTCCTATGACGAGGACAAGCAGGAGATTACCTACCACAACGCCGAGCACCTGGCGATTGCAGTAGACACGGACAAGGGCCTACTGGTTCCGGTGATTGCCGACGCCGGCAACCTGAACCTTGCCGGCCTGGCCGGCAAAATCGCCGACGTCGCGGATCGCACCCGCAACGGCAAGATCGGCCCGGACGAACTCTCCGGCGGGACCTTCAGCATCACCAACATCGGTTCCGTGGGCGCCCTGTTTGACACTCCGATCATCAACCAACCGCAGGTAGCCATCCTGGGCACCGGCGCGATCGTCAAGCGGGCCGTTGTGGTCTCCGATGCGAACGGCGATGATTCGCTGGCCATCCGCTCGATGATGTACCTCTCGCTGACGTACGACCACCGACTGGTGGACGGCGCTGACGCGGGGCGCTTCCTGCAGACGCTCAAGGCACGTCTTGAAGAAGGCGCCTTCGAAGCGGACCTGGGTCTTTAGCAGCCACCAGGCCTAAGGCCACCAACGGCGACGGCGGTGCGGGCAGCGATGGGAAACCACCGCTCCCCTGCGCCGCCGTCGCCGTCTTCGATTCCACCGCCGGCCGCGCGGCGCTCCGGCGGATGGGCCTTACTACACTCGGTAGAATCCTCTGGCTACACTGGTCCCATGAATATCGTTTATAACATCATGGTCTTCCTGCACATCATTGGCGCGGCCATGATCGTTGGTATCTGGATCGGCCAGATGAAAAAACCCACGGTACATCCCCGCCAGTTCGACGGCGCACTCCTGCAGCTGGTCACGGGCATCGTGATGCTGGGCCTGATCCCGGCCCTGGACATGGACGCAAACTACTTCAAGCTCGGCATCAAGTTCGCCATTGCCCTCGCCGTGGGCGTCCTGGCCTTTATGGGCAGGCGCCAGTACAAAAAGGGCGAACAGGTCAGCAAGGGACTCGCCCACGGCGTCGGCGGTCTTGCGCTGCTTAACGTGGCCATTGCCACCCTCTGGCAGTAGGCAGTAGGCAGTAGGCAACTTACGCCACGACGGCGACGGACCCGCAAGGGTGCGTCGCCGTCCTCGTTAACCCACTCCTCAGCGGGGCACCCCTCGTGGGACGCTGGACGCGCCGGGCCCATTACCCCCAAATGCGGTCACAATCCTCTGAGAGCGGACACCGGTGCGTCGTCAGCGCCGACTCCCTAGGATGGGAGACGGCACAATCCGGCTCTTCGCCGGTTCTGTGGGAAAAGAACAATCTGGAGGAGTGGACATGGCAGCAACACGCACCGCACACACTGTATGGAACGGCGACTTGATGACCGGCGCCGGCAACACAACGCTGGACAGCTCCGGTCTTGGCAACTTCGACGTCACCTGGAAGGCGCGCGCGGAGGCCTCCGAGGGCAAGACAAGCCCGGAAGAGCTCATCGCCGCAGCCCATTCAGCCTGTTTCTCCATGGCCTTCAGCCTCGCCGTCGCGCAGGCCGGCCACACACCGGAGGAAGTCAACACCAAGGCGGATGTCACGTTTGTCCCCGGGACCGGGATCACAGGCAGCCATCTGACCCTCAGCGCCCGGATCCCCGGCATCTCCGAGGACGAGTTCCAGCGCCTTGCCGAGGACGCCAAGACCGGTTGCCCCGTCTCGGCCGCCCTTACCGGCATCAAGATCACCCTGGACGCCAGCCTGGCCTCCTAGCACGAACAACGGCGAAGGCCCCCGTTCCCCAGCCAGGGAAACGGGGGCCTTCGCCGTCGGGCGCTGGACGACCCGGGCGTGCCGCCTAGTGGCCCGACCCACGGGCCGGCAGCGGGGCCGGCCGGAGAAGGCGGTAGCCCTCGCGCAGCGGCGGGCGGTCGGTCGGCAGCTCCTGGACCATTTCTTTCAGAGCGCCAATGCCGTATTCCAGTTGCGGGTCGTTTCCGGCGGCATACGCGTGCGGCGGGAAGGTCACCTCGATGTCCGGCGGGACGCCGAAGTTCTCGACCCCCCACCCCACACCGCCGGAGAACCAATTGGCGTAGCGTGGCTGGGTTACTCCGGTGCCGTCGGCCAGGGCGAAGCGGTTGTCGATACCAACGACGCCGCCCCAGGTCCGGGTGCCGATGACCGGACCGATCCCCCGCAGTTTGGCAACCTGGGTGATGATGTCCCCGTCGGAGCCGGCAAATTCATCGGCCAGGATGATCACGGGTCCGCGCGGCGCGTGGTGCGGGTAGGTCCGCGGCTTCTCCCCGCGCGGCATGCTCCAGCCGGTTACTTTGCGGCCAATGAGTTCGGCGACAAGCTGGGAGGTGTGTCCGCCACGGTTGCGGCGGACGTCGACGATCAGCCCGTCGAGCGCCGTTTCGGTATCAAGGTCCCGGTGCAGCTGGGCCCAGCCGTTGGCCATCATGTCCGGAATGTGCAGGTAGCCGAAAGTTCCCTGCGAGGCCTGCCGGACGGTCCGGCGGTTGGCGCTCACCCATTCCTGGTAGCGCAGCCTTTCCTCGTCCCGGACCGGGACCACAGCCACCCTCCGCTGCTGCCCGGCCCGGTCGCCGTGCCCGGCGCCGTTGCGCAGGGTGAGTTCAACGGCGCGTCCGGCGGCGCCGACCAATTCCATGGCGGGGGTTCGTTCCCCGGTGAGTTCGACGCCGTCGATCGCGAGCAGCACGTCGCCGGCTTTCGCGTCAGCTCCCGGGCGGGTCAGCGGCGAGGTGGCGAGCGGGTCGGAGGACTCCCCCGCAAGAATTCGCGTGATCTGCCAGCCCGCGCCGGTGAATGCGAGGTCGGCGCCGAGGCGGCCCTGGCCGTTGCTGCCGTTCTCGGTGACGGCCACCGGCCGGACGTAAGCGTGCGAGGTGCCCAACTCGCCGTGGAGCTCCCAGAGCAGATCCACGAGGTCATCGTGTGAGCCGAGCCGGTCCACGATCGGGCGGTAGCGGGCGTGCACCGAGTCCCAGTCCTGGCCGGCCATGTCTTCGGTCCAGAAGAAGTCGCGCTGCAGCCGCCAGGCTTCGTCGAACGCCTGACCCCAGACACTGAGCGGATCAAGCTTCACCCGGATGCGGCTGAGGTCCACCTTGACCAATTGGCCCGACTCCTCGTCAGCCTTGGCGTTGGCAGGCGAAACGCGGATCTGCTTCTCGTGCAGGACCACCACCTTCTCCCCGTCGCCGGAGAGCCGGTAACTGTCCAGGGCTTCCACGATGACGGTGGTTTTGCGGCGCGCGAAGTCGAAGCGGACAAGGCTGGGTGCAGCGTTCTTGTCCTCCAGGCTGGCGCGTCCCTCGCCTGTCACGCCGGAGAGTTTGCTGTCAAGCCAGAGCAGGGCACCCTCCGTGGCGGACAGGTGGGAGTAGTTTCCCTGCGGCACCGGCACGCTGATAACGCGGTGCGCGAGCCCGTCCGGGTCGACCCGGACGGCCGGAACCACGTCTTTGGCGGCACTTTCATCGGCGTCGGCCGGGCCTGCAACGCTGCTCTCCGGCAGGTCAACGCTAGGTCCAAAGGGCGAGGCGGTCTCCGCGGCAAGGGCCACAAGGTACGGCTTGATCGGGCTTGGGAAGGACAAGTCAAAGGAGTGTCCGTCATAAACCGGGTCGAAGCTGCGGTTAGAGAGGAAGGCGAGGTACTTCCCGTCGGGGGTAAACGACGGCGACTCGTCGCAGAAACGCCCGTCGGTGACATCGATGATGGCGTTTGTGCCATCCGCTGCGGCGTTGGTGACTGCCGTGATGCGCAGCCGGCTGCGGGAGCCGAAGGAGGTGACCGGCTCGGACCAGGCCAGCCAGGCCGAGTCCGCGGACCAGCTGAATCCTTCGATACTGCCTTCACCGATACTGCTCACGAGTGCGAGCGTGCCGGTCCGCGTGTCGGCAAGGTAGACATCGCCGAAAGCAGTGCCGACGGCGAGCCAGCTGCCGTCCGGGCTGGCTTCAATGGCGCGGGCGCGGGTCGCTTTGGGGAAGTCGAGCCTGGTCAGCCGGGGGGCGGGTTCCTGCTGCCTTGCGCCGGCTCCGTCGACCACTGCTGGGGTGTCCTCGGAGCTGTTGTCGGCTGGGCCCTCCGCCGCTCCTGCCGGAACGGTTGCCGTTGCCACGGCGTCGGGTCGGGTGAGTGCTGCCGCGGAAACGGGCCGGGGCAGGGCAGGGCCGGCGTCGGGTTCCCCGCCAGTTCCGGCTTTCTCCTGCGGCGCGGCGGCAGGCAAATGTCCCGCAGGCTGCTGCGAGCCGGAAACGGTGCCGCCGTCCGGCGTACCCGCGTTCAAGGGCGCCGCGATGGCCGTCAGGTACAGGGCTTCAACGCCATTGTGGTCGGCCACGTAGGCGATCCGGCCGGCGCCGAAGGGGCGCGGCAGGCGGGCCCGGACGCCGGGGGTAGCTTCCAGGACACGCGACGGGCCGTCCTTGTGACGCAGCCAGTGCAGCGTGCCGTGGGCCTCTACGGCGCTGGAGCTGCCGGTGCGGTCCGGAACCACGTCACCGAGGTGCCGTGATGGCTTCAGCGGCACACCGCGGCGCGCCTGTGAGGCTGAACCGAGGGAGATCTCGAGTTTAACGGCGTCCGCGCCGAGGTCCGGCAGCAGCCAGAGCTCACCGGCCGATTCGAAGACAACCCGCCGGCCGTCGGTTGCAGCGTGGCGGACGTAGAAGTCCTCGTGGTCAGTGTGGCGGCGCAGATCGGAACCGTTTGGCAGCACGGAGTAGAGGTTTCCGTAGCCCTCGTGGTCGGACAGGAAGGCGATCCTGCCGTCGACCCACAGCGGGTCCGTGAGGTTGCCGTCCAGCTCTGCGGCCAGGCGTTCGAATTCGCCGTTTCCGTCGGCGTCGATCCACAACTTGCCGGCCGCGCCGCCCCGGTAGCGCTTCCACCAGGCCGGTTCCCGGGAGAGCACGCTGGCCAGGACCACGGGGCGTTCGTCGCCGACGACCGGGCCGAAGGCGACGGATTCCACCGGGCCCAGCGGGAGTTCAGTGGCCCAGCCGCCGGTGACGGGAAGGCTGTAAGCGTGTGTGTGGCGGCTGTCAGCCTGCCGGAACGCGCTCGTGACCAGGACGTCGCCCTCGGGGGTGAAGCCCTTAACCCGGGTTGTGGCGTGGCCGAAGTAGCTCAATTGGCGGTAGCCGCCGCCGTCGACCTCCGCGGTGACGACTTCCGGTGACGTTCCCTGCACAACCGTCCACACCAGCCGTTTGCCGTCCGGGGTGAAGCGGGGGTTGCGGGCGGGCAGCTGCAACGCGGAAACGCGCCAGGCTCGGCCCCCGCCGAGGGGCGCAACCCAAACGTCGTCTTCGGCCACGAAGGTGACCAGGTCGCCGTGCAGATGCGGGAAACGGAAGTAACTCGAGGAAGTCATCGTTCGATCATAGTCAAGACCTGCCCGCAAGCCGGGCAGGTATCCCCGCTGCGCCGGACGTGGTGAGATGGATCATGCGAATCATTATTGCCGGAGCCTCGGGGCTGATCGGAACAGCGGTTTCCCACACCCTGCGCAGTGCCGGGCACAACGTCGGCACGCTGGTCAGGCGTCCGCCGGACTCGCCGTCCGAGTTCCAATGGAACCCCGGCGAAGGCCGTATTGATGACACCGCGCTGAAAGGCGCCGACGCCGTCATCAATCTCTCCGGTGCCGGCATCGGCGACCGGCCCTGGACCCGGTCGCGCATCAACGAACTCCGCAGCTCGCGGCTGGGGGCCACCAGGACACTGACTGCGGCCATGGGCCGCCTTGACACTCCCCCGGCGGTCTTCCTGAGCCAGTCGGCCTCCGGCTATTACGGCAACGCGGGACCGGCTGTGCTCCGGGAGAACGCCCCCGCCGGCAGCGGAGTGCTCGCCCGCATCTGCGTCGACTGGGAGGCAGCGGCGCACGAGGCTCCGGCTGGCGTCCGGGTGCTCACGCCACGCACCGGCGTCGTTTTGAGCCGTTCGGGTGGAGCCCTGGGCAGGCTTATGCCGCTGCTGCGCCTGGGCGTGGGTGGACCGCTGGGCAACGGCCGGCAGTACTGGCCCTGGGTGACGCTCCCGGATGTTGCCGGCGCCTATGCGTTCCTGCTGGACAGCCCGCTGTCCGGGCCGGTGAACCTGTGCGCCCCGGAGAGCGCGGATGTAAACTCGCTGATCGCGCAACTGGCTGCGGCCCTGCACCGCCCCGCGTTGCTCCGCGTCCCCGCGCCGGTGCTGCGCCTGGTCATGGGCCAACTCGCCGACGAACTGCTGCTCGCCAGTCAGCGGATGGAACCGGCGGCGCTGAGCGAGGCCGGTTTTGCCTGGCAGCATCCCTCGTTGGCCCAGGCCGCAGCCTGGGTAGCAGGATCGGGCCGCACGTCCTGACTAGCGCGGACGCACGCTAGCCGGATCCGTCGAGGACATCCTGCAGACGCCAGTGTCCGGCCACCGGCGCGAGTACCAGCCGAAGCCGTTGCTCCGGCCCTGCGCCGGCCTCGGCCAGGACCGCGCCGTCGGCGCCGCGCTCCTGGTAGGGGGGTGTACTCGCGGTGACGGCCACCACCGCACGGGCGGAGCCGCTGCCTGATTCCGTGGCCACCCGGGTCAGGACGGTGCTGAACCCGGCCAGCACCCGGCCCGATTCCTTAAGCCGGGCACTGATCCGGATATCCGCCACGGCCGCTGTCGATCCCGGCACATTGACCTGCTCCAGCAGCAGGAAGTCGCCCGAGCTGAACGCCAGCGAGCGGAGCCTCGCCAGCCCCAGGACGGCGACTCCGGGATCCGGCGAAGCGAGCTGTGCCGTCACATCCGGGGGAACCGCAGCAGTTCCCCCGTCCGCCGCGGCGGATGCAGGCGCCGGGTCCCGGACCACCCCGGCATCTGAACGGGGAAACCCGGGAATCGGAGCCCAAAGCCCGGCGAAACCCCACGCTCCGGCCAGGGCCGCGGCGACGGCCAGTACCGCGGCGACGGCCAGTACCGCGGCGGCGGTCCGGAAGACTCTTCCCCGAGACGCACGGCCGCCAGAGGCGCGGCCCCCGGGCGCACGTCCCCCGGGTGCGCGGCGTGCCGAGTGCCGCGCAGCCGGATAAGTCGCGGCGAGAGGTGCGCGGCGGAAGCGGCCCGGCAGGGACCGGAGCTGTTCCACGCGGCGCTCCCGTGCCGTGCCGGGCAGGGTGCGGCGGGTCAGCAGCTGGGGAAGGACCGTGGGGTGGACCGAGACCGAGAGGTCCACCGGCGCCGCCCCGGCGCTGCGATGAACGGCGGCCGCCAGTTCGCCGGCGGAGGGCCGAAGCCTGCGGTCCTCGTGAAGTCCGGATTCCAGCGCTGCTGCCAGCGCCGGCGGAACCCCGGGAACAAGCAACGGAAGCGGCGGCCGCTGCGGTCCGGGCTGGGGCGGGTGTCCGGTCAGGCAGTACCAGCCCAGGGCGGCGAGCGAATAGACGTCGCGCCCCGGCTGCAGTCCGGCCCGGACGGCGTCAACCGGCGCCGGGTCGCTGAAGCCCGCGGTCCCGGCCCCGGCCACAGCCCTCGCGTCGGCAACCATACGCGCTACCCCCAGATCAGCCAGCAGCGGTTTACCGTGCGCCGTGAACAGCACGTTGCCCGGTGAAACATCACCGTGGGTGAAACCAAGACCGTGCAGGTAGGCGAGGGCCTGGGCAATCGGCGTCAGCACCGTCACAGTCTCCCCCGGCCCCAACGTTCCCCGTCCGGCCACAAGCTGCCCCAGTGAGCCGCCCGCCGCGTAGTCCATCGTCAGCCCCAGGCTGCCGTCCGCCGCGCCGTCCAGCCGGACAACACCGTGTGCCTTCACCAGGTGCCCGTGATCCAGGACGGAGAGTATCCGGATCTCGCGCCGGACCGCGTTCTCCATCTCACTTGGGCCAAGGCCGTCGCCGGCATCAAAGCACTTCAGAGCGAACTCGCGTCCGGTGGACTGTTCATTGACCAGCCACACCGTGGCATTGCCCCCGCGCCCCAGGCAGCGGCCGACGTCGTATCCGGGAACCGCCGGGGCACACGTGCCAGACCAGGTGTGATCTTCCATAGTCTAGGAATAGCGCAGACCGCAGAATCCTGCAGAAGTTATCCACAGGAGCGAGAGATTCGACACAGAATCGGCGCCCGGGGCGGCCGGGGTCTAAGCTGGATGCCATGGCTCTTGAGTTCTCCCGCCTGGGTTTCGCCCCGGAATTCGTCGAATATGCCCGAGGCTGGGACATCCAGCGCAACCTCCATCAGCGGGTCCTCGCCGGAACCGCACCCAGTACGGTCCTGTTGCTTGAACACGCCGCCGTTTATACCGCGGGTAAACGCACCGAAGACCACGAACGCCCGTTTGACGGCACCCCGGTGGTTCCCGTGGACCGTGGCGGCAAGCTCACCTGGCACGGGCCCGGGCAGCTCATCGGCTACCCCGTTATCAAACTCAGGAACAAAGCCGGCATCCGCGATTATGTGGAACGGCTGGAGGCTGTGATCATCGCCGTCCTGGCCGACTACGGAATCAATGCCGTCCGGATCAAGGGCCGCGCCGGGGTCTGGATCGAGCAGGACCGGAACGGACCGGCGCGCAAAATCGCGGCGATCGGCATCCGTGTCCACGAGGGCGTCACGATGCACGGCTTCGCCATCAACTGCAATAACGATCTCGCCCCCTACGGCCAGATCGTTGCCTGCGGCATCAGCGACGCCGGCGTCACCACGATCTCGCAGGAGACGGGCCGGGACGTCTCCCCCGCCGACCTCGTGTCGCGGATCATCGAAGAACTGCGCAACAATGAAGAAGCGCTAGTTGCAACCCATGAAGGAGCTCTACTGTGACCCTGGCACCAGAAGGCCGGAAAATGCTGCGTATCGAGCAGCGCAATGCGGCCACCCCGGTGGAACGCAAGCCGGAATGGATCAAGGCCAAGGTCCAGATGGGCCCGGAGTTTGTGCAGCTCAAGAAGCTCGTCAAAAAGGAAGGCCTCCACACCGTGTGTGAAGAGGCCGGCTGCCCCAACATCTTCGAGTGCTGGGAAGACAAAGAAGCAACTTTCCTGATCGGTGGCTCCGAGTGCACCAGGCGCTGCGACTTCTGCCAGATCGACACCGGCAAGCCCTCCCCTGTGGATGTTTTCGAACCAACCAAGGTGGCCCGCTCGGTCCTGGCGATGCAGCTCCGCTATGCCACCGTCACGGGGGTCGCCCGCGATGACCTCGCCGATGAGGGCGTCTGGCTCTACGCCGAAACGGTCCGCAAGATCCACGAACTCAACCCGGGCACCGGCGTCGAACTCCTGATCCCGGATTTCTCCGGCAAGCCCGAGCACATTGCTGCGATCTGTGACTCCAAGCCAGAGGTGTTTGCCCACAACGTTGAGACCGTCCCGCGGATTTTCAAGCGCATCCGTCCGGCTTTCCGCTACGAACGCTCGCTGGATGTTATCACGCAGGGCCGCAAGCTCGGCATGGTGACGAAGTCCAACCTGATCCTGGGCATGGGCGAGACCCGCGAGGAGATCTCCGAGGCGCTGCGTGACCTGCACGATGCCGGCTGCGACCTGATCACCATCACCCAGTACCTGCGCCCGTCCGAACGGCACCTCCCGGTGGACCGGTGGGTCAAGCCGCAGGAGTTCGTGGACCTGCAGCAGGAGGCCGACGAGATCGGTTTCCTCGGTGTGATGAGTGGACCGCTGGTGCGTTCCTCGTACCGGGCCGGCCGGCTCTGGGCCACCGCGATGCGCAAAAAGGGCTGGGAAATCCCGGCCGCGCTCGCCCACATCGAGAGCTCCGGCAGCACCCGCCAGGAAGCCAGCTCGCTGCTCGCGGCGCATTCCTGAGCCAGCGCCGACGAAGGCCGTTCACGGCCGGCACCGGGGAAATCCGGCGTCCGGCCCTCCGGCGCAGATCACGTAGAATGTAAGGCACTATGGCGAATTCCCCTGATCCCAGCAACTCCACTCCGGCTTCCGACACCCCGAAGCGTGGCCTTTTTTCGCGTAAGCCCAAAGTGGCCAAGGTCAAGAAGCCGAGCCGCCTGAAGCAAATCGGCGAGGTCTTCCAGATGACCCGCCAGCACGATCCGATGGTCCAGTGGCTGATGCTCCTGGCATTCCTCGGCGTCATCGCTGTCAGCTTTTTTGTCGGGTTCCTGCTGGATAACTGGATTACCGGGCTGATCATCGGCATCCCGCTGGGCGTCCTCGCGGCCACCCTCATCCTCTCGCGCCGCGCCGAACGTGCCGCGTTCGCGCGGATCGAAAACCAGCCAGGTGCCTCGGGCGCGGCAATGGGCACGCTCAAGCGCGGCTGGATCGTCGAAGAGCAGCCTGTTGCGGTTAACCCCCGCACCCAGGACGCCGTCTTCCGCGCCATCGGCCGTCCCGGTGTTGTACTCGTCAGCGAGGGCCCCAGCGCCCGGGTCAAGCCCCTGCTCGACGCCGAACGCAAGCGCCTGGGCCGCATCCTGCCCAACGTCACCATCCACGTTATTGAAAGCGGCCGCGGCGAAGGCCAGGTTCCGATCAGCCAGGTCGCCAAGAAGATGACCAAGATGAAGAGCGAACTGACGAAGCTCGAGGTCAGCACGGTCTCCAAGCGCATCTCGTCGCTGGGCAGCCGCCTGCCGATCCCCAAGGGCATTGATCCCTACAAGGCCCGCCCGGACCGCAAGGCATCCCGCGGACGCTAAGCCACACGCCAAAGACCAGGGACGCCCCGGTAACCGCCGTTAAGGCCGGCCGCCGGGGCTTTTCCGTTTTACCAGACTTCCCTGACCAGACTTTCCCCTGTCCCGCCGGGACCGAACCTGGAGATTCCGCCATGAAACTGCCCTCCACTCCTGCCGTGATCCGCCTCTTCCGGGCGCTGGCCATCGCCGAAGCTTTTAGCTGGGCCGCTCTGCTGATAGGCATGTTCCTCAAGTGGGTCACCCGGACCACTGAGCTCGGTGTGGAGATCGCGGGTCCGATCCACGGTGCCTTCTTCATCGGCTACGGAATCTCAGCGCTGACGCTATGGAAGATGCAGCGGTGGCCGTTCCGGGCGGCCCTGTTCGCCGGGTTGTCCGCGATGTTCCCTTTCGCCACGATCGGCTTTGAGCGCTGGGCCGGACGCCACGGTTACCTGGACGTGCCCGCCGGTAAAGGCACGCCGACGCCGGCACGCCAGACGGCCGGCACGTAGCCTTACTCCCCCGTCCGCTCCGTCGCTCGCGGGTTAGGGGCGTCGCTCGCGGGTTAGGGGCGTCGAGTCCGCACGGAAGCCGCGAGCCGTCAGCCGCAGCGTCCCGCAGATGGCTACATCCGGACCAGGACTGTGTTCATGGCCTTGTCGTGGAGTCCGCGGTGGTCAGGGTCGAAGATGACAGCCGGGATCACCAGGCACAGGAGGACGCTTCGGGCCAGGGCGGCCAAGGGGCCTGCGGGGCCGCCGCCGAGCCGGATCACATGGATCCCCACGATGCGGTGGCCGATGCTGTAACCAAGGGTGCCCACCAGCAGCGCCTGCTCGATCGCGAAGACGGCAAGCGTAGCCCAGGAATCCCCGGCGAACGCGAAGTTGCTGATCAGCAACGCGATTCCCCAGTCAAGGCAGATGGCCAGAATGCGTCGGCCGGCGCGGGCAATCGACCCCGGTCCGGACTCGGGCAGGCCCAGTCGCTCCCCCGGGTACTTCGAAATGCCGGAGGTGTCCGGCCCGCTGAGCCATGAGCCTATGTCTTTACGATCAACCACGCTCCAAGCCTATCGGCATTGGGCGGCCGCGCCGCTCTGTTCAGAGTGTGGACCTTCCGAGGCCACACTCTGGTCACGGATAGGCCACGTTGTGGACAGCGACTACCGTTTACCTGTCAGGGCATTCTGTAACGTGCCGGAAACAAAGCGGACACCATGGGGAAATCCCGTGTCCTTAGGGTGGTAACAGTTGCCGGCGGCACAGGAGCGGGGCACACCATTGTGTTTTCCCCGCTGCCGGACTGCGCTGGACCACGCGGCCTATGGCCGGATCTTTCACATGCATAAGGAGCATAGATGTTCAAGACTGCGGACGAAGTCCTCAAGTTCATCAAAGACGAAGACGTAAAGTTCGTCGATATTCGCTTCACCGACCTCCCCGGCGTTCAGCAGCACTTTAATGTGCCGGCCAAGAGTGTCGACGCGGACTTCTTCGTCAACGGCCAACTCTTCGACGGTTCGTCGATCCGTGGCTTCCAGGGCATCGCCGAGTCGGACATGCAGCTCATCCCGGACGTTACGACGGCGTTCCTGGACACGTTCCGCATGGAGAAGACTCTTGCGTTGAACTTCTCGATCGTCAACCCACGCACGGGTGACCCGTACCACCGCGATCCCCGCGGCGTGGCTGAGAAAGCGGAGGCCTACCTGGCTTCCACCGGCATCGCCGACACCGCCTTCTTTGCGCCGGAGGCTGAGTTCTTCGTCTTCGACAACGTCCAGTACCAGTCTTCTCCGCAGGGCAGCTTCTACAAGATCGACTCCGAGGAAGCTCACTGGAACACCGGCCGCGAGGAAGAGGGCGGAAACCTCGGGTACAAGACCCCGATCAAGGGCGGCTACTTCCCGGTCTCCCCCACCGACAAGCAGGCCGACCTCCGCGATGCCATGTGCATCGCCCTGGACGAAGCCGGCCTTGAGGTTGAGCGCAGCCACCACGAGGTCGGTTCCGCCGGCCAGGCTGAGATCAACTACAAGTTCACCACCCTGACCCACGCAGCTGATGACCTGCAGAAGTTCAAGTACGTCATCAAAAACACTGCCGATGCCTGGGGCAAGTCGGTCACCTTTATGCCGAAGCCGGTTTTTGGTGACAACGGTTCGGGCATGCACTGCCACCAGTCGCTGTGGACCGGTGGCGAGCCGCTGTTCTACGACGAAAAGGGTTATGCGGGACTCTCGGACATGGCGCGCTGGTACATCGGCGGCCTGCTCAAGCACTCCTCTGCCGTGCTCGCGTTCACCAACCCGACGGTGAACTCCTACCGCCGCCTGGTCAAGGGTTTCGAAGCCCCGGTCAACATGGTTTACTCGCAGGGCAACCGCTCAGCCGGTATCCGGATCCCGATCACGGGCTCCAACCCCAAGGCCAAGCGCATCGAGTTCCGCGCACCGGACCCCTCCTCCAA
The DNA here is from genome assembly GCF_030063265.1 of Pseudarthrobacter sp. PH31-O2. Lineage (NCBI taxonomy): Bacteria > Bacillati > Actinomycetota > Actinomycetes > Micrococcales > Micrococcaceae > Pseudarthrobacter > Pseudarthrobacter sp. PH31-O2. The sequence continues at coordinate 100,177 of NZ_JASIST010000007.1, read as the reverse complement.
CCCGTACCTGGCCTTCGCGGCCCAGCTGATGGCCGGCATCGATGGCATCCGCAACCGCATCGAGCCGCCCGCTCCGATCGACAAGGACCTTTACGAACTCCCCGCCGAGGAAGCCAAGGACATCCCCAAGGCGCCCGGCACACTCGAAGAGGCCTTGGACGCCCTGGCCGAGGACAACGAGTTCCTCCAGGCCGGCGGCGTCTTCACCCAGGACCTGATCGACACCTGGATCGAATACAAGTACGAGAACGAGATCCGTCCGCTCTCGCTGCGACCGAACCCCTACGAGTTCGAGCTGTACTACGGCGTCTAGGGCTTCCCGGCTGTCCGCAGTCCAGACGACGGCCCCCACCTTCCGGTGGGGGCCGTCGTTGTTTAATCAATTGCCGCCCGTTTGTCGGTCAGCGCTTGCCGTACTTCCTGTGCACTGCCTGCTTGCTCACGCCAAGGCAGGTTGCTATGGCTTCCCACGAGAGTCCTGCCCGGCGGGCGCGCAATACCGTTTCCGTCTCGGTGCGTGCCACCTCCTTGCGAAGTTCGGCCACAGCGTACAGCGCCTCCGCCGGACCCTTGCCGTCCATTGAACCGATCAGTGTTTCCATCAGACACCTCCTGGCGTCGAAGTTAGTTGACGAAGGCCCAAAAGTCAATGAAAGTTGACAAGAGGCTGCGACCATCAGAACGATCGGTAGAAGGTCCGCTGCGGTCCCGCGTCGCCGCCCAGATACTGGCCGTGGTCCGTGAAACCCGCGTTGCGGTAGACGGCCCGGCCTGCGGGGTTAGCGTTGTTGACGGACAGCACCACGCCGGCCTGCGCGCCGCCGAGGGTGGCGGTGAGATGAGCTGCCGCCCGGACGGCCGCCGCAGCCGCCGCGGTGCCCAGGCCGCGGCCCTGCCGGTAGCGGTCGATCAGGAAACCGCGCAGCAGCCAAACGGAGTCGTCGTCGGCCCAGCCAGCCAGGGTCGCGGCCCCGCTCTGCAGCGTCAGGACCCCGACGGCGGCTCCGTTCCAGTCAATCGCGTACGGGTGCCGGGAGTCCTCTTCGAGCGCGATCAGCACCATCCGCAGCGGGTCACCAACGAACCTCTGCTGCTCTTCGGTGAAGTTCAGTTCGGCGATTTCGCCCAATTTGATGGCGCGCGCGTCGTCGTCGAGGTTCTTCAGTGGCAGCAGCCACACAAGTTCAGGCATACCAAAAGCGTACCCACCCTGGCCGGATAGCAGCCGGGAGCCCGGATCGCCTCAGAGCGCCGCATCCTTGGGCGGCCCGGCCGGGTCCATCCAGAAGACCTCCCAGAGGTGGCCATCCGGGTCCTGGAAGCTGTGGGTGTACATAAAGCCGTAGTCCTGGGCTTCTTCGGACGGGGTTCCGCCGGCAGTCAGGGCGGTCCTGACCAGCTCGTCCACGGCCTCGCGGCTGGCCAGGGAAAAGGACATAATGGCCTCGGTGGCGCTGCGGGCATCAGCGACGGGCTTGGCGGTAAAGGTCTTGAAGTATGCCTCGACGAGCAGCATCACAAAGGCATCGTCGTTGACAATCATGCACGTGGCGTTTTCGTCGGTGAAGTCAGGGTTGAAGGAAAAACCCAGTGCGCTGAAGAATGCGACCGACTTTTCCAGGTCCCTGACGGGGAGGTTGAGGAACATTTGCTTGGCCATGGCCCAAAATTAGCACCGTCACCCGGCGCCTGCCAGCCCCAACGCTCCCCCTCAGGAGCGTGGGTCAGAGCACCTTGGAGAGGAAATCCCGGGTCCGCTGCTGCTGGGGGTTACCGAAGAGCTCCTCCGGGGCCCCCTCTTCACAAATGACACCGTCCGCCATAAAGAGGACCCGGTCCGCTACTTCGCGGGCGAAGCCCATCTCGTGGGTGACAAGCACCATTGTCATGCCCTCGGCCGCCAGGTCCTTGATGACCTGGAGCACTTCGCCGACCATCTCAGGGTCCAAGGCCGAGGTCGCCTCATCGAAGAGCATAATGTCCGGATTCATCGCCAAGGCACGGGCGATTGCCACCCGCTGCTTCTGGCCACCGGAAAGTGACACCGGCCGGGCATCCGCTTTCTCGGCCAGCCCCACACGCTTGAGCAGCTTGACTGCGTTGGCCAGGGCCTCGCCCTTGCCCTGCTTTTTGGATTCCACCGGCGCGAGCATGATGTTCTCAAGCACGGACATGTGCGGGAACAAGTTGAAATGCTGGAAGACCATACCAACGTGCCTGCGGACTTCGTTGATGTCCACCTTGGGGTCCGTGACGTCGAAGCCGTCCACCGTGACCTGGCCGGCGGTGACGTCTTCAAGCTTGTTGAGGCAGCGCAGGAAGGTTGACTTGCCCGAACCCGAGGGTCCGATGACGCAAACGACCTCGCCTTCGCCAACTTCGGCGGTGATGCCTTTGAGGACCTCGTTTGATCCGAAGGACTTCTTCAGCCCGCGGACGGAGATTTTACTGGGTGCAGTGACTGCCGTGCTCATTTGTTGAACCTCTTATCCGCGACGTTGGCCAGCTTGGTCAGCAGCATAATTACCACGAAGTACAGGACCGCCACGATCAGCAGCGTTTCGGTGATCCGGAAATTTCCTGCGTAGATCTGCTGGCCCTGATAGAGAAGTTCGGCGAAGCCGATGGCCAGCAGCAGGGAACTGTCCTTGAGCATGATGATCAGCTGGTTGATCAGTGACGGTGTCATAATCTTGAAGGCCTGCGGGACCACCACCTTTTGCATCGACTTGGCGTAGCCCAGGCCGAGGCTGCGGCTGGCTTCGAGCTGGCCAGGGTCCACGGACTGGATGGATCCCCTGACGATCTCGGTAATGTATGCGCCGGAGTTCAGGCTGAGGGTCAGCACACCGGCGACCCAGATGTCGATCGGCGCACCGGTAAGCTGCGGGATGCCGAAGTAGAAGAAGAAGGCCCAGACCAGCAGCGGCGTGCCGCGAAAAATGCTGACGTAGGTGGTGGCAATACCACGCAACACGAGGCTGGTCGAGATCTTCAGGAAGGCCATCAGCAGGCCGACGACCATGGCGACGGCGAACGAAATTCCGGTGACCAGGACTGTGTTTCCCAACCCCTTCAGCAGTGCCGGGAAGCTGTTGATCAGGAGGTCCCAGAAGCTGGACTCGACGGCCTGGGCCGGGTCCTTGAGGTACTTGTCGAGGATTTCCTGGTACTTGCCGCTCGATTTCAGGTCCGCGAGGCCGGTGTTGAAGGCCTGCAGCAGTTCAGGGTTCTGGCCCTTATTAACGGCGAATCCGTAGGAGCCGCCCTTTTCCTTCTCGGACACCGCCTTAAGACCGTTGTTCTGGCTGATGCCATAGGCCAGGACCGGGTAGTCATCAAAGACCGCGACGGCGTTGCCGGATTTGACCAGCTCGTACATCGTGGCGGACTGGTCCAGCGACTTGACCGTAAAGCCGTACTGCCCTGCGATGGACTTGGCGAACGTCTCCCCTTCGCTGCCGGTCTTGGCCGTGACGGTCTTGTCCTTAAGGTCTCCGTAGCCCTTAATGTCCGTGTTGGCTTTCGCGACAGCCATCTGGACGCCCGACTCGAAATAGGGTTCGGAAAAGTCGTAGATCTGCTTGCGCTGATCCGTGATGGACATTCCGGCGATGACACCGTCCACCTGGTTGGAGGACAGTGCCTGCAGTGCGGCGTTAAAGCCAAGCGACTTGATCTCGACGGCAAAACCCTGGTTCCTGGCGATCTCCCGGATGATGTCCATGTCGATGCCGGTCAGCTCGCCGCCGGTGTCGCGGAATTCAAACGGGGCGAAGGTGGTGTCCGTGCCGATGACGAATGTCTTTCCGGACAGGCTCGACGGCGTCGCGCCTGCCTGTGCCGCGGCTGGTGCTGCGGAGTCCGGTGCCGCGGCTGCGCCGGCGGCACCGAAGAACATTGCTGCAACTGCGAGCAAGGCTCCGATTACAGCGGTGGTCCGCCCTCTGGCGGCCCCGTTCTGCTGTGTTCTGGGCAAGAGTAACAACCCCTTGTTGATGAGCGGATGGAGTGCACGGCCAGACGCGCAAAGCCCGGCCAGACATCCCTAGAGATTACCCGCATTCACCGGTCCGGACAGCGGCTGATCCAGAACGGCGGCGTTACTGGCCGTAGAAGACCCGTTCGAAGACCCCACGCGCCCGGCGGCTCAGCCGCAGGTAGTCCTCCTCGAGGGCTGCGGCGTTCCCCTGCCCGTAGCCGCACCAGCGGGCCACGGCTTCCAAATCCCGGCGCGAGGACGGCAGCACGTCCGAGGCCCTGCCGGTCCAGACCACATTGGCCGACCGGATCCTGCTGGCCAGCCGCCAGGCCCGGAGCAGGATCACCACATCGCCCGCTTCGAGCAGTCCGACGGCGGCAGCTTCCTCGAGTGCCTCGACGGTGGAGGTCGTCCGCAAACCGGGATGTTTCCCGGCGTGCTGCAACTGCAGCAGCTGGGCCAGCCACTCGACGTCGCTGAGGCCGCCGCGGCCCAGTTTCAGGTGCCTGGCGGGGTCCGCGCCGCGGGGCAGCCGCTCAGCTTCCACCCGGGCCTTGACCCGGCGGACCTCACGTGCATCCTGCTCGGAAAGCAGCTCGGGGTAGCGGACCGGGTCGATGAGCGCTACGAAGTCAGCGGCAAGCACGTCGTTGCCGGCCATCGGGCGGGCGCGGAGCAGCGCCTGCGCCTCCCACACCAGTGACCACCGGCGGTAATACTCCGCGTAGGACTCGAGCGACCGCACCATGGGACCGCTTTTACCTTCGGGCCGCAAATCGGCGTCCACCAGCAGCACGCGTTCGGCGAGGATGGCAGGCTTCAGCGGCTGGGTCAGCAGGCTGGAGAGCCTGCTGACGATCTGCAGCGCCTGGTCCTGGGCCTCTGCCTCGGGGACACCCGGCAGCCCCCGGTGCACATACATCACATCCGCGTCCGAGCCGTAGCCGATCTCCCGGCCGCCCTGCCGGCCCATGGCGACCACCAGCACGTCCGTCTTGAGCGGCGCCCCGGCAGCCACCACGGACTCCGCGACGCGCAGGGCACCCAGGACCGCGGCCCGGTCGGTGTCCGCCAGCGCCGCGCCGACCTGGTCCTGGTCCAGCAGCCCGGCGCTGTCCGCGATCGCAATCCGCAGGATCTCCCGCCGCCGGATCAGCCGGATCAGCCGCATGGCGCTTTCCGGCTCCGCGTGCCGGGACATCTTCGACGCGATCTCAAGCCACTGTGCCGCGAAAGTCAGCGGGACCAGTTCCTTGTCCGAGCCAAGCCACGCCACAGATTCCGGCGACACTTCCAGCAGGTCGGCAATCAGCCGGGAGTTGGAGAGCACGTGGCAGAGCCGCTCGGCGGCCGCCGTTGAATCCCGCAGCATACCGAGGTACCAGTGGGTGGTTCCGAGCGCCTCGCTGACCCTGCGGAAGGCCAGCAGGCCGGCGTCGGGGTCCACGCCCTCCGCGAGCCAGCCGAGCAGGATCGGCAGCAGCTGCCGCTGGAGCGCAGCCCGGCGGCTCACACCGCCGGTGAGTGCCTCGATGTGCCGCATGGCGCCCCTCGGATCGAGGTACCCCAAGGCGGCGAGGCGCCCCTGCGCGGCTTCCGGGCTGAGCCTGGCTTCCTCGCTGCTCAGCGCTGCGGCCGTGTTGAGCAGCGGACGGTAGAAGATGCGTTCGTGCAACTCCCGCACGGAGCGTTTGGTCTTGCGCCAGACCGCGACCAGGGCGTCTGGTTTGGGCCGTTCGCTGGAGAAAGGCCCCAGCATAGCTTTGGCGAGGGCCCGCAGCGAGGCTTCCTTGACAGGCATCAGGTGGGTACGGCGCAGCTGGAAGAGCTGGATCCGGTGTTCAAGCAGCCGGAGGTAGCGGTAGGCGCGATCAAACTCGGCGGCATCGGAGCGCCCGATGTAGCCGCCGGCTGACAAAGCGGCGATAGCCGAAGTGGTGTCCCGGCACCGGAGGGTCTCATCGGATTTGCCGTGCACCAGCTGCAGCAGCTGGACAGTGAATTCCACGTCCCGCAGCCCTCCCCGGCCCAGCTTGATCTGCCGCTGCTCCTCCTCGGCGGGAATGTTTTCGGTGACCCGTCGGCGCATGGAGCGGACGGACTCTACGAAACCTTCACGGCCGGCGGATGACCAGACCAGCGGGGCAATGGCTGCCTCGTACCGTGCGCCGAGCCCGGTGTCCCCGGCAATGGTCCGGGCTTTGAGCAGGGCCTGGAATTCCCAGCTCTCGGCCCAGCGTGCGTAGTAGCTCTCGTGCGAGGCAAGGGTTCTGACCAGCGGTCCGGATTTGCCCTCCGGACGCAGGTTCGCGTCCACCTCCCACAGCCCGGGTTCCCGGCCCGTGGACATAATGGCCCGGGATATACCGGCCGCCAGGGCCGTGCCGATCGTGTTGGCCCGCGAATCGTCAAGCGAGCCGGACTCGATGACGTAGATGACGTCGACGTCGGAAATGTAGTTCAGTTCCCGGGCGCCGCACTTGCCCATACCGATCACGGCCAACCCGACGTCGGCCACTTCGGCCGCGCTGAACTGCTCGCCAGCTTCGGCCCGGGAGACCGCCAACGCTGCCTCGATTGCCGCGCCGGCGAGATCGGCGAGTTCGGCGCCGGCGGCCGGCATAAAGTCCAACGGGTCCGCGGCACAGATGTCTTTGACGGCGAGCTCCACCAGGCCGCGCCGGTACTCCGTGCGCAATGCCTCGTAGCCCTCCTGCCCGGTCACCGACGCGACTGGGCGGCTGGATTTCGGATCGGCCCGCACGGAACGCAGCAGCCGATCGCGCAGCACCGCCGTCTCTGCCTCCCGCGGTTCGGGGCCGGCCTTCACGTCGAAGGCATTCAGGTGCTCCGGATGGCGGATGAGGAACTCGCCGAGCGCCTCGGACGCACCCAAAACCCGGTACATGGGCTCGCTGCGGTCCAGGTCCGCGACTGCCAGCCGGCGCAGATCGTGGTGTTTTTCGATCAGCCTGACCAGTGACTGCAGGGCCGTGTCAGGGTTCGCGGCAAGCTGCAGGCCGGCGAAAAGGATGTCCTGGTCCAGGCCGTCCAGCTCCGGGGCGGCCAGGAACCTTTCGCTCTTCTCCAGATCGCTGAAACCCGCGGCTATCAGGCGTCGTGCCAGACTCACCCGGGGCGCCTAGAGGATGCCGAGGTTGCGCTGCAGTTCGTAGGGCGTGACCTGAAGACGGTAGTCCTGCCACTCGGCCCGCTTGTTGCGCAGGAAGTGCTCGAATACCTGCTCGCCGAGGATCTGGGGCATCAGTTCGGAGTCCTCCATCGACCGGATGGCGTCGTGCAGGCTGGCCGGGAGCGGGTCGTGGCCCATCGCCCGGCGCTCCGCCGAACTCAGCGACCAGATGTCGTCCTCGGCCGCGGGCGGGAGCTGGTAGCCCTCCTCAATGCCCTTCAGCCCGGCACCGAGCAGCACGGCGTAGGCCAGGTAGGGGTTGGCCGCCGAGTCGATGCCGCGGTACTCAATCCGGGCGGACTGGCCCTTGCCTGGTTTGTACAGCGGAACCCGGACCAGCGCGGAGCGGTTGTTGTGTCCCCAGCTGAGGTAGCTGGGGGCTTCTCCGCCGCCCCAGAGCCGCTTGTAGGAGTTCACAAACTGGTTGGTGACAGCGGTGAACTCCGGGGCGTGCTTGAGGATGCCGGCGATGAACTGCCGGGCCGTTTCGGAGAGCTGGAATTCCGCCCCCGCCTCGTAGAACGCGTTGGTGTCGCCTTCGAAGAGCGAAAAGTGCGTGTGCATGCCCGAACCCGGGTGGGCAGTGAAGGGTTTGGGCATAAAGGTGGCGTAGGTGCCCTGCTGCAGCGCTACCTCTTTGATCACCGTGCGGAAGGTCATGATGTTGTCCGCGGTCTGCAGCGCATCCGCATAGCGCAGGTCGATTTCGTTCTGGCCCGGGCCGGCCTCGTGGTGGCTGAACTCAACCGAGATGCCGACGGATTCGAGCATGGTCACGGCGGTGCGGCGGAAGTCCTGCGCCACCCCGCCCGGAACGTGGTCGAAGTAGCCGCCCTCGTCCACGGGGACGGGGGAACCGTCCGGGCCCGGCTGCTGGGACTTGAGCAGGTAGAACTCGATCTCGGGGTGGGTGTAGCAGGTGAAGCCCATGTCCGCGGCCTTGGCCAGGTTGCGCTTGAGGACATTGCGGGGATCAGCAGCCGACGGTTCGCCGTCGGGCGTCAGGATGTCGCAGAACATCCGGGACGTTGCCTCGGTCTCGCCGCGCCACGGCAGGATCTGGAACGTGGCAGGGTCCGGCTGGGCCAGCATGTCGGATTCGAAAACCCGGGCGAGGCCCTCGATCGAGGAGCCGTCAAAGCCAAGGCCTTCCTCAAACGCGCCCTCGACTTCAGCCGGGGCCAGCGCCACCGATTTCAGCGAACCGACGACGTCGGTGAACCACAACCGCACGAACCGCACGTCACGCTCTTCGATCGTCCGCAGGACAAACTCTTGCTGGCGGTCCATAGTGGCCTCTTTCCGGTTCTTTCGTCCGTGCCCCAGGCCCGTCATGCATGGATCCCGCAGCTGCTCAGGCTTCACTTTACTAATCATTGCCACCGAATGCTGGCACGGCTGCTGCGCGTAACACAGCGTTAACACCCGGACCCCGAAATTCGCCGCCACAAGCCGCTGCGGCGAACGCGGTGTGACGTGATTCACCCGGGCGCGGGCCGGAAGCCGGTAGCTAGGACACGCGCTATCGCACTACGCTCGTGCCATGGCCACAAGCAACAACACCGATTCCAGCATGCCCGCAGAACTAGCCGCACCCTACGGCAGCGGCCCGGCGGCGCCTGCCGCGGGCCAGGAACCGGTCACCCGGAAGCCGGTGGCCCGGGTCCGCACCCACCACCTGCGCCAGGCGAAACTCAACGGTGAACGCTTTGCCATGCTGACCGCCTACGACCAGTACACGGCGGAAATCTTTGACCAGGCCGGCATCGAAGTCCTGCTGGTGGGCGACTCGGCGTCCAACAATGTCTTTGGCAATGAGACGTCCCTGCCCGTCACGGTCGATGAGCTGCTCCCGTTGTGCCGGGCAGTGGCCCGTTCGGCCAAGCGCGCCCTGGTGGTGGCGGATCTTCCCTTTGGCAGCTACGAGGTCTCTGCCCAGCAGGGGGTGGCCACCGGAGTCAGGTTCCTCAAGGAAGGCCTCGCACACGCGGTCAAGATCGAGGGCGGACAGTTCTATGCCGAAACCGTCCGGGCCATGGTCCAGGCCGGCATTCCGGTGATGGCGCACATCGGTTTTACCCCGCAAAGCGAGCATGCCCTCGGTGGCTACCGGGTGCAGGGCCGCGGCGATGACGCCCAGCGCCTGATCGACGATGCCGTCGCCCTGGCCGACGCCGGGGCGTTCTGCGTGTTGATGGAAATGGTGCCCGCCGCGACAGCGGCAGCCGTGGACGCCGCCGTCGAGGTCCCCACCATCGGCATCGGCGCCGGCAACGCCACCACCGGCCAGGTACTCGTGTGGCAGGATATGGCGGGACTGCGCGGCGGCAAAATGGCCAGGTTCGTCAAGCAGTACGCTGACCTGCGGACTTCACTCAGCGACGCCGCGAAGGCCTACGGCGAGGACGTACGCACCGGCCAGTTCCCCGGCCCCGAGCACTCGTTCTAGCGGACACCCGTTCCGGCGCGCCTTTTCCGGCGCGGCCGTTCCGACGGGCGCCCGTTCCAGCGGGCGCCCGGCCAGGGAGCAGGTGTCCCCGGCGGCGTGCCGGACCCCGGATGCCGGCGCGCAGGACCAGCCTGCTCAGTGTGGGCCGCCTAGTCGTCGTCGCCCTTTTCCCACGATTCGTTGCGGGCTTTGACTTTCTCGAGCGCGTGTTCTGCTTCGTCGCGCGTTGCGTACGGGCCGATCAGCTGGCTCCAGTCGGACATGGCGTCCTCTTCAACCTTATGGGTGGTGACGTTGTACCAGTACTCGGGCATGGATTCTCCTCAGCTGGTGTGGCTTTGTTCGGATTTGTTTCTGCGCCTCCGGCCGCGCCTTATATGATCAATGTATGCCTTCCCTAGCCTCGACTGCACCCATCGGCACGCTGGTCCCGGGAGCTGTCAGTCCTCAGCTTCCCGTTCCGGCCTCGATCCCGCGCCCCGAATACGTGGGCAAACCCGCGCCGGCCAAGTTCACCGGCTCTGAGGTCAAGCAGGCGGAGACGATCGAGAAGATCCGCACCGCCTCCCGGATTGCCGCGCAGGCCATCGTGGAGGTCGGCAGGCACATCGTGCCCGGCGTCACGACCGACCAGCTGGACCGGGTGGGCCACGAATTCCTGCTGGACCACAACGCGTATCCATCGACTTTGGGCTACCGCGGCTTTCCCAAGTCGCTGTGCTCGTCCTTGAACGAAGTCATCTGCCATGGCATCCCGGACAGCACTGTGGTCAGGGACGGTGACATCGTCAACATCGACATCACCGCCTTTATCGGCGGCGTGCACGGCGACACCAACTACACCTTCCTGGCCGGCGACGTGGATGAGGAATCCCGCCTGCTGGTTGAGCGCACGCAGGAATCCCTGAACCGCGCGATTCGTGCGGTGGCCCCGGGCCGCGAAATCAATGTCATCGGCCGCACTATTGGGTCCTACGCCAAGCGCTTCGGCTACGGCGTTGTCCGCGACTTCACCGGCCACGGTGTGGGCGAGGCCTTCCACACCGGCCTGATCATCCCGCACTACGACGCTGCCCCGGCCTACAACACGGTGATTGAGGCCGGCATGGTCTTCACGATTGAACCGATGTTGACGCTGGGCACCGTGGACTGGGACATGTGGGCCGACGACTGGACCGTCGTCACCCGTGACCGCAAACGCACTGCGCAGTTCGAGCACACCCTGCTTGTGACGGAGACCGGTGCCGAAGTGCTGACCCTCCCCTGATTGCCCCACAGAAGATCCCGGTCTTCGCATCTCGGCCCTGCGCCGATCCCTGCTAGCTCCGCCCCTGCCACGAACGGAACCACATTGGCCAAGAAGGACGAGAAGTCGACCAAAAACACCACGCTGATCGGCATCGACATCGGTGGTACCGGGATCAAGGGCGGAATCGTCGACCTGAAAAAGGGCAAGCTGCTCGGGGAGCGCCTGCGTATCCCCACCCCGCAGCCCTCCACCCCCGAATCCGTTGCCGATGTCGTGGCCCAGGTCGTTGCCGATTTGACGGCCCGGCCGGACGCGCCGGCACCGGACTCGCCGGTCGGTGTGACCTTCCCCGGCATCATCCAGCACGGCGTGGTCCACTCCGCCGCCAACGTGGATAAGTCCTGGCTGGAAATGGACATCGATGCCCTGCTGACCGCCCGCCTCGGGCGGCCGGTTGAGGTCATTAACGACGCCGATGCCGCCGGGCTGGCGGAGGCACGCTTCGGCGCCGGCGAGTCCGTCAAAGGAACCGTGCTGGTCATCACGCTCGGCACCGGGATCGGTTCAGCCTTTATCTTCGATGGCAAGCTTGTGCCGAATGCCGAACTCGGCCACCTCGAAATTGACGGATTTGATGCCGAAAGCAAGGCCTCAGCCGTTGCCCGGGAACGGGACGGACTGAGCTGGGAGGAGTACAGCGTTCTGCTGCAGCGCTACTTCTCCCACGTGGAATTCCTCTTCTCCCCCGAATTGTTCATCGTCGGAGGCGGCATCTCGAAGCGCGCCGACGAATACCTGCCGCGGCTGCAGCTGCGCACACCGATTGTGTCGGCCAAGCTGAAGAATGACGCCGGAATCGTCGGGGCGGCGCTCGAAATCGCGCTGCAGCACCAACTGGCCAAGTAGCCGGATGGGCTCTCACTCCGGGTTGTCCTGCGCGCTGGCGACGACCCGGAGTGGTGGGTCTTTTCTTGATTGGTGCCGGTGGTGGCCGCGGCTTCCCCTCCGCTGCCACCACCGGAGTCTGTGAGCCGGCGCTCCTGATACGCCCCTAGAGCGGGCTCTTCTGTTGGCTCTGGCCTTCGCGGGCCTTGCTTTCGGCTTCGTGGCGGAGCAGCGAAATGGCAGCCTCGAAGTCCTCGAGGGACTCGAAGGCCTGGTAGACACTTGCGAAGCGCAGGTAGGCCACCTCATCGAGCCGCTGGAGCGGGTTGAGGATTGCGAGACCCACTTCATGGGCATCGATTTCGGCGGCGCCGGCTGCCCGGATCGTCTCCTCGACTTCCTGGGCCAGCATGGCGAGGTCGTCCTCGGTGACGGGACGGCCCTGGCAGGCCTTGCGGACACCGTTGATGATTTTGCTGCGGCTAAACGGCTCGCCGACTCCGGAGCGCTTGATCACGCTCAGGCTGGTGGTCTCCACGGTGGTAAAACGCCGGCCGCACTCGGGGCACTGCCGGCGGCGGCGAATGGCCGAGCCATCGTCGGCTATCCGGCTGTCGACCACCCGCGAATCAGGGTTCCGGCAAAACGGGCAATACATCTCGTTCCGTCCCCTGTCGCAGACCGATGACCAAACGCGGGCGAACACCCGCGGTTCGGCGGAGCATTTTTGTCTCCACCATCAGTTTACGACTAGATGTAGGCGAATAACAATCCTGTAATTACTACATGTAGTGGTCAGGCGCCGCCGGCAAAGCGGGCGGTGACGGCTTCGCCGTGCGCCGGCAGATCCTCGGCTCCAGCCAGGCTCACGATGTGTCCGCTGACCTCTTCCAAGGCCGCGCGGGTGTAGTTAACCACCTGGATGGCGCGCAGGAAGGTGGTCACGTTCAACCCCGAGGAGAAGGCCGCGGTGCCGCTGGTCGGCAGCACATGGTTTGACCCGGCACAGTAGTCGCCCAGGCTGACCGGGCTGTAGTCGCCCACAAAGATCGCCCCGGCGCTGCGGATCCGGCCCGCGACACTGGCAGCGTCCGCCGTCATAATTTCCAGGTGTTCGGCCGCGTAGGCGTTGCACGCCGCAATGCCCTGGTCGAGGTTGTCCACCAGGACAACGCCGGACTGCGGACCGGAGAGCGCCTCGCGGACCCGGTCCCGGTGTTTGGTCAGGGCCGCCTGACGGTCCAGTTCCACCCGAACCGCGGCGGCGAGCAGCTCGGAATCCGTGACCAGAACTGACGCAGCTTTGGGGTCGTGCTCGGCCTGGCTGATCAGGTCCGCCGCGACGAGGTCCGGCCGGGCCGAATCGTCGGCCAGGATCGCAATTTCCGTTGTGCCGGCCTCGGAATCGATGCCCACAACACCTTTGACGAGGCGTTTGGCAGTGGCGACGAAGACGTTGCCGGGACCGGTGACAACGTCGACCGGGTCCAGTCCGGCGTTCCCCTCCGAGGCGGGGATGCCATAGGCGAACGCGGCGATCGCCTGGGCGCCGCCGATCGCGTAGACCTCGTTAATGCCCAGCAGGCATGCCGCGGCGAGGATCGTGGGGTGCGGGAGTCCGTTGAAGTCCTTTTGCGGCGGCGAAGCCAGGGCGATGGATTCGACGCCGGCCGCGAGGGCAGGAACAACGTTCATAATGACGGAGGACGGGTAGACCGCCAGCCCGCCGGGCACATAGAGTCCCACACGCGCTACCGGGACCCATTTTTGGCTGACCACCGCCCCGTCGCCGAGTTCGACATCGGTGTCGGCCGGCCGCTGGGCATCGGCAAAGCGCCGGGCACGTGAGATGGATTCTTCCAGTGCTGCCCGGACGTCGGGGTCGAGCCCGGCCAAGGCGTCCGTCAGTGCCCCGCCGGGAACCCGGGGGTGTGCTTGCTCGACGTCGTCGAACGTTCGGGCCAGTTCACTCAGCGCCTCGAAGCCCCCGGCGCGGACGGTGGCGATAATGCCCAGGACGGTCTGCTCCGCATCCGCCATGGCGCCGGCTTTTGCGCGGGGTACCGCGGCGCGGAGGCCGGCAAGTGTCAACCGCTGGCCGCGCAGGTCAACGGTACGGAAGGTGAGCCCGGCGGGGGCCGGGGGCGCAGTAGCGGCGGGCACGGAACTGTCAGCTGAAAGGGTCACCCGTTTATTTTACGGGTCCCGCGGGCACGTGCCGCGCCGCTCGTCGCCGGGTGGTTCCGGCTGGCTACTCCAGGGCTTCGGGGTCCGCACCGTGAGCCCCAGGCCCGCTTTCCGGAGCCGGTTTACTCCCGAGGGTGCTCAAAAAGATCGCAAGGGCAGTAGCGGCCGGCCACATTGTCAGGACCGCCACGGACCGCAGCGAAAAGGCGATACTGGCGTTCGCCGACGTGTCCTCGGGCGTTCCCCACCACAGGCCGCACAGCACGCCGGTCCCCCACGCGGCGAGTGCGCCGAGTGCGCCGGCACCCACTGCCACCAGGACCTCCCGGCTGGACGGCCCGTTATGCTTGCTGCCGGAAGCGACGGCACCGGAAATGCAGCCGGCCAGCAGCATCAGGGCCGCCAGGACCAGGTCCCGGGGCAGCCACCCTTCGGTGTTTGCCCCGCTGCGCAACTGCGGATCACCCGAGAGCAGGTTAAGGCCGGACGGGGCCAGGAGCCACCACAGCAGCCCCGCCGGCACACCGGCAGCAGCGATAACGGCAGCTTTACGCCACGTCACAACGCGCACGAGCGGCGGCGGTCCCGGCGCTGCGGCGGGAATACCCTGCCGGGATTCGGGACCCGGCATCCCGGCCGGTCCCTGCAGCGGGTCCTGCCGGGCGTGCTGCGGGAGCTGGCCATTGAGTGCGGGCTGTGTCATGGAACAAACTTTAACAAGCTTTTGGCCGGGCGGGCACACCACGCCGCACTGGGCCCGATGACCGTCCACATGACGCGTCGCGGGCAACAAGTACCGCGGCCGGGCGCTGAGAGAATACGCTGGCGGGGTAGGAATGACACAAATGTGCACCAGGGAGTGGGATTGCAGTGGCCGCAGAGGACCAAGCCTTCGAAAGTACTTTCAAGGAGATGTTCCGCCGGCACGCCGCCGGCGTGGCCATCATCACCGCCAACCTCAACGGCGTCCCCTTCGGCTTTACTGCAACATCTGTGGCCTCGCTCTCCGCGAAACCTCCCCGGTTCACCTTTAATATGGCCCGCACTTCCAGTTCCTGGCCGGCCGTCGCCAATGCGAAGTACATCGGCGTGCACATGCTGGGACTGGAGAACCAGGCGTTGGCCGACCGTTTTGCCAGGACCCGCGACCGCTTCGAGGGGGACCACTGGGTGCCAGGGCCCCATGAGGTGCCGGTCCTCAAGGACGTTGCCGGCTGGTTGATCGGCAAGGTCCAGATGCGGCTCTCCTTCGAGAACAACGCCGTTGTGGTGGTCGAGGTTGTGGGCGGCGAAGTCGGTGCCGACGGCGCCCCGCTGCTCTACCACTCCGGCTCCTACGGCCAGCCCGTGCCGCTCGACTACGAAATCTAGCCCGCCGGAGGCCCGCGCGGGCTGGCCTTAGCCGTCCAGGCAGGTCGGGCCCAGCAGCACCTTCAGATCTCCAAACAGCGACGGGCTGGGGTTGACCCGCAAGTGCACGGGCAGGCCCATAACTTCCACCCTGGCGTCACCTTGCAGGTGCAGCCTGACTTCGGATTTGCCGCGGTGGGTCCGCAGCACGTCGCCGAGCTCGGTCACAACTGCTTCGGTTGCCTTATGCGTCGGCATGGTGATCACCAGCGGGCCGTTGAGGCCCTCGCTGAGGTCCGGGACGGAGAGTTCCATGCAGTTCAATGCCACGGCGCCGTCATCGCGGCGCTGCAGCCGGCCCTTCACAACAACGATCAGGTCCTCTGCCAGCACGGAGGCGATCGGGCCATAGACCTGCCCGAAGAACATAACCTCGACGGAACCGCCGAGATCCTCGATCTCGGCCCGGGCGTAGGCATTACCGCTGGCCTTCGCGATCCGCCGGCTCAGCGAGGTGATCATGCCGGCACTGGTGACGATGGCGCCGTCGTGCGGGCCGTCTTCGGCGATGAGCGAGGTGATGGACTGGTCGGCATGCTGGCTCAGGACCCCTTCAAGGCCCTGCAGCGGGTGGTCCGAGACGTAGAGGCCGAGCATGTCCCGTTCGAAGGAGAGTTTGTCCTTCTTCTCCCATTCGGGGAGGTCCGGAATTTCGATGCTCAACGAGGCCTCGGACTCGGCCTCGTCGATTCCGGCGAACAGGTCGAACTGGCCGATTGCCTCGTTCCGCTTCAGGGTGATGACCGAATCGATGGCTTCTTCATGGATCATGGCCAGGGCGCGCCGGTGGTGGTTCAGCGAATCGAAGGCGCCGGCCTTGATCAGGGACTCGATGGTGCGCTTGTTGCACACCACAGCCGGTACCTTCATCAAGTAGTCCTTGAAGGAGGTGTAGGCCCCTTCTTTTTCGCGGGCCGCCACCATGGCTTCGACGGCGTTGACTCCGACGTTGCGGATGGCTCCCATGCCGAAGCGGATGTCCGTGCCCACCGGGGTGAAGTTCAGCGCCGACTCGTTGACGTCCGGCGGCAGCACCGTGATCCCCATACGGCGGCATTCGTTGAGGTAGATGGCCGACTTGTCCTTGTCATCGCCCACCGAGGTGAGCAGGGCTGCCATGTACTCCGGCGCATAGTGGGCCTTGAGGTAGGCGGTCCAGTAGGAGATCACGCCGTATGCAGCCGAGTGGGCCTTGTTGAAGGCGTAGTCGGAGAATGGCAGGAGGATGTCCCAGAGGGTCTTGACCGCGGCCATCGAGTAGCCGTTGTCCTGCATGCCCTGGGAGAAGCCGGCGAACTGCTTGTCGAGCTCGGATTTCTTCTTTTTGCCCATGGCGCGGCGCAGGATGTCGGCCTGGCCCAGGGTGTACCCGGCAAGCTTTTGCGCCACGGCCATCACCTGCTCCTGGTAGACGATCAGGCCGTAGGTGCCGCCGAGGATCTCGGCGAGCGGTTCCTCGAGCTCGGGGTGGATCGGGATGACGTCCTGGATCTTGTTCTTGCGCAGCGCGTAGTCTGTGTGCGCGTTGGCGCCCATGGGTCCGGGCCGGTAGAGGGCCAGGACGGCGGAGATGTCCTCGAAGTTGTCGGGCTTCATCAGCTTGAGCAGGGAGCGCATGGGCCCGCCGTCGAGCTGGAACACACCAAGGGTGTCGCCGCGGGCGAGCAGCTCGTAGGACGCCACGTCGTCCAGGGCCAGGGACTCCAGATCCAGCTCAATTCCGCGATTCATCGTGATGTTTTCCAGGGCGTCGGAGATGATCGTGAGGTTCCGCAGGCCCAGGAAGTCCATCTTGATCAGGCCCAGGCCCTCGGAGGTCGGGTAGTCGAACTGGGTGATGACCTGGCCGTCCTGGAAGCGGCGCATCACCGGGATCACGTCGATGATCGGGTCCGAGGACATAATGACGCCGGCCGCGTGGACACCCCACTGACGTTTCAGGCCCTCGATGCCGAGCGCCGTTTCGAACACCTTCGCGGCTTCGGGGTCGGTGGCGATCAGCTGCCGGAAGTCGCCGGCCTCGCTATAGCGTTTGGAGTCCTTGTTCTGGATATCTGCAAGCGGAATGTCCTTGGCCATCACCGCCGGCGGCAGCGCCTTGGTCAGCTGTTCACCCATGCTGAAGGGGTAACCCAGCACCCGGGAAGAGTCCTTGAGGGCCTGCTTGGTCTTAATGGTGCCGTAGGTGACGATCATCGCGACACGTTCGTCGCCGTATTTTCGCGTGACGTAGTCGATCACTTCGGAGCGCCGCCGGTCATCGAAGTCGACGTCGAAGTCAGGCATGGAGACCCGGTCCGGGTTGAGGAAGCGCTCGAAAATCAGGCCGTGGTGCAGCGGATCAAGGTCGGTGATGCGCATGGCATAGGCCACCATGGACCCGGCGCCCGAGCCGCGTCCGGGACCCACCCGGATGCCGTTGTTCTTGGCCCAGTTGATGAAGTCCGCCACCACCAGGAAGTAGCCCGGGAAGCCCATCGAGGTGATAACACCCAGCTCGTAGTCGGCCTGGGTGCGCACCTTGTCCGGAATGCCCTGCGGATAGCGGTACTGGAGTCCCTTGTCGACTTCCTTGACCAGCCAGGACGTTTCGTCCTCCCCGTCCGGGCACGGGAACCGGGGCATGTAGTTGGCGCCGGTGTTGAAGGACACTTCACAGCGCTCGGCGATCAGGAGCGTGTTATCGCATGCCTCGGGATGGTCGCGGAACAGCTCCCGCATTTCCTGCGGCGACTTCAGGTAGTAGCCGCTGCCGGAGAAAGCGAAGCGCGAGCCGCCGTTGTCGTACGTCGGCTCCAGAAGGGTGGAACCCGACTGGATGGCCAACAGTGCCTCGTGTGCCTTCGCGTCGTGCTCGTGTGTGTAGTGCAGGTCGTTGGTGGCCACCAGGGGAAGGTTCAGTTCCTTGGCCAGGCGCAGCAGGTCGCCGGTGACGCGGCGCTCGATGTCCAGGCCGTGGTCCATGAGTTCGCAGAAGTAGTTCTCGGCGCCGAAAATGTCGCGGAACTCGGCCGCGGCCTCGACGGCTTCCCGGTACTGGCCAAGCCGGAGCCGCGTCTGGACCTCGCCGGAGGGGCAGCCGGTGGTAGCGATCAGCCCTTCCGAGTAGGTGTTGAGCAGCTCACGGTCCAGCCGCGGCCATTTGCCGAAGACCGAGTCCAGTGAGGCGATCGAGGAGGCCCGGAAAAGGTTGCGCATGCCCACGTTGTTGTAGCTGAGCAGCGTCATGTGGGTATAGGCACCACCGCCGGAGATGTCATCCTTGCGCTGGTTCTCTTCGCCCCAGCGGACGCGGGTCTTGTCGGTGCGCGCGGTCCCGGGCGTCACGTACGCCTCGACGCCGATGATCGGCTTGATGCCCTGGTCCGTGGCCCGCTTCCAGAAGTCGAATGCCCCGAAGAGATAGCCGTGGTCGGTGGTGGCCAGGGCCGGCATGCCCAGCCGCTCGGTTTCGTCGAACAGCTCCCCCAACCGGGCCGCACCGTCCAACATGGAGTATTCGGTGTGGTTGTGGAGGTGCACGAACGAGTTGTTGCTGGAAGTCACCGGTTCATTCTAGTGCCGCGCACCGAGCTTTCGGCACGGAGCTCAGGCCGCACCGGCGGGCAGGCCAGGTGCTGGGCGGCTCAGGCCTGTCCCGACTCCAGGACTTCCAGCGCGTAGCGCAGGTCCTGCGGGTACTCACTGGTAACCGTAACCCGCTCCCCGGTCCGGGGATGATCGAAAGACAGCTGCCGGGCGTGCAGCCACTGCCGGGTCAGCCCCAGGGTGGCAGCCAGGCGCGGGTCCGCGCCGTACGTCAGGTCGCCGGCGCAGGGGTGGCGCAGGGCGGAGAAATGGACGCGGATCTGGTGCGTCCGGCCGGTCTCGAGGTGGACCTCCACAAGCGAGGCCTTTCCAAAGGCTTCAAGAACTTCGTAATGCGTGATGGAGTCCCGGCCGTCCTCGATGACCGCAAAACGCCAGTCGTGGCCTGGGTGACGGCCGATCGGCGCATCGATGGTGCCCGCCAGCGGCTCCGGAAGTCCCTGGACCACCGCGTGGTACACCTTGTCCACGGTGCGCTCCTTAAAGGCCCGCTTGAGCGCCGTGTACGCACGCTCCGTCTTGGCGACCACCATCACGCCCGAGGTCCCGACGTCGAGCCGGTGCACAATGCCCTTGCGTTCCGGCGAGCCTGAGGTGGAAATCCGGTAGCCGAGACCGGCGAGGCCGCCGACCACAGTGGGTCCCACCCAGCCGGGAGAGGGATGGGCGGCTACGCCGACCGGTTTGTCGATGACGACAAATTCGTCATCGTCCAGCAGGATGTCCAGGCCGTCCACTACTTCCTCCACAATTTCCAGGGGGTCCCGGCGTTCCGGGACAACAACGTCGAGCACGGCACCGGCGGCAAGCCTGAGCGACTTCCCCACCGCTTTGCCGTTGCTGCGGACGTGGCCTTCGGCGATTAACGTGGCTGCCTGCGAGCGGGAAATAGCCATCAGGCCCGCAAGTCCGGCATCTATTCGGGCGCCGGCGACGTCCGCCGGGACCACAAAGCGAAGCGCGGACGAGGCGGCCGGCGCGTCCTGCCCGCCGGGTGCGTCGGACCGGTCGGCGTCGTCGAGGTCTTCCGGGAGGATCACTCCCGGGACATGGCCGGCCGGGGCCGTCCACTCCGGAGTCACGGTATCTGGCGTGCCGTCGCCGGGCACGGTGTGATTAGGAGTCATGTTTTACCGTGTCCTTGGTCGGGTGTGAGCCGTCCAGGGCAATCCCGCGCAGCGTCAGCAGGCAGATAATTACCACGGCCGACACAACAGCGGAGTCCGCGATGTTGAAGATCGCAAAGTTGGGGAGCTGGATAAAGTCCACGACGTGGCCCATAGCGAAGGAGGGTTCGCGGAACAGCCGGTCCGTGAGGTTGCCCAGGGCGCCGCCCAGGAGCAGCCCAAGCGCCAGCGCCCACCAGAGCGAGCCCAGCTTGCGCAACTGCAGCAGGATGGCGATCGAGACGGCCGTCATAATGAGGGTAAACACCCAGGTGACGTTCTCACCGATCGAAAAGGCAGCACCGGAGTTCCGGATGTAGTACCAGTGCAGCAGCGGCGGGAGGACGGGGATCCTGTCGCCTTCGATCATGGTGGCCGTAACCCAAAGTTTGGTCAGCTGATCGAAGACATAGGCGAACGCCGCAAGACCGAAGAATACGGATAGCAGCAGGGCGCGCCGCGGCCGGTGGCCGGTGCGGCCTGCGTGGGCGGACGCAGCGTGCTGCGTTGCGTCAGGTGGGGGTGCGTCAGTCATAAGGCTTTCGTTCGCGAGCCAGTGCGGGCACTGGAATCCGGGTGCTTGGTCACGGCCGCGGCCGGAGCCGGCGGTTAATGCCAAAAGCCGGCGGCCGAGGAATCCTCAGCCACCGGCTTTCAGAATACTTGCTAACTGTCCTAGCTGTTGGCTTCCACCTCAGGGGCAGCCACGGAGCCGCGGGCATCGAGGTCACGCAACTGGCCCTCAATGTAGGCCTTCAGGCGTGAACGGTAATCGCGTTCGAAGCCCCGAAGCTGCTCGACCTTGCGCTCCAGGACCGAACGCTGCTGCTCAAGGGCGCCGAGGATCTTGCGGGACTTTTCCTGCGCGTCGTTGACGAGGCTGCTGGCCTCAATCTGCGCTTCAGCGATGATTTTGTCGCGCTGCTGCTCGCCGTCGGCGACGTGCTTGTCGTGCATCTGCTGCGCCATGGCCAGCAGGCCGGCGGCGGACTCCGCAGCGGGGGTTGAGACGGTGCGGGCCGGGGCAGCTGCCTGCTCGGTTTCCTTCTTCTTGGCAACTTCGGCAGCTTCGGCAGCCTTGGCGGCTTCGGCGGCCTTGGCCTCGGCTTCCGCCTTAGCGCCGTCTTCTTTCTCGACCTTGACCGGTGCCGGAACCTTTTCCACGACAGGCGCCGCGGCGGAAGAACTGGCAGGCGTGCCGGCGCCCAGTTCGGCGAGCTTCTTGCGCAGCTCGTCGTTCTCCTGGTTCAGGCGTCGCAGTTCGACGACGATTTCGTCCAGGAAGTCATCAACTTCATCCTGGTCGTAGCCTTCGCGGAACTTGGTCGGCTGAAAGCGCTTGTTGACAACGTCTTCTGGCGTCAAAGCCATCTGGTCACCTCGTTGGTCTAGTTAGTCAGTAGGCCTTTCGGCCGTAAAAACTACGGTACCTAAATATGGTCTGGTTCCTCTAATTCAACACCGCAGTGTCAAACCGGAGTTTCTATCTGTTTCGGGCCACGAACGGGCTAGGCTGCGATCGGCTGGGAGAACACCAGGTACTTGGCAAACGCCATGGCAATGCTGACAGCCACGAAGATCAGCAGGAAACCGAGGTCCAGCGAGATTCCGCCCAGCCGCAACGGCGGGATGAGACGCCGCAGCAGTTTCAACGGACGGTCTGTGACCGAATACACAGCGTGAGCTGCCACAAGCGCCGCGCCGCGGGGCCGCCAGCCCCGTGCGAACATCTGCACCCAGTCGAACACCAGGCGGATGATGAGCGCCACCAGGAACAACAGCAAGGCGATATAGACAAGTCCGAAAACAATTCCCATGAGTTAGCTCATATCTCCATGTTCATTCCGGATACCGCAGTGTCCGCCTGATAGTTCCGCCTCTATTTCAACACGGATCGTGCAGCAAGGATGCCAGACGAGGTGTCCCCGCCTGGCATCCTTCAAAAGAATCCGGAACTAGCTCTGGTTGAAGAAGCTTGCCTGGGTCTCGCTGACCTTTTTGTCGTCGCCAATCACTTCGACGTACGACGGCGAGAGCAGGAAGACTTTGTTCGTCACGCGCTCGATGCTGCCGCGCAGGCCGAACACCAGTCCGGCGGAGAAGTCGACCAGGCGCTTGGCGTCCGCTTCGCCCATGTCGGTGACGTTCATGATGACGGGGATGCCATCACGGAAGCTTTCACCGATGAGTTTGGCGTCGTTGTAGGACCGCGGATGGATCGTAGTGATCTGGCGGAGTCCGGTGTGCTCTTCGCGGCTCGACGCCGCTCGCTTGATGGGTGTCACAGGTGCGCGGTATTCCTCTTCAGCGGCGTAGGGCTCGTCCCTGGGTGCCTCGCGGACGGGCGCCGGTGCACGGCGTTCCTCGCGGTCGTGCTCCATGGAATCGTCCTCATCCTTGTGCGATGTTTGGTGCTCGGACTCATAGTGTTCGTCGCCATCAGCGAGCCCAAGATAGATCATTGTCTTGCGCAGAGCGCCGGCCATGGTCGACTCCTAATCGTGTCCGTCAGCGGGCCGATCAATGACTTAGCAGCCTTGGAATTCCCGCCGTTACCTTCCAATACGTTGAACTTACCGCAACGCCGGACGCGGACCGAGAATATCGGAGCCAACGCGAAGGTGTGTCGCCCCGAACCGGATGGCCGCCTCAAGGTCCTGGCTCATGCCTGCGGAAATACCCGTGGCCCCGGGGTGGACGGCGGTCAGCCGGGCGGAGAGCTCCGCGAGCTTTTCAAATGCCGGGACCGGATCCTCGCCGAAGGGGGCCACTGCCATTACGCCGGCCAGGTGGAGTCCCGCTGCCCCCGCCAGCTGCGCGGCCAACGCCGGGATCTCGGCCGGCAGGGCGCCACCCCGGCGTCCGCCGGCGTCGCCGTCGAGACTGACCTGGATGAAGCACTCCAGCGGCGGGCGCCCCGTCAGTTCCTGCTGTGCGGACATGGCCTTGGCCAGGGCTCCGGCCAGCTGCGGGCGGTCCACTGAGTGCACCGCGTGGGCGTACTTCACGACCGATTTGGCCTTGTTACTCTGCAGCTGGCCGATAAAGTGCCAGCGCAAGTCCAGCCCGGGCAGCGCACCGGACTTCTCCGCTGCTTCCTGGTCCCGGTTCTCCCCGACGTCGGTGATGCCGAGTGTGGCGAGCCGCCGGACATCCTCGGCGGGATGGAACTTGGTGACCACGATCAGCTGGGGCGGGCGCTCCTGCCGTCCGGCGGCCGCAACGGCAGTGTCGATGCGCTGCCGGACGGCGGTGAGCCGCTCCCTGAGCTGTTCCAGCCGGGCATCGGGCAGGCCGCCGTCGGGGTCCTGTTCCGCCAGCGGTTCATCGGCGCCGCCGCGCAGCTGATTATTCATCCGGGACCGCCGCGGCGTGGGTCCACACGAGCCCGGCGAAACGTCCGGTGTCCTGGTCACGGCGGTAGGAGAAAAGCTTTGTGTCCTCCAGGGTGCAGGCGCCGGAGTATTCAACTGTGACTCCGGCATCGCGCAACTGGCTGTGCACGGCAGCCGGCAGGTCCAGTCCAGGGGTGCCGCGGGAAGTGGTGCAACGGGCCGCGGGCACCAGGGAGGCAACGTCGTCGCGCATCCGCGCGGGCACCTCGTAGCACCGCCCGCAGACGGACGGACCGATCCAGGCCCGGAGTGCCGACGCACCCAACTCCCGCATACGTGCGACGGCCACGGGGACAATTCCGGAGGCGACGCCCGGACGGCCCGCGTGGACGACTGCCAGAACGGGGTCCGGGCCACCGGCCCGTTCCCCGACCAGGACGACCGGCACACAATCGGCCACCAGCACGGCGAGCGGGTCCCCGAGGGACACCAGGGCATCGGCCGTCGGGCCACCGGCAGCCGGAGCTCCGCCCGGGCCGCCCGCGGCCGCGCCAACGACGGCGACGTCATTGCCGTGGACCTGGTTCATGTACTGGAAACGCCGGCCGCCGAGTTCCAGCGCCGACTCGAGGGCCCGCCGACGACGGGCCACTTCGGTCGCATCATCACCGACATGGAGCGCCAGGTTGCCGGCAGCGGCGTCGGTGAAGGCCACCCAAACGCCGGGCCGGACTTCCGCCCGCCAGGAGAACACCCAGACCACCGCCCAAACTTGTTTGCAGAACTACGATCCTAAGAGAAAGCACCGTGGCACTGCCATCAGGCAGTGCCACGGTGCTTCAGGACTTACTTGAGGAAGTCAGGGACATCCAGATCATCGGAGTGACGGCCGGACATGTCCGGCTCCACAACTGAAGGAAGGTCGGCGTCGAAGCCGGAGTCGGCCGGGACCGCAGACGGACGCTGCTGCCCCCAGCCGCCGTAACCGGAAGCGCCAACCGTGGCGTGCAGCGGCTGCACGTGGGCCGAGGACGGTGCCTGGACCGGGGCCGCTGCCGGGGCCGCCGGCCGCTGCGGGGCCGACTGCGGAAGCGACTGGTCCATGGACGGTGAGGTGGCCTTGACATCGTCGAAACCGGCGGCGATGACGGTGACACGGGCCTCGTCGCCGAGCGCATCGTCGATGACCGCGCCGAAGATGATGTTCGCTTCCGGGTGGGCAACTTCCTGGACCAGGCGGGCAGCTTCGTTGATTTCGAAGAGGCCAAGATCCGAGCCGCCCTGAATGGACAGCAGGACCCCGTGCGCGCCGTCGATCGATGCTTCAAGCAGCGGCGAGGCGATGGCGAGCTCTGCAGCCTTGACCGCACGGTCTTCGCCGCGCGCCGAACCGATGCCCATCAGCGCGGATCCTGCGCCCTGCATAACGGACTTAACGTCGGCGAAGTCGAGGTTGATCAGGCCCGGGGTGGTGATCAGGTCGGTGATGCCCTGGACACCGGAAAGCAGCACCTGGTCAGCGGAGCGGAACGCGTCAAGGACGGAGACGTTGCGGTCGCTGATGGAGAGCAGGCGGTCGTTCGGGATGACGATCAGCGTGTCCACTTCGTCGCGGAGGGCGTCGATCCCGGCTTCGGCGGAGCCGGCACGGCGGCGGCCTTCGAAGGTGAAGGGCCGGGTGACAACGCCGATGGTCAGCGCGCCGAGCGAGCGGGCGATCCGGGCGACCACGGGCGCACCGCCGGTCCCGGTGCCGCCACCTTCGCCGGCGGTGACGAAGACCATGTCCGCGCCGCGGATGACCTCTTCGATCTCCTCGGCGTGGTCCTCGGCGGCCTGTCGGCCGACATCCGGGTTAGCACCGGCACCCAGGCCTCGGGTCAACTCACGCCCGATGTCGAGCTTGACGTCGGCATCGCTCATCAACAATGCCTGCGCATCGGTGTTGACCGCGATGAATTCGACGCCGCGAAGACCGACTTCGATCATGCGGTTGACTGCGTTCACGCCACCGCCGCCGATGCCGACGACCTTGATGACGGCCAAGTAGTTCTGCGGAGCTGCCACGTTACGTGTCCCTTGTTCGTGTTCTATTGCGAAAACTGGTGGAGTCGGACTTGAAGCTTATAACCTTAACCTTCGAGTTGAAGGTTATAGTTATGTCAAGTAACTCATGCTGTGACGCTATTTCCTATGTAGATGACATTCAATAACCGGCCCCGCGTGTCGCGGTATTAGCGGCGAAATAGCCTCTTTTCCCAGCTACCGGGTGACCGGGTGCCGGGGCGCACTGACGTCGTAGACCCGGACCGGGTTCTTCGGGTCGGCGGGGGCCTTCAGCAGGGCTTCGAGGACCCGCGCCTTTAGCTCCTTCTCCCCCGCATTGCCCCAGACAATCGTCTGTCCGTCCACAAGCTTAAGTTCGACGGCGTCCACGGACTTCGCCGAGGCACTGGAGAGCCGTCCGAGCACGTCGGCCGGCAGCGCCCCGAGGACACCGGTGATGGCCTGGAACAGGTCCTTGGGCAGCGTGCCGTTGCCGCCGTCGATGACAGGAAGCGGGATTGCGGCCGGGTCGGCGGTGTCGCTGAGCTTCACGCCGTCCTCGTCCACGAGCTGGTGGACCTCACCCTGCTTAACGAGGGCAACCGGTACGCGTTCGGTTACCCTGACCTGAAGCGTCGACGGCGGGCGGGCCTGGGTGCTGACGCTCTTAACCTGCACGAGGGGCTGCAGCAGGGCTGTGACGTCGCCGTCGCTGATCTGCGGCAGCGGCTTGCCTTCCAGCGGAGCGAGCGCCGTTCGGATCTGGTCCGCCGTCAGCAGTTTGGTGCCCTCGACGGTGACCGTCCGAACCGCCAGCACCGGAGAGTAGACAGCAATGGCAAGGATCCCGGCGGTCAGAACGGCCAGGATCCCAATGGTAGCCAGCAGGATGCGCAGCCGGCGTTTGGCCTTGGGTTCGGGAAAGGACAGCACGTTATCCGGAGCCGGCCGGGGGGTCGCGGCACGGATTGCTGTCCCGTCCTTAGTAGCCGAGATAGCGTCCTCCGGCGCTGAATCCCCGCGGGTCCCCGGGGCCCGTGGTCCAGCCGCCCGGTAGCCGGGCCTGCGGCTGCTAGGCACCTTGGCCACCGCCGCCCGGCAGTCCCTCGTGCGGGGTGCCCTTGTTCAGGGTGGGGTCGTGCGGGGTGGGGTCGTTCAGGGCTGCGACAATCATCGGCCCGTAGGCGGTAACGTCGCCTGCGCCGACCGTAAGCACAATGTCCCCCGGCGCCGCGGCGGCCAGCACTGACCGCACGGCCTCATCGCCCGGTCCGATGAGCCGGCCGCCGGCACCAAGGTGCGCGGCGATCAGCTGGCTGCTGACGCCCGGGATCGGATCTTCCCGGGCGGGGTAGATATCAAGTACCAGTGCGGTGTCGGCGGCGTTGAGCGCTGCCGCGAACTCTCCGGCGAATTCCCGGGTCCGGGAAAACAGGTGCGGCTGGAAGAGGACGTGGAGTTTGTGGCCGCCCGCCACGGAGCGCGCTGCGGACAGGGCTGCCCGCACTTCGGTGGGGTGGTGGGCATAGTCGTCGTAGACCCTTACACCGCGGCCCGCGCCCTTGAATTCGAAACGCCGGGACGCCCCGGTGAAGTGGGTCAGGGCGGCGGCGGCGCGACCTGGCTCCACGCCGAGTTCCAGCGCAACGGCGAACGCGGCCGCCGCGTTGAGGGCGTTGTGCCGCCCGGGAACGTGCAGATCGAGCGGAAAGCGTCCGGCGTCGGTGGTGATCGACACATCGCCCGGACCGCCGTCGTGGAGCATGATCCCGGCGTCGACGCTGGTGCCGTAAAGCACAACGCGGGTGTTGCCGCGCTCGAGGGTTCGCCGGGCCAGCGCCCGGGCGCCGGCGTCGTCAGCGCAGGCGATCAGCACCCCGTCTGCCGGGAGCAGTGCGGTGAAGCGGTCGAAGGAGGCGTAGACGGCCTCGGCGGTGCCGTAGTAGTCCAGATGGTCCGGTTCAACGTTGGTCACGACTGCGATCTGCGGACGGTAATTCAGGAAGGAACCGTCGGATTCGTCGGCTTCGGCGACGAAGATCGGTGTGCTGCCGCTGGCGGCGTTAACTCCCAGCGCCGGAACGTTCGCACCGATGGCGAAGGACGGGTCCAGGCCTGCGCCCTGCAGGAGAACGGCGATCATCGACGTCGTGGTGGACTTTCCGTGTGTCCCGGCGACGGTCACGGCGGTGTCCTGCGCCATGGCCGCGGCCAGTGCCTCGGAGCGGTGCAGCACAGGCAATCCGGCAGCCCGGGCGGCGGTCAGCTCCGGGTTATCCGGGCGGATCGCCGAGCCGGCGACGACGCTTTGAGCGTCGCCGAGGTTAGCGGCGTGATAGCCGACGCAGATCCTGGCCCCGGCCGCGGCCAGGTCCGCCATCACCGGCAGGTCTTTCGCGTCGGAGCCGCTGACCGGCAGTCCGCGGGCCACCATAATTCGGGCCACAGCCGACATTCCGACGCCGCCGATGCCGATGAAGTGGATGCGGCCAAGGGACTCCCCTGTGCTGGCGGGCCCGGGTACGTGCTGACGTTCTGGCTGGGTCATTCCTCTATCGCTTCCTGCTTTGCTGCTTCGGGATGGCATGGCGCTCCGTGGCATGTCGTTCACGCTGCGGCCGATCCCAGGACGAGATCGGCCATCCGCCGGTCAGCATCCCGAATGCCGAGCTTTTCAGCGCTGGCTGCCATCCGGGCCAGCCGGTCCCGGTCCTGGAGCAGCGGGACGATGTGATCGCGGACCCAGTCAGGGGAGAATGTGCTGTCCGCCACGAGCAGGGCGCCACCGGCGTCCACGAGCCCGGCGGCGTTAAGCGCCTGTTCCCCGTTGCCGATCGGCAGCGGAACAAAAACGGCGGGAAGCCCGACGGCGGCAGCCTCGCTCACCGTCGCGGCACCGGAGCGCGCCAGGAGCAGGTCTGCTGCCGCGTAAACCGTTTCCATGCCGTCCACGTATTCGCGCTGGTGGTACCCGGGGGCAACGAGCGGCCGGCCGTCGGCGTCGTGGACGGCCTTGCCGCGACCGGTGATGTGCAGGGTCTGAATGCCGGCCCCGGCCAGGAGCCCGAGCGAGGCGGCAATGGTGCGGTTGATACTTTGGGCCCCCGAGGAGCCGCCGGTGACAACCAGTGCCGGAAGGTCCGGCTCAAGGCCGAGGGCTACCCGGGCAGCGGTCCTGGCTGCTGACCGGTCCAGCCCGGAAATTTCCTCGCGCATCGGCATGCCAACGTGCTGCGAGGCACCCAGTTTGGTGCCGGCAAACGCCACGGCAACGTGTCCGCCCAGCCGGGCACCCACCCGGTTTGCCAGACCGGGCCGGGTGTTCGCCTCGTGGATCACGATGGGGATCTTCCGGCGCCAGGCGGCGATGTACATCGGGGTGCAGACGTAGCCCCCAACACCGACCAGGACATCGGCACCGGCCGCATCGAGGATGGCGCCGGCCTGCTTCACGGCACCCGCCAGCCGGGCGGGCAGCCGCAACAGCTCCAGTGAGGGCCTGCGCGGGAAAGGAACCCTGCTGATGGTGGCAAGGTCCAGTCCCGCGGCCGGGACCAGCGTGGCTTCCATTCCGCCGGGGGTTCCGACCGCCAGGAGCCGGACTCCGGGGCGGGCCTGCCGCAGTGCGTTGGCGATGGCCAGCAGCGGACTGATGTGCCCTGCTGTTCCGCCGCCGGCGAGGACAACGGACAATAACGACTCGGTGCTCATGGCGGCTTATTTACGCTTTCGTGCGGGATTGCTGGGTGAGGGGATCCTGGTACCGGCTTTTCCGGCGGCAGGAGTCTTTCCGGCGGCAGGTATTGCGGCAGGAGTCTTTCCGGCGGCAGGTCTTGCGGCGGGAGGCTTTCCGGTCCGGGAACGATCCGGGACCGGAGTCCGGGCGGCGGGCCGGAGGGTGCGTGCGGCGCCGCCTCGCGCGGCGACCCGCTTCCGCAGGGAGGCCGCCAGCGTGGCGGGGCCGAACCGGAACAGCCGCTCCGGCTGCAGCCCGGGCGCCATCTGCGCGCGGGCCAGGGACAACACAACGCCGATCGCGCACAGTGACATCAGAAGCGCCGAACCGCCGTAGGAAATAAAGGGAAGCGGGATGCCAACGACCGGCGCCAGGCCGGTGACCACAGCCATGTTGACGGTGGCCTGGCCCAGCAGCCAAACCATGATGGTACCGGCCAGGACGCGGTGGAACATGGCCGTCTGGGCGGCAACGACGCGGTAGATGGCGGTGCCGAGAATGGCGAAGAGCACCAGCACCACCAGGGTTCCGACCAGCCCAAGCTCCTCGCCGATGATGGCGAAGATGAAGTCGTTGTGGGCCTCCGGAATCCAGCTGTACTTCTGCCGGCTTTGGCCCAGGCCCACCCCGAACCAGCCTCCGGAGGCAAGCCCGTACAGGCCGTTGGTGGACTGGTAGTTCACATTGGATCCGTCCGCGCACGTCTGCCCGGTCCAGGACAGGATGCGGCAGACACGGTTGGGGCTGGTGATCGCCAGGACAGCGGTGCCGGCGGCGAGGACAACACCGGCGATGCCGAACAGGTAGAGCCGCACTCCGGCGAAGAACAAGGCGGCAGCCGTGATCATCATCACGATCATGGCGGTGCCCAGGTCGTTACCCATCAAAATGAGCCCGATCACTCCGGCGGCGCCGGGAAGCACCACGGGGACGAGGGCGTGCCTGGCCCGGGACAGCAGCTTGGCTTTGCGGTCCAGCACCGTTGCCATCCACAGCGCCAGCGCCAGTTTGGCCGCCTCGGAGGGCTGAAAGGTGAAGGGCCCGACGTCGATCCAGTTCTGGTTACCGAGGGCGCTGCGTCCCACGAGAAGCACCAGCACCAGCAGCACGAGGGCAACAATGATGGCCATCCAGGCTCCGCGTTTGAGCCACACCACGTTTACCCGCGACAGCAGGAACATGGCGAACAGCCCAATTCCGGCGAACAGCCCCTGTTTGAGGGCCGCAGTGTAGGGCGATTCCCCGGCAGCGATCGCCTCGACGCTGGAGGCGGAGAGCACCATCAGGATGCCGATTGCCGTGAGCGCCAGGGTGGAACCGAGGATCAGGTAATACGTGGAGCCGTTGCGCGACTTCCCGGTTCCTTCCAGCGCGGACCAAAACCCCCGGTACCAGCTTCGGACCCTGCGGAGGCCTGATGGCAAGCCTGATTTCCCAGGCTTGTTCGGTGCCTTGGCGGCGGGTTGTTGTCGAGCGGCCGTTGCGGCCGCCGGGTGACGTGTGGGCGTGCTGACCATTGTTACTCCTCGCTGGTCTGAGCCTGCCCTTCCACGAGCTCGCGGACAGCTTCGAGGAAGGCGTCGCCACGGTGAGCGTAGGAAGAGAACTGATCCATGGATGCAGCTGCCGGAGCCAGGAGCACAGTGTCCCCGGAGGTGGCCAGCTGCGCCGCCGATGCTACGGCCTGTGCCATCACAGTCTCGCCGAAAATCGGTGAAGGTCCTGCTGCGGCGTCGGCCGGTCCGGCAGTCTGCACGTCTTCAGTTTCACCCTTCCCGGCGCTGATCACCGGGACATCGGGTGCGTGTCGCCGGAGCGCGGAGCGCAGATCGCTGGAGTCTGCCCCGATCAGAACCACTGCCTTGAGCCGCTTGGCGTGGGCCTGGATCAGCGGTTCATAGTTCACGCCTTTGGAAAGGCCGCCCGCTATCCAGACCACGTTATCGAACGCTGAGAGCGACGCGGCCGCGGCATGCGGGTTGGTGGCCTTAGAGTCATTGACCCAGAGAACTCCGTGGTCCCGGGCGACGAGTTGGATGCGGTGGTCCCCCGGGAGGAAGTTGCGCAGGCCTTCGCGGACGGCCGCAGGCTCGACGCCATAAGCCCGGACCAGCGCTGCCGCGGCCAGGGCATTGGCCACCATGTGCCGCGGAGCCACGGGTCCGAGGTCCGATACGGACGCCAGTTCGGCCGCGCTGTCCTTGCGCTCTGCGATGAAGGCGCGGTCCACGAGGAGTCCTTCGACCACACCGAGCATACTGACCGCCGGCGTGACGGTGGTGAAGGCCACCGCACGGCACCCTTCGACGACGTCGGCGTCCTCGACCATTCGCTCGGTTTCGATCTGCTCGGCATTGTAGATGCAGGCTTTTTGGGTGTTTTCGTAGACTTTGGCCTTGTCCGCCAGGTAGGACGCATAGGAGCCGTGCCAGTCGACGTGGTCCTCGGCGACGTTGAGGCAGACGCTTGCCAGCGGGGAGACGGAGTGGCTCCAGTGCAGCTGGAAGCTGGAAAGTTCAACGGCGAAAACGTCGTAATCGACAGGATCGCGCAGCGCATCCAGGATCGGTGTGCCGACGTTGCCGACGGCGATGGCCTTCAGCCCCGCCGCCTGGAGCATCGACTCGGTCAGCCCGACGGTGGTGGTCTTGCCGTTGGTCCCGGTGATGGTGAGCCAGTCGGCCGTCTTGCGTCCATTGCGCACGCGCAGCCGCCAGGCCAGTTCGACGTCGCCCCAGACCGGGATGTGGGCCCGCGCCGCGGCGGCGAGCAAGGCCTGGTCCGGCCGCCAGCCCGGGGAGGTGACAATCAGGTCCGGAGTGGCTCCGTCAATGCGGGGGACGGACTCAACGGCGTCCTCGCCCAGCAGGACATCGGCCGCACCAACGATCCGCAGGGTGTCCGCCTGGGCCCGTGCCGTGGGCCCGGTGGCGGCGTCGACCACCACCACACGGGCGCCGAGTTCTATCAGCGTGTCGGCGGCAGCGAAGCCGGAGACCCCGATGCCCGTGACGACTACGCGCAATCCGGCCCAGGCGGAGTCCCAGCTGACCAGGTCCTGGAGCCGGGGCGAGCTCGTGAGCGGCGCGGGGATCGGACCAGTCACAGCAGTACCACCCATTCGGCGTAGAAGATGCCCAGGCCCGCGGCGACGAAAAGCCCGCAGAGGATCCAGAAGCGGACGACGACCGTGACCTCGGCCCAGCCTTTGAGCTCAAAGTGATGCTGGAGCGGTGCCATCTTGAAGAATCTTTTACCCTTGGTGATTTTGAAGTAGCCGACCTGGATGATCACCGAAAGGGTAATCAGGACGAACAAGCCGCCGATGAAGGCGAGCAGCAGCTCGGTCCGGGACAGGATGGCGAGGCCGGCGACGGCACCGCCGATGGCCAGTGACCCCGTGTCCCCCATAAAGATCTTTGCCGGCGAGGTGTTCCACCACAGGAATCCGACCAGCGCCCCGCTGAGGATGGCGGCAAGCAGGGCCAGGTCCAGCGGGTCCCGGACGCTGTAACAGCCGGCACCGGCCTGCCGTGGCGAGCCGCAGGCCTGATTGCTTTGCCAGATCCCCATCAGCGTGTAGGCACCAAAGACCATAATGGATGCCCCTGCGGCGAGGCCGTCGAGGCCGTCCGTCAGGTTCACGCCGTTGGTGGCGGCGGTGATGATCAGGTTCGACCACAACACAAAGAGAATGGCTCCGACGATCGTACCGGCGAAGGCGAGGTTCAGCCATGGGATATCGCGGACCAGCGAGATCTGGTACGACGCCGGTGTCACGCCGTTTTCGTCCGGGAACTGCAGGGCAAGGACGGCGAAAATGATGCCCACGGCGGCCTGCAGGATGAGTTTGGCCTTGGCATTGAGGCCCAGGCTTCGCTGTTTGGAGATTTTGATGAAGTCATCCAGGAAACCGACGAGCCCCATCCCGACCATCAGGAACAGCAGCAGCAGCGACGACGCGGTGGGTCCCGGCGACGCCGGGTTCATCAGCCACATCACGAGGTGGGTGACGGCGTAGCTCGCAAGCACTGCGAGAACGACGACAGTGCCTCCCATCGTCGGGGTGCCGCGCTTGGTGTGGTGCGAGGTGGGCCCGTCATCTCGGATGAATTGTCCGTAGCTCTTCCGGACCAGGAAACGGATAAACAGCGGGGTTCCCAGGAAGGCAAACAGCAGGGCCAGTCCGGTGCCCATCAGCAGTGCAATCACGGCAGCGCACTCCCTTCAGTGGCGGTTCCGGCAGTATCTCCGGCTGCGCTCACGGCAGCCGATCCCCCAGCCGCACCGGAAACGGTACCGGGGGTCTGAAGAGGCAATGCTATCCGATCCCCCAAGTGTCTCAGGCCGATGCTGTTGGACGACTTGAACAGCACCAGGTCACCGGGCTCCAGCTCGGCCTGCAGCAGTTCGTAGGCCTCGTCGGCTGTTTCGGCAAAAACGCACTCGTTGCCCCAGGACCCCTCATTGACGGCAGAGACGTAGAGCGAACGTGCTTCCCGGCCCACAACGAGCAGGCGGGAGATGTTGAGCCGGACCACCTGCGTGCCGACTGCCATGTGCTCGCGGATGGAATCCGGACCCAGCTCAAGCATGGCACCAAGGACAGCCCAGGTGCGGCGGCCCCGTCCGAGGTCAGCGAGGGTCCGCAGCGCGGCACGCATGGATTCCGGGTTGGCGTTGTAGGCATCGTTGATGACGGTGACGCCGTCGGCCCGCTCGGTGCGTTCCATCCGCCAGCGGCTGGCGGCCGTCTGGGAGCTGAGGGAGGCGGCGATCCGCGCGGCGGGGACACCGGCTGCGTGGGCCGCTGCCGCCGCTGCCAACAGGTTGCCGATGTGGTGCGCCCCGATAAGCTTCGCCGCAATATGATGCGGCGGTGTTCCGCCGGGGAAGAGCACCTCAAACTCGGGACTTCCGCCGGAATTCAACTCGATCCCCTCGGCGCGGACGCATTCTGCCCCGGCAGGCCCGGTCCCGGCTTCGCCTGACAGGCCGGCGCTGGCCGGAGCGGCAGAGAAGCCCAGCACCGCGGCCCGGGTGCGGGCGGCCATGGCGGCAACACGGGCGTCGTCCAGGTTCAGGACTGCGGTGCCGCCGGCCGGCAGGGCCTCGACAAGCTCGCCCTTGGCGATGGCGATGTTTTCCACGCCGCCGAATTCGCCCGCGTGGGCGGTGCCAACACCGAGCACCACGCCGATGTCGGGCCGGACCATCCCGGCGAGGTAGCTGATGTGCCCCACGCCCGTGGCGCCCATCTCGATGACGAGGAAGCGGGTGTCGGGACCGGCTTTGAAGACGGTCAGTGGCACCCCGACTTCGCCGTTGTAGGAACCCTGCGGGGCAACAGTGCTGCCTTCCGCGCCGAGGATACCGGCCAGCAGGTCCTTGGTCGTGGTTTTGCCGGCGGAACCGGTGATGCCAATCACGGTCAGCGGCTCGCCGTTGGCGGCACGGCCTGCACGGATCCGTCGGACGGCCTCCGCGGCGAGGGCACCCATCGCCAGGACCGAGTCCTGGACCACAACGGCGGGGTAGGTGCGCCCGGCGTCGTCCGTGACATCATGCTCGACGAGGGCCAGCACGGCGCCGCGTTCGAAAGCCGCGGCGACGAAGTCGTGGCCGTCGGCAGTCTCCCCCGGTTTGGCCACGTAGAGGGAACCCGGGGTGGCTTCGCGGGAGTCGGTTACGACCGAACCGGGAGTAACGCCCGGTTCGGCGGCTAGCCGGCCGTTGGTTATTTCGGCGATTTCCGCCGCGGTAAATGCAATCATCTCGGTTTAGGACTCTATCCGCTGGTCTTCGAGAACGGTGAATCCCCGGGCTGTCAAGGCGGAGCGGAGCTCCACCCGGTCGTCAAGGGCGAGGTTGACGCCCTTGACCTCCTGCCAAATTTCGTGGCCGCGCCCTGCGACGAGGATTGTGTCCGCCGGACCGGCGAGTTCCACGGCTTTCCGGATGGCGGCCGCGCGGGGGAACACCTCGATGATGCTGCAGCTGAGGCCCTCGTGCTTTTTGGCGTCCAGTGCGCCAGCCATAACGTCGGCGCGGATTGCGGCGGCGTCCTCATCGTGCGGGTCATCGTCGCTGACAATTACCGTGTCGGCAAGGCGTGCGGCGATGGCTCCCATGGCGGGCCGCTTGCTTTGGTCCCGTTGTCCGGTTGCGCCGAACACAACGATCACCCGGGAGCCCGGTTGCGGGGAGCGGACGGCTTCGAGTGCCCGGGCCAGGGCGTCCGGGTTGTGGGCAAAGTCGACCACCGCGGCGGGGGCGGTGGAGACGAGCTGCATGCGGCCGGGAACGGCGACGGTGAAGGGTTCCGCCGCGTCGAGGGCAGCCTGGACGGCGTCGGCACCGTGGCCGCCCGCGAGCACCATAACCGTGGCCAGTGCGGCGTTGGCGACGTTGAAGCTGCCGGGCAGCCCGGTGTGCACACGCAACTGAGTGCCGTCGCGGTGCCGCAGGGTGAAATCGGTGCCGAGTCCGCGCGGTGCCTGGTTGTGGACGGTCCAGTCCGCTTCCGCACGGATCGGGGCCGCCGCGCTGTCAGCCTGCGTGGCCAGGGTGGTGACCGGAATGCCAGCGGTGGCTGCGAGCTTGACGCCCCAGGCGTCGTCAACGGTTACCACTGCGCCGCGGGCCCGTCCGGCCGTAAAGAGCCGGGCTTTGGTCTGGAAGTACTCGTCCATGCTCCCGTGCAGGTCAAGGTGGTCCTGCGTCAGGTTGGTGAAACCGGCCACGTCGAACACAACCCCGTCCACCCGGTGGAACGCCACAGCATGCGAGGAGACTTCCATCGAGGCCGCGTCCAGGCCGCGTTCGCGCATCAGCGCCAGCAGGGCATGGACGTCCGTGGACTCGGGCGTGGTGAGCAGGCTGGGAATCGGCGCGCCGCCGGCCAGGATCTCGATGGTGCCGATCAGTCCCGTCTTCTGTCCAAGGCCCTGCAGCAGGGCATTGAGGAAGTATGTGGTGGTGGTCTTTCCGTTGGTGCCGGTGACGCCGTAGAGGGCGGGAGCGATCGCGTCGTCGGGCCTGCTCCGGTAGATCAGGGCGGACAGTCCGCCGACGAGGCTGCGGGGTTCCTGGGCCAGCAGTACCGGCACGGCGATGTCGTGGGAGAAGGCCAGCAGGCGCGCGCCGGCGTCGTCCGTCAGAACGGCGGCCGCACCGGCCTCCACGGCCTGGGCGACAAAGTCGGCACCGTGGCGGCTCGCGCCGGGCAGTGCCACGTAGAGGTCTCCGGGCTGCACGGTGCGGGAATTCAGCGAGATCCCGGTAACCGGTACGGCCCCCGAAGCTCCGGGGACGTCGACGCCGATCGCTTCGCCAATGGCTGCCAGCGGCACTGCAGCAACCGCGGTGGGCCGGAAGCCGCGGGTGGACCCCGGGCCGGACGGCGCAGCGGAAGCGCCGGGGGCAAACTGATCTGACACGTGGATCTCCGTAGGTGGTGCTGGTGGATCTGGACCTGCTGCGCGGAGGAATCCTCCGGCCACTGGCTGCAGTCCTTGGTTCGGGTGCTGGGTGGCGCTTGGTCCTACTTGGCGTACTGCGGCAACCGGGCGGGCTCCCCGGTGGAGGGCGGAACGTTGAACGTCCGCAGCGTCTGGCTCATCACGGACCGGAACACCGGTCCGTTCGTGATTCCGTAGATGCTGCCCTTGGGCCGTTGCAGGACCACTTCAACAATAAACCGCGGATCGTCCATCGGCGCCATCCCCACCATGGAGGCGGTATAGCCGCAGAAGCCCGATTTGCCGTCGTCGCAGGGAGATTCGGATGTCCCGGTCTTCGCTCCGACCCGGTAGCCGTCAATCGCGGCGTCCTTAATCTCACCTTCGGTCACGGCGCTCTCCAGGATATCGCGGACCTGTTTGGCGGTGTCCGCACTGACGATCTGCCGGGGCGCCTGGGCCGGGACCTTCTCCTCGGTGCCGTCCGGGTTGATGAAGCTGTCGATCAGGCGCGGCTGGAGCATAACGCCGTCATTAGCGATGCTTTGGTAGGCGCGGACTGTCTGCAGGGTTGACTGCGAGACACCCTGGCCGAAAAGGACCGTGTACTGCTGGCGCCCGTCCCACTGCTCAGCGGGGGTCAGGATGCCCGTGGACTCGGCGGGCAGCCCGATGTCCGGCGCTTCGCCGATACCGAACTTTTGCAGCCAGTCGTGACGTTTCTCCTTGCTGAGCCGCTGGCCCACCATCACTGTGCCGGTGTTCATCGAATACCCGACAATGCCGGCGAGGGTCCGCTCTTCAGTACCGTGCACGAAGGAATCGGTGAAGGTCTGGCCATCGACGGTGTAGGTCGGCGGAATCGTAAAGTGGTCCAGCGGGTGGGCCGTGCCTTCTTCGATCGCGGCGGCGGCGGTGATCATCTTTTCCACCGAGCCCGGCTCATAGGCGGCCGTGACGGCACGGACGCCGCGGTCCTTGGCCGCCACCTTGCCGGGATCGTTGGGGTCGGGTGCATCAGTGTCCGCCATCGCGATGATGTTTCCGTTTTTGGCATCGGAGACGATTATCACGCCCCATTCGGCGCTGAGCTTGTCCTTCTGGCTCTGGATCGCCTGCTGGGCGAAGTACTGGAGGTCAGAGTTCAGGGTGAGCTTGATGTCCTTGCCGTTCACGGCCGGCGTCAGCTGGTCCACTCCCACCGGGATGCGCAGTCCGTCTGCACCGATCTCAAACAGCCGCTTGCCCGGGGTGCCCTTGAGGATCTCGTCCTGGGTCTGCTCGAGGCCGGCCTGGCCGGTGCTGCCGTCTTTCAGGAAGCCGACGATCCCGCCAGCCACCGAGCCGTTGGGGTAAACCCGCTTGCTGGTGCCCTCGGTGACGATGCCTGGGATCCGAAGCTTTGAGATCCGGTCCTCGACGTCGGGCTTCAGGTCTTTGGCCACAATGTAGTAGCGCTGTTCACCGGTAAGGGCGTCCTTCACCGTGTCCCTGTCCATGCCCAGCACCGCGGCAAGTTCGGAAATGCCCTGGTCCCGGGAGACTTTGACCAGTTGTTCCTTGCCGTCCATTTGCTCCAGCCGGCGGAAGGATTCGGTTTTGGTATTTACGGTCTGGTCGACCACGATGTTGTAGCGGATCACGCTGCTGGCCAGGACATTGCCGTTGGTGTCCAGAATGCTGCCGCGCTCGGCCGGCAGCTCAATGGGGGTGAGCCGGTTCTGGAGCGCGGCCTCGGCCATCCCCCCGACGTCGAGGCCCTGGACCAGGAAGAGTTTCCCGCCGACGACGAGAAGGAGTGTCAGCATCAGGCCAAGACCCAGCCGCAGCCGCCGGGTTGCGCTCGGCGCTTTCGCTTTGCCTGCCTTGCCGGTGTTCTGAGCCACGATGTTTCCTTGCTTTTGCCTGGCGGGTGATCCGAGCTGCGTTACTGTCCCGGGATCTTCTGCGCGGGGGCGGGAACGGACCCGCCGTGGAGTTCAGCCGCCGGCGCGGCGGGGACCGGCACGGCAGCGGGCGCGGGTACAGCTGCCGCGGGCACGGCCGGCACCGGGGCGTCCTGCGAAGGCTTACGGTTCGCGAGCGGCTCATTGACTGTGGCCGGCGGGACGACGCTGAGCTGTCCTGCGACGGCCGGAGCGGCGATAACGGCTCCGGGGGCGTCGCCTTTCACCGCAGGTTTGGCCTTGCCGGTGACGGTCAGGGTGGACAGGTCGATCTGGCCCTTGGTGATGGAGGCCACCATGCCCAGCTCGGTGGCCTTGGCAGCCAGGTTCTGCGGGGCGTCAAAGTTCTGCGCCTGCTGGGTGAGGTCCTGGTTCTGCTTCGTCAGGGTGGACTGTTCACCCCGCAGCTGCACCAGCTGGTACTGGGCCGTGGAGACGGAGATGTTCAGGACCAGCACGGCCAGCAGGGCGACCGCAAGGAGGCCAAAGCACAGCACAACGAAGGGTGCGCGGCGTTTCCGCGGGGCCGAACGGACCAGTGAAAGCGGGGTGCGCTCCTTCCTGGCGGGGCCGGTGCCGGGGGAACCCGCGGGCAGTGCCCGGGCCGTTGCGCCTGCGGCAACGGGAAATCTGTTGACAGCGGCGGTGCTCATACGGCTCTCCTGGTTTTGATGCGTTCCACTGCGCGGAGCCGGGCGGACGCGGCGCGTGGGTTTTCGGCGATTTCTGCGGCGGTGGGCACTTCGGTGCCCTTCGTCAGAGTTTTCAGCTCGGCCTTGTGTTCTTCCAGTTCCACCGGGAAACCAAGAGGCGCGGACGATTTGGACCCGGCCTGGAAGAAGCCCTTGACGATTTTGTCTTCCAGCGAGTGGTAGGACATCACCACAACCCGGCCGCCGAGTGCGATCGAGGTGATCGCTGCGGGAACGGCGCGTTCGAGGACATCGAGTTCTTCATTGACCTCGATCCGGAGCGCCTGGAAGGTGCGTTTCGCAGGGTGTCCGCCCGTTTTGGCGGCGCCGGACGGTACAACGTCGCGGATCTGCTCGACGAGTTCCCCGGTCGTTGTAAACGGCTTCGTAGCCCGGACGGTCACGATGCGGTTGGCAATGCGGCCGGCAAATTTCTCCTCGCCCCATTTTCGGATGATCCGGACAAGGTCTTCTTCGCTGTAGGTGTTAACAACGTCGGCGGCGGTCTGGCCGCGGCTCAGGTCCATCCGCATGTCCAGCGGGGCGTCGAAGGAGTACGCAAAACCGCGGTCGCGTTCGTCCAGCTGGAGCGATGAGACCCCCAAGTCCATCAGGACTCCGTGGACTTCCGCGAAGCCGAGGTCTTCCAGGATTTCAGGGATCTCGTCGTAGACGGCGTGCACAAGGTCGATCCGGTCGGCGAAAGCCTTGAGGCGCTCTTCCGCGAGGGCCAGTGCTTCCTCATCGCGGTCGATGCCGATCAGGTGCAAGTCCGGAAAGCGTTGCAGCATCGCCTCGGAATGACCGCCCATGCCCAGGGTCGCGTCGATGACGACGGGGCTCTCGCCGCGGCTGCGTGCCGCGTCGAATCCGGGTGCCAACAAATTGATGCACCGGTCCTTGAGGACCGGTACATGCCGTTCGGACGTAGGCTTCGACTGGTCAGGGTCCGTCATGCCTGCGTCCTTTCGTGGTTGGGCTGATGCCTGGAGTGCGGTTGCTGGCTGTTGGTGCCGCTTCTTGATCCAGATCCCCATCCGCGCCTATCCTGCGTCCGCCTGGCTCCGGGGAAGTGAGCCAGGAAAACAGCAGGATGGGCGGCTGGAGATCTCGGTCAAGAATCGTGCAGTGCTGCTTGGTTCTTGCGGGGATTCACAGAATCCCCGGTATTGCGTCATCGGTCTCCGAGAAGGCCGTTTCCTTTTCAGCGAGGTATTCGCTCCAGGCTTGGGCGTCCCAGATCTCCGCACGGGTGCCTGCGCCGATAACGGCCAGTTCCCTGCCGAGCCCTGCATACTCCCGGAGCGCCGGCGGAATCGTCACGCGCCCCTGCTTGTCAGGCACCTCGTCAGAGGCTCCGGAGAGGAAAACACGGATGTAGTCGCGAGCTTGTTTGCTGGAGATTGGTGCCTCGCGCATTTGCTCGTGAACACGGCCGAATTCCGCCTCACTGAAGACGTAGATGCAGCGTTCCTGGCCCCTTGTGAGAACCAGTCCGCCGGCAAGTTCCTCGCGGAACTTGGCGGGAAGGATAATTCGTCCCTTTTCGTCCAGACGCGGCGAATGTGTGCCGAGAAACACGGCCCACCGCCTGTCTGTTCGTAGGAAGCCCAACGTCCCCCGTGCTGCCACTACCCTCTTACGGCCTCCACATTACTCCACATCCCTCCACAGTCAACGACACACCGCCGGTTTCGGCCGCAATTTGCGCCCGTCGTTCCTTCCGGTCCCCCGCAACTGCAGGGAACTGGGCCCGGTGGTTGGCAGTGGAGGAAAACGCGGTGCCACGGCGGCGGTCCGGGCAACACGGGCTTGGGTGGGGTCTTGCCGGGGCCCTCCCCCGCAGCCCGGCGCGCCGCTGCAACGCCTCAGTTGGGCCCGCTAGTCAGAAGTTAACGAAAAAAGACCCGCCGAAGCGGATCTTTTTTTGCGGCCGGTCCTTCCCGTGGTGGAAAGTGGAGGCAGCTACCGGAGGCTTAACAACGAGCCGACACCGGGACGGGCCCGGCGGCCCCTTCAGGGTTCGCCGCGGTGCCGCTCGTCCCAGCGTTCCTCGAGGCTGCTCATGAATGAACTCCTGGGCTTCCCCGATTTCCGGTCCGCTCCAGCGGCCCTGGCTTTGCCAACGGCGGCTCCCCGCATGGTCGCGTAGTAAACCCCAGCGCCCATAACAACGAATCCAAGGACTCCGACAACGATGACCTGAATCGTTACACCCAAGAGCAGGAGCACAATGCCGGCAAGTGTGGCCAGTACGCCGATCACAAGATGGCGGGTGGACCATGAACGCCCCGCGTCCGAGCCCATCGAGCTGGCGAACTTGGGATCGTCCTCATGCAGCTGCTTCTCTAGTTGCTCCAGCAACTTCTGTTCGTGCTCCGAGAGCGGCATCACGACCTCCTTAAGTCGGCCAACGTCCGGACTGACGCGACCAGTGTCCCTAAAACCACAACGTGCGGGCATCCCGTGTGGTTCCCATTCACCGTCGGTGGTCGAATGGGATCTTCCACGGCCCCTTCCAGGGTGTCCAGCTGGTCCTGCATTAATCCGAACGCTCGATCCAGTCGTTCCAAACCTTCGTATTAATAAGGATAGTTTGTTGTGCCCCGTTCTGAAAGATGCCGAAAGTCCCCCTGGCGTGATGAACAGGACCACGGAACTGCCGGGTTCAGCCCGGGGTATTCCCGGGATCAAGCAGACGGGCCGGAAGTACCGATTTTGTCCCGAATTTACGGGTCACCTGGTCCAGGACCTGCTCGGCGGCGCGCCAGTTATCGTCCCTGCGGTCAAGGCTCAACTGCAGGGGCGCCTGGGCCGCCTCCTCAAGCTGCTCGGCCCGGATCCCCACGAGCCGCACGGTCATGGGGCGGTCCCCGACTGACCCGAGCAACTGGACGGCGACGGCGTACAGCAATTGCGCGCTGTCGATGGGGGTGCTGACCGTCCGGCTGCGGGTGATCGTGGAGAAGTCTGCGTAGCGCAGCTTAAGCGCCACGGTTCGCGCGTGCATGCCGGCGCTGCGGAGCCGTTCCGCTGTCCGGTGCGAGAGGCGCAGCAGTTCGCGGTGCAGTAATGCCTCGTCGGCGGTGTCCACCGCGAAGGTCTCTTCCGCACCGATGCTTTTCTCCAGCCGCACCGGGGTCACCGGGCGCGGATCAATCCCCCACGACAGCCGGTGGACGTGCTCCCCCGAGGCGCCGAGCACTTTGCGCAGGGACGGCAGCGGGGAGGCCGCGACGTCGGCGACGGTTCGGATGCCCATCCGGGCGAGCACCTCCACGGTCTTGGCACCGACGCCCCAAAGAGCGCTGACCGGAAGGCTGTGCAGGTAAGGGACCGTCTCCTCCGGACCGATCAGCAGCAGTCCGTTCGGCTTGCAGCGGGTGGACGCAATCTTCGCCACGAACTTGCTGGCCGCGATCCCAACAGATGCTGTGATGCCCAGTTCGCTGCGGACCCGGGTGCGGACGAGTTCGCCGATCTCGCGGGGCGGACCAAGCCGCCGGATGGCGCCCCCGACGTCGAGAAAGGCCTCGTCCACGCTGAGCGGCTCAACGAGTTCGGTAATGGAACCAAAAATTTCCATGATCTGGCCGGAAACCTCGTAGTACAGCTTGTGCCGGGGCTCGATCACGACGGCGGATGGACACATCCGCATGGCAACCACCATCGGCATCGCGGATTTGACACCGAATTTCCGGGCTTCGTAGGAAGCGGACAGCACAACTGAACGGTCCGCAGGGTAGCCGACGATAACGGGCTTGCCCACCAGTGCGGGCCGGCTGCGAAGTTCCACGGAGACAAAGAACGCATCCATATCCACGTGCATAATGCTGCTCCGCCGGAGCTCCCGCAATTGTGCCTCACCGGGCCGGGAGGGTACGCCACCGGAAGGCTGCTCCCGCTGCTGGTTATCCCGCTCCTGCCCCACGACTTCAATCCTATGCCCGGGGACTGACTAAACTGGAAGCTGCATCCGGCGTCAACACCAGGAGGAAAGTCCCTGTGAAGGAATTTCGAGAGCGCAGACGCGCTGCGGTAGCCGTTGCGGCGGCGGGCACGCTGTTGGCCCTGGCCGCCTGCACGCCCGCCGACCAAGGGGGCACAGCCCCGGGCTCCGCGTCGGCCTCGGCCGCGCCGACCGCCGCCCAGCCCTCCGCCACAGCCTCGACCAGCCCGCCGGCAGCACCCGGCACCTCGGCCACCGTTGGCGCCATGGTTCCCGGGTTCCCGGCGAAGCTCCTGCCGGTGATGCCCGGCGCGAAAGTCGTCTCCAGCAGCTTTGACAAGACCATAACCCCGGCCACGGTCGCCCTGGTCGGAAGCATCTCCGCTCCGTCGTCCGAAGTGCTGGCGTTTTACACAACAGTGCTGGCTGCCCAGGGCTTCCAGGCCGTTCCGGGAGAATCCGTCGGTACCGTCCC
The DNA here is from genome assembly GCF_030063265.1 of Pseudarthrobacter sp. PH31-O2. NCBI lineage: Bacteria > Bacillati > Actinomycetota > Actinomycetes > Micrococcales > Micrococcaceae > Pseudarthrobacter > Pseudarthrobacter sp. PH31-O2. Next base: position 56,429 of record NZ_JASIST010000007.1, on the reverse strand, counting down.
GTCGAAGGACTTCCTGCGCAATGACAGCGAAACTGTCAACATTTCGGTGATCGAAGCCGCCGGTATCTCCACGTTCACCATTGGCGCGAATGTCGCCCCCGAGTCCGTCAAGTGACCCTCATTGAACAGTTGCGCCTGGAACAGGCCGCGTATGTCGCCGCCGTTGCCGGGAAACTCACGGATTTCCTGACCACCCGGCAGTCATTGATGTCCTCGATCTCGCCGGACATAGATCCGCTGATGGGATCCATCTCGAACCTTGTCACCGGCGGAAAGCGCCTCCGGGCGCTGATGTGCTACTGGGGCTGGCGGGGTGCCGGCGGCGGCGCCGGATCCTCCGATGTGGTGACGGCCGGTGCGGCGCTGGAGCTTTTCCAGGCCGCGGCCCTGATCCACGATGACATCATTGACCGCTCGGACACCCGCAGGGGCGGTCCCAGCGTGCACCGGCGCTTCAGGGAATTACACGAGACCCAGGGCTGGGCGCTGGACAGCGAACGGTTCGGGCATGCCGCCGCTATTCTGACCGGAGACCTGTGCCTGTCCTTCAGCGAGGAATCGTTTACCGAGATCGGGCAAAGCGCGGCCGCTGGAAGCCGGGCACGGCTGATTTTCAACCTGATGCGCTCCGAGGTGATGGCGGGCCAGTACCTGGACATCCTCGAGGAAGTAGCCGGGCCCAGGCGGGACCGGGCCGGAGCGGTCAGCAGGGCGAAGTCCATCATCCGCTTCAAGTCGGCCAAGTACTCCACGGAACATCCGCTGGCGTTGGGCGGGGCACTGGCCGGCGCTGGAGACGAACTGCTCCGTGGCTATTCGGCGTTTGCCCTCCCGCTGGGCGAGGCCTTCCAGCTTCGCGACGACGTCCTGGGAGTCTTCGGGGATCCGGTGACCACCGGAAAACCGGCCGGAGACGACCTCCGCGAAGGTAAACGGACCGTGTTGATCGCGTTTGCCCTGGATCTGGCCGGCCCGGCCGAATCTGCGTTCATCGACTCGAGGCTCGGCAGCCCCGGACTGGACGAAAACGACGTCGACGAAATCCGCCGTATTATCACGGACAGCGGCGCGCTCCAGGCCACGGAGGTGCTCATCGAGGAATTCGGGCAGGCGGCGTTTGCCGCGTTGGATGTCCTGCAGCTGGAGGAGTTGCCGAAAACTGCGCTCAGGAAACTGGCCGAGGCCGCAGTCAGCCGCGCAGCCTAAGCGCCGGGCTGTCCTGCAACAGCACCAACGAAGCGGGCCTTGCACCTCATCTTCGAGGTGCAAGGCCCGCGTCGTTGGTTAACGACAATTGGTGTCCGCGCGGCAGAAACCAGCGGCTACCAGGCCAGGGACTGCGCCCGGCGCCGGATTTCCGTCTTGCGGCCCTCGCGCAGTGCATCGATGGGCCGGCCGCGCAGGGATTCGTCCGGCGTAAACAGCCAGGTAATAAGTTCCTCGTCGGAATAACCGGCGTCAGCCAGAACGACAATCGTTCCCTTAAGGCTCTCGACGGCGTGGCCGTCCTGGATGAATTCTGCAGGAACGCAGCGTATCCGGCGTTCACCGACCCGCAATGCCGCCACTGCACGTTCGTCAAGGAGCGCATGCACCTTGGTAATTGACATATTCAGAAGCTGTGCGACATCGGGCAGGGGCAGCCATTCGCCCACAAGGCTTTCTACATTGCTCACGGATCAAGATTGCCATGCCGGCGGCCTCTGCGCCTAGTCGGCGCCCGCCGGACGATCCCCCGCGGCACCGTTGAACATGTCCGCTGGAGCCGCGGGAGCCCTCGCCGACACTCCAGAATGACTTGTTTGCGGAATATCAAACTGTTCTTGTACTAAATCGCAAGTCGTGAGATATTCACATAGATCACATTTGTAACAGCATTAACATGAGTCACACTGGTAACACCAGTAACGCCGGGTAGACCGCAGCGGTCGCCGCTAAGAAGAGGACCTTTCCTATGACGACGTCACGTTCGCCGAAAACAAACGCGAGGCCCCGCCTGCCGATGATTGCCGCCACGACGGCTGCCCTTCCCGCCGTCGTGCTGTCTTCCCTGGCCATCGCCCAGCCGGCCGCAGCGGAGTCGCGTCCCCGTGTCATCCCGGCCACACTTGCTGCGGCCATTCAAGCCCAGGCCCAGGGACAGACCGTCCGGTCGCTGAGTTCCGCGTTGATCCCTGCCGGTTTTGTGCCGGCGGCCGTGCCCGCAGCGTTCCGGCCGGCCCAGGTTTCCGCCCCGGCGGAGTACACAATTGCCCGCGGTGACACGATCAGCGGAATCGCCGGCAAGTTCGGCCTGGATACCTACGCCATTCTGAAGCTGAACGGGCTGCAGTCGAACACCATCATCTACCCCGGCCAGAAGATCAAGCTCGGCGGCTCGGGCGAGGCTCCCGCCCCCGCAGCACCAGCTGCGCCGGCGCCCTCGGCCGCCGCCGGCAGCGCCTACACGGTGAAGTCCGGCGACACCCTCAGCGCCATTGCAGCCCGCCACGGCGTCAAGCTCTCCGAGGTCCTGGGCTGGAACGGACTGAACATGGGCTCAATTATCTACCCGGGCCAGCAGATCAAGATCGGCGGCGGCGCTGCGGCACCGGCCCCCTCAGCCCCCGCCCCCGCCCCGGCGGCCCCTGCTCCGGCGCCGGCTGCGCCCGCCTCGGCTTCATACACCATCAAATCCGGCGACACGCTCTCCGCCATCGCGGCCAGGAACGGCGTCAAGCTCGCCGATATCCTTTCCGCCAACCGCCTGACGATGAGCAGCATCATCTACCCTGGCCAGAAGCTCGCCCTCACGGGCTCGCCGAGCACGCCGTCCTCCGTCGCCCCGGCTGCCACCCCGCCGGCCGCCACCGTTACGCCCCTCGTCCCGGGCAGCTTTCTCGGCTTCACTTACCCGGCCGCCGTCGTGAGCTCCGCCAACGCGAACAAGGCCCTGCTCAACGCCTCGCCCGTCCCCAGCCGCGAACAGATGAAATCCATCGTGGCCGACACAGCGCGGCGGATGGGCGTCGATCCCTCGCTGGCGATGGCCTTCGCCTTCCAGGAATCCAGCTTCGACCACCGCTCGGTCTCCCCCGCCAATGCCATAGGCACCATGCAGGTCATTCCGTCGTCTGGCGAGTGGGCTTCGGACCTGGTGGGACGCCGGCTCAACCTGTTGGACCCTTACGACAACGCGACGGCCGGCGTCGCCATCATCCGCCAGCTGATCCGTTCGAGCCCGGACCTGGACACGGCCATCGCCGGGTATTACCAGGGCCAGTACTCTGTCAGCAAGTACGGCATGTACGACGACACCAAGCGCTACGTGGCATCCATCAAGTCGCTGCAGAAAACCTTCGGCTAGGAGCCCGGGCATGGCGGGGCCGCGGCATTCAGCCGCTTGGCCCGGCCTCGGGCGGATAACGATACGGGTCCGGATCGCATGTTGATCCGGGCCCGTTTCCGTGCAGCGATTAGGATCGTATGGTGCAGGAATACTCGTCGGACCCGCTAGTTGGCACCCTCGTGGATGGCCGGTACCTGATTCAATCCAGGCTCGCCGGCGGTGGCATGTCCACCGTGTACGTGGCCACCGACCAGCGGCTTGAGCGGGATGTGGCCCTGAAGGTGCTGCACCCCCACCTCGCCGGCGACCCGCAATTCCTCGACCGGTTGGGCCGCGAGGCCAAGGCAGCCGCCCGGCTTTCGCACCCGCACGTTGTGGGCGTCCTGGACCAGGGCGAGGATGACCGGGCGGCCTACCTGGTGATGGAGTACATCAAAGGCCACACCCTGCGCGACGTCCTCAAAACCAAGGGCGCCTTGCCACCGCGCCTCGCCCTCGCGCTGATCGACCCGGTCGTCGAGGGCCTCGGGGCAGCCCACAACGCGGGGCTTCTGCACCGGGATATCAAACCCGAGAATGTGTTGATCGCAGACGATGGCCGAATCAAACTCGGCGACTTCGGACTGGCCCGCGCTATTTCGACGTCGACAAGCACCGGTGCGCTGATTGGAACCGTGGCGTATCTGTCCCCGGAACTTGTCCTCGGCCGTCCGTCCGATGCACGCAGTGACATCTACTCGGTCGGCATCATGCTCTACGAGATGATCACCGGCCAACAACCATTCGACGGCGAGGTGCCGATCCAGGTTGCCTACCAGCACGTGAACTCCGCAGTTGGCGCCCCTTCCGAACTGGTGCCGGGACTCGCTGCCGAAATCGACGAACTGGTGCAGTGGTGCACCGCCAACGACCCCGACAAACGGCCCGTCGATGGAACCGCCCTGCTCTCCGAGCTACGCCACATCCGGCGGAACCTCAGCGACGCCGAACTCGACCTGCAACCCCCTGCGGCACGCCCTGCGATCCCCCTGATAGCAGGCCCTGCCACATCGGGACCCGGCGGCGATCAGCACCATATACCCGGCAACGGCGCCACCGAAGTCATCGGGGCCGGCCAGCACGCCACGGAATTCATCGCCGGCGGCAACCACCCCACCGCTGTAATGTCCGCCTCTCCGCGGCACCCCGGCTACGGTCCGCTCTCCGCCCCGGAGGAAGCTACTTACCCGGAGGATAACAATCCCGAACCGGAGCCACCGGTTCCGGGCAGCAAACGGGCACAGCGCAAGCAGGACCGCGTCGACGATCGGTCACGCCAGCGAGCCGCGGCAACGCCGGTCCGGAGCCTGCGAGCCGGCAACGCCAGCCGCCGCGGCCTGTTGTGGATCGTGCTGCTGGTTCTCGCTGCGCTGCTGGCGGGCGGGGCAGGCTGGTTCTTTGGCATGGGCCCGGGCTCCCCCGGAACGATTCCACAGCTCAAGAACAAGACCGTGGCCGAAGCCCAGCAACTGCTCCGCACGGCCGGCTTCCAGTCCAGCACCAGGGACGTCTTCGATGACGACGTTGCCCCCGGACTGGTGGTCGAATCCGCGCCCACCGCGGGGGAAGTCATCCGTAAGTTCCAGCCGGTTTCACTCGCAGTCTCCAAAGGCGCCGAACTGTTCGCACTGCCCCAGCTGACCGGCAAATCCCTGGAAGAGGCCAAGACCTCCCTCAACGGCGCGGGCATGGCGCTGGGACAGATCGGCGAAACGTACGATGAAACCGCGCCCGCCGGCACTGTCCTGGCACAGGCGCCGCGCAGCGGCAACCCGGTGCGCCACGGCACTCCGGTGGATCTCACCGTCTCCAAGGGGCCGCAGCCCATTCCGGTGCCGGACGTGCGCGGGCAGCAGCAGGGCGACGCGGTCAAGGCCATCGAGGCCGCCGGCCTGAAAGCCGCGGTGGCGCCCGATCCCGTCTTCGATCGGGCAGTGCCAAAGGGCGCCGTGGTGTCGCAGGACCCGCCTTCCGGCAACCTGACCAAGGGCGGGACCGTGACGCTTACCGTTTCCAAGGGCCCCAAGCTGGTCCAGGTACCCAGTTTCATCGGGAAACAGGCCGCGGAAGCCCAAAAAGCCTTGGAGCAGCTTGGCTTTAAGGTCAAGGTTGACAACATCCTCGGCGGGTTCTTCGGCACGGTCCGTGCCCAGGATCCGGTGAACACGGGGGTTCCGGAAGGCTCGACCATTACGCTTACTGTGGTGTGACCCGGGGGCTTGGCCTACGTCAGTGCCGCCGGCTGCGGCCCGAGCTGCAGAAAAGCTCCGCCCGGCTGAACCAGCCGGCGGAGCTTTTCCCACTGAGGAGCGTTCCGGATTAGTGCCGGAACTCCCGGTTTAACGCTTGGACAGGGCTCCGGCCACCAGGAAGGCCATTTCGAGCGACTGCATGTGGTTCAGGCGTGGATCGCAGACCGATTCATACCGGTCTAGGAAGGCTTCCTGGTCGACCGGGTCTGCTCCGCCGAGGCACTCAGCCACGTCGTCGCCGGTCATCTCCACATGCAGGCCGCCAGGGACCGTGCCGAGCGCGTCGTGTACCTCGAAGAAGCCGCGCACCTCATCGATAACGTCATCGAAGTTCCGGGTTTTGTAGCCGTTTGGTGAGGTGACCGTGTTGCCGTGCATCGGATCGGTCACCCAGAGGACCTGTGCGCCGGAAGCGGTGACCCGCTCCACGAGCGGCGGGAGCTTCGCCCGGATGTTGCCGGCGCCCATCCGGGTAATAAAGGTCAGGCGGCCGGGTTCACGGTCCGGGTCCAGCTTATCGATCAGGCGCAGAGCGTCGTCGCCGGAGGTGCCGGGACCAAGCTTCACACCAATCGGGTTCCGCACCCGCGAGAGGAAGTCGACGTGCGCGTTGTCCAGTTCCCGGGTGCGCTCACCGATCCAAAGGAAGTGCGCGGAGGTGTCGTACGGGAATCCGGTGCGGGAGTCGATCCGGGTCAGGGCACGTTCGTAGTCGAGCAACAGCGCTTCGTGGCTGGCGTAGAATTCCACCCGCTTAAGCGCCTCGAAATCCGCGCCGCAGGAGGCCATGAACTTGATGGCACGGTCAATGTCCCGCGCCAGCGACTCGTAGCGGGCATGGGCGGGGTTCTCGGTAAAACCCTTGTTCCACTGGTGCACCAGCCGCAGGTCCGCGAAACCGCCCTGGGTGAACGCCCGGATCAGGTTCAGGGTGGAAGCGGAGGTGTGGTAGGCCTGCAGCATCCGGCCGGCGTTGTGGGCGCGGGATTCCGGCGTGAAATCGTAGCCGTTGACGATGTCGCCCCGGTAGGCCGGCAGCGTGACGCCGTCGCGGGTCTCATCATTGGATGAGCGCGGCTTGGCGAATTGCCCGGCCATCCGGCCCATTTTGATGACCGGCATGGCGGCGCCGTAGGTGAGGACGACTGCCATCTGGAGGATGGTGCGGACGCGGGCACTGATCTTGTCAGCGGTGGCGGCCTCAAACGTTTCGGCGCAGTCGCCGCCTTGGAGCAGGAACGCCTTGCCCTGCGCCGCTGCGGCGAGGCGTTCGCGCAGGATGTCCACTTCGCCCGCGAACACTAGCGGCGGGAGGACGGAGAGTTCCTTGACTGAAGCCTCGAAGACGGCCTGATCCGACCAGCTCGGCTGTTGGGAAACGGGCAGCTCCCGCCAGTGGTCCAGGCCGGGATAGTTGGCGGCACCGCTCTGCGCGGTGCTGGTCAGGGCGGAGCCGGCCAGCGGCGAGCCACTGGCGGAACTGTTCAGGGGAAAGGCCGAAGGCGCAGATAACTCAGTCACCTTCTAAGGATAGTTGCCTCCATGGCCATCCTCGGACCCGGGGCGTCATTGACCGGACCGCTGCCGTCACACGGTCAGGCTACTCGGTCCCGGGCGCGGCCGGGCCGGCGCCGGACGCGCCGTCCTCCGGAGCCCCGGCAGCCTTCCCGGCGAGCCGGAGTTTGACGACGGCGGCGTACTCGTCCACGTATTCCTGTCCGGAGAGCCGCATCAGTTCGTACATAATCTCGTCGGTGACGGACCGCTGAATCAACCGGTCGTCCTCCAGGCCGTAGTACCGGCTGAAATCCATCGGTTCACCGAAGATCATCCCGATGCGCCGGATGTTGGGCATCCGTTTGCCGATCGGCTGGACCTTGTCCGTACCGATCATCGCGACCGGGATCACGGGGACCCGGGCCTGCAGGGCCAGGCGCGCCACTCCGACTTTGCCGCGGTACAGCCGGGAGTCCGGGCTGCGGGTGCCCTCGGGGTAGATGCCCAGGAGCGAACCGTTCTTCAGCACGTCCATGCCGGCATTCAGTGACAACGCTGACGCAGCACCGCCGGAGCGGTCCATCGGGAGCTGGTTGGTGAGCCGGAAGAAGGCAGCCGTCAGCCGGCCTTTGATCCCCTTGCCGGTGAAGTACTCGGATTTCGCCAGGAACACCACCGGGCGGGGCACCATCAGCGGCATAAAGATCGAATCCGAGAAGGACAGATGATTGGAGGCCACAATTGCTGCTCCCGCGGCGGGGACGTTGTCCAGGCCCTTGACCCAGGGCCTGAAAAGCGTCTTGAGGACCGGTCCGAGAACGAACGTTTTCATAAACCAATAAAACACGTGGTGTACCTCTCCGGAAGGCGTCTGGCAGACCCTCCGTCGGACCCGGCGGGACTTCACTGAAACCCTACTCTAGTGAGATTTGTCCGGAACAGTGACACGATGGGCTTATGACCGGAAGCAGCACTCCCCTGGCACCCGCGGCGTTCAGTTATCCCGGCCACGGAGCCAATGCGGGCATCGGCGTGGCCATCTGCCACGGCTTCACCGGGAGTCCGCTGAGCGTCCTTCCCTGGGCCCGGCACCTGGCCCGACAGGGCTTTGCTGTCTCTGTACCGCTGCTGCCCGGACATGGCACGGACTGGCGCGATTTGGCCACCCGCGACTGGCGGGACTGGTATGGGGCTTTTGAGGACGCCTATCTGGAACTCGACGCCGGAACCCGGCACTGCTTCGTTGCCGGACTGTCCATGGGCGGCACCATTGCGCTGCGGACGGCGGCGCGCCACCCCGTGGCCGGGGTCGCCGTCGTGAACCCCGGTTCGGGCTTCTATGACCGCAGGGTGCGCTACATCGGCCTGCTGAAGCACTTCCAGCGCACCACCGTCCCGGTCCAGGAAGCGAATCCCACCGCGCCAGCTACCGAGGACGGCGACTACTCCCTTACCCCACTGGCAGCCGTCCACCAGCTGAGCAGGCTTTTTAGGACAACGGCGCGCGAACTGTCCGCAGTCAGCGCCCCGGCCGTCGTCTTCAAATCCGATACCGATGCTGTGGTTCCGCCCACCTCGGTGCAACTGCTGCGGAAGCGTCTTGGCTCCCGCGAGCTGAATCTGGTCCGCCTGCCCGACAGCGGCCACGTCGCCACGCTCGACGTCGATGCCCCCCTGATTTTCGAGCAGTCCGTTCAGTTTTTCCTGCGCCATGCAGACGCCGCGCCGCAGTCAGCGCCGTCGCCTGCCCCGCCCGCCAGCACATCTCCGGAGACCCCATGAGCATCCCCTTGGACCACGCGCCGTTCAGCAGCCCGTTCACCGGGACCGGCACCCGCACCGGCATTGTGGTCTCGCATGGTTTCACCGGCAGCCCGCACGGTGTCCGGGAATGGGCCAGCTCCCTGGCCGGCGCCGGCTACGCCGTGCGGATGCCGCTGTTGCCCGGGCACGGCACCAGTTGGCAAGAGCTGGCCAGGACACGCTGGCAGGACTGGCACGCCGCTCTCGACGCCGCCTACCTTGAGCTGGCCGGTGAATGTGATCTGGTGGTCGTCGCCGGGCTGTCCATGGGCGGGGCGCTGGCGCTGCGCATTGCCGCGACGCGGCCCGTTGCCGGGGCCATCCTGGTCAACCCGGGCCTTGTCATCGACGATCCCCGGGCGCCGCTGGCGGGCATCCTGAAGTTTGTCCTGAAGAGTACGCCGGCGATTGCCAACGACATCCGCAAGGAAGACATCGATGAAGGTGCCTACTCCCGGACACCGGTCGCCGCCGCACACGAGTTGAACAAGATGTTCAAGGACACCGTCAGGCTCCTCCCCCGGATCACCGCCCCGGTGCGGGTGTACCGTTCAGCGGTTGACCATGTGGTTTCCGAATCGAGTATGGTGGCTCTTCGTCGCGGCCTCACGCACGCCCCGTTGGAGGTCATCCGGCTCCAAAACAGCTACCACGTGGCTACGATGGACAACGATGCCCCCGAGATCTTCCGCGGCTCGGCCGAATTTGTCCGGTCGCTGGCTGCGGGAGGCGTCCCGGACCCTGTCCCTACCCGCCAAAAGGACACCGCAGATGACTAGACCGGACTCCGGCTCTCCGGATTCCAGCGCCAACCAGGACAACGCCGTCTGGTTGGACCTCGTCGCGCGGCTGGAATCCCCGGACCCTGCGGAAGTCTCCGGGAGTCCGGAGGCCCGGGAAGGTCCGGGCAGCGCGGAACCATCCGATACGCCCACCGGCGCAGCCAGCGACGCGACCCCCCGGCCTTTCAGCGATTTCGACCCACTGGGGCTCTCGGCGGTGGTGCCGGTTGAACTTTCCGCCGAGGAGCGGCAGGCGCGGGGACGGCTTGAGGGGCGGGCCGCCGCTGGCCGGCCGCAGGACGCCGGGGGCCCCCGGGACTATGCCGGGGCCGCGGACGACCCGATGATGCCGGATGAGTTCGTGCCGGAAGAACCGCCAAGCCTTGCCGGAGCCGATCCGATGACGGTCCTGGCGTGGCTGGGAGCGGTCGGTGGGCCGGTAGCGCTTGTGATGTCCGCGATGTTTTGGCGCTCAGCCCCGCTGCTCGCCATCCTCGCAATGGTGGCCGCGTTTGCGGCGTCGGTGGTTTTCCTGATCATGAAGCTGCCGGGCGAAAAGGATGAACACGACGACGGCGCACGCATCTAGCTGTGCATACGGCTGCTGACCCGGGACAGGTCGGCAGCACCAATCAGGCCGGCATCCGGGCCAAGGGCGGCCAACGCGATGTCCGCCGCCGGGCGGAAGCCGCGGCCGGTGAGGTTCCGGGCGAAAGCCTTCCGTGCCGGGCCGACAAGCAATTCTCCGGCATCGCAAAGCCCGCCGCCGATCACAAACTTTCCCGGGTCCAGTGCAGCCGCCAGGTTGGCAAGTCCTAGTCCGAGCCACTCCCCGACGTCCTCGAGCAACTCCCGGGACGTCGCATCCCCGGCCTTGGCAAGTTCGGTGACAATCACCCCGGTGATGAGTTCAACGCGGCCGTCCACTGCTTTGAGCAGCTCCTGCGCCACCGGGGAGTTGGCGGCGGCCAGTTCCCTGGCTTCCCGGCCGAGCGCGTTGCCGGAAGCGTATTGTTCCCAGCAACCGCGGTTGCCGCATTCGCAGCGGTGCCCGCCGGGCATGATGATCTGGTGGCCGAATTCCCCGGCCACCCCGAAGCGCCCGCGTTCGATCCGGCCGTCCATCACCATGGCACCGCCGATTCCGGTGCCCAGCGTGATGCACACCAGGCGGTCCTGGCCCTGCCCGGCGCCGAACCGCCACTCTGCCCAGGCTGCGGCATCGGCGTCGTTGGTCAGCAGTACGGGCCGTCGGAGCAGCCGCTGCAAATTGTCCCGAAGCGGTTCGTTGCGCCAGGCAAGGTGGGGGCTGAACAGCACGGTGCCGCCGTCGAGGTCCATCCAGCCGGCCGCTCCGATTCCTACCGACCAGACCCGGTGGCCCGCGCCCAGTTCCTCGACCAGCTCCACAATCACCTGTTCAACAGCGCGGGGGTCATCGCCGGGGGTGGACCGCTTGGCCCGGGCCAGGATCCGGCCCTCCGCGTCCACCACGCCCGCGGCCACTTTGGTCCCGCCGATGTCCACGCCGATGGCGAGGCCCTTGCGACCCAGCCGCAAGTGCTCACGGAACCCCTGCGCGGCCGGTGCGGCGGCGACACCAGGCAGTGTCCTGCGCCGCCAGGCGGCCGTCCTGCGGTACGGGCCGGGCTGTTGCCCCGGTGTTTGTGTGTGCATGATTCCCTATCCTATTCGCCCCGGCACCCGGGCGCCGTCCCGCGCGGCTTGGCAACGGAGCCGCCAAACCGTAAAGTTACCCGCCAGTAGGTGTGGTGAAAAGCACACGCCGAGGGCCACATACTAGTCTTGGAAGTACCCCTCACGGGTCCATGGAAATCAAAGGAGCTACCGTGCGAGAATTCAGTGTCCCGCCCCTAGTCAACGTCCCGCCGGAAATGAACGCCACGGACCTGGTCCTGCGCCAGGCGGCGAAGGCTTCCGACCCGGCCCTCTTCTCCCGCCTTGACGCGGCCGGAGCGTGGCAGGACGTCCGGGCCACCGACTTCCTCGCCGATGTTTCGCTGCTCGCCAAGGGACTGATGGCCAGCGGCGTCGGGGCCGGCGACAGGGTTGGCATTATGTCGCGCACCCGCTACGAATGGTCCTTGATTGACTTCGCCATTTGGTTCGCGGGCGCCGTCTCCGTCCCGATCTACGAGACCTCCTCGCCCTCCCAGGTTGCGTGGAACCTCGGAGATTCCGGCGCCGTCGCAGCGTTCGGCGAGTCCGACCACCACGAAAACATCATCCGGCAGGCCGCCACGTCCGAGAACCTTACGGCGCTGGCACATGTTTGGCAGCTTGCGGGAAAGGGCCTCGATGAGGTCCGCGCGGCAGGCGCCGCGATCAGCGACGAGGACCTGGAGGCGCGGCGCAGCCTCGCTTCCCTCAAGGACCTCGCCACCATCATTTACACCTCGGGCACCACCGGGCGGCCCAAGGGCTGCGAGCTGACCCACGGCAACTTCGTCGAACTCTCCGAAAACGCGCTGGCGACCTCGTTGAACACGATCGTCCACGAACAGGCAAGGACAATTATGTTCCTGCCCCTCGCCCACGTGTTTGCTCGTTTCATCTCGGTGCTCGCCGTGGCCGCCGGCGTCACGGTGGCGCACACCCCCGACATCAAAAACCTCTTGCCGGACCTGCAGAGCTACAAGCCAACCTTCATCCTCGCGGTGCCGCGGGTCTTTGAGAAGGTCTACAACTCGGCACTGACCAAGGCAGAGGACGGCGGCAAGGGCGCCATCTTCCACCGCGCAGCGGACACCGCCATCGAATTCTCCCGCGCCCGCCAGGTCGGCAGGATCGGGCTGGGCCTCAGGGTCAAGCACGCCGTCTTCGACAAACTCGTTTACGGCAAGCTCCGCGCGGCCATGGGCGGCGAGGTGGCGCACGCCGTCTCCGGCGGCGGACCGCTGGGCGAACGGCTGGGGCACTTCTTCCAGGGCATCGGCATGCAGATCCTGGAGGGCTACGGGCTGACCGAGACCACGGCCCCGGTGACGGTCAACACTCCGAACCTGATCAAGATCGGCACGGTCGGCGCCCCGATTCCCGGGAATGCCGTGAAAATTGCCGACGACGGCGAGATCCTCGCCAAGGGCGTCTGCGTTATGAGCGGCTACTTTAAGCGCGCGGACCTGACTGCGGAGTCGTTTACGGACGGCTGGTTCCGAACCGGTGACATCGGACAGCTCGATGAGCAGGGCTTCCTGACCATCACCGGACGCAAAAAGGAAATTATCGTCACGGCCAGTGGCAAAAACGTTGTGCCCGCGCTGCTGGAGGACCAGATCCGTGCCGACGCCCTCGTCTCCCAAGTACTTGTAGTCGGTGACAACCGCCCCTTTATCGGCGCACTGGTAACCCTCGACGAAGAGGCGCTTCCCGGCTGGCTGCACCGCCACGGACTGCCTGCCGGCACCACCCTCGCCGAAGCGACCGACAACCCGGCGGTCAAAGCCGCCGTCCAGGACCTCATCAACGGTGCCAACCAGTCGGTCTCCAAGGCCGAGGCGATCAAGTCATTTCGGATTGTCGCCGCGGACTTCACTGAGGCTTCCGGGCACCTGACTCCGTCGATGAAGGTCAAGCGCGCCCAGGTGATGAAGGACTACGAGAAAGTCATCGAAGAAATGTACGGCACACCCCGTCCCAGCCAGGTCTAGCCACCACGGCAAAGGGACCCTCCACTTCGGCGGAGGGTCCCTTTGCACGTTCGGCTTGGAGCTGTTCGCTATCGCTACTCGACGACGAGCAGCAAGTCCCCGCCCTGGACCTGTTCAACCGCCCCGACGGCAAGGCGCGAGACAGTGCCGGCGACCGGCGTCGTGATGGATGCTTCCATCTTCATGGCCTCGATCGTGGCGACAGTGTCACCGGCCAGGACGGCCTCGCCGGCCTTGACTGTCAGCGTGACGGCGCCGGCGAACGGTGCGGCCACCTGTCCCGGTTGGGACGTGTCGGCGCGTTCAGCGGCCTTGACGTTGCTGACGACGGAACGGTCACGGACCACCACAGGGCGCGACTGGCCGTTGAGCGTGCACATCACGGTGCGCATGCCCTTCTCGTCAGGTTCGGAGACCGCTTCGAGCGAGGCGATCAAGCGCACACCCTTCTCCAGCTCGATTTCGTGCTCGGCGCCGCGCTGCAGCCCGAACAGGTAGTCGCGGGTGTCGAGCACCGAGAGGTTGCCGTAGGTCTCCACGCTCTTCTGGTAGTCCTTGGAGGGCCCGGCAAAGAGCAGCCGGTTGAGGGTCTGCTGCACGGTCCTGGAATCACCCTTGAGTGCTTCGCTGTCCTCGGCGCTGAGCTCGACGTCGCGGACCTTGAGGGTGCGGCCCTGCAAGGCCTTGGTGCGGAACGGTTCCGGCCAGCCGCCGGGAGGATCGCCGAGCTCACCGGACAGGAAGCCGATCACTGAATCCGGGACGTCATAATTTTGCGGGTTCTCGTTGAAGTCGGCCGGGTCGGCATTGAGCCCCACCAGGTGCAGCGCGAGGTCTCCGACGACCTTGGAGGACGGGGTGACTTTCACCAGCCGGCCAAGGATCCGGTCCGCGGCGGTGTACATGTCCTCGATCGCCTCGAACCGTTCACCGAGTCCTAGCGCAATCGCCTGCTGGCGCAGGTTGGAGAGCTGGCCACCGGGGATTTCATGCCGGTAGACCCTGCCCGTGGGGCCCGGAAGCCCGGACTCAAACGGGGCGTAGACACGGCGGACGGCCTCCCAGTACGGTTCAAGGGCACACACGTTGGCCAGGCTCAAGCCGGTATCGCGCGGCGTGTGGGCCAGCGCGGCGACCAGTGCGGAGGCGGAGGGCTGGCTGGTGGTGCCGGCCAGCGAGGCGGAAGCGACGTCGACGGCGTCCACTCCGGCGTCCACCGCGGCCAGCAGCGTGGCCAGCTGGCCGCCCGCGGTGTCGTGGGTGTGCAGGTGGACCGGGAGGTCAAACTTCTCCCGCAAGGCCGTCACGAGGCGGGCAGCGGCCGCCGGGCGCAGCAGCCCGGCCATGTCCTTGATCGCCAGGATATGCGCGCCGGCGTCGACGATCCGCTGCGCCAGCTCCAGGTAGTAGTCAAGCGTGTAGAGCGTCTCGTCCGGGTCCAGCATGTCAGCGGTGTAGCACAGCGCCACCTCCGCGACGGCAGTGCCGGTCTCGCGGACGGCACGGATGGCCGGGGCCATCTGGTTCACGTCGTTGAGCGCGTCGAAGATCCGGAAGATGTCGATGCCGGTGGCGGCGGCCTCGTTGACAAAAGCCACAGTGACCTCCTCCGGGTACGGGGTGTAGCCGACCGTGTTGCGGCCGCGAAGGAGCATCTGCAGGCAGACGTTCGGCAACGCTTTGCGCAGCGCTGCCAGCCGGTCCCAGGGATCCTCACCGAGGAACCTCAAGGCGACATCGTAGGTGGCACCGCCCCAAGCCTCGACCGAGAGCAGCTCGGGAAGGAGGCTGGACACCGCCGGTCCGGCCGCCACCAGGTCGCGGGTGCGTACGCGGGTGGCGAGCAGGGACTGGTGCGCGTCGCGGAACGTGGTGTCAGTGACGGCTACTGCATCCTGTTCGCGCAGGGCTTTGGCGAACCCTTCAGGCCCCAGCTGCAGCAGCCGCTGCCGGGAACCTTCCCGGGGTGTGGCATCGGTGAGGGCAGGAAGCTTGGCGGCCGGATCGCTGTGGACCGTGAGTTCGCCGTTGGGCTTGTTCACCGTAACTTCGGCGAGCCAGGTCAGCAGCTTCGTGCCGCGGTCCGCTGAGACGCGGGCCTTGAGCAGCTCGGGCCGTTCGTCAATAAAGGACGTGGCCACGTTGCCGGCGATGAAGTCGGGGTCGTCCAGGACGGCCTGCAGGAAAGAGATGTTGGTGGAGACGCCGCGGATGCGGAACTCGGCGAGGGCACGGCGTGCCCTGGCCACCGCTGCCGGATACTCCCGCCCGCGGCAGGTCAGTTTCACCAGCATCGAGTCAAAGTGCGGGCTGATCTCCGCGCCGGAATAGACGGTGCCGCCGTCGAGCCGAACGCCGGCGCCGCCGGCCGAACGGTAGCCGGTGATCTTGCCGACGTCGGGACGGAAACCATTGGCCGGGTCCTCGGTGGTGATGCGGCATTGCAGTGCGGCACCCTTGAGGTGGACGGTCTCCTGCGACAAACCCAGGTCCGCGAGCGTCTCACCGGCGGCGATGCGCAGCTGCGCCTGGACGAGGTCGACGTCGGTAACTTCCTCGGTGACGGTGTGCTCGACCTGGATCCGTGGGTTCATTTCGATAAAGACGTGCTGGCCTGCCCGCTCCCCCACAGTGTCGATAAGGAATTCCACGGTGCCGGCGTTGACGTAATTCAGCGCCTTGGCGAACTTCACGGCGTCGCGGTAGAGCGCCTGCCGGATGCCTTCGTCGAGGTTAGGCGCCGGGGCGATCTCGATGACCTTCTGGTGGCGGCGCTGGATGGAGCAGTCACGTTCGAAGAGGTGCATCACATTGCCCTCCGCATCGGCCAGGATCTGGACCTCGATGTGGCGGGGACGCAGGACGGCCTGCTCCAGGAACATGGTTGGGTCGCCGAAGGCCGCGTCGGCTTCGCGCATGGCGGCCTGCAGTGCTTCGGGAAGGGCATCGCGGGTGTCGACGCGGCGCATGCCGCGGCCGCCGCCGCCGGCGACGGCCTTGGCGAAAATGGGGAAGCCGATCACGTCGGCGGCTGCGATGAGTTCGTCAAGGTCTTTGGAGGGCTGGCTGGATTTCAGCACCGGCACCCCGGCCTTGCGGGCGGCTTCGAGGGCGGCGACCTTGTTGCCGGCAAGTTCCAATACGTCCGCCGGTGGACCCACAAAGGTGATACCGGCTTGCGCGGCGGCCCGGGCCAACCGCGGATTCTCGGAGAGGAATCCGTAGCCGGGGTAGATGGCGTCCGCCCCGGATTCCTTCGCCACCCGTACCACCTCGTCGACGTCGAGGTAGGCCCGGACGGGGTGGCCCTCTTCACCGATCAGATACGCCTCGTCGGCTTTCTGTCGGTGGATGGAGTTGCGGTCCTCATGGGGGAAGACGGCAACGGTCTTGGCGCCCAGCTCGTAGCTGGCGCGGAAGGCCCGGATCGCGATTTCGCCGCGGTTGGCCACAAGAATCTTCGAAAACATACTTCTCCTGCATCATCGCGGGTTTACCGGTAATTGCTCACAGTGTCCAAGACGTGGCCGGATAAACACAAATCTTTGTGGCGACCGTCACAGCGATGCGCGTCACGTATGCCGGTTTTGGCAGGCCTGGTTGGCAGGCAGATCAGGCGGGGTCAGGCGCGGGCCGCCGATTCAGCTTCGCCATGATCTGCCGCCCCGGCATCCGATGACGCAGGATTCGGGCAGCGGGCAACATATGATGAAGGAGTGGGTGGCGTATGTTCGCCCCGGCTCCGGAGAACGCGGGAGCCGGCAGGACCCCGACCCGGCAACCGGCGTTAGGTATTGGTTTTTCAAGTGCAAGTAGTCAGCATCAGCAGCCTCAAAGGCGGCGTCGGCAAAACATCGGTGACCACTGGACTGGCGTCCGCGGCATTGGCCGCCGGCATCCCCACCCTCGTCGTCGACCTTGACCCGCACGCCGATGCGAGCACGGCGCTCGGCGTCCAGCCAGGGGAACGGCTGGACATCGGCCGGATGCTCAAGTCCCCCCGGCGGGCCCGTCTGGCAGAGAACGTGGTCCCCAGCGGCTGGGTGGAACGCGCTGCCGCCGCCGGTGGCGCTCCCGCCGGCCCGGCATTACCGATTCTGGATGTGGCCGTCGGTTCCGCTTACACCGGTATCTACGACCGACCCGATTTGGGTCGACGCGACCTTCGCCGGCTCTCCGCTGTGCTTTCCGGAGCGCAGAAGTACGAACTGGTACTTGTAGACTGCCCGCCCTCGCTGAACGGCCTCACACGGATGGCATGGTCCGCCAGCGACAAAGTCACGCTCGTCGCCGAGCCCGGGCTGTTCTCGGTCGCAGGCACGGAGCGCACCATGCGTGCAATCCAGCTGTTCCGCCAGGAGTTCGCCCCAAACCTCTCCCCCGCAGGCATTGTGGCTAACCGGGTGCGGACCGGTTCCGCCGAACACACATTCCGGCTCGCCGAGATGGACTCCATGTTCGGCCCGCTGCTGCTCTCACCGCATATTCCGGAACAGGCCAACTGGCAGCAGATCCAGGGTGCTGCCCACTCCATCCACCACTGGCCCGGGGACTCGGCGAAAAACGCAGCCGCACTCTTTGATGCCCTGCTGGCGAACCTGTTAACCGCTGACGGTCGGCAAAACGCCGGGGTCCGGGACCGCCGTCAGCGCTGAGCAGAGCGGGCCCGGGCAGACGCAGGCCTCCGAACTTACACACCCACCACTGCAAAGGCCGCCTTCCCTGCGGAAGGCGGCCTTTGTTGTGCTAGCGGAACTTAACTGATCTTGCGGGTGGCCCGCCGCTTGCTGAGTTCGTCGTCGGGGAACGAGAGATCACTGACGTGTTCACTGGGAAGAGCCGCGAGGCTGCCCTCAACTTCGCGCCAGACCCGGCCGACGGCGATCCCGAAGACGCCTTGTCCGCCCTGGACCAGGTCAATGACTTCGTCTGCCGAGGTGCACTCGTACACACTGGCACCGTCGCTCATGAGGGTGATCTGGGCGAGGTCCTCGACGCCGCGCTCCCGGAGATGCTCGACGGCCGAGCGAATCTGCTGGAGAGACACGCCGGTGTCCAGGAGGCGCTTGACGACTTTGAGGACCAGGATGTCACGGAAACCGTATAGGCGCTGGGAACCCGAACCGGCGGCACCGCGGACGGCAGGCTCCACCAGCCCGGTACGCGCCCAGTAGTCCAGTTGACGGTAGGTGATGCCGGCTGCCTTGCAGGCCGTCGGGCCCCGATAGCCCGCATCCTCATCCAGCACTGGAAGATCCTCGGTGAACAGCAGGCCCTGGGAACCGCTGGCGGGCATGGCCGCACCAGCTGCCGGGGGCTGCTTGAGCTCGCCTGCTTCGCCTTTCGGACTCACGTGGATCCTCCTTGTTATGGCTCCCCTGCGGAAATTGCAGCAACAACCGGTTATTCCTACTTGAACATCACACGGACGGATAAAATCCATGAGAGTGATTCTGCCGGGGCCGCACCTCCCAGTGTGAGCCCAGTGGCTGCCTGCGTGCAACGGGAACTTCTACTCCGACGTTAGGCCTGCCGCGGCCCAAGGTCAAAGACGTTCGGGGTATTCCGGGGGCGTGTCGAAACTTTCATCCTCAACTTTAACCTTAGCGTGACATTAGCCCGCAAAATCTTCGGGTTCCACGTCGTCCAGGAACTCCCGGAACCGGCGCAGCTCACCCTCTTCGTCGACGGCAGGACCCGCCTGGGTGTCCTCACCCTCGTCATGTTCGGCAATCCGGACACCGGCCTCTTCCATCACGGCGTCGGCGCACCAGATCCGGCACTTGGCCCGGAGGGCCAATGCCAGGGCATCGGAGGCGCGGGAGCTAACGGTGGTCCCGTTTTCGAACTGAAGCTGCCCGTAGAAGATGTTGTCTTCCACGGCCACAATGTTCACACTGACGATCGTGTGGCCGAGGGATTCGACGACGTCGATCAGCAGGTCATGCGTCATGGGCCGCGGCGGCACAACCCCCTGCTGGGCCAGGGCGATGGCGCTGGCCTCAGGGGTGCCGATCCAGATCGGCACATGCCGCTCCCCGTGGATCTCACGCAGCAGGACGAGGGGCTGGTTGGAGGGAAGCTCAATCCGCACGCCGACAATTTCGACCTCAATCATCAGCTGTCCATCCTCGAAATGCGATCCTGGACCAAGGCCCGGTGCAGCGTCAGACACAATTCGCTGATCTCCCGGGCGGCCTCGGCGGCGCGGGCTTGGGAGGCTGCATCCTTGCGGGAGGTCAAAGTGGACACCGCACGCTCCACCAGCCCGAACTCGCGTTCGGCGGCGGCCTGGAATGGGCGCAGGTGCCGCGGTTCCAGACCGTGTCCCTCGAGCTGGACGCAGGCGCGTGCCACCTGGAGGGCGTGCTCATCGAAGTTACCGTCGACGTGGCCGATCAGGCCAAAGCTCAGGAGCGATTCAAGCAGCGCAACACTGGCACCGGACTCGGCCCGGAGCTGTTCCGCACTAAGCCGACGGACCCGGTTGTGCAGTTCAGCAGCGAGCTCCTCCGAGACAATCCGGGGCGAGACGGTCACCCCTGGCGGCAGATTGTCTGGCCGTTCGCCGCGGTCGATCGCATCCAGGTAATCCTTGATGACCTTCAACGGCAGGTACTGGTCACGCTGCAGGGCCAGCACAAAGCGCAGCCTTTCGACATCACTGTCGGCGTACTGCCGGTAACCGGCCGGGGTGCGCTGGGGGTTGATCAGCCCCTTTTCCTCAAGGAAGCGTATTTTTGACGCGGTCATGCTCGGAAAGTCGTCGCTCAACTGAGCCAGGACTTCCCCGATGTTCAGAACCTGGGGTCCGCGCCGTTCCGGTTGTGCCATGGCCACAGGCAACTACCCCGGAATCAGACGTTGCCTGCTGCGCGGGCAGGGCTCAGGTAGAAGGTGAGTCGGAACTTCCCGATCTGCACTTCGTTGCCGGACTTCAGTTCGACGCTGTCGACTCGGTCGTGGTTCACGTACGTGCCATTCAGGCTCCCGGTATCAACGACCTCGAAGCTGCGCGCCGTTCGGCGGAACTCCACGTGCCGGCGGGAGACTGTGACGTCATCGAGGAAGATGTCGGCGTCCGGGTGCCGGCCCGCCGTAGTGACATCGGAATCGAGCAGGAACCGGGCGCCGGTATTGGGACCGCTGTGCGCAACCAGCAGGGCTGAGCCGTACGGCAGCGCCTCAGCGGCGGTCCGTTCCTCGACCGAGAGATTCGGGGCGACGCTCGGTTCATCGTGGACCGGTGTGAGGTTGATCGACGTGGTATCCGACGCCTTCAGTGCACCCGTGCCGCTGCCGTCACCGGTGGTGTTGCGTTCGTTCCCAAACATTGATTCCTCCATTCGTTGCAGGTGTCCCCCCTGCAAACAACGCATGCCGTCCGGACAGGCCCTGCAAGCCCGGGATTCGGCCCCCGGCGGGCCGTTCAGGGGCTGGCTTCCCAGCAACTGTTCGAACGGCCCGGCCCGAATGGCCTTGGCTTTAGCCTACCTGCTGTTCGTACTCCGATGCACTGAGCAGCGACTCGATCGCGTCGGCGTCCGCAAGCTTGATTTCCAGCAGCCAGCCCTCACCGTACGGATCCGAATTGATCAGGGCGGAATCGGTGTCCAGGGCCTCGTTGCGGGACACTACTTCGCCGGAAACCGGGGCGTAGATGTCACTCACGCTTTTGGTGGACTCAACTTCACCGACGACCTCGTTTGCCTTGACCGCGGCGCCGGCCTCCGGCATCTGGGCATAAACAACGTCCCCCAGGGCGTCCTGGGCAAAATCAGTGATACCGACACGCACAACACCGTCGGCGTTCGGGGCGGAAACCCACTCGTGCTCCGCCGTGTAGGACAGCTCTTCGGGAATGTTGCTCATGATGGGCCTTTCATCGGGTCAAACACCAAAGGCGGCGGCGGTCACGTGAACAGCCCGCCGCTGAAAGTATAGGCATATCCGGCCGGGACCGGCAGGTCTCTGCCATGATGGGGCAATGACGGAACACGCCGGAATCGGCTAGTTAATGCCCGAACTTCCTGAAGTGGCGGCCCTGGCGGACTTCCTGGCCGGGCGCCTGCTCGGCGCTGAAGTCTCGAAGATCCAAATCGCCTCCGTCGCGGTGCTCAAAACCGCAGATCCCCCTGTTTCGGGGCTGGCGGGCCGGACCGTGACGGGGGTCGGCCGCTTCGGAAAGTTCATCAGCCTGGAGGCCGAGGGGCTGTTCTTCGTCTTTCACCTGGCACGCGCCGGCTGGGTCCGCTTCACCGATGCTCCCACCGACGCCCCGCTGAAGATGGGAAAGGGGTACATTGCGGCGCGGCTGTCCTTTTCCGGCGGCACCGGCCCGCTGGCCCTGGACTTGACCGAGGCCGGCAGCAAAAAGGCCCTCGCGGTCTACCTGGTCCGGGATCCGCACGAGGTTCCAGGGATCGCCGCGCTGGGACCGGATCCGTTCAGTCCCGGCTTCGACGTTGATTCTCTGGCGGGCATCCTCAGCTCCAGTTCCCGGCAGATCAAGGGTGTCCTGCGCAGCCAGGGCATCATTGCCGGCATCGGAAATGCCTACAGCGACGAGATTCTGCATGCGGCCCGGACGTCGCCCTTCGCCCTTGCCAGCTCGCTGGACCGGGACGAGGTCCAGCGTCTCTACGACGCCATCCACGGCGTTCTTGGCTCAGCGCTGCGGGAAGCGCGCGGCAAAGCGCCGAACGAACTCAAGGACACCAAACGGAGCCACCTGCGGGTCCATGGCCGGACCGGGGAAACGTGCCCTGTGTGCGGGGATACCGTCCGTGAAGTGTCCTTTGCTGACACTTCCCTGCAGTACTGTCCCGGATGCCAGACGCACGGAAAGGTGCTGGCTGACCGCCGGACGTCGCGTTTCCTGAAGTAGCCCCGCCGGCAGCGGCGCCGCTGCCGGCACCGCCGCCCGGAAGCCCCGGGGAAACAGAAAACCCCGCCGTTCCTTAAGCCTCAGGAACGGCGGGGTACTTTCTGTTGGTCGGGCTGACAGGATTTGAACCTGCGACCCCTTGACCCCCAGTCAAGTGCGCTACCAAGCTGCGCTACAGCCCGCTGATTCCGCCGTTCTCCGCCCTCGACGTCATCTGTGCGATTTCATCTGAGCAGTCCGGCCGAACCACCTCCAAAAGCTTACACGATTCCGGAGGGTGCCCGTGACACTTTGAGAATGTCACGGGCCGGCTGTGTCCCAATTAGCGCTTCTTGCCGCGCTTTTCACGCACCCGCATGTTGACCTCGATCGGTGTGCCCTCGAACCCGAACGTTTCGCGCAGCCGGCGGGTGATAAAGCGGCGGTAGCCGGGGTCCAGGAATCCGGTGGTGAAGAGCACGAACTTCGGCGGACGGCTGGAAGCCTGGGTGCCGAACAGGATCCGGGGCTGCTTGCCGCCGCGGACCGGGTGCGGGTGTGCGGCCACCAGTTCACCCAGGAAAGCGTTGAGCCGGCCGGTCGCGATGCGCTTGTCCCAGCTTTCCAGGGCGGTGTCCAGGGCAGGAACGAGCCTGTCCTTGTGCCAGCCGGTCTTCGCAGAGATGTTGACCCGGGGAGCCCACGCGACGTGCGCCAGGTCTTGTTCTATTTCACGCTCAAGGTAGGTGCGGCGTTCGTCGTCGAGCAGGTCCCACTTGTTGAATGCGAGGACCAGGGCCCGGCCGGACTCGATGGCAAGCTGCAGGATGCGGACATCCTGCTCGCTGAGCACTTCGTCGACGGCGAGGAGCACCACGGCGACCTCCGCTTTTTCGAGGGCGCTCTGGGTCCGCAGCGAGGCGTAGAAGTCGGCGCCCTGTGCCATGTGCTGGCGGCGGCGGATACCGGCGGTATCCACAAAGCGCCAGGTGCGGTCGCCAAGTTCAATGAACTCATCGACCGGGTCCCGGGTGGTGCCTGCGGTGTTGTCCACCACAACGCGCTCGGAACCGGCCAGCTTGTTCAGCAGCGAGGACTTGCCCACGTTGGGCCGGCCAATCAGGGCGATGCGGCGCGGGCCACCGGAGCGCTCCAGGCCTTCGATGGTGGAAAACTCCGGAAGAGTGTCCATCACATGGTCAAGGAGGTCGGCAACACCGCGGCCATGAAGGGCCGAGACCGGATACGGCTCACCGAAGCCCAGGCCCCACAGGGTTGCCGAATCGGCTTCCTGGGCGAAGTCGTCCACCTTGTTGGCCACCATAATGACCGGCTTCTTGGACTTGCGCAGCATTTTCACGACTGCCTCGTCCGTAGCGGTGGCACCAACGGCAGAGTCGACGACGAACAGGACCGCGTCGGCGAGTTCCACGGCCATCTCGGCCTGCTCGGCGACGCGGGCGTGGATGCCCCGCGCGTCGTGCTCCCAGCCGCCGGTGTCGACAACAGTGAAGTTCCGGCCGTTCCAGGTCGCCGAGTACATCACCCGGTCGCGTGTAACGCCGGGGGTGTCTTCCACCACTGCTTCGCGCCGGCCGAGGATACGGTTCACCAGGGTGGACTTGCCCACGTTGGGCCGGCCGATGATGGCCAGGACCGGATCAAGCTTGACCGGGCCGTCGAAGTCCTCGTCGTCGTACTCGCCGCTCAGCAGGGCAGCGTCGTCTTCGTCCAGCTCGTAATCGTCCAGGCCAGCCCGGAGTGAGGCCGCACGCAGCTCTGCTTCGTCGTCGTCCAGGGCGGCAAGGTGCTCGGCCACCTGGTCCGTGCCGGTGGGCGTGTATTCGTCTTCGCCGGCGCCAAATTGGCCGGATGTTTGAGTCGTATCGCTCATTGCACTTTCCTTATGGGGTGATCTGCCGGCGTCCCGGCTACTGCTGTATGGAATTCTTGCGGGGAGTCCGCGTCGGGCAAGGGCTGCCCGGTTTTCTGGATCGTGTCCTGGACGTGGCGCGCCAGCGCGGCGCGGATCTCGCTTCCGGCCCTGTCCATTGAAACACGGCCGGTCTCACCGGGCCTGCGGCTGACATTGAGCGCTCCGCCGAAGCTCACCTGCAGCCGGCGGCGAAACCGCGGAACGGCGTCGAGGTGTTCGCTTCCTGTCCTGGTGCCAAGGATGGCCACCGGGACCACTGTCGCACCGGAATTCAGTGCAAGCCAGGCGACCCCCTTGTTGATGGCGGCCGCTTCTCCGCTCCCCCGGGTGCCTTCCGGAAGGATGCCGATGCACCGTCCGGCGTCCAGCACCTCTTTGGCTGTGAGCAGGGCCGCACGGTCGCCCCCGCGGTCCACGGCCAGCTGGCCGGAGGCAAGGAGCACCCGGCCAAGGAAGCCGCTGAACATTTCCTGCTTGACCAGGATGTGCATGGCACGAGGGGCCGCCCCGAACATCACCGGTCCGTCCAGGAAGCTGATGTGGTTGGCGGCGAAAATCACCGGGCCCGTCGCCGGGACATTCGACCGGCCGCTGACGGAGGTCCGGTAAAGGACGTGGTCCAGAACCCAACCCACGGGCCGGCTCCAGACCGTCGTCCAACGGGCCGGTACCGCTGTTCCGGCGCGGTCCGGCTGCCGCTGCCCGGGCTCAGTCAAGGCGGGGGGCCCGGTGGTTGACAACGCTGTTGACGATGCTGAGGGCGGCCTCGACGGTCTCGGCGAAATCCAGCTCCGAGGAGTCCAGCGTCACCACACCGTCTGCAGCCCGGGTGAAGTTCACCACTGTCGAGTCCTTCTCATCGCGCCGGGTGACCTGGGCGGCGAGCTGTTCGGCGCTCTGGCTGCCGCCGAGCTGGATCCCCCGGCGGCGCAGGCGCGCCTCCTCGCTCGCGGTGAGCAGCATCCGCACTTCGGCATGCGGTGCGACCACGGTAGTGATGTCCCGGCCTTCGACCACCATGCGGCGGTGGTGGGTTTCGATCAGCTCACGCTGCCGGCGGATCAGTTCGGTGCGGGCGCCGAGGGTGGTCGCGACGGTGCTGACGGCGGCGGATATCGCCGGCTCGCGGATTGCGAGCGTAACGTCGGCACCGCCGACCCGGACGTATTCGTCCAGCGGTCCCGTGCTGATTTCCAGCGGAAGGCCCCTGGCGGCAGCCTCGACGGCCGCCCCGTCGTGCAGGTCCGTGCCGTTGTCCAGGCAGAACCAGGTCAGCGCACGGTACATGGCGCCGGTGTCCAGGTAGGCCAGCCGGAGTCGGTGTGCCACCTCTTTGCTGACGCTGGATTTGCCCGACCCGGACGGCCCGTCGATGGCGACGACAAGGCTTTTTCCGGGGCGGAGGACTTCCTCGGTGTTAATGAGTTCTTGGGTCATTACTGGAGTACCCGCCATCCGCGGTCGTTGAGGGCTTCGATAAGCAGTTCGTGTTTGTTCGGCAGAACTGAGATTTCCACCATTCCCACGTTCTGCCCCGAAGAGTGGTCCAGCCGGAGGTCCTCAAGGTTGACGCCGATCTCGCCGATCTCCGTCAGGAGCCGGGCGATCTGTCCGGGGGTGTCGTCCACGAGGACCGTCAGCCAGGAATATGCCTGCGGGGGTCCGCCATGCTTGCCCGGAATGCGGGACTGGCCGGCGTTGCCTTCGCTGATCAATTGGGCAAGATCGAGCCGGGCGCCGGGTGCAGTCGGCTCCTCGAGCGTGCCGATGACCCGGTTGAGGTCCGCACGGACGCCGTGCAGGATCGCCACCACCTTGTCCGCGTTCGCACCGAGAATCTGCACCCAAAGGGTCGGATCACTCGCCGCGATCCGGGTCACGTCCCGCAGTCCGTTGCCGGCGAGGGACAGCGCGTGCAGGGGCGTGCCCTGCAGCCGGCTGGCGACGAGCGAAGCCACTACCTGCGGCACGTGCGAGACCAGGGCAACCGCCTCGTCGTGCTCCTCGGCCCCGAATTCGGACACAACGGCGCCGAGGTCCGATGCCAGCGCACGCGCTGCCTCCAGCGCGTCGGGCTGTGTCTCCGCCGAGGGGCACAGGACCCATGGCATGGAGGTAAAAAGCTCGCCGCGGGCAGCGACGGGACCGGACTTTTCCCGGCCAGCCATCGGGTGGGTGCCCACGTAGCGGCGGAGGTCGGCTCCGCGGCCACGGAGCTCGGACTGGATCCCGGCCTTCACGCTGGCGATGTCCACAACTGTCGCTTCGGGGTAGTCCGTGAGGGC
Organism: Pseudarthrobacter sp. PH31-O2; assembly: GCF_030063265.1. Lineage (NCBI taxonomy): Bacteria > Bacillati > Actinomycetota > Actinomycetes > Micrococcales > Micrococcaceae > Pseudarthrobacter > Pseudarthrobacter sp. PH31-O2. The sequence continues at coordinate 29,970 of NZ_JASIST010000007.1, read as the reverse complement.
CCGTTCCACCACATCGGCCGTGACATCCGGCGGCGCGGCGACCACCACGAGTTGGGGCTGCGCGCCAGCCAGGCGCGCCAAGGGCAAGCCGGCACCGATGTCCACGGCGACGGCCTGGTTGGTGGGCGACGGGTCGGAGAGGAAAACGGCGACGCCGCGGCCCCTCAGCCCCAGCCCGATGCTGGTGCCCAGGAGTCCGGTGCCCACGACCACCACCGGACCGTTGACGTGGCCGCGGCCGTGGGTGCGAAAGGCGGACATGCTAGAGCCCTACGGATGCCAGCAGGTGGCCGACTTCCTGCTTGCCGAGGTTGCGGATGCTGCCTTGGCGCTGGTCGCCCAGGCCAATCGGGCCAACCTTGACGCGGACCAGCCGGAGCACCGGGAAACCGACGGCGTCGAAGAGGCGCCGAACGATCCGGTTTTTGCCCGAGTGCAGCACAACCTCGATCAGCACGTGGCCCGGGGTGGAGTCCACAAGCTTAAAGGAGTCAACCGACGCGATGCCGTCTTCAAGTTCGACGCCGGCTTTAAGCTCGGCGCCGATGCCCTGCGGGAACGGCCCGCGGACCTGCACAAGGTAGGTCTTGGGGACTTCGTAGGACGGGTGTGTCAGGCGGTTGGCGAGTTCGCCGTCGTTTGTCAGCAGCAACAGGCCCTCGGTAGCCACGTCGAGACGCCCGACGTGGAAGAGCCGTTCGCCATGGTGGTTGCGGACGAAGTCGCTGACGCAGGGACGGCCGTCCGGATCTTCCATCGTGGAGACAACGCCCTTGGGCTTGTTGAACACCATGTAGACCATGTTCTCGTCCAGCTGGATGCGGAGTCCGTCGACGTGGATCACCGCGGTCTTCGGGTCAACGCGGACGCCAAGCTCGGTGACGACCTGCCCGTCGACCTCCACCCGGCCTTCGGCGATCATTTCTTCGCAGACACGCCGTGAGGCGACGCCGGCCGATGCCATAACCTTCTGGAGGCGGGTGCCGTCCTGGTCGTGCACCTCGGACTGGGGAACCTCGGCGCGGGGGCCGCGCTTGCGGGCCGGTTTGCGTACCGGACCGAGGTTCTGGCCGAAGCGTTCGCTGCCGAAAGCACGGGGGCCGGCGAACTTCGCGGCACCGGTGCGCGGCTTGGGCTTCAACGCGCCGGGGCTGCCTGGGGCTTTGCCGGACCCGGGCTTGCGGGCCGCAGCCTTGCGGGCTGCCTCCTTGCCGGACGGCGGCTTGGACTTCCACTCTCCGGAAGCTGCCGGGCGGCTCGCCGCGGGTGTGCCGTCGGGACCTTGCAGGTCCGGATCGATGAAGGCCTCTTCGCGGGGCTTTGGTCGTTTGAAGGGGCGGTCTCCGCCGCCCTTGAAGCCGGCCCCGCCGCTGCGGCCGGCTCCGCCCTGCGCGCCGCGACCGGAGCCCTGCGCGGAATTTTGTCCGGCGCTGTTGCGTCCCGAACTGTTACGTGGTGAACCCTGGCGTCCCGCCTGTGTCATGACCCGTCCTTCGTTTGTTGACCAACGGCCGCTGTCTCCCGACAGCACCCGCCAGCAGGGGCAAAAACCCTCTGCCCCGGTGGATACTCGTGCGCAGGAAGTTGCTCCTGCTTACATTCTTGCTGCGTCGTAAAACTCGTCGATGCCTTCCAGCCCCGGAAGATGCGGGGAAAGTTGCGGCAGTTCCGCCACCGAGCCGATTCCCATCCGCTCCAGGAAATACGACGTCGTACGGTAGAGGATGGCCCCGGATTCGGGATCGGTTCCCGAGTCCCCGATCAGCCCCCGCTGTGTCAGCGTCCGCACAACAGAGTCAACGTTAACTCCTCGAATTGCAGAGACCCGCGCCCGGGAAACAGGCTGGCGGTAAGCAATGACGGCGAGCGTTTCGAGCGCCGCCTGCGTCAGCCTGGCTGTCTGTCCTTCCAGCACAAACCCGCCCACAATGTCGGCGAACTCTGCGCGGGAATAGATCCGCCAGCCTCCGGCGACATTCCGCAATTCAAAACCCCGGGGGGTGGAAGTGAAACCGATGAAACTGGCGTCGTCCACAGCCGGGGCATTAACAGTATAACCGTTGTAGTCCCGCTGCAGCTCCGCCAGCAGTTCCTCGACGACCTCGACGCTCACGTGCAGTCCCGCGGCAAGCTCGGCCGCCGTCGCAGGCTGGTCGATGACCATCAGGATCGCTTCGAGTGCCGCGCGGGCACCGCCGGGCATGCTGCCGAGGTCGGCACCTGCCTCGTCTGCGGTGTCCTTTTCTGCCGGTGTTTCGCCTGCCCCGGCGGATGCCTGTCCGGCTGCTTGTCCCGGTCGGGTCTGGTTCACGGCTGCTCCTCATATTCGTCACTCAGGTTGGTGCTGCTCCAGGCCCCGCCGTCGGCGCTCCAGCGGACCGTCAGGTCCCCCAGCGGGAGCAGCTGTTCAAAAGCCACCGCTTTGTCCCGGAACAGCTCCAGCAACGCCAGGAACCGGGCCACCACCACAAGCGTTGATTCGGCGTCGGCGATCAAGGCCCGGAAGGTAAGCGGGGTGCCGTGTTGCAGCCGCCGGCCCAGGAGTTCGGCCTGCTCCTTGACGCTGACGGCTGTGCCGTGGAGGTGGGCGAGGCCCACGACGGAAGGTGCGGCTTCCCTCGGCTTGAACGCGGCCTCCGCAAGGCCGGCAAACTGCTGCGGGGTGTGCCGCCAGAGGAGCTCCGGGAGCAGGGCAGCGAAATGCCCCTCCAGCGCGACCTGCCGCGGATAGCGCCCGGCCTCGAGTGCCAGGGTGGCGCCCATCATTCCGGCCACCTGCTTGAACGCCTTGTACTGCAGGAGCCGGGCGAACAGCAGATCGCGGGCTTCCAGCAATGCAATGTCTTCCTCGTCCTCAACTTCGCCGGCCGGTAATAGCCTCGCCGCCTTCAGGTCGAGCAGCGTGGCGGCGATGACGAGGAATTCACTGGCTTCGTCAAGTGCCCACTCTTCGCCCAGGTTCTGCAGCCGCTTGATGTACTTGATGAACTCATCGGTGACGGTGGAAAGCGCCACCTCGGTAATGTCCAGCTGATGTTTGGAAATCAGCCCCAGGAGCAGATCGAAGGGGCCGGTGAAGTTGGCCAGCCGGACCTCGAACCCCGGCTTCTTCCCGGCCGGCGCGGGCTCCGCCGCCGGAACGCCTGTTTCTGCCACGGTCCTGGCTAGGGTGCGCCGCCGCGCGAGATGAGTTCCTTGGCCAGGTTGCGGTAAGCGTCTGCGCCGATGTGGTTTCCGGCGTAGCTGGTGATGGGCTCGGCGGCGACGGTAGCGTCCGCGAACTTGATGGACCGCTTGATAACCGTCTCGAAGACCTTGTCGCCAAAAGCCTCCACCAGGCGGGAGATCACCTCCCGGCTGTGCAGGGTGCGGGCGTCATACATGGTGGCAAGGACGCCGTCGACCTGGAGCCTGGGATTCAACCGGTCCTGGACCTTGTCGATGGTCTCCACCAGCAGGGCGACGGCACGCAGGGCAAAGAACTCGCAGATCAGCGGGATGATGACCCCGTGGGCGGCCGTCAGCGCGTTAACGGTAAGCAGGCCCAGTGACGGCTGGCAGTCGATCAGCACGATGTCGTAGTCGTCCTCAACCTTCTTCAGGGCCCGGTCCAGCACCTGCTCCCGGGCCACTTCATTAACGAGCTGCACTTCCGCGGCGGAGAGGTCGATGTTGGCCGGGAGCAGGTCCAGATTGTCGACGCCGGTCTTGTGGATAGCGTCGCGGATGTCCACCTTGCGGTCCATCAAAACGTTGTAGACCGTGAGGTCCAGTTCGTGCGGGTTGATGCCGAGGCCGGCGGACAGGGCACCCTGGGGGTCGAAATCCACCACCAGCACCCGGCGGCCGAATTCCGCGAGCGCCGCAGCAAGGTTGATGGTGGAGGTGGTTTTACCCACTCCGCCCTTCTGGTTCACCATGGCGATGACCCGTGCAGGACCGTGGGAAGACAGCGGTGCGGGCTCCGGAAAGTCGCGTTGAGGGCGCCCGGTGGGGCCCATAACGGCGTCTTCCAGATCGAGTTCGGTGCCTTCCAGAGTTGCTGAACCCTGTTCGCTGCTCACGTATCTATCCACACTTTCGATGACGGTGATTGTTGTGCTTGACAATGCTGCCGCTGGACTTCCAGCGCCTGTCCTGTTCCACCCAAGGTTACAGCCACCGACACGGTATTCAGTGGACCTTGACAGCCGCCGTCTTTTGAGCCTCAACCCTCTGGTAGAAGTCGAAGGTTACCGGCGCGACGCAAAAAACCGCCCGGACACCTTGCGGCGTCCGGGCGGTTCCAGCAGGTCACTCGCGGGTTGCGGAACGGCTCAGGCGTTGGCCGGAACAGGCTGGGCCGACGCAGCGGCTTCCTGCGGGGCGCCGTGTCCGGCCAGCATGGTCTGCTCGTTGAAAGGTTCGGTTCCGGAAAGGACCCGCTCAAGCTGTCCGCCGTCGATCTCCTTCACCCAGGTGCCGATCAGCACCGTGGCGACGGCGTTGCCGGTGAAGTTGGTCAGGGCGCGGGCCTCGGACATAAAGCGGTCAATGCCCACGATCATGCCGACGCCGCCCAGCAGTTGCGGCGCATGCGCCTGGAGGCCTGCGGCCAGGGTGGCCAGGCCGGCACCGGTGACGCCGGCTGCGCCCTTGGAGGCGATGATCATAAAGACCAGCAGGGAAATCTGGGCGCCGAGGTCCAGCGGTGTGCCCATGGCGTTGGCGACGAACAGCGACGCCATCGTCAGGTAGATGGCCGTGCCGTCCAGGTTGAAGGAGTAACCGGTCGGGACCGTGACGCCAACGACAGGCTTGGACACCCCGAGGTGTTCCATTTTGGCGATCAGGCGGGGCAGTGCCGCTTCGGAGGATGAGGTGGAGAAGATCAGCAGGTACTCGCGGCCCAGGTACCTCATCAGCCGGAAGATGTTGACGCCGGCGATCACCTGAAGCAGTCCGCCCAGGATGACGACAATGAACAGGGCACAGGTGATGTAGAAGGCAATCATCAACGTAGCCATACCGACAATGGCCTGGACTCCGGTGGCACCGACAACGGCGGCAATCGCACCGAACGCACCCACCGGCGCCACCCACATGATCATGATGAGGATGCGGAAGACCAGGACCTGGCCGTGGCTGATGGCCTTGAGGATCGGGACGCCCTGCGGACCCATCCGCTGGAGGGCGAAGCCGACCAGGATCGCCGCGAAGAGAGTCGGCAGCACGGGAATGTCGGACGGGATGATGCCGAGCAGGAAGTCGACAGTGCTGTCCGTAGCGGCCTTTTTGTTGGGATCATAGGGCGCGAGCTTAAGGCCCTCTCCGGGATGGATCAGGTTGCCGACGACGAGGCCGATGGCGAGCGCAAAGGTGGACATCACCATAAAGTAGCCCAGGGCCAGTCCCCCGACTTTGCCGACGGTGGCGGCCTTGGCGATGGAGCCAATGCCCAGCACGATCGTGCAGAAGATGATCGGCGCAATCATCATCTTGATGAGTTTGATGAACCCGTCACCCAACGGCTTCAAGGACTTGCCGACCTCGGGGAACAACAGCCCGATGAGAGCGCCGAGGACGACGGCCACAATTACCGCCATGTAAAGATAATGGGACTTGTCGAGCCTCTTGCGCTTCTTGACCGGCGTCGCGGTCAACGCCGCCGACTCTCCTCGTTGAGAGGTCATGGTGTTCTCCTTGGATAGGCTGGACGTTGGTGTGGCGCAGGCTGTGGGCCCACCGCGTCCGTTCTGCGTGTTCCACCATCATTGGGGATGCAGTGACGCGCATCACCGTTGCGTTCATATTGGTCATGGAAGGTGTTGATGATCCACCGCTGGAGCATCGCCAGACGGCTGTTTGTGGCCCACTTGCTCTTTATGCTGGCCCTGACGGCCATCGTCGGCACTGCCACCTTCGTTGACGCACGCGATCACGCCTATTACGAGGCGGGCCGGCGGATGGCCGGCGTCGCGACCGCTGTGGCGGACAACCCCCTGGTGCTGGCGGCGGCAGGGGACGCGAATCCCACCGCCCTGTTGCAGCCGTATGCCCTGAAGGTCATGGAGGATGCCCAGGCGGATTTCATCACGATCATGGCACCGGACCGCACCCGGTGGACCCACCCCCGGGCGGAAGAACTCGGGAAGCCCTACATCGGCTCCATCGATCCGGCCCTCGAGGGCCGGATCTTCACCGAAATCACTGCCGGAACCCTGGGACCATCAGTACGCACCATCGTCCCGGTCAAGGACGCGGACGGGACCGTCCGGGCGCTGGTTGCGGCCGGTGTGACCGTCCGGACCGTGGACATCGCCGTCTCCGGCAGGCTTCCGGCGCTGCTGGCGATCGGATTGGCCCTCCTCGCTGGCGGCTCGGTGGCGTCCTGGCTGCTGGGGCGGTATCTGAGGCAGGTCACCCGCGGCTGGGGACCGGAGCAGCTCGCCCAGCTATTTGCGTACTACGAATCGGTCCTCCACTCGGTCCGGGAAGGCGTCATCCTGATTGATCCCCAAGGCAAGGTCGTGATGTACAACGACCAGGCCGCGGAACTGCTGGGCCTCACCCGCCGGGCGTCCGACGACGAAGGCACGTCCGCCGACGGCGTGCGGCAGGAGGCGCCGTCGCTCGCTGAGCTCCCGCTGGCCCCGAGCCTCGGGGAGCTGTTCGAATCGGGCCGGACCGCGCTGGACGAGATCCACCTGACCGGCTCGCGGGTTCTTGTGGTGAACCAGGGGCCGGCCATCGGTCCGGTTTCTGCCCGGGGACGCACCGGCCCGCCCGTCTATGGCACCGTGGCCACCATCCGCGACCGCACCGAAATCGAATCCCTCGGCAGCGAGCTGGAAACCATGCGCACACTCTCGGATGCCCTGCGGGCCCAGACCCACGAGCACGCCAACCGGCTGCATACGATTGTTTCCCTGATGGAGCTGGGGCGCGGCACCGAAGCCCTGGAATTCGCTACCCAGGACCTCGAACTGAGCCAGCGGCTGACCGATGACGTGGTGAGCTCGATCGATGAGCCCGTGCTCGGCGCCCTCATTATGGGCAAGGCCGCCGAGGCCCATGAGCGGGGCGTCGAATTGGCCCTCACCACAGCGGGGACGGGGACGGGATCATCCGCTGCGACCGGCCTGGCCGTGCAGGACCTCGTGGCGATCCTGGGTAATCTGCTGGACAACGCCATCGATGCGGCGGCCGAGGCGCCGGCCCCGAAACTCGTGGAGCTCACTGTGGCAGCATCAACAGGGTCCCTTGAAATCACTGTGGAGGACAGTGGGCCCGGAATCGATCCGCAGGCTGTGGAAGACATTTTCCGGCACGGCTTCAGCACCAAAACACCCGGTCCGTTCGGGCGCGGCCTTGGCCTGGCCCTGGTCCGCCAGGCGGTGCTGCGGCTCGGCGGTACCATGACGATCACCAGCCCCGCCGGGGCGATGTTCCGCGTCACGCTGCCAGCCGCACCGGCGGCAGCGACGCCGGAACCACTGACCACCGAAGGAAAGCCATGAGCGAAATCCGTGTACTCGTCGTCGAAGACGAGCCCGTCGCGGCAGCCGCCCACGGCGCATATATCGGCAGGCTGGAGGGCTTCACGCTGGCCGGCTCGGCCCCGGACGGACAGTCCGCGCTCCGGCTCATGACGGACTTCGCGGCTGCGGGCACCCCGGTGGAGCTGGTGTTGCTGGACATGAACCTGCCGGACCTGCATGGCCTCGACATCGCGCGGCGCATGCGTGCGGCCGGGCTGTTCGCGGACATCATCGCCATCACCGCGGTGCGGGAACTGAGCATTGTCCGCAGTGCCGTCGCCACCGGTGTGGTCCAGTACCTGATCAAACCGTTCACCTTTGCCACCTTCGCGGACAAGCTCACCAGCTACCGCCACTTCCGGCAGCAGCTGGCCTCCCCCGCCGAGGGACAGACCGGCCCGGGCCCGTCGCAGAGCGACGTGGACCAGGCTTTCGCGAGCTTGCGTGCCCCCTCCGACCTGCCCTTGCCCAAGGGTTTGGCCGTGTCCACCCTGGAAGCGGTGCAGGATTTTATGAAGCAGCAGTCCGGTGCGGTGTCCGCCAGCGAGGTAATGGACGCGCTGGGTATGTCCCGGGTGACCGCGCGGCGCTACCTGGAATACCTCGCCGACGCCGGTACGGTCTCCCGAACGGCACGCTATGGCGCACCGGGCCGGCCGGAGAACGAATACCGCTGGACCCGGCCGGGGGGCTAGCGGAACCGCCCGTACCGCGGCGCCGCCTGCTAAGGCGAGATTGACCGGCCCGGGCGCAGAGTACCGATCAGCTGGTCGATCACGCCGGCGTCCTCGATCGTGGAGGGCACCACGTAGTCTTCGCCGTCGGCGATTTGACGCATGGTCTTGCGCAGGATCTTTCCGGAGCGCGTCTTGGGCAGCGCCTCGACGACTGTGACGTGCTTGAAGTCCGCGACGGCGCCGATGTCGCGCCGGACCAAAGCGATGAGGTCCTTTACCAGAATCTCCGCGGACACCTCAACCCCAGACTTCAGCACCACGTAGCCGCTGGGACGTTGGCCCTTCAGCGGGTCCGCGAGCCCGATTACGGCACACTCGGCGACGGCCGGGTGCTGGCCGATCACCTGTTCCATGGCGCCGGTGGAGAGCCGGTGGCCCGCGACGTTGATGATGTCGTCGGTGCGGCCCATCACGAAGAGGTATCCGTCCTCGTCGCGGTAACCGGAGTCCCCGGTGGCGTAGTAGCCCTCGAACGCCTGCAGGTACGAGGAGATGTAGCGCTCGTCGTCGCCCCACAGCGTTGTCAGCGTGCCCGGCGGCAGCGGCAGCGACAGCACGATGTTGCCCTCGGTGCCCGCCTCGACGTCCCCGCCCGCGCCGTCCACGATATTCAGCTTGAAGCCCGGCATTGGCACACTGGGCGAGCCTGCCTTGATCGGCAGCCCGTCGAGTCCGCGCGGGTTCGCGCAGATGGCCCAGCCGGTCTCGGTCTGCCACCAGTGGTCCACCACGGGAACGCCCAGGATCCGGGAGGCCCAGTGGAAAGTATCGGTGTCCAGCCGTTCACCGGCGGCAAACAGGGTGCGCAGACTGGAAATGTCGTACTCGGCCAGGAGCTTCGCCTCGGAATCGGCCTTCCGGATGGCCCGCAGCGCGGTGGGCGCGGTGAACAGGACGTTGACCTTGTGGTCCTGGATGACCCGCCAGAACGCGCCGGCGTCGGGTGTGCCCACGGGCTTGCCTTCGTAGAGCACCGTTGTGGCGCCGGCCAGCAGCGGGCCGTAGACGATATAGGAGTGCCCCACCACCCAACCGACGTCGGAGGCGGTCCACATCACGTCGCCGGGGCCGATGTCGTAGATGTTCTCAAGGGTCCAGCACAGCGCCACTGCATGGCCGCCGTTGTCCCGCACCACGCCCTTTGGCGCGCCGGTGGTGCCCGAGGTGTAGAGAATGTACAGCGGATCAGTGGCCCTGACGTCCACCGGCGCGGCGGGCGCGGCGGTCGCCATCTCGGTATCCCAGTCCAGCCAACCGGCGTGGCCGGCCACCGAAGAAGCGAAGCCTTCCCTGCCCTTGACCACGACCGGAGTGCCCGGCGACCCGGCCAGGCCGAGGGCCTCCTCGACCGCCGGGAGATACTCGATCCGGCGTGAGGGTTCGATGCCGCCGGAGGCCGTGACCACCGCGGCCGGGGCGGCATCGCGGATTCGGGCGGCGAGTTCCTTGGGGGCAAAGCCGCCGAAGACCACTGAGTGCACGGCACCGAGCCGGGCCGTGGCGAGCATGGCGATGGCCGCCTCGGGGATCATCGGCATGTAGATCACCACACGGTCTCCCTTACCGACGCCCTGGCGGCGCAAAACGCCGGCGAACCGGGCAACGAGGTCCGTCAGTTCGCTGTAGCTGAAGCGCTGCTGCGTGCCGAGCATGGCGGAGTCGTAGATCAGGGCGTCCTGCGCGCCGCGGCCCGCCGCCACGTGACGGTCCAGCGCGTTGTAGGAGGTGTTGAGCACTCCGTCGGGGAACCAGTCGTACAGCGGGGCCCGGCCGGAATCGAGGGCACGCTGCGGCGGGACAGTCCAGGAGACTTTCGCTGCGGCTTCCAGCCAGAATGCTTCCGGTGTTGCCAGGCTGGCCTGGTAGCTGTCCTGGTAGTTCTTGGTAACCATAAGAATGTGTCCCGTCCACGACGATGTGATGGTGCTTATGGTAGTCCCGCCGGAGCTGCCCGCACAAGGCTTATGTATACACAGATGGAAACTAAGAACCGGATGACTGGCAAAAGCTGGGCAAAATTGGTCTTCCTGTATACACTGAAAGCGTCAGGCAACGAAGGAGTCAGGATGCGCGCAAGCGACAAGGCCTATGCGGCCCTTCGCGAGGACATCATCGAGTGGCGGCTGGCGCCGGGAACGGTCCTCGCGGAAGTCGAACAGTCCGAGCGGCTCGGCATCTCCCGCACCCCGCTGCGGGAGGCCTTGAGCCGGCTCACCGCGGAGGGTCTGACCACGACGGCGGGAGGCCGCGGCGTTGTTGTCACCGACATCTCGCTGGAGGACATCGACGAACTTTTTGAACTGCGGGAGACCCTCGAGGGCAAGGCCGCGGCGCTGGCGGCCGAACGCGGCAACGCCGCCACCTTCGAACAGCTGCGCAACGAACTGCGCCGGGCCCCGGCCCTGGTCAGCGGCGAGAATCCCGCCCTGCACGACTACTACGGCTTGGTCGGACGGCTGGACGCAGCCATCGACGCCGCGATCCATAACTCCTACCTCGCCCAGGCAATGCGCAGCCTGCGCGTCCACCTGGTCCGGGTCCGCCGGCTGGCGGCCGACGACGCCGAGCGGCTCACCGCCGCCGCCGCCGAGCATGCCGCCATCGCCGAGGCGATCGCCGCCGGCAACCCCCGGCTGGCCGAGGCAGCCACCACGCTGCACCTGCACCGCAGTCTTACCCACGTCAAAGCCACCCACGTACCCCACTAACTAAGGAGCACCATGGTCAAGGAACACCACGTCCGCGTCTACAAGAGCGAAGAAAACCTGCCCCGCGAGGACCAGCTCGCCTTCAAGATTGCAACGGTGGCCGCGGATCCCGTCGCCGTCACCGCCGAGGTCACCGACATGGTCATCAACCGCGTCATCGACAACGCCTCGGTGGCGATTGCCTCGCTGAACCGCGCACCGATCGTCGCCGCCCGCGCCCAGGCGCTGACCCACGGCCCCACCACCGGCGGCAAGGGTTCGAAGGTTTTTGGCATCGAAGAGCGGGTGGCGCCTGAATGGGCGGCCTGGGCCAACGGGGTCGCCGTCCGTGAACTCGATTACCACGACACGTTCCTGGCCGCGGAGTACTCCCACCCGGGCGACAATATTCCGCCGATCCTCGCCGTTGCCCAGCATGTGGGCTCCAGCGGCCACGACCTGATCCGCGGCATCGCCACCGGCTACGAGATCCAGGTCAACCTGGTCAAGGCCATCTGCCTGCACAAGCACAAGATCGACCACGTCGCACACCTCGGCCCCTCTGCCGCCGCCGGTATCGGGACCCTGCTCGGGCTGGAGGTCGAAACGATTTTCCAGTCCATCGGACAGGCCCTGCACACCACCACCGCCACCCGGCAGTCCCGCAAGGGCGAGATCTCGACCTGGAAAGCCCACGCCCCGGCGTTCGCGGGCAAAATGGCCGTCGAGTCCGCGGACCGTGCCATCCGCGGCCAGACGTCGCCGGTGCCGATCTACGAGGGCGAGGACGGTGTGATCGCCTGGATGCTGGACGGCCCCGACGCCTCCTACACCGTGCCGCTGCCAACGCCCGGCGAAGCCAAACGCGCCATTATGGACACATACACTAAAGAACACTCGGCCGAGTACCAGGCCCAGGCCTGGATCGACCTGGCACGCAAACTCCACGGCACCCACCCGCAGGTCACCGACCCGGCCAACGTGGAATCCGTGCTGATCAAGACCAGCCACCACACGCACTATGTCATCGGTTCCGGGGCAAACGACCCGCAGAAGTACAGCCCCACGGCAAGCCGCGAAACGCTGGACCACTCGATCCCGTACATCTTCACGGTCGCCCTGCAGGACGGCTCCTGGCATCACGTCGATTCCTACGCGCCCGATCGCGCCGCGCGTCCGGACACCGTGGAACTCTGGCACAAGGTCACCACCGTGGAGGATCCGGAATGGACCCGCCGCTACCACTCCCTGGACATTGCGGAGAAGGCTTTCGGCGGCACCGTGGTGATCACGCTCAAGGACGGAACTGTCATCACTGACGAGATTGCCGTCGCCGACGCCCACCCGCTGGGCGCCCGGCCGTTCGCGCGGGAACAGTACGTCAACAAGTTCCGCACCCTCGCTGCCGGCCTCGTCGCCGATGCGGAAATCGACCGTTTCCTCGCCGCCGCCGCCCGCCTGCCGGAGCTCGCCGCCGGGGAGCTGGACCAGCTGAACATCAAGGCCGCCGACGGTGTGATCGACCTGGCCGCAGCACCGAAGGGACTCTTCTAATGCTGTACTCGAAGGTCACCCCGGAGCAGAAGCGGATCCGCTTCCGCGAGCTCCTGGCGTCGGGTACGATCCAGCAGTTCCCGGGCGCGTTCAACCCGCTCTCAGCCCGGCTGATCGAGGAGAAGGGCTTCGCCGGGGTTTACATTTCCGGCGCTGTCCTGGCCAATGACCTGGGCCTGCCGGACATCGGGCTGACCACACTCACCGAGGTGGCCACCCGCGCCGGGCAGATCGCCCGGATGACCGATCTGCCCAGCATCGTCGACGCCGACACGGGCTTCGGCGAGCCGATGAACGTCGCCCGCTCGGTCCAGGAGCTTGAGAATGCGGGCCTGGCCGGCCTGCACATCGAGGACCAGTTCAACCCGAAGCGCTGCGGCCACCTCGACGGCAAAAACGTCGTGGACCTGGACACCGCCACGAAACGCATCCGGGCCGCGGCAGATGCCAGACGCGACCCAAACTTCCTGATCATGGCCCGGACCGATATCCGTGCCACGGATGGCCTGAAGGCCACGCAGGACCGCGCCAAGGCGCTCGTGGAGGCCGGGGCGGACGCCATCTTCCCGGAAGCCATGAAAGACCTCAGCGAATTCCAGGCGATCCGGGACGCCGTCGACGTGCCGATTCTGGCCAACATGACCGAGTTCGGCCAGAGCGCGCTGTTCACCGTGGAGCAGCTCGCCGCCGTCGGGGTCAACATGATCATCTACCCGGTGACGCTGCTCCGTAGTGCCATGGGCGCTGCGGAGCGTACGCTGGAGTCGATTAAGGCTGACGGTACGCAGGAGGCCCAGGTGGGGAACATGCTGACCCGGGCGCGTTTATATGATCTCGTGGACTACGAGGCCTACAACAGCTTTGATACCGGCGTTTTCAACTTCCAGATCCCGGGTCAGTAGGCTCGCATCGGACTTCCGGCCACGGCCGGTTCAACAGGCGACAGGAACAAAGGAGTCTCAGCATGGCTGAACAAGAGATCAAAAAGGGCCTCGCCGGCGTCGTGGTGGATTACACCGCGGTCTCCAAGGTGAACCCGGACAGCAATTCACTGCTCTACCGCGGGTACCCCGTGCAGGAGCTGGCCGCCAAGTGCAGCTTCGAGGAAGTCGCATACCTGCTCTGGAACAGCGAGCTGCCTACGCCGGCGCAACTGGCGGAGTTCACTGCCCGGGAACGCGCCGGGCGGGCGCTGGACCCGGTCGTCAAGCAGGTCATTGACGCGCTGCCGACCAGCTCGCACCCGATGGACGTCTGCCGCACGGCGGCCTCCGTTATGGGTGCCCGGCATCCCCTCGCCGAAGACTCCTCCCGCGAGGCAAACATGGCAAAGGCCGCGGACCTCTTCGCCGCGATGCCGGCGGTGGTCTCCTACGACCAGCGCCGGCGCCATGGCCAGGAGCTGGTGGAGCCCCGCGACGACCTGGGCTACTCAGCCAACTTCCTCTGGATGGCCTTCGGCGAGGAGCCCGTCCAGGAAGTTGTTGAGGCTTTTAACGTCTCAATGATCCTGTACGCGGAGCACTCCTTTAATGCCTCGACGTTCACCGCCCGGGTGATCACCTCGACGCTTTCGGACCTGCATTCGGCTGTGACCGGTGCGATCGGGGCGCTAAAGGGCCCGCTGCACGGCGGGGCGAACGAGGCCGTCATGCACACCTTCGATGAGATTGGAATCCGTCCGGAAGAGTCCCTGGACGAGGCAGCCACCCGCGCGAAGGCGTGGATGGAGGATGCGCTGGCGCAAAAGAAGAAGGTCATGGGCTTCGGCCACCGCGTCTACAAGCAGGGCGACTCCCGGGTGCCCACCATGAAGGCCGCCCTGGACAAGATGATCGCGCACTATGGCCGGCCGGAGCTGCTGGGGCTGTACAACGGTTTGGAGTCGGCGATGGAAGAGGCCAAGGCAATTAAGCCGAACCTCGACTACCCGGCCGGACCCACGTACCACCTGATGGGCTTCGACACCCCGACTTTCACTCCGCTGTTCGTTGCCAGCCGGATCACCGGCTGGACGGCGCACATTATGGAGCAGCTGGCCGCCAACTCGCTAATCCGCCCGTTGAGCGAATACAACGGCGTGGAGGAACGGCACCTGAGCTAGATCCCGCAAAATAATGCAGAGCGGCCGGTCACCCCAAGGGTAACCGGCCGCTCCTTGTTGTACTCCTAGTCCTGCATCTCCAGGCTGAGGATCATGGCCTTGAGCTTGCGGTATTCGGGTGTCGCCAGGTAGTCCCGGGCTTCGGCCATAGAGTTGAAGATGGGGTCATCGTGCCGGGGACTTCGGGCGGCCCGGTTTGCAAAGGAGAGTGTGCCCCGGGGCGCGCCGTTGACGAACGAGTACATCAGGCACCCGTCGGTCAACTCGCCGCTCGCCCTGTCGACCAGTCCAATCTGGTAGTCGAAGGCACCGCCGTCGGCCCGCATATCGAGGACCCGGTAGGAAAACCGCACCCCGGCCGCGGTTGCCCACTTATTGTCCAGGGCTGGCGCCGTGTCCAGCTCCGTTATGGGGTAGGGACCAGGACCGCAGGCCCCGCCAACCCCGCTGCCGGCGCCGTGGTAAAGCGCCGCGACTTGCATCCGGTCCTCGTTGAATACAATGATGCGGGTTCCCGGATAGTCGGCGGACCCGACCGTTGACTCCTCGGCTGTCCAGCCGTCGGGCAGCTCAAAAGAGGCTCCGGCCGCAGCGCTAACGTAGCGCCGGTCCGCGGGCCCGGCGACGGGTCCGCCCGTTGCCGGGGCCGTTGACTGCGCGCTCGACGGGGACGCTGAACTGGCGGAAGGCCCTGGGCCCGGTTCCGTAGTCGGCGGAGCGGAAGCCGTGGGTGCGGCTACGCTTCCGGCCGTTACGGCAGGCGGCGCGGGGACCAGGTTGACAGCTATCACCAGACCTGCGGCGACTCCGGCCGCGGCTATGGCAGCGATCGCAACCACCCAGGGCCACCGGCGGCGCGGGACCGGTTCCGCGCCGGAACCCGGCATCATTTCATCGTCGCTGAAGGCACTTCCCGTGGTGTCCTTGATTGATTCCATGATCGTCCTCCGGTGTGTGCAAGCTGATGATTTTCCCCGGGTTAGTTCCCGGTTGGCCGGCGCCGGGGCCGCGATCCCACGGGCAGTCTATCGACCGTCGCAACTGTTTCGTTGTCAGCATGGAGAACCACCACGACGTCGATGCTTTCGCCTGCCAGCGCCGGCGGCAGCCAGTGCTCCGCATCCTGCCACATACGCTGCAGCGGAAGCGCATCTACGGCGAACCATTCCGGCGCGATTTCGGTGCTCTCGGCGGGCTCCCCTTCCCAACGGCGGGTGGTGAAGAGGCGGCAGTACATGTTCCATTCCGGCCGGGCGGGGAAGATGAACTCGACGTTGCCGGCGTCGGCCAGATCCTCCTGGCGCACCATCAGGCCGGTTTCTTCCCGCACTTCCCGGACAACGGCCTGGGCATCGCTCTCCCCTGCTTCCACATGGCCGCCGATGCCCACGATCTTTCCGGCACCAAAGCCGGTGAGCTTCAGGCCCAGCAGCACCTCGGTTGAACCTGCCTCCGGCTCGCGGAGCAGAAAGCAGAGGGTGACGGGAGTCGACGGCATAGGTCCAAGGGTAGCCGCGCCGAGCCTGCCACGACGTCGGGACCCGCTGCCGGGACCCCTGGGCCAGTCAACAGTCCCGGCCGGCGGGCTACCCGAGCCGCGCGGACCGGGACGAACCCAACGTCCAGATTTCCGAGGTGTCAGCCGGCAGGGTAAATCGCAGCGACGTAACCATCCGGCGGAGCGTGGCGTATTCGACCGATTTGAGGTACCGGCGGGCGTCGTCCCTGGCAGCGAACATCCTGGCATAGCCGCTTCTGGGGCCGGGACCGCCGGCGGCGCCGGGCAGCAGCAGCTCGTCCCCGAAGCGAAGGAGGAGTCCGCCAGCCGGGGCGGCGAGCGGGTCCGGAACACACGGTGTGTCTCCCGCCGTGGCCCGCACCAGGCCAAAGGTGCTCCGGGGTTCCGGACCGGCCGCGACGGTAAATGAGAAGGCTGCCGCGAGTGCCGGGTCCAGGGTCTCCGCACCGGTGACGATGCTGCGTCGGTCGAGATCCTCCCCGCTTCGGGAAGCCAGTCCACAGCGCTGGAAGCCGGCGTCGGTGGCGGGGGCCGGTCCGAAGTAGAGCATGGCCACCGGGAGCAGGTCCTGGTCGAAGATGTCAGCGTGCAGTCCCGGATATTCAGCAGAGGCGTTTTGCGGGACGGCTGTCCAGCCGAACGGCAGCTCCACAGTTGCGGCGAAGCCCAAGTCCACTGCCGACCATGGCCGGGTCAGCCTGGCGTGCCACCACAAAGCGGGCGCCGCTGAGGACCCGCCTGGTGCTTCCTCCCGCGCGCCTGCCTTGGCCGCCGCCGCACCAGCCACCGGCGCAGCCGAATTTTCCGGGGCACGGCCCGGGGTTAGCAGCCAGGTGCCCGCGACCAGGAGCGCGAGGATGAATCCGAGCCATGCCGGCCGCCGGCTTGCGTCGTCCAAAGCATTTATCCCGGCCCGGAATCGGATCTTCCCCGCATCATCCGCCCGGCCCGGCAGCAGTTGCTCGTGGTTCGGGGCTGCCGTTAGCAGTTGCGCGATCTCCGCCTCCGGGTTAGTCTGCTGCGTCGCCCCAACCGCCGGTGCTGCATCGTGGAGCCGCTGTTCGATCCGGTTCACAGCGGCACCCCGTTCCGTCTCCGGGATGTCTGAGCTCGCCGGTTCTCACGCCGTTGCAGCCGCCTTTCGGCCCTGCGGTAGGCCCGGTCGAGCCGGATACCGGCCTGGGCCATCGAGCAACCGAGGAATTCAGCCAACTCCGCCATGCTGAGTTCGTCCCAGTAGACCATGCGCAGGACTTCGCGGTCCCGCACTCTCAGCGAAGCGATCGCGCCGGCGTCGGAGGGCTGGCGGGCAGCGGCTGCGTCGGCGTCCCGGACTGCTGCTGCGGCGGCGCGCAACGCAAGGGAAAGCAGTGAACAGTAGCCCACCGTCGTGCCAGTTCGATCCTCGGCCCAGGCTGTCCGAAAGACGTCAGCAGTGAGCGTCACCGCGTAGTCAGGGTCGCCAGTGCGTCGGGTGAGCGCGGCTACGATGCGGCGGAAGTCTTCGGCCGGATCATCGCTCAGTCCTGCGAGCTGTGCGGTCATGACCTGTTCTCCGTTCACGGCTGGGACCCGATCTACAAGAATCGTCGGGTAGTCACGTCAATTAGTCCTCTGCTGCCGGCTGCCGGCCGGATCCCGGACGTTGGATTCTGCCGGCCCGCAGCAGCAACATGGATCTGCCGGCCCGTTTTATGCCTCGACTCGAGAATCCCCTCTACCCCACTTGTTTCCGGCTCATCCCCGGACCTTACACAGCGGGCGGAAATCATTCCGCCCGCCTGGACTACGGTGCAGTGACAGTGATCGAGCTGAACATTCGCTTGATGTCCTGGTACGTGGACGTCGCCAGAAACGCACGGGCATCCTCCAGCGAGCCAAACTCACGGGACGCCGGGCCGGAGGCATCCGTGACCCAGCCCGGATTTGCACCGGAAAACACGGCATAGCTGGAGAATGCGAAGTAGTAGCCCGGCCGGGCTGCCCGAATCTGGAAGAACTGGCTGCAGGAGTCGATGCTGGCCCCGGCGGGTCGGGTGGTAATGCCAAAGGAGGCCACGAAGCTGTTGCCCGCGCTCTTGACACGATAGACAAACCGTGGCGGTACGGTGCCCGTGGCTGCGGGGTCGTAGGGGATGTCCACCGGGGAACTGTCCAGTTCCGCATAGGACTCCTGCGGCCCGCCGCAGGCACCCGGATCATAGCGCGGTCCCATCGGGCCGTAGTAGATCATAACGGCTGCGCGGGTGAAGTCCGGCCCGTCCGCTGCGCCCGGCACCGGGGCAAAGAGGTAGCCGCCATTAGCCGGATAATCCGGGTCTCCGGCGGTCCAGCCGAACCCCCAGTCCGGCGGAATCGTCAGTCGCACATATGTTTCGCTTCCCGCGTCCGGGGACGCCGGGTAGCCGGTGAGACGCCAGCCGTCCGGCGTCCACGTGGCAGTGCTCGACTGACCTGATACCGGCCGCGCCGGGTGCGGCCAGGACGTCACGGCAAAGGCGGCCACGACGGCCAGCCCCAGCATTGCCGCGATGGCTACGACGGCCGGCAGAAGACGGCGTCGGCCCGCCTCTGGACGGGTATCCGCGGACCGGTGGCTTTCGTCCGGGCCGGGCAACAGCAACAACCGTAGTTGCCACGCGGGATCGATCGGAGGTTTCGAATCATCCGGCACCGGGTTGGCGCCTCTTAAGAGTCTGTCGATCCGGTCCATGTTAGGTTCCTGCGCTCTCATCGAGGTGCGGTGACAGGGTCGCCGCAAACGCCTTTTTCGCCCGGTGCACGCGCACACTGGCGGCCCCTTCCGAGCAGCCCAGGCACTGTGCGAGCTCCGCTGTGGTGAAGTTGTCCCAGTAGACGAGGATCAGGACCTCACGGTGTCTCGCCGCGATCCGGCCAAGAGCGGCGATCACCGGCTCTGACGTCGGCTCCCCCGTTTCGCCGAATCCTCCGCTGCCCGTTCCTCCCGGCTCGGGGCGCCGCGACGAAAAATCCTTCAGTTTCAACAAAAGTTCCCGCCGACGCTTGCGGCCCCGGTATTCGTTGCCCAGGACGTTTCGAGCCACCGCGCAGAGCCACGGCAAGCCGGCGTCCTCCTGCGCGGCGAACTTCCGCCACGCGATCCGAAAGACGTCGCCGGTGAGTTCCTGTGCGGTCTCCGGATCGCCGATCCGGCGGAGGACGTACTGGTAGACGCGCCGATAGTGAGCCCGATAAAGGGCTTCAAACTCCGTTTCGCGTTCCAACAGCATGGGACCGCCCCGCTACCCCGATACCCGAAATCCCTCAGGTGTACTCCATGTTTCCGGATAGCCGGCAATCCTTACAGCCGTCCGGAAAAATCCTTCTAGCCCAGTGCCCGGGGGTGCGCGGCGGCGTAGATCTCCCGAAGGGTGTCCGCCGTGACCAGCGTGTAAACCTGCGTGGTGGTCACGGATGCGTGGCCCAGCAGTTCCTGCACCACACGTACGTCGGCGCCGCCCTCGAGCAGGTGCGTGGCGAACGAGTGCCGAAGGGTGTGCGGCGAAACGGCCTTGGTGATGTGGGCTTTCTCAGCCGCGGTCTTGAGGATGGTCCAGGCGCTCTGCCGGCTGATGCGTCCGCCGCGGGCGTTCAGGAACAGTGCCGGGGTGCCCTTGCCCTTGGCCGAGAGCAGCGGACGGCCTCGGACCAGGTAGGCGTCGAGTGCGCGTGCGCCGAACGAACCCAGCGGGACGAGCCGTTCTTTTGACCCCTTGCCGAACAGCCTGACAATCGCGGGCCCGGCGTCGTCCTGTTCGTTCCGCCCTGCTGTGTGCAGCGAAATATCGTCGACGTCGAGGCCCACCGCTTCGCTGATCCGGGCGCCGGTGGAATAGAGGAACTCCAGCAGCGCCCGGTCCCGCAGGCCGGTAGCGGTGTCGGTGCCGACCGCTTCCAGGATCCTGGTGACTTCGTCGACACTGATGGCCTTGGGCAGCCGTTTGCCAGGCATGGGCGGGTGGACATCGCTGGCCGGGTCGGTGGGAGTGACGCCCTCAAGGGCCCAGAACTTATGGAGTCCGCGGACCGCCACCACCGTTCGGGCCGCCGACCGGATACCCAGGGCAGAGCCGCCGTCGGAGCCGTCGGAGAGCGCCTGGACGAAGCCGGTGACGTCCTGCCGGGTGACCTCGTCCGGACGTTGGCGGCCCGAACGGCAGAGGTGCCTGGCATAGCGGGCCAGGTCGCGCCGATAGGCGGAAAGGGTGTTGGCCGCGAGCCCCCGTTCCACGCCCATGTGCTGGAGGTAATCCGTGATGGCGCGGTCGATTGCCGTCGGCGGCCGCACCGGGGGCTGTGCCGGGACGGGGGCGGGCGCTGCTGCGACCGAGGGCACCGGAGCCGTACGGTGCACCGGAGCCGGAAGGTGCGCCGGAGCCGGCGGCTCGGCAGTGAGCGGTTCCATCGTCAGCGCTGGCTGGGGTGCGCCGGCCACGGCGCGTTGCCCGGGCGAAGGCCCGTGAAGTTGCCGGCCCGCGCGGCTGCGGCGGCGAGGAGTCCGACGACGGCGGACGGGTTGTGCAGGCGCCCCTCCAACACCGCCTGGACGGCGTCGTCCAGGGAAATCCAGTGGAGTTCGATTTCTGCTTCCTCGTCGGTGCGGACGTGAAGTTCGTGCCCGGGCACATCGCTCAGGTCCCGGGCGAGGTAGATGCGGATGGCTTCGCTGGAGGAGCCGGGGGAATTGAAGAAGTCCGCCAGCACATACCACTGCCCGGCGACGAGGTCGGCCTCCTCGGCGAGTTCCCTGGCCGCCCCGGCCAGGAAGTCCTCGCCTTCAACATCAAGGAGCCCGGCAGGGATTTCCCACAGATCCATCCCGACGGGGTGCCGGTACTGCTTGATCAACAGCACTTCCCCGGCGTCGTTCATCGGCAGGACCGCCACCGCCCCGGGGTGGTCGATGTAGTCGCGGACCAGCGGATCGCCGTCGTCGTTGAGCTGGAAACTGTCACTGACAACGTCCCAGATCCGGCCTTGATAGACCGTACTGGAAGACAAAAGACGGCGCGGGCTCGGCTCATCCGAAACCTGCCGTGCAGCATGGGGGGTTTCAGGCTTACCGGGCATCGCGCCGTCCTTTGATTTAGTTGGTGGTTACTTCGACGCTGCCGGGGCTGCTTTAGCTGCCGCCGGAGCCTTCACAGCAGTCCCTGCTGATACCTCCGCCGGTCCGGCGCCCTTCTGGTGTTCCAGGGCAGCCTTCACAAGTCCCGAGAACAGCGCGTGCGGCCGGGTTGGGCGTGAGCTCAGTTCCGGGTGCGCCTGCGTGGCAACGTAGTACGGGTGGACTTCGCGGGGCAGCTCGACGTACTCCACCAGCTTGCCGTCGGGTGACGTTCCGGAGAACACCAGCCCCTTGGCCGCGATCTGCTCACGGTATTTGTTGTTGACCTCGTAGCGGTGGCGGTGCCGTTCACTAACCGTGGTGGTGCCGTAGGTCTCGGCGACCACGGACCCCTCGTCCAGTTTGGCCTCGTACAGGCCCAGGCGCATGGTGCCGCCCAGGTCGCCCTTGCCGTCGACGATGTCCAGCTGCTCTTCCATCGTGGCGATCACCGGGTACTTTGAATCCGGCTCGAACTCGGACGAGGAAGCGCCCTCGAGGCCCACCACGTTGCGGGCGTATTCGATCACCATGCACTGCAGGCCCAGGCAGAGTCCCAGCACGGGGAGCTTGCTCTCGCGGGCGTACTTCAGCGCGCCGAGCTTGCCTTCGAGGCCCCGGATGCCGAAGCCGCCTGGGACACAGATCGCGTCGACCCCGGCCAGGGACGTGACCGCACCTTCATGGGTTTCGCATTCGTCCGAGGGGACCCAGCGGATCTTGACCTTGGTGTCGTTGGCGAAACCGCCGGCACGCAACGCCTCGGTGACGGACAGGTAGGCGTCCGGCAGGTCGATGTACTTTCCGACCAGGGCGACCTCAACCTCGTGCTTGGGGTTGTGAACCGCGTCCAGGAGTTTATCCCAGCTGGTCCAGTCAACGTCCTTAAACGGCAGGTCGAGGGCGCGGACGATGTAGGAATCCAGGCCCTGGGAGTGCAGGGTCTTCGGGATGTCGTAAATGCTCGGAGCATCGGGGCAGCCGATGACGGCGTCAAGGTCGACGTCGCACATGCGGCCGATCTTGTCGCGCATGGCCTGCGGGACTTCGCGGTCCGACCGGACCACAATCGCCTCCGGCTGGATGCCGATGGAGCGCAATGCGGCAACTGAGTGCTGCGTCGGCTTGGTCTTCAGTTCCTGCGACGGTCCAATGTAGGGCACGAGGGAGACATGCAGGAAAAACACATTTCCGCGGCCGATGTCCTGGCGGACCTGACGGGCGGATTCAAGGAACGGCTGCGACTCGATGTCGCCCACGGTGCCGCCGATTTCGGTGATGATCACGTCGGGGGCGTGCTTGCCCTCGGCCGGAAGCCGCATGCGCCGCTTGATTTCATCGGTAATGTGCGGAATAACCTGGACGGTGTCGCCGAGGTACTCGCCGCGGCGCTCCTTGGCGATGACCGTGGAGTAGACCTGCCCGGTTGTGACGTTGGCCGAGCCTTCGAGGTTCTCATCGAGGAAGCGCTCGTAGTGGCCGATGTCGAGGTCCGTTTCGGCGCCGTCGTCGGTGACGAAGACTTCGCCATGCTGGAAGGGGTTCATCGTGCCCGGATCCACGTTCAGATAGGGATCGAGCTTTTGCATAGTTACAGACAAGCCGCGTGCCCGCAGGAGGTGACCGAGGCTCGAAGCCGTCAGTCCCTTACCGAGCGAGGACGCCACACCACCGGTTACGAAGATGTGTTTGGTCGTCTTGGACGAGCCCGGGAACCGGGAATTTACACGGGAATTTGATCGCTGCACCACGGAGTTCGAGCCTATCATCAATTCGGCCTTCCGAGGTCCTGTCCGCGGGATTCCGCCGTGCTGGTCATCCCGTATACGCGCCGCCGCACGGGGCGCTCAGGCTTGCTGCGGCAGGAGCCGGGCATCGTCCAGCAACTCCTGGGCGTGGGCCTGCGCGGATTCGGAATCCTCCTGCCCGGCGAGCATCCGGGCGAGTTCGCGGACGCGCTCCGCTTCGCCGAGTAGTTGGACGTCACTGGAGGTGAAACCGGCCGCCGTGGAACCGTCGGCGCCGCGCACTGAGGTCTTGGTGACCCGGATGTGCTGATCGGCGAAGGCCGCCACTTGGGGCAGGTGGGTCACAACAAGGACCTGGACGTGCCGGGCGAGCATCGCCAGCCGGCGGCCGATCTCGACGGCGGCGCGGCCGCCCACGCCGGCGTCGACCTCGTCGAAAACGAAGGTGGGGACCGGGTCGACGGCGGCCAGCACCACTTCGATGGCGAGCATCACGCGGGACAATTCACCGCCGGATGCGCCCTTGCCCAACGGGCGCGCGGGGGCGCCGGAGTGGGGCTGGAGCAGGAAGGAGATCTCATCCGCTCCGAACGGTCCGGGCTGCCCGGCGGATTCGACGTTGATCACCAGGGTGGCATCCGCCATCGCCAGGGCCTTAAGCTCGGCGCTGACCCGAACGGAGAGGTCTTTGGCGGCCTTTTTACGCAGCTTGCTGAGTCCGGCGGCCTGCTTGGCCAGTTCGGTGCCTGCGCGAACCACCTCGGCCTCCAGCGCCTCGATCCGGAGGGAGTCGTCCTGCAGTTCCAGGAACCGTTTCCGGGATTCTTCAGTCCACACCAGTACTTCATCGATGCTCGGGGCGTATTTGCGCACCAGCGTCGCGAGGGCCGCCCTGCGGTCCTCAATCTCGGCAAGCCGTTCCGGGCCCTCGGTGTCCAGGGTGGCCTGGTAGCTGGCGAGTTCGGTGGCGATATCGTTCAGCAGGAAGCCGACCTCGGCCAGGCGGGCAGCCGCTGAGCCGAGTTCCCCGTCATGTTCGGCGACATGCTCGAGGGTGCGCTTGGCGGAATCCACCAGGGCCGTAGCATCGTTACCCTCGCCGAAGTCCTCGGCGATGAGCGCCTGATGTGCGGTGGTGGCAGCGATCCGGAGTTCCTCGACGTTGGCGAGTTTGACGGCCTCGGCCTTAAGCGATTCGTCTTCGCCGGGCTGCGGGTCGACAGCATCGATCTCGGCCAGCGCAGCTTCCAGGGATTCGGCCTCCCGGAGCCGTTCCCGCGCGGCGCTGCGGAGCTCCGCCAATTCGGCTTGGCTGGACTTCCACCGGGCGTAGAGCTTCTGGTAGCTGGTGCGCGCCGCGGTCAGGCCCTCCCCCGCGAACTTGTCGAGGGCTTCGCGCTGCGCGACGGGGCTCTTGAGCCGGATCTGCCCGGACTGTCCGTGGACCACCACAAGGGTTTCGCCTATTTCGCCGAGCACCCCTACGGGCGCGGCGCGCCCGCCCAGATAGGCTCGGCTGCGGCCGTCTGCACCCACAGTGCGGGCGAGCAGCAACTCAGCACCGCCGTCGAACTCCTCAATCTCTGCCCCGGCCTCGCGGGCGCGCGCCACGGCTGGGTGGCCGGCGTCGAGCGTCACTGTTGCCTCCGCTGAGGCGCTCTTCGCGCCGCTGCGCACGGCCCCGGCGTCGGAGCGTGCGCCGAGCAGCAGCCCGACGGCGGTGACCACCATGGTCTTACCGGCGCCGGTCTCTCCAGTCACGACGCTCAGGCCCGGGCCGAGGGGAAGCGTGGCGTCGGTAATAACGCCGAGGTCGCGGATTCTCAGTTCTTCAAGCATGGTTCACTTCGCAGTCGATGGATCAGGAGTCTCGCCCGGGCCCGCGTGCGGCGGCCCAGCCTGCGGCGGAGTCGGCAGCGGAGTCGGCAGCGGGGGCATCGGCCGGGGCGTGCGGATCACCGGCACCGGGCCGGTGTTGATCGCGGAGGCTGCGGGCGTCGGACCGCGCCAGCCTTGGATGGGCAGTTCAAACTTGCGGACCAGGCGGCCGGAGAACGGCGTCTGGTGCGTTCGGGCGAGGCGGACGGGGGTGGCGGAGCGGGTCACTTCCACGCGCGCTCCGGGCGGGAGGTCCACCGAGCGCCGCCCGTCACACCACAGCACCCCCTGGGCTCCGGTCCGGTTCAGGATTTCGACGGCGAGCCGGGACCGGGGCGAGACCACCAGTGGTTTGGCGAAGAGCGCGTGCGCACTGATCGGCACGATCAGCAGCGCCTCAACCTCGGGCCACACCACCGGGCCGCCGGCGGAGAAGGCGTAAGCGGTGGAGCCGGTGGGAGTGGCCAGGACAACGCCGTCGCAGCCGAAGGAGGTCAGCGGGCGCTCATCCACCTCGGTGACTACCTCGAGCATCCGTTCCCGGTTGCCCTTCTCGATGGCTGCCTCGTTCAAGGCCCAGGTATGCCAGATCTTCTGCCCGCGGACCCAGACCTGGACGTCGATGGTCATCCGCTCTTCCACGGTGTACTCGCGGCTCGCGATCCACTCCACGGTCTGGGCGAGGTCCGCCCGTTCACTCTCGGCCAGGAATCCGACGTGGCCGAGGTTCACGCCGAGCAGCGGCACGTCGACCTCGCGCACCAGTTCCGCGGCACGAAGGATTGTCCCGTCGCCGCCGAGGACCATCACGAGCTCCACTTCCGGCAGCATCACATGGTCATGGAGGATCTCAACAGGCTGGTCGAGTCGTCCGAAGAAGCGGACCATGTCGCCAAGTTCGGATTTCAGCATCACGGGAACGATGCCGGAGTCGTGGAGCCCGGCGCACGCCTCCCAGGCAGCCTTGAGTGACTCCTCACGGCCGGTGTGGGCAAGGATGAGGACGCGCCTGCTCATCGGGTTCCGCCTTCTAGTGCTTCTAGTACTTGGGCCAGATCGTTCCGAGTAACGCAGCAACGGCTGCGTCCCGCTCTTCGATCTTAGGCAGGTCTGTCCTCATCCCGCGCTTTATCCACAGGAAGTACTCGACGTTTCCGTCCTGGCCGGGCAGCGGGCTGCTGGCGAGGCCCTTCAGTTCCAGGCCCGTGTCCACCGCTTCCGCCGCCACTTTGCCCACCGCAAGGCGGCGCTCCCGGTCCGAGGTGACAACACCGGTGCGGCCCAGCCGGTCCTTGCCGATCTCGAACTGCGGCTTCACCATCAGGACCAGGTCCCCGCCAGGCTCCGTGCACGCGGCGAGGGCTGCCAGCACGAGGGTGAGGGAAATGAATGACAGGTCGGCCACCGTCAGCGCTGCCGCCCCGCCGATCTCCTCCGGTGTTATGTAGCGGACATTCAGTCCCTCGTGGACGGAAACGCGGGGGTCATTGCGGATCGCGGGGACCAGTTGGTCGTGGCCCACATCGACGGCCACCACGTGGGCGGCACCGCGTCGCAGCAGAACCTCGGTGAACCCGCCGGTGGAGGCGCCCGCGTCCAGGCAGCGCTTGCCTTCAACCCCGACGGCCGGGAAAGCATCCAGTGCGCCGGCCAGCTTGTGCCCGGCGCGGCTGACGTAGTTGTCCTCATCCGCGGCTGCCACGTCCAGGCTTGCATCGTCCCGGACCTGGAGCGAGGCCTTCGCAAGTACGGCCCCGTTGGAACTGACTTTGCCTTCGGATATCAGTCGCGCTGCGTGGGTGCGGGACCGCGCCAGCCCACGGCCGACGAGGGCCTGGTCAAGCCTGCTCATGTCGTGGCATCCCCTGGTGACGTGGTAGTTACGGACTCATTCAGGGCGGCCAGCAGTTCATCGTGCAGGCTGGCGTACATCTCCGCGTGCCCCGCCACCGGCAGCTCCGGCAGCTTCCTAAGGCCGCCCAGGAGGGCGGCTACCGCCGGGTCCGTTGATACGGGCTGTCCGCCGGCATCGGGCGCATTCTCCGGACGCCTCGGCCAGCTGGCCGGCACTTGCGCCGCAGCGAAGTCCTTTTCGGTGATGTGGTTGAGCTCGGTCATGGTCCCCAGTCTAGTGATCCAGCCATTTAAGGTCCGGCGCCAAGGCAGTGGCGGCCTCAGGGTTGGCCGCCCACCAGGCCGAACAGGCGGCCCGCCATGAATCGAGGTTGCCGGGATCACCGCTGACATGCACTGTCCGTCCTCGCACTTCGGCGGAGGCCGCGCCGCAGCGGTGCTGTCCGGCGTCGACCTCAACCACCGGGTACGGGCGGTAGAGGTCGGTGAGGTCGTTAATAAGATAGTCGGGCCGTTCGAGGGTTCGGGCGGCCAGGATCGATTCGCGCGTGTCGACGCCGGTCAGGACGGCCACCGTGGCATAGCCGGCGTTGTTGCCGCCGAGGATATCGGTGTCCAGACGGTCACCGACAACCAGCGGCCGGTCGGCGGCAAGGCGTTTGGCCGCCGTGTGGAACAGCTGCGCTTCCGGCTTTCCGGCGACGAGGGGCCGCTTTCCGGTGGCGGCGGCCACGGCAGCGACCAGGGTTCCGTTCCCCGGTGCAATGCCTCGTGCCTGCGGTATCGACATGTCCGTGTTGGTGGCCACCCACAAGGCCCCACCGGCAACAACATAGGCGGCTTCCGCGAGGTCTTTCCAGCCGAGATCGGGATGAAAACCCTGAACGACGGCGACGGGGTTCTCCGCCTCGCTGCGGACGGGCACCAGCCCGGCGAGTTCAATCTCCTGCGCCAGTGAGTCGCCGCCCGTGATCAGGACGCGGGCGCCCGCCGGCAGCAGCGAAGCCAACAGCTCACCCGCGGCCTGCGAGGAGCTGACCACCTGATGATCCTCCGCCGGGGCGCCGAGTTCGCGCAGGTGCTGCGCGACCTGCGCGGGCGTCCGGGAGGCGTTGTTTGTGACGTACCCCAGCCCGACGCCGGCCACGGCCAGCCGGCGCAGGGACTCCACGGCACCGGGTATGGCCTGCGGGCCTGCATAGACGACGCCGTCAAGGTCGGCGAGTAGGGCGTCGAAGGTCGAAATCAGCTCGGCTGCAGCCATTTCGGATCAGTCCTCGGAACGTTCCGGCTCGTGCGGGTCGGCGTCGCCGCTACCGGTTTCGCCGGTGTTATCGCCGGCCAGGAGCTCGGAGCGGTCCAGCGTGTCCTTCTCCACGGAGTCCTCATCGGATTCAGCGTCGTCGGATTCCCAGAAGTCGGATTCGGCGTCGTCTGATCCGTCGTCGAGGGCGGTCACAGCCGCCTCACCGGTTTCCTCGAAGCCCGCGACGGCCTCAGCGCTGGCAGCACGCGGCACCTGCGACTGGGCCGCAGCGGCGGACCGCTCGGCAGCCTGATCGGCGAGGAGCCTGCGCTGCTGCTCTTGCTCGCGGGCGTCCTCGTCCTCATCCCAACCCAGGTCGATGATGTCGGGATCCTCCTGGACGTCGAGGCCGAGGGCATTCTCGGCCACGGCGGCCTGGCGTTCCCACTTTTGCGCTTCAGCCGTCCGGCCAACCGCTCCCAGAGCATCGGCGTAGGCACGGAAGAGGCGCGGGCTGTAGGAGAATGCACGGTTGATGTCGAGCTGGGCAATTTCCAGTTCGGAAACCGCAGCGTCTAGTTGACCAAGGTCTGTCCGGGCGCCGGCGGCCACAATGGCGAGCTCTGCCTTGCCGGGCGCGTCGAGGTCCTTGGCTTCCTCGGAGCGGGCCATTTCCAGGGCACGGTCGGCACGTCCGAGTCCACGCTCACAGTCAGCCATAACGGGCAAGTGCATGTTGGAACCGCTGATCCGACGGTAGGTGCGGAACTCGCGCAGGGCTTCACCATAGTGGCCGGCGGCATAGGCGGTCAGGCCCACTGCTTCGCGAACGGCTGCGAGGCGGCCACCGCGGCGGCTTGCCGCGAGGGCATGCTGGAATGCCAGCTCCGGTTCATCGTCGATCAGACGCCCTGCCATCACGAGGTGGCGGGCCACCCACTCGGCGCTGTTGTCCTCGAGTGTCTTGATCTGGTGCTGGGTGGCACGGTCAAGTTCCTTGCCCGTAACATCATCGTCAATCTGCGGCGAGCGTTCGCGGTCGGGGCGGTTGGCGCTGCGCAGGTCCCGGGCGTTGGGGACGCGGGCCGGGCGGTCTTCCGGGCGGTCCCGGCCGAACTGGCGGGGGCCGGAATCACCGCGGTCAAAGCCGCGGGCCGGGCGGTCATCACGGTTGCCGAAGGGCCTGCGGTTCTCGCCGCCGCCGGCACCGAAGCTCCTGCGCTCTGCGCCGCCTTCGCGGGGAGCACGGTCACCATAGGGCTTCCGGTCACGATCTCCGCCGCCGCTGTAGGGGGGCTTCCGGTCGCCGCCGCCGCTGTAGGGGGGCTTCCGGTCGCCGCCGCCGGCACCGAAGCTCCTGCGCTCTGCGCCGCCTTCGCGGGGAGCACGGTCACCATAGGGCTTCCGGTCACGATCTCCGCCGCCGCTGTAGGGGGGCTTCCGATCGCCGCCGCCGAAGTTGCCTCGGTCGTTGCCGCCACGATTACGGTCGTTGTGCTCAGCCATGATGGATTCCTCCTGTTGTGAGCTGACCACTGGCGTAATCGCAGCCGCTCTATTCCGTGTTTCGTTCCTACGCAACCCGAAATCAAGCGCTTCGAAGTCCGTACATCTCATCCAATTCTAGGCGAGTCCCCTGCGCCCGGCTAACGGCAGTGAGCCTTTCCGCGGTCGCGGTGTCGAGCCTCACAGCCGCACCGCTATTCTGGCCACGTGAGTTGGCGGCGGCCCACGCCGTCGAGCTCCTGGCGTGGATTGATGGGCGCCAATGTTCCCGGTGAGCCGGGTGGGGTTCCCGGTGGGGGTGTTTTTGGGTGGGGTGTTAAATGCGGGAGGACCCCCAACGTGGTTGGGGGTCCTCGACCGTTTAATGATGTTCCGGCGGTGACCTACTCTCCCACACCCTCCCGGGTGCAGTACCATCGGCGCTGTGGGTCTTAGCTTCCGGGTTCGGAATGGGACCGGGCGTTTCCCCCACGCTATGACCGCCGTAAC